>VGLJ01000015.1 GCA_016866775.1 Candidatus Rokuibacteriota bacterium | reverse complement strand
CCGCTCGGGCTCGCCATGGCCGATGTCGCGCTCGAACTCGACGACGTCGACGCGCGCGCGCGCTCAGGCGCACCGTGGTCTGGGCGACGTCCAGCGACGCCGCGGCGGGACCCAGCGACTTCCTGAGGACGAACAGCGTCTGGCGCAGGTTGTTGCGCGCGGCGGACTCCGCGGCGCCGCTCCACAGCAGCGCGGCGATCGCGTCGCGCGCGACGGGACGCCCGGCGGTCATCGCGAGGTACGCCCGCAGCGCTTGCGCCTTGCGCGTGGGGATCCGCGCCGGCGCGCCCGCGCCGACGGCGACCTCGAAGCCACCCAGGAGCTTGAGGGCGATGGGAACCACGGCCGGTCAGCCTAGCATGGTATGTTCGGGGCCACCGGAGGGAGATCCATGGATTTCGAGTACTCGAAGAAGACGAAGATGTACTTGGAGCAGATCGGCGACTTCATGAACAAGTACATCTATCCCAACGAGCACGTCTTCCACGAGCAGCTCGACGCCGGACCGACGCGCTGGCAGGTCCCGCCGATCATGGAGGAGCTGAAGGAGAAGGCGCGCGAGCGCGGCCTGTGGAACCTCTTCCTGCCGGAGAGCGAACGCGGCGCGGGTCTGACGAACCTCGAGTACGCGCCGCTGTGCGAGCTGATGGGCCGCTCGCACATCGCGCCCGAGGTCTTCAACTGCTCGGCGCCCGACACCGGCAACATGGAGGTCTTCGAGCGCTACGCCAACGAGGACTTGAAGAAGCAGTACATGGTGCCGCTCCTCGAGGGCCAGATCCGGTCCGCGTTCGCGATGACCGAGCCGAAGGTCGCGTCGTCGGACGCCACGAACATCGAGTCGCGGATCGAGCGCGACGGCGACCACTACGTCATCAACGGCCACAAGTGGTGGACGTCCGGCATCGGCGACCCGCGCTGCAAGGTCCTCATCTTCATGGGCAAGACCGACCCGAAGAACCCCGACCGGTACAAGCAGCAGTCGATGATCGTGGTGCCGCGCGAAGCGCCGGGCATCAAAATCATCCGCATGCTGACGGTGTTCGGCTACGACGACGCGCCGCACGGCCACGGCGAGGTGCTCTTCGAGAACGTGCGCGTGCCCGCGTCGAACATGCTGCTCGGCGAGGGCCGCGGCTTCGAGATCGCGCAGGGCCGGCTCGGGCCCGGCCGCATCCACCACTGCATGCGGCAGATCGGCGTGGCGGAGCGCGCGCTCGAGCTGATGTGCAAGCGCGCGATGAGCCGCGTGGCGTTCGGCAAGCGCATCGCGGACCACGACGTCACGCTCGAGCGGCTCGCGGAGGCGCGGATCAAGATCGACCAGGCGCGCCTGCTCGTGCTGCACGCGGCCTACATGATGGACACCGTCGGCAACAAGGCCGCGAAGCAGGCGATCGCGGAGATCAAGGTCGCGGTGCCGAACATGACGCTGCAGATCGTCGACTGGGCGATGCAGGTGCACGGCGGCGGCGGTGTCTCGCAGGAGTTCCCGCTGGCGTTCATGTGGGCGCACTCGCGCACGCTGCGCTTCGCCGACGGCCCCGACGAGGTGCATCGCCGCCAGATCGGCCGGCTGGAGCTGCGCAAGCACAGCTAGCTCGCGCCCGACGTACATATAGTCGGTTGACAGCGACCGACGGGCGTCCATAGACTGCCGCCACCGCTCTCGGAGGTGAGACCGATGGCGCCTGAGACGGACGAGACCACGCGGGTCGACGGGCAGGTCGTCACGGCCCCGCCGTCGGGTACCCCACCGCCGCCGCCCTCTTCTGCGCGCCCGGACCGCGACACCTCGAGCATCGCGCTCGGCATCGCGTTCTGGGGCGTGGCCGGCGCCGTCGTGCTCGCCGTGACCGCCGGGCGCAGCGTCGTCTTCGCCAGGCCGTGGACGCCGTGGTTCTTCGCCGTGCTGCTCCTCCTGGTCGTGAGCGTGCCCTTCTGGTTCGGCTCGAGCCGGGAGTGGATCAAGAAGAGCGCGCTGCGCCAGGGCGCGCTGCTCACCTTCGCCGTCGCGCCGGCCCTTCTGGCGCTGGTGCTCGCCGTCGTGCTCGCGTCGCCGGGCTGGCAGTTCGCCCGGATCCGCATCGGCTTCATCCTCGTGGCGTGTCTCACGCCGCCGTCGCTCTACTACCTGTTCGTCGTCACGCGGAAGAGCAGCCTCCTGAACGAGTTCCTCGCGAACCTGACGCGGCTCGGGCTGCTCACGCCGCGCGTCGTGGCCGGGAGTGGCCCGGACGCCGACCCGATCTGGGAGACCGAGACCGAGCGGCGCGTCGCGTCGAGGCGTACCTCCAGAAGTTCGAAGCGGCGTTCGGTCAGATTCCCGACGACCTTCGCCAGCTCATCCTCGATGCGCCGCGCGACACCGGCCGTCGGCAGGTGACGGTGTCGCGTGCGAGCGTCGGCGAGGTCTTCGTGGCGGAGGCCGCGGCGCCGGTCGTCATCGCGACGTTCCTCACCGGGCTCCTGTGGCTCATCACGATGCCGCCGGTCACGCTCGACGTCGCCGTCCGGCTCCTCGCCGCCGATCCCGTGCTGAAGCTCGTCGCGGGCGACATCCCGACGGCGGTGATCCCGTGGTGGTACGCGCTGTGGCCGAATCTCACGCCCGTCACCGCGGCGTTCCTCGGCGCGTACTTCTTCTCGCTCCAGCTTCTCTTCCGCCGCTACGTGCGGAAGGGCCTGCGGCCGAGCGCGTACATGGGGAGCGTGCTGCGCATCCTGCTGTCCGTCATCGGCGTGTGGATGCTCGGGCTCGCGGGCAGCCTCGGCATCGGGGCGCGGTTCATCGAGATCGACGCGGTCTCGCTGATCTTCCTCGGCTTCGTGATCGGCGTGTTCCCGCGCGTCTTCATGCAGATCATCGAGGGCTCCATCAAGAAGCTGATTCCCTCGGCGATCCTTCCGGGCCTCAAGGCGCAGCTGCCGATCAGCGACCTCGACGGCCTCACGGTGTGGCACGAGGCGCGGCTCGAGGACGAGGACATCGAGAACACGCCGAACATGGCGGACGCGGACCTGCTCGACCTGATGATCAACACGCGATTCCCCGCGGAGCGGCTCGTCGATTGGGTCGACCAGGCGATTCTGTACACGTGCCTCGGTCCCGAGGCCCGTGGCGAGGACGGAGCCCACGCGAAGCTGGCGTCGCACGGCATCCGGACCGCGACCGCGTTCACCGAGGCGTACCGGCAGGCCGCGATGGGCGATCACGACATGGCGGAGTTCGAGCAGATCCTTCCGACGACGCCGCGGCCGATGGCGCGCGCGCTGGCCGACGCGGTCGACACGATGCCGAACACGCGGCTCGTGCGCGTCTGGCGCAGCTTGCCGCCGACGAGCTTCCGGATCGTCGCCGCGGCGCTGCCGGCCTAGTACGCCGGCAGCACGCCCGCTTTCGTCCCGCTCTTTCGGACGGCGTTGATCTCGTCCGACGCTTTCGCGGCCAGGAGACGCGAGTCGCTCGCGAGCGTCACCAGCTGATAGCCGTCGTTGATCATCTTCGACGCGTACGCCGCCGTCGCGCAGTGGATGCCGGCGGCGACGCCGTGGTTCTTGCACGCCTTGACGATCATCTTCTGGGCCTCGACGACCGGCGCGTCCGTCTGGTCGAGACGCGGCGGCTTGCAGCCGAGCGACAAGCTGAGGTCGGCCGGGCCGACGTAGACCGCTTCGACGCCGGGGACGCTCAGGATCGCGTCGAGGTTCTTCAGCGCCTCCGCGGTCTCGATCATGGGGATGACGAGCAGCTCCCGGTCGGCGTGCTGCCAGTAGTCGGCGCCGCCGTAGAGGACGGCGCGCGCGGGCCCGAAGCTCCGGATGCCGCGCGGCGGATACTTGCAGTACTGCACGAGCTGCTCGGCGTGCTCCGGCGTGTTGATCATCGGGCAGATCACGCCGTAGACGCCCGCGTCCATGATCTTGCCGATCCACGCGGAGTCGTTCCACGGCACGCGGGAGAGCGGCACCACGCTCGTGGTGGAGATCGCCGCGAGCATCGTCGCCGCGGCCTGGTAGTCGACGATCCCGTGCTGCATGTCGACGGTGATGGAGTCGAACCCCTGGTGCGCCATCACCTCGGTGGCGAAGGCGCTCGGGATCGACGCCCAGCCGTTGAGTGCCGCCTCGCCCTTCGCCCAGATCTCTCGGAGCCTGTTTGCTCGCACGTTCAGCGTCCCTTTCCCGATTGTTCGACGACGGCCCAGCCCGCCTCGCCCAGCGGGCGCGCGCGCTTGCCGCGCTCGATCGCGCGCGGATCGTTCGCCGTGCCGTCGCGCACGCGTCCCATGATCCCTTGCGCGATCGCGCCGAGACGGAAGAGCGCGAACGCGATGTAGAAGTCCCAGTGGTCGATCGGGCCGCGCCCCGCCTTCTCGCAGTACGCGTCGAGGTATTCCGCCTCGGTCGGAATGCCCATCGATTCGAGATCGAGACCGTCGACGCCGCCGAGCATCTCGCCGGGCCCCATGTGGTACGGCACGCAGGTGTAGGAGAGATCGCCGAGCGCGTGGCCCAGCGTCGACAGCTCCCAGTCGAGCACCGCGAGGACGCGCGGCTCCGTCGGGTGCACGATCATGTTGCCCGGCCGATAGTCGCCGTGCACGAGCGTGACGGTGTCGTCCGCCGGGATGTTCTCCGGCAGCCACACCATCAAGCGCTCCATCGCGTCGATCTTCTCCGTTTCCGACGCGCGGTACTGCGACGCCCAGCGGTGGATCTGGCGCGCGAAATAGTTGCCCGGCCGCCCGAAGTCCTCGAGCCCGACCGCCTTCCAGTCCAGGCGATGGAGCCGCGCGAGGATCTCGGCGAACTGGTCGTAGAGCGCCCGGCGGTCGGCCGGGCTGACGCCGGGCAGCTCGGGGTAGGCGAACACGCGCCCGTGCACGCAGTCCATCAGGTAGAACGACGTGCCGACGACCGCGGGGTCTTCGCAGAGCACGTACGTGCGCGGCACCGGCACGCCGCTGGCCTGCAGCGCGGTGATCACGCGGTACTCGCGGTCCACGGCGTGCGCCGAGGGCAGGAGCTTGCCCGGCGGCTTGCGTCGCAGGACGTACTCGCCGCTGCCCGTGCGCATGTAGTACGTCGGGTTCGATTGCCCGCCCTGGAACTGGCGGAGCTCGATGGGCCCGCGGAAGCCGTGCACGTGCTCGACGAGATAGCGCTCGAGCGCGGCCTCGTCGATGCGATGGGCGTCACGGACGGGAACGGTTTCAGTCGTGCTGGAAACGCCTTCGACCATGCGATCGGCATTATAGACTGGCGCGCATGCTCTGGTTCGTCCTGGCCGTCGGCAGCGCGCTCTTCCAGGTCCTCCGCAACATGGTGATGAAGCGTCTCGGGCACGCGCTCGACGAGACGATCAACGTCTGGGGCCGCTTCACCTTCATCCTGCCGTTCGCCGCGCTCGGCGTGGTGACGCAAGGCTGGCCGACGCTCCAGCCCGGCGTGTGGCTCTACTGCCTGCTGTTCGCGATCGTGCAGATCACCGGCACGCAGTTCCTCGCGATGGCGCTGAACGTCGCCGAGATCTCGCTGGTCACCGCGCTGTGGAAGCTGAGCCTGCTGCTGCTCGTGGTGTGGGGCATCGTGGCGCTCGGGGAGTCACCGACGCCGCTCGGGCTCGCGGGCGTCGTGCTGTCGGTGGTCGGCCTCTATCTGCTCAACGTCGAGCGCGCGCGCGTGTCCATCTGGGCGCCGCTGGTCGCGCTCGTGCGTGACCCGGGCCAGCGCTACACGATCGGCGCGGCGTTCTTCTTCGCGCCCAGCGTGATCTTCATCAAGCAGCTCGCGTTGCTCTCGAGCCCGACCTTCGCGGTGTTCATGGGCTACGTGTTCTGCTCGGCGCTCATCACGCCGTTCGCGATCTACCGCTCCGGCCGCCATTTCCGCCAGATCGGCAAGCACTGGATGAGCTTCCTGGCGCTCGGCGCGTTCGCGGCGATCTCGACGTGGCTCGGCACCACCGCCTACACGATGACCGTGAGCTCGTACGTGGAAGCCGTGAAGCAGCTCGAAGTCCTGATGGCGCTGGCGATCGGCTATCTCGCGTTCGGCGAGGGCGCGCGCATCAAGCTGATCTGGCCGGGCTGCGTGGTGATGGTGCTCGGCCTGATCCTGCTGATCCTCGGCGGATAGCGCGCTAATGAATCTCGCGGAATAAGTTAGCGATATTCACGGGTACGATCGCATGCTGATCCATGCCAACCACCAGCCGCGGATCCCGAACGGATCACGCCGCCGTGGGCGTTGATTCTGGCGGGAGGCGATGGGACGCGGTTGAGACCCTTGACGACGCAGATCGCAGGGGACGAGCGTCCGAAACAGTTCTGCGCCCTGCTGGACGGCGAGACGCTCCTCCAGGGCACCCGCCGCCGGGCCGATCTGCTCGCCCGCTGGAGCGCGCCGCTCGCGATCACGCTCGCGATGCCGGATGACGCGACACCGACGAGCGCGGCGCCGGCGAGGTAGGACGAGCCGACCGCGAGACCGGCCGGCGGGGTGATGGCGGTGGCGTCGGTCCGCGCACCCCACGTCATCATGGTCGTCGAGGACGATGCCGACACCCGCCTCGCGATCGGCGAGTATCTGAAAACGGTCTTCCCGGACGCGCGCATCGTGATGTCGGAGTCCGGGGAGGCGGGGCTCGAGCTGGCACGCCGCACGCGGCCGCGCGTGATCGTCCTCGATCTCCGGCTGCGCGGCATCGGCGGCTTCGAGTTCGCCGAGCGCCTCAAGACCGACCCGGGCGCCGCCGGGGTCGCGATCGTCGCGTTGACCGGCGACATGAGCCCGGATACCTTAATGAAGGCCGAAGCGGCCGGGTTCAAAGCCTTCCTGCGCAAGCCTGCGGACATGGACCGGCTCGAGATGGTGTTGCGCCCGCTGCTTCAGGCCTAGCCGTCTCATCTCTCGGGTCGGGGGTATCTGCTGGAGTCTCTTCGTGATCGCGTCGCCGTCGTCACCGGCGGCGGCAGCGGCATCGGACGTGCGCTCGTCGGCGTGTTCGCGCGCGAAGGCGCCCGGGTCGTCGTGGCCGACGTCGACGAGGCGAGCGCGCGGGCGGCGGCCGACGAGGTCCGCGCGCGCGGCGGCACCGCTCTCGCCGTTCACACCGACGTCACCGACCTCGCGCAGGTCCAGGCCCTCGCCGATCGCGCGTTCGCCGAGCTCGGCGCCGTGGACGTGCTCTGCAACAACGCGGGCGTCGCGCTGTGGGGCTCGCTCGAGGACGCGACGCACCGCGACTGGCAGTGGGTGCTCGGCGTCAATCTCTGGGGCGTGATCCACGGCATCGAAGCCTTCGTCCCGCGGATGATCGCGAGCGGCCGCCGCGGGCACATCGTCAACACCGCGTCGATGGCCGGGCTCGTGGCGACGCGCGGCCTCGGCATCTACAACACCTCGAAGTACGCGGTGGTCGGTCTCTCCGAGACGCTGGTGAAGGACCTGGCCCCCCACGGGATCGGCGTCTCCGTCCTCTGTCCGCTCGGCGTGGCGACGCGCATCCGCGCGTCCGAGCGCAATCGGCCCGCGCACCTCCGCAACGAGCGCACGCGGGAGCCCGAGCCCATTGCGCTCGACGGCACGACGCTCGCGCCCGAGGCCGTCGCCGAGCTCGTGCTGTCCGCGATCCTCGAGAACCGTCTCTACGTCATCACCCATCCCGAGTCGCTCGAGCCGATCCGCAAGCGCTTCCAGCGGATCGAGCGCGCGATCCTCGAACAGCAGCCGCGACACAGGTGACACCGGGCTGGGTCCAGACCGCCGGCGAGCTCGCGGAGCTGGTCCGCGCGCTCACCGCCGTGCCGGAAGTCGCGGTCGACACCGAAGGAGACAGCCTCCACCACTATCCGGCGCGGCTCGCGCTGGTACAGCTCGGCGCGCCCGGCGCGGTGTGGCTCGTCGATCCGCTGGCGGTGGAAGATCTCGGCCCGCTCGGCGCGATCTTCGGCGACGCGCGGACGACGACCGTGCTCCATGCGGGCGACAACGACCTCGTCGATCTCAAGCGGCGCCACGGCCTGCCGTTCGCGCGGATCTTCGATACGTCGGTCGCGGCGCGCTTCCTCGGCGCGCCGGCGCTCGGGCTCGACGTGCTCCTCACCACGTACCTCGGGGTGGACCTGCCGCCGTCGCGGCAGAAGGACGACTGGTCCGAGCGTCCGCTGTCGGAGGCGCAGCGGCGCTACGCCGTGGGCGACGTGGAGCACCTGCTGCCGTTGAAGGCGCGGCTCGTCGAGGAGCTCACGCGCGTGGGGCGGCTCGCGTGGGTGGAGGAAGAATGCGCGGCGCTCGCCGCGCAGGTGGTCGTCGAGCGGCCGATCGATCCGGCGGCGTACGCGGGCCTGAAGGGGGCCAGGGAGCTCGCGCCGCGCGGCCTCGCGATCCTGCGCGAGCTGCACGAGCGGCGCGAGACGCTCGCGCGCCGCCTCGACCGGCCGCCGTTCAAGGTCTTCAACGACGAGGTGCTGGTGAAGCTCGCGCTCGCGGTGCCGGGCGATCGCGAGCATCTCGCGCAGCTGCCGGGCATGAGTCCGCGTGTGATCGGCCGCTGGGGCGACGAGCTGCTCGCCACCGTCGCGCGCGCGCTCGCGCTCCCGGAGAGCGAGCTGCCGGTGCTCGAGCGCCGGCCCCGGGCGAACGTACCGGCCGCGGTCCGGCGGCGCATCGAGTCGTTGCGCGTGTGGCGCACCGAGGCCACGCCGCGCTTCGGCCTCGAGCCGGGCGTGCTCTTTCCCAACCGGCTCATCGGCACGGTGGCGGAGGCGGGGCCGCGCGATCTCGACGCCCTCGCGCGCGTCGAAGGGTTTCGCCGGTGGCGCGTCGAGGCGTTCGGACCCGAGATCCTCGCCGCGCTCGCGCGCACGTGAGAGGATAGCGGTGATGGACGCGCATCTCGTCGACGACGACGCCGGCCTCACGCGCGTGCTGCGCGAGGCGCGGCGCGTGGCGGTGCTCGGCGCCAAGCCGGACCCGCGTGAGCCGGCGCACTACGTGCCCGCGTATCTGCAGGCGCACGGCTATCGCATCCTGCCCGTGAATCCGAACTTCGAGGGGCGGACGATCTTCGGCGAGCGCGTGGTGGCGACGCTCGCGGAGCTCGACGAGCCCGTCGACGTGATCGACGTCTTCCGGCGGCCGACGTTTCTGCCCGGCCACGCGCGCGAGATCCTCGCGCTGTCGTGGAAGCCGCGCGCCGTGTGGTTCCAGCTCGGCATCCGTCACGACGGCGCGGCCGCGGAGCTGGCGCGCGCGGGCATCGACGTCATCCAGGACCGGTGCATGATGCCGGAGCACCGGAGACTACTGAAACACACAGCGTAGAAGAGGGGGCTTGGGGGAACCGTCTCGGTGCCCCCAATTGCAAATGGCCGGCGAGTACGCGTTCACGATCAAAGACCTCAGGAAGGTCGTCCCGCCCAAGCGCGAGATCCTGCGCGGCATCTATCTCTCGTTCTTCCACGGGGCGAAGATCGGTGTGCTCGGCGCGAACGGCGCGGGCAAGTCGTCGCTGCTGCGCATCATGGCCGGCGCCGACGACGACTTCCTCGGCGAGGCGCGTCCCGCCGACGGTCTGCGCGTCGGCTTTCTGCCGCAGGAGCCGTCGCTCGACCCGAAGAAGGACGTGCGCGGCAACGTCGAGGACGGTGTCGCGGCCACGCGCGGCTTGCTCACGCGATTCGAGGAGGTCAGCGCGAAGCTCGGCGAGCCGCTGAGCGACGACCAGATGGAGAAGCTGCTCGAGGAACAGGCCGCGCTGCAGGACAAGATCGACGCGGTCAACGCCTGGGACCTCGACCGCACCGTCGAACTGGCGATGGACGCGCTGCGCGTGCCGCCGGGCGACGCGGACGTGACGAAGATCTCGGGCGGCGAGCGGCGCCGCGTGGCGCTCGCGCGCCTGCTCCTCTCGAAGCCCGACATGCTGCTGCTCGACGAGCCCACGAACCATCTCGACGCGGAGTCGGTCGCGTGGCTCGAGCGGTACCTGCACGACTATCCCGGCACGATCGTCGCCGTCACCCACGACCGCTACTTCCTCGACAACGTCGCGCGCTGGATCCTCGAGCTCGATCGCGGCCACGGCATCCCGTGGGAGGGCAACTACTCCTCGTGGCTGGATCAGAAGCAGACGCGGCTCGCGCAGGAGGAGAAGGCCGACGCCGCCCGCCAGCGCACGCTCGCGCGCGAGCTCGAATGGGTGCAGATGGCGCCGCGCGCGCGCCAGGCGAAGAGCAAGGCCCGCCTGCAGGCGTACGACGCGCTGCTGAACGAGTCGTTCGAGCAGCGCGCGGCGAAGCTCGAGATCGCGATCCCGCCGGGGCCGCGCCTCGGCGACGTCGTCGTCGAAGCCGATCACGTGAAGAAGGCGTACGGCGACCGCGTGCTGATCGACGACCTCACGTTCAAGCTGCCCCGCGGCGGCATCGTCGGCGTGATCGGACCGAACGGCGCGGGCAAGACCACGCTCTTCCGCATGATCGCGGGGCAGGAGACGCCCGACAGCGGCACGCTCCGCGTCGGCGAGACCGTGAAGCTCGCCTACGTGGACCAGAGCCGCGAGGCGCTCGACGCGAAGAAGACGGTGTGGGAGGAGATCTCCGGCGGCGCGGACTCGATCGACCTCGGCGGCCGGAGCGTCGCCTCGCGCGCGTACGTGGCCTCGTTCAACTTCAAGGGCACGGATCAGCAGAAGCGGGTGGGGGAGCTGTCGGGCGGCGAGCGCAACCGGCTCCACCTCGCGAAGACGCTGAAGACCGGCGCCAACCTGCTCCTGCTCGACGAGCCGACGAACGACCTCGACGTCGACACGCTGCGCGCGCTGGAGGACGGCCTCCTGGAGTTCGCGGGCTGCGCGGTCATCATCAGCCACGACCGCTGGTTCCTCGACCGGATCGCCACGCACATGCTCGCGTTCGAGGACGAGGGCACGGTGGTGTGGTTCGAGGGCAACTACCAGGACTACGAAGCCGACCGCAAGCGCCGCCTCGGCGCCGACGCCGAGCAGCCGCACCGCCTCCGCTTCAAGAAAATTCCCGTCGCCTAGCCTCGCTCCGCGCGGCGCGGGCGGGACGCGATCACCAGCACGTTCTCGCCTTCGCGGCGCACGCGCCGCTCACGCACGCCGCGAAACATCGGGCGGAGCGCGTCGATGACCACGCCCGCCTCGCGGCGGCGGTGGCGATTCGCCACGAGCACGCCGCCGGGCGCGACGAGCCCGGCGAGCGCGCGCGCCAGCGGCACCGAGCGCTCGCCGCCGTCCCCGTAGTCGACGTCCTCCATCACGAAGTCGAAGCGGCGCCCCGCGTGCGCGAGCGTGTCCGCCGCGGTCTGCGCGTCGGTGCAGAGATACTCGACGCCGCCGACCGACCGAAGCCCGAACCACTCGTGCGCCGCGCGAAGGATGACGGCGTCGCGCTCGACGGCGGTGATCTCCCGCGGCCTGGCGATCATCCGGAGCAGATGAATCTGCGTCCCTCCGCCAAGCCCCACGAGCAGCACGCGCGGCCGCGGCGGAATGGGAATCTCGGCGAGGGCGTGCCACCAGTACTCTTTCCTGACGCCGGACCAGTCGCCGTTGGTCGGATAGACGGACAGCGTCTCGCCGAACATCATGAGCCGCCGCTCGCGATGGTCTTCGATGACGCGAACGGCCCCCCCGAACTCCGACTCTTCTTCGAACACCGTCCGCGACCGTCTGGTCCTTCTCACGGGCGTTCGAGATTCGAGGTGGCGGGGCAATGGGTCTGTGGTTGTGGAAAGCGCGTGACCGCGCGGGCGGCGTGTGGGTGGGCGTGCTCCGGACGGGTGGCGCCGGACGGAGCCGCCGAGGAGCGCAGCGGAAGGGCCCCACTGGGGGATGGGTGGAGCGAGCACCGCAGGCGGCCCGGCCGGCGACAGGACCCGTCCGAAGCACGCCCGCCCACGCGTCGCCCGAGCGACGACACGCTCAGCGGGGCTGCATCCGAATCGCGCCGTCCAGGCGGATCGTTTCCCCGTTCAGCATCTGGTTCTCGATGATGTGGAGCGCGAGCGCCGCGTACTCCTCCGGCCGCCCGAGCCGCTGGGGGAACGGCACCTGCTTGGCGAGCGACGCGCGCACGGACTCCGGGAGCGTGCCGAGCAGCGGGGTCTCGAAGATCCCGGGCGCGATCGTGACCACGCGGATGCCGAGCTCCGCCAGATCGCGCGCGACGGGGAGCGTCATCCCGACGATGCCGCCCTTCGACGCCGAGTACGCGGCCTGGCCGATCTGACCGTCGAAGGCCGCCACCGACGCGGTGTTGATGACGACGCCGCGCTCGCCGTGCTCGCCCGGCGACTCCTTCGCCATCTCCGCGGCGACGAGCCGGATGCAGTTGAACGTGCCGATGAGGTTGACCTGGATGACGCGCGTGAACTCCTCGAGCTTGGCCGGGCCGCCCCGGCCGAACGTCTTCATGGCGGTGCCGATGCCCGCGCAGTTGACGAGCACGTTGACCCCGCCGAGGTGCTCGCGCGCGTTCGTGACGGCCGCCGCGACCTCATCGCCGCTCGTGACGTCGCCCGGCGTGAACGCGGCGCGCGCGCCGAGCTCCTTCGCGACGTCCGCACCGGCCGACGCCCGACGATCGAGCAGCGCGACGCGCGCGCCGCCCGCGACGAGACGGGCCGCGGTCGCGCGCCCGAGGCCGGACGCGCCGCCCGTGATGATGGCCTTCACCATGTTCGCGTTCATCGAATCCTCCCGGGGGGAGTGCGGACACTCCCGTGCGGGATTCTAGCCCAGGGGTTACACTGCCGAGCAGCCGCCCATGCGCACTCCGTACACGCCCGGCACCTCCAGGCGAATCCTCTGCGTCTTTCCCGAGTACGCCAAGTCCTTCGGGACGTTCCAGCATTCGTATCCGTTGTTCGGCGGTCGCGTCACCGCGTTCATGCCGCCGCAAGGCCTCCTCGCCGTGGCCGCGTACCTGCCGGCGTCGTGGGAGGTGCGCTTCGTCGACGAGAACTCGCGCCGTGCGACGGACGCGGACTTCCGCTGGGCCGACGCGGTGCTCACGTCCGGCATGCACATCCAGCGCCCGCGCATTCACGACATCGTGCGGCGCGCGCACGCCTTCGGGCGGCCCGTCGTCGTCGGCGGCCCGTCGGTCTCCGGCTGTCCCGAGTGCTATCCCGACGCCGACGTCCTCCACGTGGGCGAGCTCGGCGACGGCACCGACCACGTCATCGAGTATCTCGACCGGCACGCCGGCCGTCCGCCGCGCCAGCTCCGCTTCGAGACCAAGCGTCGGCTCGACCTCGCGGACTTCCCGCGGCCCGCCTACGAGCTGATCCGGATCCGCGAGTACTTCATCGCGAACATCCAGTTCTCGAGCGGCTGTCCCTACGCGTGCGAGTTCTGCGACATCCCCGCGCTCTACGGCCGGAACCCGCGGCTCAAGACCGCCGCGCAGATCCTCGAGGAGCTCGACGTGATCGCCGCCGCCGGCGCCACGTCGGTCTACTTCGTCGACGACAACTTCATCGGCAACCAGAAGGCCGCCCACGAGCTCCTGCCCCACCTCGTCGAGTGGCAGCGGCGCAACCGGTACCCGCTGCGGTTCGCCTGCGAGGCAACGCTCAACATCGCGAAGAACGAGCGGCTGCTCGCGCAGATGCGCGAGGCCGGCTTCATCACGGTGTTCTGCGGCATCGAGACGCCGGAGCCGCACGCGCTGCGCGCGATGTCGAAGGACCAGAACCTCCGCCTCCCGCTGGTCGACGCGGTCGCGCGCATCAACGCGTACGGCATGGAGGTGGTGTCGGGCATCATCCTCGGGCTCGACACCGACGACGCGGGCACCGCGGACCGGATCATCGCGTTCATCGGCGCGTCGGGCATTCCCGTCCTCACGATCAACGTCCTCTACGCGCTGCCGAAGACGCCGCTCTGGAGCCGGCTCGAAGCCGCGGGGCGCCTCGTCGCGGACACCGGCCGCGAATCGAACGTGGACTTCCTGCTGCCGTACGAGACCGTCCTCGGCATGTGGCGCCGGTGCATCGCGGCCGCGTACGAGCCCGCCGCGGTCTACGCGCGGTACGCACACCAGCAGGCGCACACGTTCCCGCATCGCTTCGATTACCCGCGCAACGAGCGGCGCGAGTCGTGGGGGAACGTCTGGATGGGCCTCGGGATCCTCGCGCGGATCGTCTGGAGAATCGGGATCCGCGGGGACTACCGCCGGACCTTCTGGGCGATGGCGAAGCCGGCCCTGCGCGCCGGGAAGGTCGAGCAGCTCATCCACATCGCGATGGTGAGCCACCACCTGATCGAGTTCACCCGCGACTGTCTTCGCGGAGCGGGCGAGTCGTCCTTCTACGCGCCGACGGCTGTCGCGCCGGCGACGACCGAAGCCGCCGTCTAGGCCGCTTCTCCCGTGTGCGCCCAGAAGTCGTCGTCGCGATCACCCTGCGCCAGACGCGGCGGGACCTTCTTGCGATGGAAGAAGTCGCACATGATGCGGTTCGCCACGGCCCAGTCGTCGCCGTAGACGCAGTGATGGTGCGGGCACAACCCGGTTCGTAGCATCTGCAGGTTCTCAGCCCAGAATATCCGGGAGGCGGAACGACGATGCGCTTGTGGTCGTGGGTGGCGTTCTTCGTGGTCTGCAACGTCGTGGGCGTGGAAGTGTTCAAAGCCGCGACGACGCTGCCCTTCGAGGAAGCGCTGCTGCCCGGGATCCTCTGCGTGCCCCTGATCGGCCTCACCGCCATCGGCGCGACGCGCGTCGTCGCGCACTGGAACGATCCCAAGGAGTAGGTTCTACACGTCGAGTGCATGGCATTCGCCGTGCACCTTTCGCCCGTGACGCGGGCCATGGCATGCATGCGTCCGGCGAAAGGAGTGCACGATGGACCTCCTGCTCTGGATCGTGTTCGGGCTGGTCGTCGGCATCGTGGCGAAGCTCATCATGCCGGGGAACGATCCCGGCGGCATCTTCCTCACGATCATCCTCGGCGTCGTCGGTGCGATGCTCGGAGGCTGGGTCGGACGGATGATGGGCCTCTATCGCGAGGGCGAGCCGGCGGGCTTCATCATGGCCGTCGTCGGCGCCGTCATCATCCTCGGCCTCTATCGCCTGGTGATGCCCGGCCGGCGAGTCTGAGACACCGGTCACACGGCAGTCGCGTCGGGCGCGGATTCACTCCGCGCCCGGAGCGTGGGGGGCTTGGGGGGTGCGCCTCGCACCCCCCCATCTCTAGAGAAGATCGCGGATCGGAAGCGCGATCAGCTCGATCAACCGTTCTTTCAGACCGCGCCTGGACCACGCTTCGAACGTCACCTGCTTCGCGTGCTTGAGATCCTCCACGAAGATCCGCTCGAGCCGCTGCGCGACCTCGCGGTTGTAGACGATGACGTTCAGCTCGTCGTTGAGCGCGAACGAGGCGTTGTCGAGATTCGTGCTGCCGATCATCGACCACACGCCGTCGATCGCCATCGTCTTCGCGTGCAGCAGCGCCGCGCGGTACTCGTAGATCTCGATCCCCGCCTTCAGCAGCCGTCCGAACTCCGCGCGGCTCGCCGTCCTGACGAGGTTGTGATCGATCTTCCCCGGCACCAGCACGGTCACCTTCGCGCCGTTCGTGTGCGCGTCGAGCAGCGCCTCGGTCATCTTCTCGTCGAGGACGAAGTACGGATTCGTCACGAGGATCGACTTCCGCGCGGAGGCGATCGCCAGCAGGAAGGCCGTGTAGATCGCGAAGTCGCCGCTCGCGGGCGAGCTGCGCACCACCTGGACGTGCGCCTGGCCCCGCGGGGTGAGCGTCGTCGGGAAGTACTCCTCGCCGCCGAGCACCATCCCGGTCGCCTCGAGCCAGGTCTCGGCGAACGAGCCCTGGACGTAGCTGACCGCCGGCCCTTCGACGCGGATGTCCGTGTCGCGCCAGTGGTCCGCGACCCGCCCGTTGCCCATCCACTTGCGGCTCACGCCGGAGCCGCCGGTGATCGCCGCGCGCCCGTCCACGACCAGTGAGCGGCGGTGATTGCGGTTGGCGAACTTGCCGCCCGGCCAGAGGCGGTGGAGCGGCCGGAACCAGGCGACGTGGCACCCGGAGTCGCGCCTGTGGTCGACGTAGTCGCCGGGAATGCCCATCGACCCGAAGGCGTCGAGCAGGACGTTGACGCCCACGCCCGCGCGGCAGCGCTCGGCGAGCGGACGCGGCCGCCTCATGGCTTCTCAGTCTGCGAGGGTCGTGCCAGACGCTCTGTCTTCTGTTCCCGACCGACTGGCCGGAGCCGTTCGGGCTCGCGATGATCGAGGCGCTGGCGTGCGGCGTCGCCTCGCGTAGCGGTCGCGGCGTCAAGAGCCCGCGCTGTTGATCTTCGCGCCGTCCATGCCGAGCGCCTGGACGGTCTTGTCGTCGAGAAGGCCCGTCGCTTCCATGCCCTGCGTCTTCTGGAAGTCGCGGAGCGCGGCCATCGTCTTCGGGCCCATCTTGCCGTCGACGACGCCCGGCTCGTGGCCCTTGTCCTTCAGGGTGCAACGCCGAGGCCAGTGGGTATACGTTCGTAAAAGCGCTGCATGCCCTTCCCATGGGGGCCCCCGCCGTCCTGGGCCCAAGATCTCGGTCTTGCGCGATACTAAACATCTGACTAGTTTGACCGCATGGGCGTGCGAACGCTGGGGCGCGCAGGCGAAATCACAGAGATCGCCGGTCGACTGTCATCAGGCCGCACGAGCTTGCTCATCGGGGCCCTGCGCCGCGCGACGCGTGGCGGTGCGGCCGCCGCGCTCGTCGATGCCGACGACGCGTTCGACGCCGCCGGCGCCGGCCGCGCGGGCGTCGATCTCGCGCGGCTCTTGTGGGTGCGCTGCGGCCGGCGCCGCGATCTCGCGCTGCGCGCCGCCGATCTGCTCGCGCGCTGCCCCGGCTTCGCGGTCGTCGCCGTGGATTTCGGCGAGCTTGCGCCGTGCCTGTCGCTTGCGGCCGCGTTCCGCTTGCGGCTCGCGGTCCGGCGCTCGCAAGTCGCGCTGGTCGTGCTCTCGTCGCGCCGCATCGCCGGGGCGGGCGCCGCGCTCGCGGTGGAGACCGTTCAGACGGGCGTCGACTGGACCGGCCCCGCGCGTGCCGCCACCCGTCTGGCGCGTCTTCGCGCGCGCGTCTCGGTCGTCCGCGCGCGCAGCGCTCCGCCCTCGGCCCCGCTGGACATGGAGTGGTGGTGCGAGGTGAGCGACGGCCGAGGCGCATGAGCGCGTTCGCGTGCGTGGTCGTCCCGTATTTCCTCGCCGCCGCCGTCGAGCGCGTGGAGCCCGGGCTCCGCGAGCGGCCGCTGATCGTGGTGACGGGCACCGCGCCGGCGACGCGGGTGGTGGAAGTCAACGCGCCGGCGCGCGTGCTCGGTGTCCATCCGCCGATGACCGAGGCCGAAGCGCGAGCGCGCTGCCCGGAGCTCACGAGCCGCACGTGCGCCGACGAGGTGGCCGCTGCCGCGTGCCACGCGCTGCTCGACGCCGCGCTCGCCGTCTCGCCCCGGATCGAGGACGCGGGGCCCGGCGTGGTGCACGTCGACGCGAGCGGGCTCGAGAAGCTGATCGGCGACGCGACCGCGGTCGGCCGTCGCCTCGTCCGGGAGGCGCGGGCCGTGGGCTTCACCGTCACCGTCGGCCTCGCCGAGAGCCGCGCGGCGGCGCGCGTCGCCGCGCGGCTGGGCCGCGCGGTGACGGTCATCGACGCCGGGCGCGAGCGCGAGATGCTCGCGGGCGCGTCGGTCGCGCTGCTCGAGCTGGACGCGGAGACCGCCGCCACGCTCGCGCGCTGGGGTGTCCGGACGCTCGGCGAGCTCGCCGCGTTGCCGCGCGACGGGCTCGTCGCCCGGCTCGGCGCGACGGGCCTGCGGCTGCACGACCTCGCGTGCGGGCTCGACCGCGAGCCGTTCCACGCGTACACGCCGCCGCCGTTCTATCAGGAGGCGCAGGGCGTCGACTGGGAGATCGACACCCTCGACGCGCTGGCCGCGATGCTGACGCCGGTGCTCGAGCGGCTGTGCGCGCGACTCGCCGCCGGGCATCTCGCGGCGGACGTCCTCGACGTCGACCTCCGCCTGGTGTCGGGCGAGCACCACCAGCGGCGCGTGCCGCTCGCGCACCCGCTCGGCGACGCGCGCGCGATGTGGACACTCGTCCGCCTCGATCTCGAGGCGCATCCGCCGACGGCCGCCGTCGTCGGCGTCGCGGTGACCGCCCAACCGGTGCGCGTCGTGGCGGGTCAGGGCGGCCTCTGGCAGCCGACGATGCCCGCGATCCGCGACCTGGCCACCGTGCTGACCAGGCTCGCCGCGCTGGTCGGCCCCGCGTCGGTGGGCGCCCCGCAGCTCGTGGACTCGCACCGCCCGGACGCAGTGACGCTGACGCGTTTCGATCCCGGCGCCGTCGCGGGAGCGCGCGGGCGCTCGACCGCGCGCGCGCTGACTGGCGACGTGAATGGAGACACGCTCGCGCTGCGACGCCTCCGCCCCCCACGCGCCATCGAAGTGGAATGGAGCGACGAGGCGCCGTTTGCGGTCCGCTGGAACGGCGCGCGCTACCGCGTGATGACGTCGGCGGGGCCGTGGCGGCTGTCCGGCGACTGGTGGGACGTCGACGGCTGGGCGCGCGACGAGTGGGACGTCGCGCTGTCGGACGGCACCCTCTGCCGCATCGCGCTCGACCTCCGCACCGGCCAGTGGTTCCTCGACGGGGTCTACGATTGATTGGGGGGTGCGAGACGCACCCCCCAAGCCCCCCTGCGCTCCGGGCGCGGAGTGAATCCGCGCCCTCCGCGAGTGCCGATGTTCGTTGAATTGCACGCGCAGAGCGCGTTCTCGTTTCTGGAAGGCGCCGACCTGCCCGAGACGCTGGTCGCGGAGGCGGCCGCGTGCGACATGGGTGCGATCGCGCTGCTCGATCGCGACGGCGTGTACGGCGCGCCTCGTCTCCATCGCGCCGCGGTCGATGCCGGGATCAAGGCGCTCGTCGGAGCCGAGATCACGCTCGCCGGCGGCGCGCGCCTGCCGCTGCTCGTCGAGGACCGCGAGGGCTATCAGAACCTCTCGCGCCTGATCACGAAGATGAAGCTGCGCGCGCCGAAGGGCGAAGCGGCCGCGCGCTGGGACGATCTCGAAGCGCATGCGAGCGGGCTCGTGTGTCTGACCGGCGGCGCGCGCGGCCCGCTCGCCGCGACGATCGCGGCCGGCGATCGCGACGGCGCGCGGGCCGAGCTCGACCGCCTCGCCGGCATCTTCGGCGCCTCCAATTGCTTCGTCGAGGTCCAGCGTCATCTCGACCGCCGCCAGGAGCGCGATCTCCCGCGCCTCGTCGCGCTCGCGCGCGAGCGCCAGGTGCCACTGCTCGCCACGAACCAGCCGCTCTACGCGCGGTCCGGCGGCCGCGCGCTCGCCGACGTGTTCGCGTGCATCCGGGAGAAGACCGATCTCGATCACGCGGGCACGCGGCTCGCGGCGAACGGCGAGCGCTCACTGAAGGGCGAGAAGGAGCTCGCGCGTCTCTTCCGCGATCTCCCCGACGCGGTCGCCGCCAGCGGCGAGCTCGCGCTGCGCCTGGCCTTCACGCTGAAAGATCTCGGCTATCGCTTTCCGGAGTTTCCACTTCCGCCCGGCACCACGCCGCAGGGTTATCTCGCCATGCTCGTCGACCAGGGCGTGCGCCGGCGCTACGGCGAGCGCGGCGATCTCGCGCAGCGCGCGCGGCGCCAGGTGCAGCACGAGCTCGAGATCATCGCGCGCCTCGACCTCGCCGGCTATTTCCTGATCGTCTGGGACATCGTCGAGTTCTGCCGCACGCACGACATCCTCGCGCAGGGCCGCGGCTCGGCGGCGAACAGCGCGGTCTGCTACGCGCTCGGCATCACCGCGGTCGATCCCGTGAAGATGGAGCTGCTCTTCGAGCGCTTCCTCTCCGAGGCGCGCGGCGAGTGGCCGGACATCGATCTCGACCTGCCGAGCCACGACCGCCGCGAGATCGTGATCCAGTACCTCTACCGCCGCTACGGCCGGCTCGGCGCCGGGATGACCGCGAACGTCATCACGTACCGCGGACGCAGCGCCGCGCGCGAGATCGGCAAGGCGCTCGGCCTGCCCGCGGAGATGCAGGACCGGCTCGCGAAGCTCGTCGCGAACTGGGGCTACCAGGATCCCGAGGAGATCCTGACCAGGCACCTGCCCGAAGCGGGCTGCGATCCGCGGCACCCGCGCATCCGCAAGTTCGCCGCGCTGTGGACGCGCGTGCTCGACCTGCCGCGCCACCTCGGCCAGCACTCGGGCGGCATGGTCATCGCCGCCGATCGCCTCGACGACGTCGTCCCGCTCGAGCCCGCCACGATGCCGGGCCGCGTGGTGATCCAGTGGGACAAGGACGACTGCGCGGCGCTCGGCATCGTGAAGGTCGACCTGCTCGGCCTGCGCATGCTCTCGGTGATCCAGGAGTCGATCGAGATGGTGCAGGAGCGCGGAGGGGAGGTCGACCTCGCGCACCTCCCCGAGAACGATCCCGACGTCTACAAGATGCTGCAGGCCGCGGACACCGTCGGCATCTTCCAGGTCGAGAGCCGCGCACAGATGGCGACGCTGCCGCGGATTCACCCGGAGCACTTCTACGACCTCGTCGTGCAGGTCGCGATCATCCGGCCGGGGCCGATCGTCGGCGACATGGTGCACCCCTACATCCGCCGCCGGCGGGGGCGCGAGGCGGTGAGTTATCCGCATCCGAGCCTCGAGCCGATCCTCGCGCGCACGCTCGGCGTGCCGCTCTTCCAGGAACAACTGCTCCGGATGGCGATGGCCGCCGCGGGATTCACCGGCACCGAGGCCGAGGAGCTGCGCCGCGCGCTCGGCTTCAAGCGGAGCGAGCAGCGCATGAAGGACGTGGAGACCAAGCTGCGCGCGGGCATGGCGCGGCAGGGCATCCGGGGCGACGCCGCGGAGCAGATCGTCCACGCGATCACCGCCTTCGCGCTGTACGGCTTCCCGGAGTGCGTGGTCGGTGAGACGGAGGTCGTCGATGCCGGGACCGGGCTGCGCGTGCGGATCGACGACGTGGTGGCGGGCCGCGTGGCGCTCGAGCGCACGCTCGCGTGCGGCGCGGATCGTCACTTCCGCCCGCGGCAGGTGCTTCGCGCGACGGCGAGCGGGCGTCGGCTCGTGCATCGCCTCCGCACGGCGCACGGCCGCACGCTGCTCGCGACCGCCGAGCATCCGCTGCTGACGACGCAGGGCTGGCGCGCGCTCGCGAGCCTCCAACCGGGGGATGCGGTCGCGGCGTCGGGGGGCGGCGCGCGCGCGGTGTGGGACGGCGTCGTCTCGGTGGAGCCCATCGGCGTGCGCGAAACCTACGACCTCGAGGTGGAGGACGACCACAATTTCCTCGCCAACGACCTCGTCGTCCACAACTCGCACGCGTCGAGCTTCGCGCTGCTCGCCTACGCGAGCGCGTATCTCAAGGTGCACCATCCGGCGGAGTTCTACGCGGCGCTGCTCAACAACCAGCCGATGGGCTTCTATCACGCGTCGACCATCGTGACCGACGCGCGCCGGCACGGCATGCGCGTGCTCCCGGTGGACGTGACGCGCTCGGCGTGGCTCACACGGCCCACGGGACCGCGCGCGGTGCGTCTCGGCCTGCGCTGCGTGAAGGGCCTGCGCGAGCGCGCGGCGCTGGCACTGCTCGCGGCGCGCGCCGTCCGGCCGTTCACGTCGGCCGCGGACGTCGGGCGCCGCGCGGCGCTCGCGCGCGACGAGCTCGCGACGCTCGCGTCGATCGGCGCGTTCGCGGCGCTGGGCGGCACGCGGCGCGCGATGCTGTGGTCCGTGACGCGCGTGGATCCCGGTCCGCTCGCGCCGCTCGACGAAGATCCCCGGCCCTCGCCGCTCGCCGAGATGCACGCCGAAGAGCGCCTGGTCGCCGATTACACCGGGACGGGTGTGACCGTCGGCCCGCATCCGATGGCGCTCCGGCGCGCGACGCTCGCCGCGGCGGGCGTGACGCGCGCGATCGATCTCGCGCGCGGCACCAGCGACACGCGCGTACGTGTCGCTGGCAGCGTCATCGTGCGGCAGCGACCCGGGACCGCGAAGGGCTTCGTGTTCCTGAGCCTCGAGGACGAGACGGGGATCGCGAACGTGATCGTCACGCCCGGTCTCTTCGCGCGGGCGCGCTGGGCCCTCGTCGCCGAGCCGTTCCTGCTCGTGGAGGGGATCTTACACATGCAGGACGGCGTCGTGTCCGTGCGTGCACAGCGCGTGCAACCGCTTGCGCGCCCGGCATCGGTCGTGCCCTCACACGACTTCGGCTGAGCCGGAACTCCGCAACCGTCTGCAGCACGGTGTCGCCGTGCACCGCCTCCCCGCGCGCGTCGAGCCCTCGCACGACGCCTCCGTCCTCGGCCGCCTCGTGAAGCTCGTCAAGCTCGAGCTCGAGCTCGCGCTCGCGGAGACACGCGAGGTCGTCGTCGCCGCGGCGATCACCGTGGCCGTCGCGGTGCCGGCGATCGTGCTGCTGCTCGCGGCGCTCGTCGTGCTCGTCGCCGCCGCGTTCGCGCCGCTGTTCGGCGCCGCGTGGCAGCACCTCGTCATCGCGGGGGGCGGTGTGGCGCTGCTCGCGCTCGGCACGCTCGCGTGGAGCGTCTGGCGCCTCACGCATCTCTCGTGGCCGAACGAAACCGTGGAGTCCCTCCAGGAGAACTGGCGATGGCTCGGAGCACAGCTGAGATCCAGGCTGACATCGCGGTGACGCGCGGCCTCATCGAGCGCCAGCTCGAGGGCCTGCGCCACCGCGTACCGGACCGCTGGTGGACGCCGTACGCGATGCTCGCGGGCGCGCTCGTCGCGGGCGCGGTGCTCGCGCGGCTGCCGCTCCTGAGGCTCGTCGGCGCCAGCACGTGCGCCGTGCAGGCCGGCCTCGCCATCGCCTCCACCGTCGCGGCGCCACGCTCATCAGCCCGTACTCGGTGCGCGAGCATCCGCTCGCCACCGTGTGCACGCCGCTCGAGTGGGCCGAGCTCGAGCGGCCCGTGTACCCCGAAGACTTCCACATGAAGCACATCACGGACCGGCTGCGCGCGAAGGGCGATCCGCTCCGCGGCTTCTTCACCACGCGCCAGCATCTCACGCCGCTCCTCGAGAGCGGGCGCGCGCGCCGCGCCCGGCCCATGGCATAGACGTGGCATCCCGACGTGTCGTCGGAAGGAGGACCGTCATGAAGGACCGGTTGATGGAGTCCGCGCGCGACGTGGCCGAGCGCGCCGGTACGTACGCGCAGAGCAGCGTGCGCCGGCTCTCGGATCGCGCACAGCACGTCGCTGACGTGCGCCGCTTCGTCCGGGAGCGCCCGCTGCAGGCCATGCCGGTCACCGCCGCGATCGGCTACGTCCTCGGCAAGATTCTGAGACGGGGCTAGCGTGCGGTTTGTCAGGAAGGGGAGCAGACCTTCAAGGATCTGGCCGAGCCCGGCGGCGAGGGGCAGGGCGCCGCCAGCCCGAAACTCGAGCTCTGAATTACATGGGGGGCTCCGGGCGCCCCCCAAGCCCCCCACGCTCCGGGCCCGGAATGAATCCGGGCCCGGAGCGAATGCCGCGGGCCCTCCGCGAATGCCTACCGCGCGCCGCGCAGCGCTTCGATGCGGTCCGTCGTGGCGGGGTGCGTCGCGAAGAATCCACCCGGGCTCGAGCCCTCCGTCGCGATCAGCCACTGGAGCGTGTCCAGCATGACCTGCTTCCCCGGCTGTCCGATCCGTTGCAGCAGCGCGGCGCCGTGCGCGTCGGCCTGGTACTCCTCACGCCGGCTGTACCCGCGCGCGATGAGCTGACCGGCGATCGGCGTGAGCGCGCCGCTGCCGGGGATGATCTGGTCGAGGATGACCGCGCCGATCTGGAGGCCCGTGCCGAGCGTCTGTGCCTTGGCGACGTGCCGCAGGTCTTCGTGGGCGACCTCGTGCGCGAGCACGCCGAGGAGCTGCTGGTCGTTCGCGCGCTCCAGCAGGCCACGCGTCACGTAGAACTCGGCGCCGCCCGCGTTCGCGGCGTTGATGCGGGAGTCGTCCATGATGCCGACCTTGACCCGGTTGAGGGGCAGGTGATCGACGGGCAGCGCCGCCACCATCGCGTGCGGGTCCTGCTGGAGGACGCTGAACGCGGCGAGGAAGATCTCGGGCGCGGTGCCGCGCGACGCGGGCTCGAGACAGCGCTGGAGTCCGGGCACCGCCGCGAGCTCCTGCCGCGCGTCGGCAGCCGCGTCACGCGTGAGAACCGTGACGAGACGCGAGGCCGGAATGAGACGGCTCGCGCGCTCGAGCAGGCGGGCGAGGGTGCCCTGTCGCTCGCCGCGGCCGGTATAGTGACGCGGAAGGACGACGCCCCAGAGATGACGAAGCGACGCGGCCGCCGAGTCGCCTCGGAGCGGCCGGATCTGCGCCATCATGCGCGAGGCTCCGACACTTTCATGGGGCGGTTCTCACGAGCAGCCGCCATGCCACGGACGGAGGCACGTGTTATCAGGTGCTTCGGGCGCAGACGGTCGTGAAAGAAGTTCAATCGTCTAGCGGCGACGTGTAAGAGTTACATCACGCTGCGGAGGAGGAGCCGGGTGTTCGATCTGAAAGGGCGGATCGCGGTCGTGACGGGAGGCAACGGTGGGATCGGTCTCGGCATGGCGCGCGGGCTCGCGCGCGCGGGCGCGCACGTCGTGATCGCGGCGCGGAACACGGAGAAGTCCGCCGCGGCGGTGCGCGAGCTCGAGCGCGCCGGCGGCCAGGGCTCGGCGGTGAACGTCGACGTCGCGGACGAAGGATCGGTGACGCGGCTCATGGACAGCGTGAAGACGCGCCACGGGCGGCTCGACGTGCTGATCAACAACGCCGGCATCAACATCCGGAAACCGGTCCACGAGCTGTCGCTCGCCGAGTGGCGCCAGGTCATCGACACGAACCTCACGAGCGCCTATCTCTGCTGTCACGCCGCCTATCCGCTGTTCAAAAGGGGTGGTCGCGGCAAGGTCATCAACATCGGGTCGATGATGTCGATCTTCGGCGCGTCGTTCGCGCCCGCCTACGCCGCGAGCAAGGGCGGCATCGTCCAGCTCACGAAGGCGACGGCGGTCGCGTGGGCGACGGACAACATCCAGGTGAACGCGGTGCTGCCGGGCTGGATCGACACCGAGCTCACGCAGAACGCGCGCAAGCAGGTGAAGGGCCTGCACGAGAGCGTGCTCGCGCGCACGCCCGCGGGGCGCTGGGGGACGATCGACGACATGGAAGGCATCGCGGTGTTCCTCGCGAGCCCCGCGTCGGACTTCGTGACCGGCACCGCCATTCCCGTCGACGGCGGCTACGCCATCAAGGGCTGAAGGTGCGGGTTCTCGTCGTCGAGGCGATCGCGCCCGAAGGCCTCGCGTACCTGCGCGCGCGCGGCTGCCAGGTCGACGAGCTGCGCACGCCGCCGCTCGAAGAGCTGCACGCGGCGCTGCCCGCCTACGAGGCCCTCATCACCCGATCCGGCACCGCGGTGACCGCGGAGCTGCTCGCGCACGCCCCCAAGCTCCGGATCGTCGGACGCGCCGGCGTCGGCACCGACAACGTCGACGTCGACGCGTGCTCGCGGCGCGGCATCGTCGTCGTCAACGCGCCGTACGGCAACGTGGTCTCCGCCGCCGAGCACACGGTCGGCATGATGCTGGCGCTCGTGCGGCGCATTCCCGAGGCGCACGAGCGCCTGAAAACGCTCGAGTGGAACCGCGGCATCTACGGCGCGGAGCTCTATCGCAAGACCATCGGCGTCGTCGGCCTCGGCAAGGTGGGCTCGCGCGTGGCGGCGCGCCTCCGGGGCTTCGAGGCCGAGGTGCTGGTCTACGACCCGTACATCCCGGAGACGCGCGCGCGGGATCTCGGGGCGCGCCTCGTCGATCTCGACACGCTGCTGCGCAGCGCCGACGTCCTCACGTTCCACACGCCGCTCACGCCCGAGACCGAGGCGATGGTGGCCGCGCGCGAGCTCGCCACGATGAAGCGCGGCGTGCGCATCGTCAACTGCGCGCGCGGCGGCATCGTGCACGAGGCCGACCTCCTCGCGGCGCTCGAGAGCGGGCACGTCGCCGGCGCCGCCATCGACGTGTGGAGCGAGGAGCCGCCGGAGCGCGACGTCCTCAAGCGGCTGATCCGCCACCCGCGCGTCGTCGTCACGCCGCACCTCGGCGCGAACTCGAGCGAGGCGCAGGTGAACGTCTCGGTGGACGTCGCCCGGCAGCTCGTCGCCTTCCGTGACGGCGAGCTGGTCGAGCACGCGGTCAACATCCCGGTCGGCGACCCGGCGCACGTGGCCGAGCTCCGTCCGTTCGTGGCGCTCGCGGAGCGCCTCGGGCTGTTCTCGGTGCAGCTCGATCCCGGCCGCCTGGAGCGTGTCGACCTGCGCGTCGCCGGCGCGCTCGCGGATGCCGACACCGAGCTCCTCGCGCGCGCGGTCCTCGCCGGCCTCCTCCGCCCCGTCATGGCCGATCCGGTCAATCTCGTGAACGCGCGCCTCGTCGCCAGGGAGCGCGGGCTCGAGGTGAGCGTGGAGCGCGAGGAGGAGACCGGCGGCTACAAGAGCCTCTTGACGCTCTGCACCCGCACGAGCGAGGGCCGCAAGGTCATCGCCGGGACCGTGTTCGACGGCCAGCCGCGGATCGTCCGCATGCGCGACCTGGACATGGAGTTCACCCCCGAGGGGTACATCCTCGTGCTGTCCTACGCGGACCGGCCGGGCGTGGTCGGCAAGATCGGCAGCCTCCTCGGCCGGTACAACGTCAACATCGCGTCGATGCAAGTGGGCCGGCGGGCGAAGCGGGGCCGGGCCATCGTCGTCCTGACGCTGGACGAGGACCTGGAGCCCGAGCAGCTCGAGGAGCTTCGGGCCGCCGTCGAGGCGGATTTCGCCCGATTGATCGACATGGGGGACCCGAGACGGATCCCCCAGGCCCCCTACGCTGCGGGGCCGGAGTGAATCCGGCCCCTCCGCGACTGCCGAGTAGGACCAATTCCCTTGGGGCAACCGACCGCGTCTGCTACGCTCGCTCCATGCATACCTTCAAGCGTGTCCTCGCCGGAGCGTTCCTGATCGCGGTGACCGCGGGGTGCGCCACGTTCTCGACGCGTGCGGCGCGAAGCGAGTTCGAGGACATTCCCGTACCGAAAGGCCTGTCGTACGTGGAGAGCGAGTCGACGATCATCGAGTCGCCGACCGTGAAGGCCGCGAAGCTCGTCTATCGCGGGCGCGTGGAGCCCGTGAGCCTCGGCAACGCGATGCGCTCGACGCTCGAGGCGAACGGCTGGCGTCACGTGTCGACGGCGACCGCCGGCGACAAGGGCACGACGCAGGTCTACGACAAGCTCGGCAACTCACTGCACGTGCGTCTCTGGGAAGGCTGGTACTACACCTACGTGGAAATGACCGCCAGTCGGACGCTCTCGTCCGGCACGACGTCGTCGTCGAAGTAACCTCCGGCGGCGCGTAGTCCCGATGCCCAGCTACCGGATCGAAGGCGGGTCGCCGCTTCGGGGAACGATCCGGGCCAGCGGCGCCAAGAACGCGGCGACCAAGCAGATCGTCGCCGCGCTCCTCACCGACGACGAGGTCGTCCTCGACAACGTCCCGCGCATCGGCGACGTCACGGTCACGATCGACATGTGCAAGGCGCTCGGCGCCGAAGTCGAGGTGCACGGCGAGACCATCCGGATGCGCGCCGCGACGGTGAGCTCCGGCGAGGTCCCGGTCGCGTTCTCCGGCGTCAACCGCATTCCCGTCCTCATGGTGGGCCCGCTGCTCCATCGCTACGGCCGTGCGAGCGTCCCGCTCGTCGGCGGCGACGCGATCGGCGCGCGGCCGATCGACTTCCACATGGACGCGCTGCGCCGGCTGGGCGCCTCGGTCGCGCTCGAGGGCGGCGTGTGGCGCGCGGAGGCCAAGCGGCTGCACGGGGCGCTGATCGACCTGCCGTACCCGAGCGTGGGCGCGACGGAGTCGGCCCTCCTCTCGTCCGTGCTCGCGGAAGGCACGACCGTCATCAAGAACGCGGCCGTCGAGCCCGAGATCGTCGACCTGATCCTGCTCCTGCAGAAGATGGGCGCGCTGATCACGGTGGAGGTCGACCGCAGCATCGTGGTCGAGGGCGTGTCGCGTCTGCGCGGCGCGCGGCACCGGATCATCGGCGACCGGATCGAGGTCGCGTCGTTCGCGGCGGCGGCCGTCGCCAGCAACGGGAACGTGCTGATCGAGGGCGCCGAGCAGGCGACGATCACCACGTTCCTGAACGCGCTTCGCCGCGTCGGCGGTGAGTTCGAGGTGACGCCGGACGGCGTGCGCTTCTTCCGCGGCGGCGAGCTCAGGTCCACGACGGTCGAGACCGACGTGCACCCGGGCTTCGCGACCGACTGGCAGCAGCCGTTCGTCGTGCTCCTCACGCAGGCGCGCGGCCTCTCGGTGGTGCACGAGACCGTGCACGAGCGGCGCTTCGGATACACCGCGGAGCTGCGCGCGATGGGCGCGACGATCGAGGTGTACACGGCGTGCCTCGGCGGCCGCCCGTGTCGCTACCGCTACGGCGACCATCCGCACAGCTGTCTCGTGCAGGGCCCGACGCATCTGCGCGGGACGACGATGCAGATTCCCGACCTGCGCGCCGGCTTCTCGTATCTCCTGGCCGCGTGCGTGGCCAGCGGGCTGTCGGTCATCGACGGCGCGCACTACGTCGAGCGCGGCTACTCCGACATCCCCGGCAAGATCACCCAGCTCGGCGGGCGCATCTCGGCTTCGTAGGCGCGCTCGGCGTCAGCCGGGGATGTCGTCGACGGTCAGCACGACGTCGGGGAAGTCGGGACAGATCAGACGATCACTGCGGCCGGCGAATCGCCGTTCCGTGTATTCCCCGGCCTCGGGCGACCGGTAGACCTCGATCCGCTCATCGTTGACGTCGACGATCCAGACTTCCTGCATGCCGGCGGTGGCGTAGAGCTGTAGCTTCGCGCGATCGCGCTCTAGCGTGGTGTCGGCGACCTCGATGACGGGTGAACGTCCTGGGCTTCAGGATGCGCCGTTCGATAGAAGTCGCCGCGTTCTGCGAGGACAGCGACGTCCGTCTGCGGCAGCGAGCGTGGGCGGGCAGGCACTGGCCCTTGAACCCTGACGATCGCGCGCGTACCGAGACGCGTGATAAGCAGACGCGCAAGGCGATCGACGACGCTCGCGTGCGGCGGATACGTCGGCGCCATTTCGTAGATTTCGCCGTCCAGCAGCTCGAGCCGCTGGTCCTCTCTGAGCACGCCAATTTCGAACAAGCGGCAGTAATCCTCGAGCGTGAAACGGTGGCGCGTCGCCGGCATGCTCATCCGGCACGATTGTACGACCGGCTCGTGGCCGTCAATGTCCAGAGATTGATACGGCTCGCAGCCGGGCCGTCACGTATGTGACATGCCGGCAGGGCGCAGCCCATGAGTTACATTCGAGCCGCGGAGGCGGCTTGCCGCCGCCCCGGGAGGACGCATGGCCCGAGCGAAGAAAACCGACACCCCGGCGCCGGCGAAAAGGCGGCCGATCGAGCAGTACGATCACCGCAAGGAGCAGCGGAAGAACAATCCCCCCGTTGGTCTCGTCACCGAGGCGACCGATCGCGACACCGCCAGGAAGGCGTATCAGTACGACCCGCATCTCGATCCGACGCTCCAATGGGCCGGCAAGGCAGAGCACACGTCGTTCGAGGTGTCGACGGTCTCGCTGCACGTCCACGAACGGATTGATCCCAAGACGACCATTGAGGCGGTACGCCGTCGCAACGGCACGCCAGCCTTGACGCAAGGTTCGCTCTTCGAGTCGGCCGGGGAAAACCCACCATTGCGCGAGGCGATCGACTTCTACCAGCACGCGCACGCTTGGTCGAATCGCTTGATCGCCGGGGACTCCCTGCTCGTGATGAACTCTCTCCTTGAGAAGGAAAGCCTCGGCGGCAAAATCCAGATGGCCTATATCGACCCGCCGTACGGCATCCGCTATGGTTCCAACTTCCAGCCCTTCGTCGATAAGCGGAACGTCAAGGACGGCAGCGACGCCGATCTGGCGCAAGAGCCGGAGATGATCCGCGCGTTCCGCGACACATGGGAGCTGGGCATTCACTCATACCTGACATACCTACGCGACCGTCTGTTGCCCGCGAGGGATCTGCTTCATGAGAGTGGGTCATGTTTCGTGCAACTCTCGGACGAGAATCTCCATCTAGTACGCAATCTGATGGATGACGTTCGCACACTTAGTCCGCGGCCGAGCATCCTCGCCTTCGCGGCGTTCCAATTCGATCCTGAAGCTGCCAAGGATATTGACGAGCTCACGCTTGAGAAAACCGGGATGACGTTCCTCAAGGTCCAGATGAATCCCGACCTGGTGGATGCTCGATCAAGATTACGATGGCCGTAGTCTCTTCCCGCGTCAGGTCTTCTTCCCCATGGCCGCTGATAATGAGGGATGGGCCCGTCTCGCTCGCAACCTCAAGGCCGAGGTCGATCTGGAGCGCATTGAAGCCTATCGCGGCACGGTCTCGCTGCCATTCGAGCCCGGCGCGCACAAGCGTGTGGGCGTGAAGATCGTGGACGACCGCGGCATCGAGAGCCTCAGGGTCATCCCGCTCAAATGAGTTCCGGCCGCGTCAAAATCGACATTCCGCGTGAGCGCATCGCCGAGATCTGTCGCCGTCATCACATTCGTAGGCTGGCGCTGTTCGGTTCGGTCCTCCGCGATGACTTCAGGCCTGAAAGCGACGTCGACATCCTTGTCGGATTCGAGCCCGGCAAGACGCCCGGGCTCGCGTTCTTCGGCATCGAGCAGGAGTTGTCCGAAGTCCTCGGCAGGCAGGTCGACCTGAAGACGCCTCAAGAACTGAGCAAATACTTTCGCGACGAGGTCCTCGCCGAGGCCGAAGAGGTGTTTGTCGCGGCGTGACGATACGGTCCCGATGCGTCACATGCTCGATCACGCGCGGGAAGTGGTCGCGATGGTCCACGGGGGCACGCGTCGCGACCTCGATACCGACCGCATGCTGCAGCTCGCGCTCACACGGTTGATTGGGATCATCGGCGACGCGGCAAATCGCGTGACCACAGTCGGCTATGAGCGATACCCCGAGATCCCGTGGCTGAGGATCATCGGTACCCGCAATCGCATCATCCACGGTTACGACGCCGTCGACCACGACATCGTCTGGGGCATCGTCACGGTCGAAATGCCTGCGCTCGTCACAACGCTCGAACGAGCGTTGCCCGGACATCGAGGCTAATGGCTGCCACGATCGACCAACTCATCATCAACAGCCCGTGGGAGGAGCCCGGCAAGCACTGGCGCTACGACCGCGAGAGTCGCACGTTCAGCCGAGAGGAGGGCCGGCGTCCCGCCGGTTACGTCGTCGCGACTCCTGGCTCGAAATCCTTCGACGATCCCGGCGTCTTCCGCGAGCTTCCCGAGGTCAACCGCATCCGTCCACGCGTGAAAGCGTGGCGTGACGCCGGTCATCCAGGAGTGACGGGAACGACACGGCGTCTCCTGGAACACTGGCGCGATCCCGAGCTGTTCGAGGAACGGCGATTCTTCTTCTGCCAGCTCGAAGCCATCGAGACGCTGATCTGGCTCATCGAGGCGCCCGAAGGCGATCGCCAGGGCATCAGCGTGAAGGGCGACGGCGGTCCATTCGAGCGCATCTGCGCCAAGATGGCGACCGGCGCCGGCAAGACGCTCGTGATGGCGATGGCGATTGCGTGGCAGATCCTGAACCGCGTCGCGAATCCGCAGGACCCACGCTTTGCGAAACACGTTCTCGTCGTAGCGCCCGGGCTGACCGTACGGAAACGCCTCGCCGTGCTGGAACCCACGGATCCCGGGAACTACCATGAGCGATTCAATATGGTCCCGTCGGCGCTGCGCGAGCGGCTACGCCAGGGCCGTGTGCTCGTCCGCAACTGGCATTGGCTGAATTGGGAGAGCGACGAGCGGGTATCGCGCAAGCGTGGAGTCGACAAGCGCGGAGCCAAGAGCGACGCCGCCTACGTGCGCGACGCCCTCGGTGACATAGCGTCAGTCTTCAACATCCTCGTGATCAACGACGAAGCGCACCACGCCTGGCGCGTTCCCGCTGGGAAGCTCAGAGGCGTGACGAAAGCCGACGTGGAAGAAGCGACGCGCTGGATTGGTGGCCTCGACCGCATACACCGCGCCCGCGGCATCCTGCGCTGCTACGACTTCTCCGCGACGCCTTTTGCACCGTCGGGCCACGAGAGCACTGAAGAAGCGCTCTTCGGATGGATCGTGAGTGACTTCAGCCTCAACGACGCGATCGAGTCCGGTCTCGTCAAGACGCCGCGTGTGGTCGTGCGCGACGACGGAGTTCCGGCGGCCGCGACCTACCGCTCGAAGCTCTATCACATCTACCAATGGGTACGGGACGATCTGAACGGCAAGGCGGAGGCGCACGAGCCATTGCCCGATCTCGTCGTAAACGCCTACTACCTAAAGACTGGCTGGAGACAGCTCGGAAGTGGAAGGAGATCGACCTGCCGACTCCGCCGGTGATGATCACCGTCGCCAATCGCCAATCGGACCGAGACGGCGGCTCGCGTCTATCACGCCTTCACGCATGGCAAGGTCCGCATCGAGGAGTTGGCGGACGCCCAGCGAATGCTCCATATCGATTCACGCGTGCGCGAGAAGGCGGAAGCGCGTGACGACACCGAAGTGATTGAGAGCGCCGACGACGATGACGAGGACGACGACGACCGGCCGGCGCGCCGCCTGACGAACCAGGAGCAGGCCGAGCGCCTTCGCGTCCAGGTCGATACCGTTGGCCAGCTTGGCAAGCCGGGTGAGCGTATCCAGAACGTGATCTCGGTCGGCATGCTGACCGAAGGCTGGGATGCGCGCACCGTGCCGCACATCATGGGACTCCGCGCGTTTTCGAGTCAGCTACTCTGCGAGCAGGTGGTCGGCCGCGGCCTTCGGCGAACGTCCTATGAGATCGATCCGAAGACAGGGTGCTTCCCTGCCGAGCACGTCAACATCTTCGGCATCCCGTTCACATTCCTGCCGCACGAAGGCGGTGATGCCGTCGTGCCGCCTCCGCCACCGCCGAAATCGCGGAGCGAGCCGGTGCCGGACAAGCGCGCGTTCGAGATCACGTGGCCGAACGTCTTCCGTATCGAGCCCACATGGACGCCACGCCTCACACTGGACATCGCGGCGACTGCCCTTCTGCTTCTGGATGCCTTAGAGACGCCGACCATTGCCCAGCTCGCGCCGGTCGTCGAAGGCAAGCCGGACGTGAGCCGGCTCACCGAGATCCAGCTCGACGGCCTCGCGGGTCGGATGCAGACGGTCGTGTTCGAGACAGCGCGTGACGTCTTCGACCAAATGGCGCCAACCTGGCGCGGACCGCGAGAGCTACTGATCGCGCAGCTCGTGCCGCTTGTCGAGGCGTTCTTGGCCTCCGACCGCATCTCGATCGTTCCTGCGATTTTCCAGGCCGACTCGAAGCGGCGCCGCATCCTCCTCACCCTCAACATGAGTAAAATCGTGCGGCACCTGTGGGGCGCGATCCGCGACGAGAACACGACCGCCCTGACGCCGGTGTTCGACAGCGATCGGCCGATCCCAAGCAGCGGCGACATGTTGCCGTGGTTCACGGGACGCCCCTGGGCCGAGACGATGCGCTCACATGTCAATCGCTGTGTCTACGACAGCACGCGGGAAGCGAGCGAGGCCTTCGCACTCGATCGACACCCCGACGTCGTCGCGTGGGTCAAGAACGACCACCTCGGCTTCGACATCGTCTATGGCTTCGACGGCGCGGTCCGGACGTATCGACCTGACTTCTTGATCCGACTGGCGACGGGAACGACGCTCGTTCTCGAAGTCAAAGGGCAGGATTCGCCCCAGAACGAAGCCAAGCGGCGCGCGCTCGATGAATGGACGCGCGCGGTAACGGATCACGGTGGCTTCGGTCGCTGGACATGGGCGGTCTCCCGCAAGCCTGGAGACTTCGCCGACCACATCAACGCCGCCATGCGACGGTAGGTGTTCGAGCGCCGGCTTTGCCGGCGCAATCCGCGGGGGAGGCAGCGACGAACCGGCGTCAGCCGGTGAGAAGCGTCGGAAGGGGGACGCAGTCCCCCTCCGAGGACCTACGGGGTGTGCCAGGCGCCCCCGTCGCGCGCGATGAAGCGATCGGCCTCGGGCGGTCCCCAGCTCCCGGCTTCGTAGAGGTGCGGATCGCCGCCGTCGGCCCACGCGCCGAGGACGGGCGTGAGGACGTTCCACGCGTGCTCGACCCAGTCGCCGCGCGCGTAGAGCGTCGCGTCGCCGTGGATCGCGTCGAGCAGCAGCCGCTCGTACGCCTCGGGCGTGTGACCGCCGAAGACCTCGCCGTAGCGAAAGTCCATCGTGACCGCGCCGAGCTGGAGCTCCGGGCCCGGCGTCTTCGCGGTGGTGGTGAGCGCGATGCCCTCGTCCGGCTGGATCCGGATGATGAGCTGGTTCGGCGCCACGCCCTGCGGGCTGCGGCGGAAGATCATGTGCGGCGTCCGGTGGAACCGGATGACGATCTCGCTCGCGCGCTTCGGCAGCCGCTTGCCCGTGCGCAGGAAGAACGGCACGCCCGCCCAGCGCCAGTTGTCGACGTGCAGCTTGAACGCGGCATACGTGTCGGTGCGTGAGCTCGGCGCCACGCCCTTCTCCTGGCGATAGGCCTGGACCTGGCGGCCGCTGATGAAGCCGCCCGCGTACTGCCCGCGCAGCGCCACCTCGTCGAGGCGGGCGGGATCGATCGGACGCAGCGCCTCCATCACCTTGTTCTTCTCGTCGCGCACCGGCCCGGCGTCGAACGTCACCGGCGGCTCCATCGCGATGAGGCAGAGGAGCTGGAGCATGTGGTTCTGGACCATGTCGCGCAGCGCGCCCGCTTCCTCGTAGTACGCGCCGCGCGTCTCCACCCCGAGCTCCTCCGCCACCGTGATCTGCACGTGGTTCACGTGCACGCGATTCCACAGCGGTTCGAGGATCTGGTTCGCGAAGCGGAAGACCAGGATGTTCTGCACCGTCTCCTTGCCGAGGTAGTGGTCGATCCGGTAGACCTGCTCCTCGTTGAAGACCGCGGCGAGCTGCGCGTTGAGCTCGCGCGCGGTGTCGTAGTCGTGCCCGAACGGCTTCTCGATGATGATCCGCGTCCACCCGTGCTCCTGGGTCGCGAGCCCGGAGGCGCCCAGGTTCTGAACGACGGCGCCGTACACGCTCGGCGGCGTCGAGCAGTAGAAGAGGCGATTGGCCGAGCCGCCGCGCTTCGTCTCGATCTCCGCGAGCGTCGACGCGAGCCGCGGATAGAGACTCGCGTCCTTGGGATCCCCGGAGAGATAGTGGAGCGATCTGGCGAAGCGCTCCCAGACGTTTTCGGACGGCGGCTTCACGTGCGCGAACTCGGTGATCGCCTCGCGGGTCCGCGTGCGGAACTCCTCGTCGGTCATCTCGGTACGGGAGACGCCGAGGATCGTGAACGGCTCCGGGAGCGTCCGCGCCGCGTAGAGACTCCAGAGCGCGGGCATCAGCTTGCGGCGGGCCAGGTCGCCCGACGCGCCGAAGATGATCAGCGCGAACGGTTCATCGGCGGACGGCATGGCCCCCGAACGCGTTCCGGAGCGCGGCGAGCATCCGGTCCGCGAAGGAGTTGTCGCGCCGCGACCGGAAGCGGGCGAAGAGCGCGGCGGTGATGGTCGGGGCGGGCACGGCCTTGTTCACGGCGTCTTCCACGGTCCAGCGGCCCTCGCCGGAGTCTTCCACGAAGGGCTTGAGGCTCGCGAGCTTCGGATCCTGCGCGAGCGCGCTCGCGGCCAGCTCGAGGAGCCACGACCGCACGACGCTGCCCTGATTCCAGAGGTGCGCGATGCGCGGCAGGTCGAGGCCGTACTCCGACTCCGACATGAGCTCGAAGCCTTCAGCATACGCCTGCATCATCGCGTACTCGATGCCGTTGTGAACCATCTTTACGTAGTGCCCGCTGCCCACGCCGCCGGTGTGCAGGAAGCCGTCGGGCGGCGCGAGGGTCGTGAAGATCGGCGTCAGGTGCGCGACCACGTCCTTGTCGCCGCCGACCATCATGCAGTAGCCGTTCTCGAGCCCCCAGATGCCGCCGCTCGTCCCGGCGTCGACGTACTTGATCCCGCGCCCGCGCAGCGCCTCGGCGCGCCGCTGGTCGTCGGTCCACTTGGTGTTGCCGCCGTCGATGACGATGTCCCCGGAGGCGAGCAGCCCCGCGAGCTCGTTGATCGTCGACTCCGTCGGCGCGCCGGCGGGCACCATCACCCACACCGCGCGCGGAGCCGTCAGCGCCGCGACCAGGTCCCGCAACGACGTGACGCCGCGTGCGCCCGACTGCTCCGCGGCCGTGCGCGCCGCCGCCGCCGGGTCGTACGCGACGATGCTGTGACCGCCGCGCTGCAGGCGCGTGACCATATTGCCGCCCATCCGTCCGAGACCGACGAAGCCGATCTGCATCAATGAACCTTCCTTTCGAGCGTCGACGTGACGCGCGCGAGCGCATCCACCGGCGCGCCGTCGAGGGGAAGCCACAGCGCGCGGCGCTGTGCCGCGCGCAACGTGGCGAGGTCTCCGAGCGCCTGCGCCATCTCGAGCGTCGCGAACCCGTAGCGTTCGCCGGGAATGGGCAGCTCCTCGTGCGCGGCCGTGAAGAGGACGAGGATCGGGGTCGGCGGCCCGCCCTTGTGGAGCTGGCCGGTCGAGTGGAGATACCGCGGACCGTAGCCCATCGTCGTGGCGAGCCGCGTGCGGTCGCGCAGCATCGCGCGCATCTTCTGCAGCGCGGTCGTCGTCGCCTCGGCCGGCGTCAGGTACGCGAGCAGCCCGATGTAGTCACCGGGCCGCGCCTCGCTGAGCACGCGCGCGAGCTCGTCGACCGAGTCGGACGGCCACTCCGGCAGACGCCCGGTCTCGAGGAACCGCGCGAGCGCGGTCGTCGTCGCGTCCTTCGCCTGCGCCACGTTCGGCTCGTCGAAGGGATTGAGACCGAGCACGATGCCCGCGGCGGCGGTCGCGACCTCCCACCGGAAGAACTCCGCGGGCACGTCGTACGCGTCGGACATCGTGACCCGGATCACCGGGTGACCGGCGGACTCCAGCGCGGCGGCGGTCGCGTCGAGGGCCTCATCGCGTCCGAGGCGCACGGCCACGAAGACGCGATCCGTACCGTAGGCGTCCGGCACGCCGAGCGGCTCGTCGTCGACGACGACGAGCCCGCGCCCGAGCTCGCCCGTCGATTCCGTCAGCAGCTGTTCGAGCCATATCCCGAGCGCGCGGACGCCGGGCGAGAGCATCAGCGTGACCTTGGCGCGGCCGGCCTGCGCGAGCCCGGCCAGCGTCGCGCCGAGGCGCAGCCCCGGATTCTCGCGGACCGGCACCTCCGCGCCGCACGACGCGGCCATCGCCGCGGCGCGATCGAGGAGCCGCCCGAGATCGGCGCCGACGAGCGCGGCGGGCACGAGCCCGAAGAACGACAGGGCGGAGAAACGCCCGCCGATGCGCGGATCGTTGAGGAACGTGCGCCGGAAGCCGCTTTCGCTCGCGAGCTTCTCGAGCGGCGTGCCGGCGTCGGTGATCGCGACGAAGTGGCCTCCCGCGCGCGCGTCGTCGCCGACCGCCTTGTCCGTCTCCGCGCGGAAGAAGCGGTAGAGCGCGAGCATCTCGGGCGTCGTGCCGGACTTCGAGGACACGAGGAAGAGCGTGCGGGGGAGTGCGAGGCGCCGGAGCGTCGCGCGGATGGCGCCGGGATCCGTGGTGTCGAGCACGGTGAGCGCCGGGTGGCCGGGTGCGGCGCCCAGTGCCGCGTGCAGGACCTCGGGCGCGAGGCTCGAGCCGCCCATGCCGAAGAGCACGACGTCGGTGATGCCTTCGCCGCGCACCTCGGCGGCGAACCGCTCGAGGTCGGCGACGTGGCGTCGCATCTCCTGCGGTGCGCGAAGCCATCCGAGGCGGTTGAGGATCGCGGCGCGCGTCGTCGCGGCCGTCGTCCACGGCGCCGGGTCTTCGGCCCAGAGGCGCCTGCCGGCGTCGATCGACTCGAGATGGGCGATCGCCGCCTCGGCCGGCGCGATGGCGTGCGTGTCGACGGCGGCGCCCTCGCCCATCTCCGCGCGCTCGAGCGCGAGCACCTTCTCGAGCCGGCGGCGGTGCCGCTCGGCGCCCGAGAAGCGCGCGCCCAGGAACGCGCGCGCGAGCGTGATCGCGAAGTCCTCGGCGATCACGCGCGCCCCGAGGCACAGCACGTTGGCGTCGTCGTCCTCGCGCGCCTGACGCGCGGTGAAGACGTCGTGACAGAGCGCCGCGCGCACGCCGCGCAGCTTGTTCGCCGCGATCGAGACGCCCGCCCCGCTGCCGCAGATGATGACGCCGGCGTCCACGCGGCCTTCGCGGACGGCGACGCCGACGGCGCGCGCGAAGTCGGGGTAGTCGGCGGGCGCGTCGGAATCCGTGCCGAGGTCGAAGACCTCGTGGCCGTCGGCCTTCAGCGCGTGGATCATCCCCGCCTTGTACGGAAACCCCGCGTGATCCGCGGCGACCGCGACGCGCATCGTCATCGCGGCAGCAGCGCCGCCGCGGCCTCGTCCACGAACCACCACAGCTCGCCGTCTTCCGGGCTCACCATGCCCGCCGGTACCAGCTTCTTCTCGACGAGCACCGACTTCACGACCTTGCTCTTCTCGCCGCCGGACACGAGCACGAAGACGCGCGCGGCGGCGTTGATGACGGGCAGGGTCATCGTGAGCCGCTCGGGGACCGCGGCGGCGGCCGCGTGCACGGCCGCGACGGGACGGAAGATCTCGCGCACCGCCGGCGAGCCGGGGAACAGCGACGCCGTGTGCCCGTCGACGCCCACCCCGAGGAGGACGAGATCGAGCCGCGGCACACCCGCGCGGCGCGCGGCGCAGGTCTCCCCGAGCGCCTTGCCGTACTCGGTCGCTGCGGTCTCCGAATCCTCCCCTTCGCCGCGCATGCGGAAGACGTGATCCGGCGCGAGCGGCACCTTCGCGAGGAGCCGCTCGTCGGCCATGCGGTAGTTCGACTCGGGATGATCGGCGGGCACCATCCGCTCGTCGCCGAAGAAGATCCACGAGCGGTCCCACGGCATCGCGGTGACGAACGGCGGCTGCGCGAGCCGCGCATAGGTGAGGGCCGGCGTCGCGCCGCCGGCCAGCGCGATGGTGAAGCGCCCGTGCGCCTTCACCGCGGCCTGTGCGGTCTGGAGGATCGCCGCGGCGGCGGCTTCGGCCAGGGCCGCGGTGTCCGCGACGCGGATGAGCCGGGGCGCGCCGCTCATGACCCGATCATACCTTTTCGTCGAGCGTGCGCTGCCGTTCCAGCGCGGCGCGATAGCGCGCGTGGCGGACCGGATCGGGCGCGATGGTCTCGCCGAGCGGCCGGCGCGCATCCGCGAGGCTCCGGAGCAGACCGAGGGACTGGAGAGCGAGCACGGCGACGCCGCGCGTGGTCGCTTCGCTGTCCGGCGACCAGCGCAGCGGATGCCCGATCGCGTCCGCGATGATGCGCCGCCACGCGGGCGAGCGCGCGAGGCCGCCGCCGGACGCGACGATCGCGTGGTCCGGCTCCGCCGCGGGCGCGAGCAGCTCGTAGACGAGCGCCAGGCGCAGCGCGACGGCTTCGAGCGCGGCCTCGAGGACGTCCAGCGGCGTCGCGTCGAGCGTCAATCCCGCGATCGCCGCGCGGCGTCCGTCGCGCCAGCCGGGCGCGCGCTCGCCCGCGAGGAACGGCAGCACGGTGAGCCCGTGCTCGTCGGGCATTCTCTCGCCGAGCGTGCGCTCGACGACATCGTCGGGAGGCAGCTTCAGGAGGTCGCGGCACCACGCGTAGACGTTCCCGCCCTCCGACGTCGCGCCGCCCGTGATCCACAGCGTGCGATCGACGCGATAGCGCCAGAGCCCGCGGACCGGCGCCGGCGCGTCCGGCGTCACGATGCGAAGCGCGGCCGACGTGCCGACGTTGAGCGCGATCCGTCCGCGATCCGTGCAGTCCGAGCCGACGCTGCTCGCCACGCCGTCACCGACGGCGGGAAACCACGGCACGCCGCGGAGCCGCGGCCATCGCCGGGCCCACGCGCCGCGCAGCCCGCGGCGGGGCTCGTGGCGGTCGACGAGCGGGAAGAGCTGGCTCTTGGTGATGCCGGCGACGGCGAGCGCTTCGGTGTCCCACGTGCACGCGACCTGATCGAAGAGCCCGGTGCCGGACGCCATCGCGATGCTGGTCGCGGCGTCGCCGAAGAGCTCGGTCTCGAGGTGCTCCCCGAACGAGCCCCAGCGCGCCACGCGCGCGACCAGGTCCGGATGCTCGCGCGCGAGCCATCTGAGGCGCGACGGCCAGTACGAGGCGTGGAGGTGACAGCCGGTGCGCGCGTGGAGGTCGGTGGCGTCGAGCGCGCCGCGCAGCACGTCGGCTTCGCCGGCGCTCCGCGTGTCCGCCCACATGGAGATCGGCGTCACCGCCCGGCCGCCGCTGTCGAAGCCGAGAAGGCCGTGCCAGAAGGTGGTGACGCCGACGCCGGCGGTGGAGACGCTCTCGGGCCACGCGTGCACCGCGTCGAGGCACGTCGCCACCGCGTCGAGCAGCGCGGCGGGGTCGTGCTCGACGCCGCCGTCCGGCGTGATGCGCGCCTCGTAGGGCACCTGGTGGAAGCGGCCGGCGATCGGCTCGCCGCGCGCGTCGAAGAGTGCGGCACGCGCCGACGAGGAGCCGACGTCGACCGCGATGACGACGGGATCCATGAGCGACCCCCATAGTAAGATGCCCGCGATGGCAGAGGAATGGGAGATCTTGACGCTGCGCGGGCTCAGCGCCGTCGACGAGCGCGCGGAGGAGTTCACCGGTACCCTCGTGATCCACCGCGCGGGCACATCCGAGCCCGTAGAGAACATTAGCGTACGGATCAAGCGTTCGATCGTCCGCGAGCTGAACGACAACCTCGGCCGTCTGCTCAGGCGCTCGACCGGGTTCGTCAAGCCGAGCTGAGGAGACTCCAATGGGCAAGATCCGCGTGCTGAGCCCCGTCGGCGTGGCGGCCGGCGAGAGCCTGACCGTGCCGGCGTTGCCGCGCCAGTGGAGGGGCCTGACCATCGGCTTCCTCGACAACACGAAGGCGAACTTCGACCGGCTCACCGCCGAGATGGGCGACCTGCTCCGCACGCAGCACGGGGTCGCGAAGATCGTGCACCGGCGCAAGGCCAACGCCTCCACGCCCGCCGCGCCCGGCCTCATCGCGGAGATGGCGAAGGAGTGCGACGTGGTCTTCGCCGGCTCCGCGGACTGAGGGTCCTGCACGTCGTGGAGTCTCCACGACTCGATCGAGATCGCGAAGGCGGGGACGCCCGCCGGCCTGATCGGCACCACCGTCTTCCAGCGTCTCGCCGTCGGTGAGATGGCCTCGCTCGGCATCACCGGGATGCCGCTGCTCCTCGTCGATCATCCGCTCGGCGGCGAGCGGGCCGAAGGCGTGGCGCGCCGCGCGCACCAGGCGGTCGAGCAGCTCGCGGGGCTGATCGGCCGGTGACGGAAGTGCTGGAGCTCGACGACACCCCCGAAGCGGTCTTCGCCGAGTTCTGCGCGCGCGAGTGGTGCGACGGGCTGCCGATCGTTCCGCCGACCGAAGACCGGGTGCGCGCGATGCTCGACGGCCGTCCGCCCGGCCACTCCCTGGGCGCCATGCCGCCGCTCTGGCGCGCGGCGACCTTCGAGAAGCTCGCGATCAACGCGGTGATGGCGGGCTCGGAGCCCGCGTGCTTCCCGATCATCGTCGCGGCCGTCGAGGCGATGCTCGACCCGGCCTTCAATCTCTACGGCGTGCAGGCGACCACGCATCCGGTCGCGCCGCTGGTCGTCGTGAACGGGCCGTACGGCGCCTCGATCGGCGTGCACGGCGGGCAGGGGTGCTTCGGGCCGGGCTTTCGCGCGAACGCGACGATCGGCCGCGCGATCCGTCTGATCCTGATGAACGTCGGTGGCGCGTGGCCGGGCCGCGGCGACATGGCGACGCAGGGGAGCCCCGCGAAGTTCTCGTACTGCATCGCCGAGAACGAGGAGCAGTCGCCGTGGGCGCCGCTCACCGAGGGCGACGTCGTCACGGTCTACGGCGGCGAGCCGCCGCACAACGTGAACGACCACGTCTCGACGACGGCGGCCGGGATCCTGGCGAACGTCGCCGACACGGCGGTGAGCCTCGGCTCGAACGTCGGCGCCTACTTCTCGCAGGCGCAGCTCATGGTCGTGCTCGGCCCCGAGCACGCGGCGACCGTGGCGGGCGACGGCTTCTCGCGCGCCGACGTCCAGCGCTACGTCTACGAGAACGCGCGCCTGCCGCTCGGTCTCCTGAAGCTGAGCGGGATGTGGGGCATGCACGACTGGCCGGGCTGGATGAACGCGATCACCGATCCCGACGCGCGCCCGCCGCGCGTGCCGTCGCCGGACGACGTGTTCGTGCTCGTCGCGGGCGGCTCCGGCAAGCACTCGTGCGTGATCCCGAACTGCACGTTCAGCCGCGCCGTCTCCCGCCCGATCACGCGCTAACCGCTACAAGCGGATCGAACCCTGCGCCTCGGTGTACAACGCGTAGACCGACTGCCCGGCGGTCATGAAGAGCCGGTTGCGCTGGACGCCGCCGAAGCAGAGGTTGGCGCACGGCTCGGGCAGCAGGATGCGCGCCAGCTTGTCGCCGTTGGGCGCGAAGACGTGGACGCCGTCGAAGCCTTCGCCGCCTTTCGCGGCCGTCCACACGTTGCCGTCCATGTCCACGCGCATCCCGTCCGAGTTGCCCGGACTCATGTCGACGAACGCCCGGCCGTTGGCGAGACGCGTGCCGCCGGCGACGTCGTAGACGCGCAGCGCCGGCGGCTTGCCGGACGAGTCGACGACGTAGAGCTTGCTCTCGTCCGGCGAGAAGGAGAGGCCGTTCGGTCCCGCCATGTCGCCGGCGACGACCGACGCCTGCCCCGTCGCGGGATCCAGGCGATAGACGCGCGCGGGGTGCTCGAACTTGCGGTTGCGCGCCTCGTAGAGGCCGCCGTAGACGGGATCGCTGAACCAGATGGATCCGTCCGACTTCACGATCACGTCGTTCGGCGCGTTCAAATTCTTGCCCTCGAACGTGTCGATGAGCGTGGTCACCCGCCCGTCGAACTCGGTCCGCGTGATGCTGTGGGATTCGTGCTCGGCGCAGATGAGACGCCCCTGACGGTCGCGCGCGTTGCCGTTCGTGTAGCGCGAGGGCTTCCGGAACGTCTCGACGCGTCCGGTCTCTTCCGACCAGCGCATGATGCGATTGCTCGGGACGTCGCTGAACAGGAGCGAACGGCTGTCGCCGAACCACACCGGTCCCTCGGTGAAGCGGAAGCCGGTCGCGATGCGTTCGATCAATGCGCTGTCGACCCAGTATTTTTCGAAGCGGTGGTCGAGGATCTTGACGCCGGATTCAGGATAACGAACGACGGCACCTCCTCTGGCGAACGCGCGGGGCGCCAGGGCCAGCGTGAGGGCGGTCGTGCCGCTCGCCGCGATGAATGTCCGCCGGGTGACTCGCATGGGCAGCCCTCTGGTGCAGTGCACCGCGATCCCTTCCACTCGTCGCGCAGGACTTCGCCGAGCCGCAGGTCCCGCCCCGCCACGCGCCGACGCGCGCGAGGTGGTCGAGGTGGGTAGCTTAGCTCAGCGCGACTGGGTCCGGAGGACGGCGATGGGCGCCCAATAGTTCAGCGCGTTGCTTCGGCGTTGCCCGGCCAGGTGAAGAAGAAGGTGGCGCCGGCGCCCGGGGCGGATTCGATGCGCAGGGCGCCGCCCGCGCTCTCGACGATCTTCTTGACGATCGCGAGCCCGACGCCGCTGCCCTCGACCTCGACCTCCTTGAGCCGCTGGAACGTCTCGAAGACCTCGTGATACGCGGGATCGATGCCGATCCCGTTGTCGCGCACGTGGTACTCCACGACGCCGTCGCGCTCGCCCCGGCCGATCTCCACGCACGGCTCCGCCCGCTCGCCGATGTACTTGACGGCGTTCCCGATCAGGTTCGAGAACACCTGCTCGATGTGCGTGCGGATGGCGCGGACCTCGCCGAGCGCGCCGCGCGTCACCTTGAATCCGCGCGTGCGCAGCGGCTCGTCGAGCCGCTGGAGGACCAGGTCGACGACTTCCTCCAGCGCCACGGTCTCGGCCTCGCGCCCCTCGCGGCCGGCGCGCGCGAGCGCTAGGAGGTCGGCGATCAGGCCTTCCATGTGTTTGATCGTCGCGCCGATGCGCGCGACGTAGTGAAGGCCCTCTTTGCCGAGTCTGTCCGCGCAGGCCTCGGCGAGGAGGCCGACCATGCCCTGCAAGCTCACGGAACAGCTCCAGGCCAAGAACGCGGAGCTCGACAGCTTCGCGTACGCGGTGTCGCACGACCTGAAGGCGCCGCTCGCCTGCGCGCGCAGGTGCTCGTTGGTGCGCGTGACGTCCTGGCAGAGCCGCGACCGCTCGATGGTGATCGCCGCGTGCCCCGCCAGCGCCGTGAGCAGGTCGACGTCCTCCGAGAAGAACGGCTCGAGCGAGCGGCGGCGGACCGACAACCCGCCGAAGCACTGCTCGCCGAGGAGCAGCGGGACGGCCATCGCGGTGCGGAAGCCCTCGGCCCGGCTGAGCGCCCGGTTGTGGCCGCGCTCCTCGACGTTTTCGATGATGATGTGCCGCCGCTCGGCCACGACCCGGCCGACGAGGCCCTGGCCGGCCTTCATGGTGCCCGCCGGACGCAGCTCCGGGAACCGAACGCCCTCGTCCGCGACGAGCGTGAGCACGTCCGTGCCCGGCTCGAGCAGCCAGAGGCTGCAGCCGACGTCACCGAACAGCTCGAGGGCCGCGCGTGCGACCGCCGTGAAGATTTCCTGGCCGCCGAGCGTGGCCGTGAGGCCGAGGGCGAGGCGGTGCAGGACTTTGAGGCGCTGTGTCTTGTCCGCGAGGCGCGCGTAGAGCCGCGCGTTCTCGAGCGCGACCGTCGCTTGCGCCGCGTACATCTCGAGGATCCGCGGCTCCTCGTTCGAGAACACGCGCCCTTCGCGGTCGGAGAGCGTGAGCACGCCGAGGATGGCGTCGGCGCCGACGAGCGGGACGGCGGCGACCGCGCGGATCGGTGTGCTCTCCCAGTAGGTGCGGAGATCCGGCTCGAGCCGCACCCTGGGGTCGGTGAGGAGATTCGGGGTGACGACGAGACGGCCCTCGCTGGCCGCGAGGCCCGGCATGCCCGTCCGGTTCGTGAAGACGATGTTCGAGACGATGGTGACCTCGCGGTCCGTGGAATTCGCGATGAGGCTGAAGTCGTTCGAGCCGGGGTCGCCGCGATAGAGCGTCACGCGCAGCACCGGCACGAGCATGCGCAGATCGTCGACCACGTGCTGGGCGACGGTCCGGACGTCGACGGAACGCGAGGTGAGACGGCCCAGGTCGGCGAGCCGCTCGAGCAGGATCATGTCGGCCGGGCGCTCTGTCATGAGGGCGGTCCCCGACCAGGTATCGGCACGGCGCGGGAAAAGATGAGCGGGTCAGCGCGTCTCTTCGCGGACCAGCATGGCGACCGCGCCGAGCAGGAGCACGGCGCCGGCGACGCCGATCGCGCCCAGACGCTCCTCGAACAGGAGCACGCCCAGCAGCGTAGCGGTCAGCGGCTCGAGCAGCGAGACGATGCCGGCGGCGGCGGCCGACACGCTGGTGAGCCCGGTCGTGTAGGCGGCGTACGCCAGGCCAGTCGTCACGACGCCGAGGTAGAGCAGCAGCGGCCAGCCCGTCGCGATCTGCCGGGCCGAAGGCTCGGCCCACAGCAGCGCGGGCGCCAGCCACAGCCCGCCGGCGAGGAACGTCGCCGCCGCGAGCGGCAGCGGCGCCGAGCGCGCCACGCTCGCCTTCGCGATCACGACGTACACCGCGTACGCCACGCCGGCGGTGAGGGCGAGCGCGACGCCGGCGGTGAAGCGCGGCGCGAGGTCCGCGACGCCGCGCGGGAAGGCGATCAACAGCGCGGTGCCCGTGACGCCGATCACGAGCGCGAGCGCCGCGCGCCGCGTGAGGCGCTCGCCGAGCGCGATGCGCGCGAGGACCGCGATCGCGAGCGGGGCCGAGCAGATCGCGATCAGCGCCGTGAGCGCGACCCCGACCAGCACGACCGCGGTGAAGTAGCCCGCCTGGAAGACGGCCATGCACGCGCCCATGGCGAGGCAGGGCACGACATCGGCACGCGCGATCCGCGACGACCCGCCGATCCACGCGAGGGCGGCCAGCACGAGCGCCGCGACGGCGAGACGCGCGACGCCGATCGTGAGCGGGCTCACCGCGGTGTCGCGGACGAGGAAGGTCGTCGCGGTGCCGGTGGTGCCCCAGGAGACGGCGGCGAGCGCGATCAGCAGGAAGCCGCGCACCGCGCGCGGACTTGACGGGCCGGACACAGCCCGTGATGATAGCGCGCATGAAAATCGCATTCATCGGAACGGGAACGATGGGCGGCCCGATGCTCGCGAACCTCGTGAAGAAGGGCTTCGCCGTCACGGCGTACGACATCGTGCCCGCGGCGCTCGACGCCGCGGTGAAGGCCGGCGCGACCGCGGCGAAATCCAGCGCGGACGCGGCGCGCGGCGCCGACCTCGTCATCACGATGCTGCCGTCCTCGTCCCACGTCGAGACGGTGTACCAGGGCAAGGGCGGCGTGCTCGAAGGCGTGGCCGCCGGCAAGCTCTGCGTGGACATGTCGACGATCGACCCGGCGGTCTCGCGGCGCGTGGCCGAGGCCGTCCGCGCGAAAGGTGTGAGGTTCATCGACGCGCCGGTCTCCGGCGGCGTGCCGAAGGCGATCGACGGCACGCTGGCGATCATGATCGGCGGCGACGCGCGCGACGTCGAGGAAGCGCGCCCCGCGCTCGCCGCGATGGGCGCGAACATCATCCACGTCGGGCCCGTGGGCGCGGGCGAGGTGGCCAAGATCTGCAACAACCTCATTGCGGGCGTGGCGGCGGTGGCGGTGAGCGAAGCGTTCCGCATCGCCGAGGCGTTCGGCGTCGATCACAAGGTGCTGACGGACGTGATCTCGAAGTCGTCCGGCAACACGTGGGTGATGGAAGCCGCGCACCCGGTGCCGGGCCTGGTGCCGCGCGCGGCGTCGAGCCGCGACTACGAGGGCGGGTTCATGACCGACCTGATGGCGAAGGATCTCGGGCTCGCGGTCAACGCCGCGCGCGAGCTGCGGATCCCCGTCGTCGTCTCGCCGGCCGCGCAGCAGGTGCTGCGCCTCGCGTCGTCCCACGGCCTCGGGCGCAAGGACTTCACCGCGATCTATCAGTTCCTGAAGCCGTCGAGTGGCTCCTCGCCCGTCTGATCCCCGGAGGGGGCTTCGCCCCCCTTCCGGCGGTCGTCGCACGCCCGACGGCGTGCTCCTCCCTGCCTCCCCCAGGAATCCGATTGCTCTGAAAATCACGCGGCCGCAGGGGTGTGCTCGAGCGAGACACGATAGCCCTGACGTTCGAGGAGAGCGACGGCGCGACGGCGAGCGCGGTCCGCGTCGCGTCGGTCGTTGTAATCGAAGCCGAGTTCTCGGTAGGTCGCCTGCTCCTTGATGACGTGGTAGGCGGTGATGAGGAGTGCGTGGGCGACTGCGACGAGCGCTTTCTTCTCCCCGCGGTGGCGGGCAATGCGTTGGTAGCGGGCCGCCAGCGCCGTGCCGCGCGTGCGGCGGGCGCCGTGGGCGGCGAGCACCAGCGTGCGGCGCAGCCAGCGGTTGCCTTTGCGGGTGCGGCCCGAGCGGCGCTTGCCCGCACTTTCGTTGTGGCCGGGACAGAGGCCCGTCCAGCTGCTGACGTGGCGATCAGTCGGGAAGACGGTCATGTCGAACCCGACCTCGGCCACGACTTCTTCAGCGGTCTGGCGGCTGAAGCCCGGAATGGTGTCCAGCCGCTCGATCCCCTGCGCGAAAGGGGCGAGGAGCGCGCCGATCTGCTCGGTGAGCGTGTCGAGGGCCTCATCGAGATAGTCGAGGTGGGCGAGGATCTGACCGCCGAGGAAGGCGTGATGCGCTCGGGAGCGGCCCGCGAGGGCTTGGCGGAGCGCGGGAAGCTTGCGGCGCAGTTTGCCGCGGGCGAGGTCGGCGAGCACGGCGGGGTCCGTCGTGCCCTGCACGAGCGCCGCGAGCATCGCGCGGCCCGATACGCCGAGCACGTCGGAGGCCACGGAGGCGAGTTTGATGCCCGCGCCCTGCAGCAACTTGTGCAAGCGATTGGCTTCGCGCGTGCGCTCGTCCGTGAGGACGCGGCGGTAGCGCGTGAGATCGCGCAGATCGCGAATCAGGGGGGGGCGGCACGAAGCTGCCCCGCAGCAGCCCGTGCTCCAGCACCTGGGCGATCCACACGCAGTCCTGCACGTCGGTCTTGCGGCCGGGGACGTGCGTGAGGTGGACGGCATTGACGAGCAGACACTCGAAGGTGTCCTCCAGCACGTAGTACACCGGTTTCCAGTACACGCCCGTGCTCTCCATGGCGACGTGGGTCACGCCCAGGGCCTCCAGCCAATCGCGCAGGGCGAGCAGATCGGCGGTGGTGGTGCCGAAGGTGCGGGCATGCTGGCCCCGCTCTCCGCGCGGGCCGGGCACCCGCACACAGACCGCCACACTATCGCGATGCACATCCAGGCCGGCGCAGCGTTCCATCACCCGGTCCATCGCCGCCTTCGATCGCCCGTGTCGTCAGGGGCCGCAGGAGCTTCGGTGGGGGCGAGTTTGCTCTGCGTGCTCCGGGGCAACATTGCGGGGTGCCGAAAGGCTCCTACGTCAGATTGCGCCTCGGGTTCGAGGGCACCAGTTCCAATTTCGACGTCTCCGGCTCCCTGACGCAGCGTTATGCTACGCCCCGATTTTCATGGCCGCATGGGTGTCCCCCCGGGGGACATGACCGATTGCGTCGGCGAAGCCGGCGCTCGAACGCCTCATCTCTCTACGTTTGCAACATCAACTCCGTCAGGCGGCGGCTGAACGCCGCAGGGTCGGGGAGCGCGCCGCCTTCCGCGAGGAGCGCCTGGCCGTAGAGGAGCTCCGCATACATCGCAAGTCGAGGATCCTTCGCATCCAGCGCGTGGAGCTGACGGAGCTTCGTCATCACCTGATGGTTCGGGTTCAGCTCGAGCACGCGCTTGACCTTCGGGACCTCCTGACCGGCGCGGCGGAGCAGCTCCTGCATCTGCGGTGAGAGATCGCCGGCGTCGCCGACGAGGCACGCGGGTGATTCCGTGAGACGCGTCGAGAGCCGGACGTCCTTCACCTCGTCCTGCAACGCCGCGCGCAGCGCCAGGAGCACGTCCTTGAGACTCTCCTCGCTCGCCTTGCGCGCCTCTTCCTCGCGCGCCTTTTCCTCGTCCGTCCCGATCTTCAGGTCGCTCGTCGCCGCCGAGACGAGTGTCTTGCCCTCGAACTGGCGCGGCAGGCGCAACCACAGCTCGTCGACCGGATCGACGAAGAAGAGCACCTCCCACCCGCGCGCGCGGAAGGCTTCGAGGTGGGGCGACCGCGCCGCGGCGTCGCGCGACGTGCCGGTCATGTAATAGATCGCGTCCTGCCCGTCCTTCATGCGGGCCACGTAGTCCTTGAGGCCGATCGGCGGGGCACTCTCCGTCGACGGCGCCAGCACGAGGTCGAGGATCTTGTCGTGGCTGTCCTCGAACGAGATCATGCCTTCCTTCAGCACGGCGCCGAACTCCGTCCAGAACGTCCCGTACGTCTCGGGCCGCTGCTCCTTCATCTCCTTGAGGGCGGCGAGGATCCGGCGAACGAGATGGCGCTTGATCGCCTGGACCTGCCGGTCCTTCTGGAGGATCTCGCGCGAGACGTTCAGCGAGAGGTCGTCCGACGCGACGACGCCGCGGACGAAGCGGAGATACGGCGGCAGCAGCTCGCGCCAGTCGTCCATGATGAAGACGCGCTTGACGAAAAGCTGCAGGCCGCGGTGGACGCCGTCGCGCATGTGGAGGTCGAACGGAGCCTTCGACGGGATGTAGAGCAGCGCGCGCGCCTCGAAGTTCCCCTCGACGTGCACGCTGATGTGCTCGAGCGGGTCGTTCCAGTCGTGGCTGATGTGCTTGTAGAACTCGCGATGCTCCTCCTCGGTGATCTCGTCCTTGCCGCGGGCCCAGATCGCCTTCATCGAGTTGAGCGTCTCGGCCTTCAATCGGATCGGATACGTCACGAAGTCCGAGTAGCGCTTCACGATGTCCTTGAGGGTGAGCGCGTCGGTATAGTCCTTGAGCCCGTCCTCCTCGTCCTTCGGCTTGAGGTGGAGCGTCACGGTCGTGCCCGCACTCACGCGCTCGGCATCGTCGAGCGTGTAGCCGTCGCCGGTCGACTCCCAGCGGGTCGCCGTCGCCTCGCCGGCGCGACGGGTGACGAGGGTGATCCGATCGGCCACCATGAAGCTCGAATAGAACCCCACGCCGAACTGTCCGATCATTTCTTGGGGGGCGCGAGACGCGCCCCCCAAGCCCCCCACGCTCCGGTCCCGGAGTGAATCCGGGCCCTCCGCGGCTGCCGAGTCGTGCATGGCGCGCAGGAACTCGCGCGTGCCCGAGCGGGCGATCGTGCCGATGTTCGCGACGACCTCGTCCCGGCTCATGCCGATGCCGTTGTCGTGCACGGACAGCGTGCGCGCGTCCTTGTCGGCCTCGAGGCGGATCTCGAGCTCGCCCTCGGGCGTGAGCTCCGGCCGGCTCAGCATCTCGAACCGGAGCTTGTCCAGCGCGTCGGACGCGTTCGAGATGAGCTCGCGCAGGAAGATGTCCTTGTGCGAGTAGAGCGAGTGGATCATGAGGTCCAACAGCTCGCGGACCTCGGTCTGGAACTCGTGGCGCTCCGTGCCGGTGCTCATACGGTATTAATAGCAGACGCTCGAGGAGGCCATGTGAACGCTCAGGTGCAGGGCTTGATCGCGATGATGCGCGCGGCGATCCCCGCCGACGCGCCGCGGATGTGGCAGCTTCCGGTGGCCGAGGCGCGCCGCCGCGGCGACGCGTTCTTCGCGATGCTGAACCACGGCGGCCCCGAGATGGCGGAGCGGCGCGACCTCACGATCCCGGGTCGCCGCGGCGCGATCCCCGCGCGGCTCTACGTCCCGCGCAACGCCGGCGCCGCCAGTCCAGGCCTCCTCTATCTCCACGGCGGCGGCTTCGTCATCGGCAGCCCGGACACCCACGACCGCCTCACCCGCGAGCTGGCGGCCGGCATCGGCGCGCGTGTCCTCTCGCTCCACTACGCGCTCGCGCCCGAGCACCCGTATCCCGCGGGCCTCGACGACTGCGTCGACGCTTCACGCTGGCTCGGCGCGCACGCGCGCGAGCTCGGCACCGACCCGGCACGTCTCCTCATCGGCGGCGACTCCGCCGGCGCGAATCTCAGCGCGGCGACGATCCTGACGCTGCGCGACGACCGGGCGCCGGTCCGCTTCCGCGCCGTCTTGCTCCTCTACGGGCGGTTCACGCACGAGGACACGCCGGCGATCACGGCGTGGGGCACGCGCGACCTCGTGCTGTCCCGGCACGTGATGGACTGGTTCAAGGACCACTACGTCGGCGACCGCGGCCGCGCCGAGGATCCGTATCTCAATCCGCTCGTCGGCGATCTCCACCACTTTCCGCCCTCGATCCTCGTCGTCGGCACGCTCGATCCGCTGCTCGACGACTCGCGCCTCTTCGCCGCCGCGCTCGAGAAGGCCGGCGTGCGGACCGAGCTGCACGTCTACGAGGACGGCCTGCACGCGTTCGCGCAGTTCTCCATGCTCGACATGTGCGCCGAGGCGCTCGCGAAGCTCAGCGCCTTTGCTATACTCGCGCTCGCTGCTCCGCAATCGCCATAGTCAAGGAGGCGCTCGTCGCATGGGTCTGTACGTCATGCTCAGCACGCTCTCCGAATCGGGGCGCAAAGTCCTCCGCGAGCGCCCCGGCTGGATCAAGAAGGTCAACGCCGACGTCCAGCGCATGGGCGCCCGTGTGGTCGCGCAGTACGCCGTCCTCGGTCCTTACGACTTCGTCACGGTCATCGACGCGCCGAGCAACGCCGCCATCTCCCGGATCTCGGTCGAGCTCGGCGCGCGCGGCGGCGTGCACGGGATGACGATGGCGGCGATCCCGCTCGACCAGTTCATCGACGGCCTCGAGACGAACGGACGACCCGCGAAGCGCACCCCACGAAAGAAACGGTGAGATGGCGACCCTGACCGCGCTCCCGACCCGCGTCCTCAAGATCCACCCCACGCGCTGCACCGGCTGTCTCCGCTGCGAGATCGCGTGCTCGTACATGCAGACCGGCGAGTTCCAGCCGGCGAAGTCGGTCATCCGCGTGTCGCCCTTCGAGGGCCACACGTCGTACGCGCCCTACACGTGCACGCAGTGCGCGGAGGGCTGGTGCATGACCGCGTGCCCCGTCGGCGCCATCACCATCAACGCCGCCGGCGCGAAGGACGTGATGGACGACACGTGCGTGGGCTGCAAGCTCTGCACGATCGCCTGCCCGTACGGGACGATGTTCTACGACACGTCGACCCGCAAGGCGTTCAAGTGCAACCTCTGCGGCGGCGATCCTGCCTGCGCGGACGCGTGCCCGACCGCGGCGATCACCTACGAAGAGGTGGCGACGGCCGACTGGCTCGCGGACTTCGCCGCCGAGCGCGGCGTGCGCTTACTGGGTGACGGGAGGGTCGTCTGATGCCGGTGCGCCATCTGATCATCGGCGGCGGCACCGCGGGCATCAACGCGATCCGGACGATCCGGGAAGAGGAGCAGGAGAAGTCGGAGATCACGCTCGTCAGCGCCGAGCGGCCGTACTCGCGGATGGTGCTGCCGTACTACCTGGACCGCTCGATCGCGGAGTCGCACGTGTTCACGGCGACCGCGGCCGTGCTCGGGCAGTGGCAGGTGAAGACGCACCTCGGCCGGCGCGCCACCAACCTCGACATCAAGTCGAACACCTGCACCCTGGACGACGGCACCAGGGTCGAGTACGACGACTGCCTGATCGCCACGGGCTCCTCGCCCGTGCGGGCCCCGGTGCCCGGCGCCGACGGCAAGGGTGTCCACTCGTTCTGGACGCTCGAGGAAGCGCGCGGGGTCATCGCGCAGGTCCAGGCCGGCACGCACGTGGTCATGGTCGGCGCCGGCTTCATCGCGTTCACGATCCTGAACTCGATCCTGGCGCTGGGCGCAAAGCTGACGATCGTCGAGATCGCGCCGCGCATCCTGCCGCGCATGGTGGACGACGCCGGGGCGGCGCTCGTGCAGGAGTGGCTGCAGAAGCGCGGCGTCACGATCCGGACCAACAGCGCGGTGACGGGGATCGAGGACGCGAAAGGCAAGAAGCGCCTGCGCTTCAAGTCGGGCGGGGACATCGCCGGTGACGTCGTCATCATGGCGACGGGCATCCGCACGAACCTCGAGTGGCTGAAGGACTCCGGCATCGCGATCAAGCGGGCGATCGTCGTCGACGACCAGCTGCGCTCGAACGTCCCGAACGTCTACGGCGCCGGGGACGTCGCCGAGGGCAAGGACGTCGTCACGGGCGAGGCCGCGGTGCACGCCATCGAGCCGACGGCGCAGGAGCACGGGCGCGTGGTCGGCGCCAACATGGCGGGGAAGAACGTGCGCTACCGCGGCAGCCTGCTCGCGAACATCGTCGAGGTCTGCCACCTCGACGTCGCGTCGTTCGGCGCGTGGGAAGACGCGAAGGCTGAGACGATCACGGGGCTGCGCAAGGACCGCCCGGCGTACCGCAAGCTGCTCTTCCGCGGCGACCGGCTGACCGGCGCGATCATCCTCGGCCCGTCGAGCGACATCTGGACGACGAACGACGTCGGCATGCTGAAGGGCCTCGTGCAGACCGGCGTCTCGCTCGGCCGGTGGAAAGCGCACCTCGAGCGCAACCCGTTCGACATCAAGCCGGCGTTCATCGCGTCACGCACGACCGGCACGTTGCTCCTCGAAACCGTCCTGGGCCGCCCGTCGAAGGCGCCCGGCGACAGCCCGGTGGCCGTATGACGACCCTGACCGCAGCGAAGGCGAAGAAGAAGACCGCGACCCAGGCGCCGCTCCCCGGCGGCTATGCCGGCACGCTCCTGCGCGTCGACATGACGGGCGGTAGATGCTGGGCCGAGCCGTGGGGCGCCGATCAGATGCGCGACCTCATCGGCGGCATCGGGCTCGGCGCCATGATCCTCTACAAGGAAACGGCGAAGGGGAAGAAGAACGCGAGCTGGGACGACCCGGAGAACCGGCTCGTGCTGGCGACCGGTCCGCTCGCCGGGCTGCCGGTGTGGGGCACGGGCGGTCTCACGGTCATCACGATCGGCCCCGGCACGAACGGGCCGACGTCGACGCAGGCCAACGGCTTCTTCGGCACCAACCTCAAGTACTCCGGCTACGACGCCATCGTCGTCCAGGGGCAGTCGAAGACGTGGAAGTACCTCTACATCCACGACGACGTGATCGAGCTGCGCGACGCGAGCGGGCTCGTCGGCAAGGACACGTGGGAGACGCAATACGCGCTGAACGCGGAGCTCAAGACCGGCGGCCACGCCCTCAGCGTGTACTCGATCGGCCCGGCCGGCGAGAACCTCGTGAAGTTCGCCGCCATCCAGGGCGACTTCGGTCACGTCGCGTCGAAGAACGGCTGCGGCGCGGTGATGGGCAAGAAGAAGCTGAAGGCCGTGGCGATCGTGAAGGGCACGAAGGCGCTGCGCGCCGCCGACCCGCGCGGCCTGATCCAGGCCGCCGACGACATCGCGCACGACCTGAAGACGGATCCGTCGGCACGCTCGCTCTACGAGTACGGCACGCTGCCCGGCGTGACGAACCTCTACAAGATCGGCGCGCTGCCGATCAAGAACTACACGACGAGCCTGACCAGCGAGGACCTGACGCGCTGGGAGGCGCCGCGGCTGCGCGAGGGCTTCGACCATCGCGGGCATCAGTGCAACGCGTGCGGCATGCATCACTGCCACATGCAGATCATCCGGAGCGGCGAGCACAAGGGGAAGATCGTCGACGAGCCGGAGTACGAAGGCTGGTCCGGCGCCGGCTGGACGATCGGGCTCACCGATCCCGAGAGCGTGTCGTGGCTCAACACCGAGCTCGACCGCGCGTGCCTCGACGTGAACGAGTGGGGCTGGCTCTGCGGCTGGGTGATGGAGTGCATGGAGAAGGGCTACATCACCAGGGAGCAGCTCGGCTTCGAGCTCAAGTGGGGTGACGCGAAGGGCATTCGCCAGCTCATCGACATCGTGTCGCGCCGCAAGGGCTTCGGAAACATCCTGGCCGAGGGCACCAAGCGCGCGGCCGAGAAGGTCGGCGGCCCCGCGAAGGACTGCGCGATCTACACGGCGAAGGGCGCGGTGCCGCGCGGCCACGACCATCGCAACCGCTGGGAAGAGATGCTCGACACGTGCACGTCGGCCGACGCGACGATGGAGACGGGCAACCCGGTCCACCCGACAGAGCTCGGGCTTCCCGCGCGCATCAATCCGTACGACGGCGAGCAGGTGGCCAAGATGGTCGCGGGCATGCGCGGCCGCCGGCACTTCGAGGACTCGCTCGGCGCCTGCATCTTCACGACCCGGACGCGTCTGGACAGCCTCGTCCGCGCCGTCAACGCCGCCACGGGCTGGCGCATGACCGTCGACGAGGCCATGCGCTTCGGCCGCCGCACGGCGGCCATCCTGCGGGCGGTGCTCCTGCGCTGCGGCCTCGGGCCGGAGACCGACTACCCGTCCAAGCGCTACGGCTCGACCCCGGTCGACGGGCCGGGCAAGGGGATCGCCATCTCTGAGCAGTGGGAGAAGATGCTGAACGTCTTCTACGCGGAGATCGGCTACGACCGGAAGACGACCAGGCCGAAGCCCGAGACCCTCAAGGCCCTTGGCGCCGGCTGGCTCGTGCCCGTCTTCTGGGGGAGGAAATAGTCCGGGAGGGCTTCCTCCAGACGTAGCCACGATGGGCCCGTAACACGGTAGTAACGGGGAGCTAATGGCAGTCGTCCGGCCCCCGTTCGACGTGATGCAGGTGGCCCGTGCCCGGTTCATAGGCATGGCCCTGCTCTCCCTCATCGTTTTCGTCCACAACGCCGTCGTGATGCCCGAGCTCCCCCCTGGCGTGGTCCGCGGTCGTCGCCGGGGTTCTCCTGGGGTACGCGCTGTTGGTCGCGGCGTTCCTCGCCAAGGTCGCGCGTCACCCCAAGATCGCCCGCATCAACGACATCTTCTTCGCCATCGACTTGCCGATGTGGGCGTTCGCGATCTACGGCACCGGGGGCGAGCGGAGCTGGCTCGCCTTCCTGATGATCATCCGCGCCATCGACCAGTCGCCGTCGGGCTTCCGGCGGGTCCTGGTCTACGCGCATCTCTCGGTCGCGACGTACGCCGGGCTCATCGTCTACATGGTCGGCGTCGAGGGCCGGCCGCTCTCGTGGAGCTCGGAAGCCGGAAAGGTCGCGATCATCTGGCTCACGAACATGTACGTCTGCACGATCGCGCTGACGATCGAGCGCATCCGCGCGCGGCGCCGCGAGGCCGAGCGGGCGCTGCGCGCGAGCGAAGAGCGCGTGGCGAAGGAGCTCCACAAGCTCCACGCGGTCATCGACTCCATTCCCACGCCGACCTTCTACAAGGACTCGCAGGGCGTCTACCGCGGCTGCAACGCGGCGTTCCTCGGGTACCTCGGCAAGAGCCGCGAGGAGATCATCGGGAAGTCGGTGTTCGACCTCTCGCCACGCGACCTCGCGGAGGTCTACCACAAGGCGGACGTGGCGCTGTTCGAGGCACGCGGCACGCAGACGTACGGAGCCAACGTCCTCTACGCGGACGGCTCGCGCCACGACGTCATCTTCTACAAGGCGGCGTTCTTCCTTCCCGACGGCAGCCTCGGCGGCCTCGTCGGCAGCATCCTCGACATCACCGATCGCAAGCAGCGCGAGCGCGAGGCCACGCGGCTCTACGAGGCGACCGCGGCGCTCGCGGCGGCGCGCGACATGGACCAGGTCCTCGAGCACGTGGTCACGCACACGGTCGGTCTGCTCGGCTGCGACTCCGCCGCCGTGCTGCGCTACGATCATGCCCGGGAGGGCCTCGTGCCCGTCCGCGGCGTCAACCTTCCGGTCGCGATCCGGGGTGCCGTGATCCGGCCCGGCGAGGGACTCACCGGACGCGCCTTCGCCGAGCGCACCGCGGTCTGGTTCCGCGACATGACGTCCGAGCGGCTCAAGTACCGGGACGCCGCGACCACCGACGCCGTCCGTTCGGGCGTCACGCACGGCACGCTCGCGGTCCCGCTCCTCACCGGCGACACGACCTACGGCGTGCTCGCGGTGGGATTCACGGAGGCGCACGACTTCACCCAGGCCGAGGTCGGCCTGCTCACCTCGCTCGCCCACCAGGCCTCGATGGCCATCGAGAAGCAGCAGCTCCTGGAGGAGGCCGAGCACCGCCGGCAGCTCGCGGAGACGCTCGCCGGGCTCGCGCGCGCGGTGGCGGAGGGCGTCGATCTGGAGCGCGTCCACCAGGCCGACCTCGTGCGGATCCACGGGGCGTCGCTCCGGCTCAAGCGTCTGCTCGCGCTGCTCATGCAGGACCCGGCGCCGCTCGTGGAGCTGTTCGCGCGCTCGGGTGTCCGGCACGAGCTCAACACGCCGCTGAACCACGTGATCGGCTACAGCGAGCTGCTGCTCGAGGAGGAGACGCCGCCGCCATTCGTGGCGCGTCTGCGGCAGGTCCGCGAGCACGCGCAGGCGATCTTCCGCATCGTGAACCGCTCGCTCACCACCACGCCGCCCGCGCCTCCGCCTGCGGCGCCGCCCGCGCCCACGTCAGCGGCCGTACCGGCGCCCGCGTCCGCCGTCGAGGCGCCGCCCGTCGCGGCCGAGCGGCAGGCGCCGCCGGCGACCGAGCGCGGCGCCGTGATGATCGTGGACGACGACCCCGAGCATCGCGAGCTGCTGCGGCGCTACCTGACGCACCTCGGGCACGAGACCATCGAGGCCGAGCACGGCGCCCAGGCGCTGGAGATTCTCGACGCGCGCCGCCCCGACGTGATCCTGCTCGACATGCACATGCCCGTGATGGACGGGTATCGAACGCTCGAGCGTCTCAAGGACCATCCGGCGTGGCGCGAGATTCCGGTCGTCGTGCTCTCGGCGCTCGACGATCTCGGGAGCGCCGTGCGCTGCCTGCAGCTCGGCGCCGAGGACTACCTCCACAAGCCCTGCAACGCGGTGCTGCTCAACGCTCGCGTCGCGGGCGCGCTCACCCGCAAGCGTCTGCGCGACCAGGAGCTCGCGTATCTGAACGCGCTCGCCGACGTGACCGCCGCGGCCATCGCGGTGGAGATGGACGCGTTCGATCCGTCGAGCCTGGATGCCGTCGCCGCGCGTCCCGACGCGCTCGGCCAGCTCGCGCGCGTGTTCCAGCGCATGGCGCACGAGATCCACGTGCGTCAGGAGCGGCTCGACGCGCTGCTCGAGGACCGGACGCGGGAGCTCCGCGACAAGACCATTTGACCGGCCGCCAGTCGGCATGCTATTTGTTGGCGCGATTTTTTGGGGGAAACATGGCGCAAGTTATTGGATTCATTGGTCTTGGGATCATGGGCCGCCCCATGGCCAAGAATCTCCTCAAGGCCGGCTACGCGCTCGTCGTCCATAGCAGGAGCCGCGGCCCCGTCGACGAGCTCGCCGGCGCCGGCGCGAAAACGGCCGGCTCTCCGCGCGACGTGGCCGGCCAGTGCGACGTGCTCATCACGATGCTGCCGAACTCGCCCGACGTGGATCTGGTCGCGCTCGGTCCGAACGGCATCATCGAAGGTGCCCCGGTGGGACTGACCTACGTCGACATGTCGACGATCTCGCCGATCGTCTCGCAGAAGGTCGGCAAGGCGCTCGCGGCCAAGGGCGTGAAGATGCTCGACGCGCCCGTCTCGGGCGGCGAGCAGGGCGCGATCAACGCCGCGCTGTCGATCATGGTCGGCGGCGACAAGGCGGTCTTCGACCACGCGCTGCCGATCTTCCAGGCGATGGGCAAGACCATCACGCTGCTCGGCCCGCTCGGCTTCGGCGGCTTCACCAAGCTCGCGAACCAGATCATCGTGGCCGGCAACCTGGTGGCGCTCGCCGAAGCGCTGACGCTCGCGAAGAAGGCGGGCCTCGATCGCGAGCTCACGCTCACCGCGCTCGCCGGCGGTCTCGCGGGCTCGAAGTGCCTCGAGCAGAAGAAGCCGAACTACGTGGGCGACACGTACAAGCCCGGCTTCAAGATCGACCTCCACTCCAAGGACCTCGGGCTGATCATGGAGTCGGCGCGCGAGCTGGGCGTCCCGCTGCCCGCGACGGCGGTCGTGCAAGAGCTCTTCAACGCGCTCCGCGTGAAAGGTGGGGGCGGCCTCGACCACTCCGGGATCATCACGCTGCTGGAAGATCTCGCAGGCGTCCGCGAGTGAGGGCGACCGTCGATCGGGCCGGGCTCGACTCGCAGGGGCGAGCGTCCAAGGTCCAGATCCGGCGCGTCAAGAAGGGCGATCTCTCCCGCATCCGTGACGTCATCGAGCAGACCTTCGCCGACTTCCTCGAGCGGCAGCTCGGCACGCGCCCGCGGCAGGCGTTCGGCGGCGCGCAGTACGTGCACCACCGCTGGCTCATGGAGCCGTGGGGCTGCTTCGTCGCCGAGGAAGACAACGCCAAGATCGTCGGCACCGCGCTCGCGGTGAACTGGGGCTCCGTGGGGCTCATGGGGCCCGTCGCCGTGCTGACGAACTACCAGAACCAGACGATCGGCCAGCAGCTCATCCGCGCCGTCGAGGAGTTCTTCGAGGAGAACAAGGTCGCGCTCCACGGCACCGTGACCTATCCCACGAGCCCGAAGCACCTCTTGCTCTATCACCGCTTCGGCTACCGGCCGAAGGACCTCACGGCGGTGATGACGCGCGTCCTGGATCGCATGCCCGCGCCGCGGCCCGCGGTCAACGCGCCCGCGCTCAAGCCGCCGCTGCGGCAGCCGGGCGTGACCGTGCGCAAGTTCTCCAGCCTCGAGGAGGCGAAGAAGAAGGCGACGCTGCAACGGCTGCACCGCATCACCAACGCCGTGTGCCGCGGCCTCGACCTCGCGAAGGAGATCGAGATCGTGGACGGCCTGGCTCTCGGCGACACGCTGCTCCTCGAGCGCGGGAAGGACCTGCTCGGCTTCGCCGTCTATCACGCGCCCGGCGTGAGCGAGGCGCCCGCGGGCGCGCTCTACGTGAAGTACCTCGCCATCGATCCGCAGCAGAAGAAGGTGGAGCACCTCGAGCACTTCGTGGGCGCGCTCGAGGAGCTGGCGCAGGAGGCCGGCCTCGCGCGCGTGATCCTGCCCGTGTACACGAAGTACCACGCGGCGTACAGCACGCTCGTGCGGCTCGGCTACCAGATCGAGTTCACGATGGTGCGCATGCAGCGTGGCAAGCAGGAGGATTACGAGGACCCGACGCACCTCGTCCTCGACGACTGGCGCTGATGCGCCGGCGTCTGGCGCCCGTCCTCGGTCTGTGGCTCGTTCTCGTCGCCGCGCCGCTCGCCGCCCACTCGCTCCTCATGGAAGCGTCGCCCGCCGCGAACAGCACGGTCGAGGCGTCGCCGCGCGAGCTGCGCCTGCGCTTCAACAATCGCATCGAGAAGCGCCTCTCGCGCCTTCGCCTCGTCGACGAGCGCGGAGCCGCGCGGGACCTTCCCGCCGCTGAAGACGGGGCCGCGGACTGGCTCACCGCGCGGATGCCCGCCCTCGCGCCCGGCCGTTATCGCGTGGAGTGGCAGGTCCTGTCGACGGACGGTCACGTGGTGACGGGAAGGTTCACCTTCACCGTGAGAGACTCCACCCGGTGAGCCGACACCCGAGCGGGCGGGCGCTCGAGCGCCCGGGCGCCCGCGAGTTCACATGACGGGGTTTGTCGACGTCCTCTTGAGAGGGCTCGCGCTCGTGTGCGCGAGCCTCGCGCTCGGCGGAGTCGCGTGGACGTGGTTCGTGCTCCGCGCGGAGCCGCACGCCAAGCCGGATCGCGCGACGGCGCTCGCGCTGCGCGGGATCGCCGTCGCCGCGCTCGGCGTGGCCGCGACGCAGATCGCGCTCATGGCCGTCGCGCTCGGCGCGCTCGCGGACACCCACGGCGGCTGGCCCGTCGCGCGGTACTTCGAGACCGCGTTCGCGCGCGTCGCCATCGTTCGCACCGCGCTCGGCGTGGGGATCGCGCTCCTGGCGTGGCGGCTCGCGCGCCGGCCTGCCGGCGCCGCGGCGTGGCGTGCGCTCGCCGTCGCCGCCGTCGCGCTCGTCGCCGCCTCGGCCGCGCTGAGCCATGCCGTGGCGCGCGTCGAGGGCCGTGCGCTGCTGCTGCTCCTCGATGCGCTCCATCAGGTGGCCGCCGCCGTCTGGGTCGGCGGCCTGGCGCACCTCGTCGTGTACGCCGCGCGCGTGACACGTCACGACGGGGGCGTCCTCACGCAGCGCTTCTCGCGGATGGCGCTCGTCTCGGTCGGAACGCTCGTGGCCGCCGGCGTCGGGCTCACGATCGGTTACGTCGGCGACGGGGCCGCCTTCGTCGGCACCGCGTACGGCGTGATGATCGTCAGCAAGGTCATGCTCTTCGTCGTCGCGCTCGCCTTCGCCTCGGCGAACTTCGCGATGGCGCGCGCCGCCGTGGGGCCCGAAGGCCGCCTCGGCCGCTACGTGGAGATCGAGCTCGGGCTCGCGATCACCGTGCTGTTCGCCGCCGCGTCGCTGACGTCGCTGCCGCCGGCGGTCGACGTGCGCGAAGACCGCGCGACCGTCGCGGAGGTCGCCGGGCGCTTCACGCCGGCGATGCCGCGTCTCGTCAGCCCGCCCGCGGCCGAGCTCAATCGCACCGCCGAGCCGTTGATGGCGATTCCCAACGAGCGCCTGCCGATCGAGCGCGCGTGGTCGGAGTACAACCATCACTGGGCCGGCTTCTTCGTGGTCCTGATGGGCCTCGGCGCGATCGCCGAGCGTCTCGGCGCGCGGTGGGCGCGTCACTGGCCCCTCGTGTTCCTCGGCCTCGCGGCGTTCCTCTTCGTGCGCAACGATCCGAAGGCATGGCCGCTCGGGCCGACGAGCTTCTGGGAGAGCCTCATGCTGCCCGACGTCCTCCAGCACCGCTTCTTCGTGCTGCTGGTCGTGGCGTTCGGCGTCTTCGAGTGGGCGGTGCGCACCGGCCGGCTGGGCGTGCGTCCGTGGGGCTACGTCTTCCCGCTGCTGTGCGCCGTCGGCGGCGGGCTCCTGCTCACGCACTCGCACGCGATGTTCAACCTGAAGCAGGAATTCCTCACCGAGGTGACGCACGCGCCGCTCGGCATCTTCGGCGCGTTCGCGGGCTGGGGCCGCTGGCTCGAGCTGCGCTTGCCCGAGGCGTCGGCACCCGCGGGGTGGGCGTGGACGCTGTGCTTCACCGCCGTCGGGCTCGTGCTCCTCGTCTATCGCGAGGGGTGAGCCGTACCGCATAATGACGGCATGATTTCCGGCGTGGCGACGTTCGCCGGCACCGAGCGCTACGCCTCGCGCATCGGCGGGCGCTTGCCGGCGGATCACTTCCGGCGCCTCGACGGCGGGCCGCGCACGTCGTCGATGGGCATCGGGACCTATCTCGGCAAGGAAGACGCCGCGACGGACGTGCAGTACCAGAAAGCGGTCACGCGCGCGCTCGAGCGCGGGATCAACGTCATCGACACCGCGATCAACTACCGCTTCCAGCGCAGCGAGCGCGCGATCGGCGCCGCGCTCGAGGAGGCGATCGGGCGCGGGCTCGTGGCCCGCGACGAGATCGTCGTCGCGACGAAGGGCGGCTTCATCCCGTTCGACGGCGCGGTGCCGCGCGACGCGGGCACGTTCTTCACCGAGACGTATCTGAAGCCGGGCATCGTCACGCCCGACGAGGTCGTCGGCGGCGCGCACTGCATGAGCCCGCGCTATCTCGCCGACCAGATCGACCGCTCGCGCAAGAACCTCGGGCTGGCCGCGCTCGACGTGTACTACCTCCACAACCCCGAGATGCAGCTCGAAGAGCTGGGCGCCGACACGTTCTTTCCGCGCCTGCGCGGCGCGTTCGAGGCACTCGAGCAGGCGGTGCGCGACGGGCGCATCGCGCGGTACGGCACGGCGACGTGGAACGGCTACCGCGTGGATGCCGGCACGCCGGGGCATCTCTCGCTCGAGGCCGTGGTCGGCGTCGCGCGCGAAGCCGGCGGCGCCGAGCACCACTTCAAGGTCATCCAGGCGCCGTACAACCTCGCGATGACCGAGGCCTTCACCCGCGCGAACCAGCGCGTGGGCGGCGAGGTCGTGCCGCTCGTCGAGGCGGCGCGACGGCTCGGCGTGTACGTGATGGCGTCGGCGTCGGTCTATCAGGGGCAGCTCACGCGCAACCTGCCGCCGGTCGTCGCGCAGTTCCTGCCCGGTCTCGAGACCGACGGCCAGCGCGCGATCCAGTTCGTGCGCTCGACGCCGGGCATCGGCACGGCGCTCGTCGGCATGAGGCTCGCGGCGCACGTCGAGGAAAACGCGGAGGTCGCCGGCGTGAGCCCGCTGTCCGCCGGGGACTTCGCGCGGCTCTTCACCCCGGCATGATCACCGGCCTCCATCACGTGGGCATCGCCGTGGAACGTCTCGCGGACGCCTGCCGCTTCTATCGCGACGTGCTCGGTCTGCCGCTGGTCAAGGAGGCGGAGATCGCGGACCAGGGCGTGCGCGCGGCGCTCCTCGCGGCGGGCGACAGCGAGATCGAGCTGCTGGAGCCGATCGGCGGAGCGAGCGGGATGGCGCGATTCATCGCGCGCCACGGCGAAGGGCTTCACCACGTGTGCTTCGAGACGCCGGACGTCGCGCGCGAGCTCACGGCCGCGAAGGACAAGGGCGCCGAGCTGATCGACGCGACGCCGCGCGACGGGCTCGCCGGGCGCATCGGCTTCCTGCACCCGCGCGCGTGCGCCGGCGTGCTCGTGGAGCTTGCGACGCCGTTCGGCGCCGCGAGCCGTCATGACTCGCCCCTGCGCCTGGCCCGGCTCGTGATCGGCGCGAAGGATCCACGCGACACCGCGGCCGTGTTCCAGCGCGTCTTCGCCTTTCCCGAGCTCGGCTCCGGCGATGCCGGACGCGCGCTGCTCCGCGTCGGACCCGGCGCGCTCTCGATCGTGCCGGTGGCGGAGGCCGGCGGCCTCGAAGGCATGGCCGCCCTCGACATGATCGCGACCGACGTGGACGCCGTCCGCGCCGCGGTCGCCGCCGCGCCGACGACGCACGGCGTCCCGCTCCACATCACCCGCGACCAGTGAGGATCCGATGAAACAGGGATTCCGCGTGCTCGACAGCGACCTCCACACCATGGAGCCCGACGATCTCTGGCTGAAATATCTCGACGAGCCCTTCAAGAAGTTCGCGCCGCAGTTCCTGCGCGGCACGGTGAACGCGCCGAACCAGCCGGTGATCAAGATCGGCAGCGTCGAGATCGGCGAGATGTCGAAGCGCCCGCACACCGCGGTCGTCGGCCGCTCGCTGCAGGAGCGGGCGTTCGAGCGCCACGCGCACTACAAGGTCGCGCACGCGCGCGGCTACGACGCCGAGTCGCACGTGCAGGCGATGGACATCGAAGGCATCGACGTCGCGGTGCTCTACGGCACGCGCGGGCGCCAGGTCCTGATGCACGACGAGCTCGATCCGCAGGTCGCCTCCGCGCTCGCGCGCGCGCACAACACCTGGACGCACGACTACTGCCGCTTCGCGCCGTCGCGGCTCAGGTTCGCGGCGCAGGTCGCGTTCCACGACATCCCCGGGGCGATCGCGGAAGCGCGCCGCGCGGTGCGCGAGCTCGGCGCGATCGCGGTGATCGGCAACCCGAACCCGATCAACGGGCGGCACATCCACGACCCCGCGCTCGAGCCGCTGTGGGACGCCATCGAGGACCTCGGCGTGCCCGTCGGCTTCCATCCCACCGGGCAGTCGTCGCTGCGTGACGACCTCGCGCGGCGCTACCTCGACACGCCGAACGGCCGCGTGATCGGCGTGGCGGGCCGCAATCCCGTCGAGCTGATGATGGCGTTCGGCAGCATGGCCGCGGGCGGCGTGCTCGAGCGGCATGGGCACCTGCGCTGCGCGTTCCTCGAAGGCACGGCCGGCTGGCTGCCGTGGTGGCTGTGGCGCCTCGACGAGGCGTGGGAGAAGTTCGGGCCCGGATCCGAGGTGAAGATCTCGATGATGCCGAGCGAGTACTTCGCGCGTCAGTGCTGGGTGGCGACCGACGCGGACGAGAAGCCGCTGCGCCAGGTCATCGAGGCCATCGGCGACGATCGCATCGTCGTCTCCACCGACTATCCGCACTCCGACGGGCTGTTCCCGACGGCGATCCATGAGTTCGTCGGGCTGGCCGGCGTTGCGGACGCGTCGAAGCGCAAGATTCTGTGGGACAACTGCGCGCGGCTTTACGGCCTCGCGTAACGGCGACGGATCGTAGGCTTTCGATCGCGTGGGCAAGCGGCGCTATCGACGCCAGGAAGAGAGCTTGCGTGAGCGGCTACGTGAACACGTTATGAAGATCTTGGCGGAACGGGGGAAGGATCCTCCGGACGAGCGACTGATTTCATACTGGCAGCGCGAAATCAGAGCGTTCGAATCAGGGATCGAACGCGCGCGGAAACGACAGAGGGGTAGGCGATGAAGACCGTAAAATCCAAAGAGCCGCGCTCAACGACAACAGCGACATTGTTGCGTGAGTTACGTGAAGAATGCGAAAACGTGGTCGGTCTCATCCGGCGCCTTGAGGCGCGACCGCGTTCCGTGCGGGAACGCGACGAGATCCTGGGCGAGTTGAGTGCGGCCGTTCTCCACGTCCATGTTCACACGAAGGGACTCGACAGCTTCCTCTGCGAAGCGAAGTGACGCGATCGACGACATATCGCCCGGACGAGATCCACGTCGCGCTCGGGCTCGAGCTACTGTCCGGGCTTCTGTACTGGAAGATGACCGGGCAAGTCGAGATGCTGGCCGCCTATCGGCGCCGATTCCAGCGCTGGCTGGACGGCGATGCGTCCTAACCGCCCCAGACGCGGTGGGCGACCTCGGCCACGCGGCGGAGCTTGGCGTCCTGTTCTCTCGGCGTCAGCGGGTTGCCGGCCTCGCCCGACGCGAAGCCGCATTGAGGGCTGATCGCCAGGCGCGCGAGGTCGACGGTCTTCGCGGCTTCGTGAACACGTCGCTCGACCGACTCGGCGTCTTCCAGCGCGCCCTGCTTCGTCGTCAGCAGGCCGAGCACCACTTCCGTGCCGTCGCGGACGTGCTTCAGCGGCGCGAAGCCGCCGGCGCGCGGCGTGTCGAACTCGAGGAGGAGGCGCGAGTAGTTCGTGAGGCGAGGGAAGACGTCGGCAGCAATCCTCTCGTAACCGCCGTTCGCCAGCCACCGGCCGCCGGGCGCGTTGCCGCGGCAGACGTGGATCGCCTTGGTGATGCCCGAGATCCCCGCGAACACCAGGTCGTCGATCTCGGCGTCCGCGATCAGCTCCGCCGCCATGTCGTGGCCCCACGACTCGAAGGCGGCACGATTGTCAGGGTCGACGTGCCACTGCGCGTAGTTCGGCGCGTCCATCTGCACGTAGTCGCCGCCGAGCGCGACGACCTTCTCCACCACGTGCGTCCGCAGGTACGCGGCGACGGCGCGTAGGAAGTCCTCGGGCGCCGGATACGCGGCGCGCGAATACTCCGGATGCCAGAAGATGCGATGCCAGCTCGGCGCGGGGATCGTGAACTTCGTGCGGGCGCGCCCGTGCGCCTTGAGGAAGGCGTATTCGGCGCCCACGATGTCGCGGACGACCGTCAGCGGCTTCGTCACGAACGGCCGGCGCGCCTCGTGCCACACCCGCGCGGGGCGCCCGTCGGGCTCCTTCCACAACGACCACCAGCCGAGGTCAGCGGGCAGGAACTCGAACCCGGCGAGCGGCGCGTGCGGAATCGCTTCCATGCGGAGCGGAATCGTGACGACCCACGAGCTGCGTCGCAGCTCGCCGTCGGTGATCACGTCGAGACCGGCGTTCTCCTGCAGCGCGATGGCCTCGCGGACCGCGCGATCCTCGACGACGTGCAGCTCGCTCGCGCTGAGGCGGCCCTCGCGCGCTGCCCTGCGCGCCTCGCGCAGATAGTCGGGGCGGAGCAGGCTGCCGACGACGTCCGCGCGCGCCGGCATGCTAGCCCCGGGCGGTGAGGCGGCGGAACGCGGCACCGTACTCGAAGGCGTACCCGTTCGCGAGCTCCCGCGCGCGCGCCTTCACGCGGTTGCCGATGGTCTCACCCTTCGGCACGTTGAAGCCCGGCACCTGGCTCTCGTGCCGGATGAGCGCGGCGATCTGCTGGTCGACGCCGTCCGTGACGTCCACGATCACGTCGGGCTCGTCCATGCCCCAGTACCAGAGCTCGCGCACCTTGTGCGGCTCGAGCCCTTCGCCCGTGATCTGGTCGGGGAAGTGCAGGTGATCGCGCGCGAACGGATACACCGCGTCGGTCGTCGTGAGGCCGACCGCGCGATGGTCGCGGTGCTGGAAGCCCTTGATGCGATACGGGTCGTGCGTGAACACCGTGTGCGGGCGATAGGCGCGGATGGCGCGGACGACGTCGGCGAGGAACTCGCGCGTCGGCTCGAGGCCGCCGTCGGGATACCCGAGCATCACGAGATGCTTGACGCCCATGAAGTCCACCGCCGCGCGCTGCTCCGCGGCGCGCTTCTCCGCGAGCTGCGCGGGGGTCAGCGCCCGGTCGGCGGTGCCTGCGCTGCCGTTCGTGCAGAGGACGTACGTCACTTCGCATCCCGCCGCGATCCAGCGCGCGATGACGCCGCCGGACCCGATCTCCGCGTCGTCGGGGTGCGCGAACACGACCATCGCGCGCTCGGGGACCTTCGTGATGATGTCGAGTGTGGGAGTAGTCACTCGGCGATTCTAGCAGCACTCCGCGCTAGGATAAGCGGCCGTGGCCGCTCCGATCCTCGACGTTCTCGTCACGATGCCGTTCGGCGACGCGCTGCTCGATCGGATGCGCGCCGTCTCGCCGCGCGTCCGCGTGACCCGTGCCGACCCGAGCGCGGCGGACTACGCGGACACGACGGTGCTCTACGGCAATGCGCTGCCGGCCGACACCGCCCGCGCGCCGAAGCTCCGGTGGGTGCAGCTCCACATGGCCGGCGTCAACACGATCGCCGCCCATCCGCTCTTCGCCGAGACGCGCATCGCACTCACGACCACGAGCGGCGTGCACGCCGCCACCGTGGCGGAGTACGCGCTCACCGCGCTGCTCGCGCTCGCGCACCGCGTGCCGCGCATGGTGGAGTGGCAGGCCAAGGGCGGCTGGCCGCCCGACGAGCGGCGGTGGCCGCTGTTCGTGCCGAGCGAGGTGCGCGGCACGACACTCGGCATCATCGGGTACGGCAGCATCGGTCGCGAGCTCGCGCGCATGGCGAAGAGCGCGTTCGCGATGACGATCCTCGCGTGCAAGCGCGATCCCTCGCAGCGCGTGGATACGGGCTACGCATTGCCCGGCACCGGCGACCCGGACGGCCGCCTGCCCGACGGGTGGTACGCGCCGGACACGCTCACCGATATGCTCGCGCGCTCGGACGTCGTCGTGCTGGCCGCGCCGCTGACGCGGGAGACGGAGCGGATGATCGGCGCCCCGGCGCTCGCGGCGATGAAGCCGAGCGCGTACTTCATCAACGTCGGCCGCGGCGGCAGCGTCGACGAGGCCGCGCTGACGCACGCGCTGCGCGAGCGGAGGATCGCCGGCGCGGCGCTCGACGTCTTCGCGCAGGAGCCGCCGCCCGACGGCCATCCGTTCTACACGCTCGACAACGTCCTCGTGTCGCCGCACGTCTCCGGCTTCATCCCGACCTACGACGACAAGTGCACGGACCTCTTCGCGGAGAACCTCCGGCGCTTCCTCGCCGGCGAGCCGCTCCTGAACACGGTCGACCGCGCGAAAGGCTACTGACGCCGGGCTATACTCGCGCCCAAAGGCATATAAGGAGCTGCTCATGACCATCGTTCGCGCAGGCACGCTCATCGACGGCACCGGCGCCGCGCCCGTGCGCGACGTCACGATGTCCCTCCACGACGGCCGCATCGAAGCGATCACGCCCGGCGCCGTCTCCGGCGGACGCGACGACGTCATCGACGCGTCCGGCATGACGGTGCTCCCCGGCCTCATCGACTGTCACGACCACATGGCGCTGCACGGCTACGAGCTGGCCTCGCGCTGGGGACTCGCCGAGCGCTCGAGCACGCGCACGCTGCGCACCGCGCAGGCGATCGAGCGGACGCTCGCGATGGGCTACACGGCCGTGCGCGACGCGGGCGGACTCGACGCCGGGTTCCGCGCCGCGGTCGAGGAAGGTCTGATCAAGGGGCCGCGGCTCTACACCGCGGTGTCGATCATCTCGCCCATCGGCGGCATCGGCGACCGCGTGAGCCCGTCGGGCCACGAGTGCATCATCCCGCACGACCCCGCGCTGCCCGTCGGCGTGGCGAACGGTGTCGACGAAGTCCGGCGCGTCGTCCGCACGATGGTCCGTTCGGGCGCCGACGTGATCAAGTGCGCGACGACCGGCGGCGCCAGCTCGCGCGCGGGCCACGGCCCGAGAGACCAGGCGTTCGACCGTGACGAGATGCAGGCCCTGTGCGACGAGGCGCACGCGCTCGGCCGCAAGGTGATGTGCCACGCGCTCGGCGGCGCCGGGCTGCGCATCGCGCTCGAGTGCGGCGTGGACTCGATCGAGCACGGCTGCTATCTCGACGAGGATCCCGACTTCATTCCGATGATGGCGGAGAAGGGGATCTTCTTCGTGCCGACGCTGCTCGTGTACGAGTACCACAGCGAGTCGAAAGCGCCTCACGTGAAGGAGCGCTCGCGCGCGCTCCGCGAGCATCACCTCGAGAGCATCCGCCGCGCGATGGCGAAGGGCGTGAAGGTCGTCGCCGGCACCGACGCCGGCGGCCACGGTCATCCGCCGAATGCGGGGGAGCTGCGCTGCCTCGTCGAAGCCGGCCTCACGCCGATGCAGGCGCTGCAGGCGGCGACCGGGATCGCCGCGGAGTGTCTCGGCGTCGAGCAGGAGCTCGGCACGCTGGTGAAGGGCAAGCGGGCGGACCTCATCGTCGTCGACGGTGACCCGCTCGCCGACATCCGCATCCTGCAGGACCCGGCGCGCATCAAGATGGTCGTCAAGGACGGGAAGGTGGCGATCCGCCGGTAACGGCGATGGACTTCACGTTCACCGCCGACGAGCAGGCCTTCGCGGCGGAGGTCCGCCGGTTCCTCCGCGACCGTCCGCCCTCGACGTTCGCGATCGACGGCATGGACGCCGGCTACGGCTCCGGCGCCAACTCCAAGGCGTTCATCCGGGCACTCGCGGAGCGCGGCTGGATCCGCATGTGCTGGCCGCGCGCGTTCGGCGGCGACGAGCGGCCGATGTTCTTCAAGCTGGTCCTCCTCGAGGAGCTGGCGCGCGCCGGCGCGCCGTTCGGACCGCTGCCCGGCATCTGGCAGACCGCCGACGCGATCATCGAGTACGGCAGCGAGCGGCTTCGTACCGAAGTGCTCCCCGCGATCGCGCGCGGCGAAGCGAGCTTCTGGCAGGGCTACAGCGAGCCCGACGCGGGCTCCGATCTCCTCGCGCTGAAGACCGAAGCGCGGCGGGACGGCGACGACTACGTCATCCGCGGACACAAGATCTGGTCCAGTCACGCCGGCATCGCGACGCACGGCCTGATCTTCACGCGCACGAGCCGCGAGGCGCGGCGCAGCCGCGGCTTCAGCATGTTCGTCGTGCCGAACGGCACGCGTGGCATGGACATCCGCCCGATCACGAGCCTCACCGGCGAGGTCTACCACTACGAAGTATTTCTCGACGAGGTGCGCGTTCCCGAAGGCTTGCGGTTCGGTCCGGAAGGCGAAGGGTTCGTCGCGCTGCTCAACGGGCTCGACTCCGACCGGTTCTGGGGCCGCTTCTACAAGGCGCCGGCCCTCGAGCGCGTGCTGCATCGCCTCGTCGAGTACGCGAACACGACGCGCGTCGACGGCGTGCCGCTCGCGCGTGACGCGGGGCTGCGTCGGCGGCTGGCGGCGATGGCGACCGAGCTCGCGGCGTTGCGCTGGCTCTTCTATCGCGCGGCGTGCCAGTTCCGCGACGGCGCGCCGATCACCTACGAGACCGCCGTCGCCAAGGTCATGGCCGACGAGACCGGCCAGAAGCTCGCGCGCCTCGGCATGGATCTGCTGGGCATGTGGGCGCCGCTGCGCGCCGGGTCGCCGGAAGCGAAGCTGGATGGCGAGATCTCGCATGCGTACCTGACGAGCCTCGGGCACACGATCGCCGGCGGCACCGCGGAGGTCCTTCGTACCACCGTGGCGACGCGCGGCCTGGGCCTGCCGGCGGGCGCGCGATGATCGACTTCCGTCCGTCGTCCGCGCAACAGCTCCTCGTGTCCACGGCGCGCGAGTATCTGCGCCGGCACTGTCCCATCGAGCCGGATCGGCGCGCCGGCCTCGATGTGATCCAGCTCTGGCGCGGCATGGCGGAGCTGGGCTGGCCGGGATTGCTGATCTCGTCCGGCGTCGGCGGCAGCGACGGCACGCTCGTCGACGTGATCCTGCTCGTCGAAGAGCTCGGCTACGCCGCGGTGCCCGGCCCCTTCGTGCCGAGCGCGGTCGCCGCGACATCGCTGCTCCTCGCGGGTGGTGCGCGGCAGCAGCGGCGTCTGACGGAGCTCGCAACCGGCGATCGCATCGCGACCGTCGCGCTCGTCGAGGAGCGCGGGTCGTTCGATCCGGCCGGGCTCACGCTCACAGCCGCGAGCGGCCGCCTCACCGGACGCAAGCTGTTCGTCGGCGCTGCGGACCTTGCCGACGATCTGGTCGTCGTGCTCCGTGACGGCGTCGTCGTGCTTCCGAGTGACCGCCGCGGCATCGCGCGCGTGCCGCTCCAGGCGATCGGCGGCGATCCACTGTTCGAGGTGAGATTCGACGACGTCGAGATCGGCGCCGACGATCGGCTCGCGGTGACGGCCGGCGCTGTCGCCGCGGCGCTGGAGGCCGGCGCGCTCGCCCGCACCGCCGAGATGGTCGGCGCCGCGCGGCGCATTCTCGAGATGAGCGTCGAGCACGCGAAGACCCGCGTCCAGGGCGGCCGGCCGATCGGCGGCCACCAGGCGATCCAGCACGCGTGCGCCGACCTCGTGCGCGACGTCGACACCGCGCGGGGCCTCCTCTACGCCGCGGCATGTGACGCGAGCGACGTTGCCGCGGCGAAGGCGTATGCGAGCGAAGCCTGTCTGACCGTCGCGCGCCGCGCCCACCAGATCTTCGGCGCGATCAGCTACTGCGCCGAGCATCCGCTGCACATGATCCACAAGCGGATCCTGGCGGCGAGCCTCGACTTCGGCGACACGACGCTGCATCTCGAGCGCGTCGCCCGCGCGATCGGCCTGGAGGCCTAGTGGCCGGCCGCGTCCAGGATCGCGTCGCCGTCGTGACCGGCGCCGGGCAGGGCATCGGGCGAGCGGTCGCCGATCGCCTGGCCGCCGAGGGCGCGCGCGTCATCGGCGGCGACATCGACGCCGCGCTCGTCGAGCGAATGGTCCTCGAGCTCCAGAAGACGGGCGCGACGGTCGTCGGCGTCGTGGGCGACGTCACCGAGCCGGAATCGGCGAAGCGCCTGGTCGAGACCGCGGTCGAGCGGTTCGGCCGCCTCGACATCCTGGTCAACGTCGTCGGCGGCGCGAAGAACGCGCGGATCTGGGAGATGCCCGAGGAGGCGTGGGACCACACGATCCGGTGGAACCTGCGCTCGACGTTCCTCTGCACGCGCGCGGCGGCGCCGCACATGATCTCGCAGCGCTACGGCAAGATCGTCTGCATCTCGTCGGGCGCGCGCGAGGGCACCCCGTGGACCGCGTACTACGCGGGCGGCTCCGCGTACTCCGCGGCGAAGGCGGGCGTGCACGGCTTCATCCGCGACGTCGCGCTCGAGCTCGCGCAGTACGGGATCAACGTCAACGCGGTGGCGCCGGGCCCCATCGACACCGAGCGGACGGGCGCGAACCTGAAGGAGCTCGACCGCACGGTGGAGTACAGCCCGTCGAAGATGACGCCGCTCGGCCGTCTCGGCCTTCCGGTCGAAGTGGCGAACGCGGTGCTCTTCCTGGCGTCCGACGAGGCGAGCTACATCACCGGCCACACCCTCCCGGTGACGGGAGGCCGATGATTCCGGCTCGCGCGTGGCGAGTCGCTGAACGTCCCCGATCCCGCCGTCGGTGCTGTCGCGCGCGGACCCGCTGGATCACTCGGCGAGCAGGCGGCCGTAGCCCCGCACCCGCGCCTCGGCACCGGCGACGCGGAGCGCGTTCCACAATGCCGCGGTCTGGCCCGTCACCACCGGCTTGCCGATCTCGTCTTCCAGCCGCTGGATGATCCCCGCCGTCGGCAGCCCCGTGCCGCTGATCAGCAGCGCGTCCGCGTCGCGTGTGTCGGTCGCGCGGCCCAGCGCGTAGGCGCGCGCCTCCGTCTCCTCGTAGATGTTCGTGACGCCCTCGAGGCGGTGGTGCGCGACGACCTCGAGGCCGGCGGCCTTCCAGTACGCGGCGCCGAGCGCCTCGATCGACGCGGAGTACGGTGTCGCCAGCGCGATGCGCCGCACGCCGAGATGCGCGAAGGCCGCGAGGACCGCGCGCGAGGCGGTGATTCCCGGGCATCCCGCGAGCTTCGTCATCCGATCGATCAGCGCGGGCTCGTGCGCGAAGCCCAGGGCGTAGCTCACGGACGTGTGCGCGAGCACGACGACCGCAGGCTGTACCGCCGCGAGCAGCGGCACCGCCGCGGGGAGCGCGTCGAGATACACGAGCAGTCGTTGCTCGATCCCCGCGAGCTCGCCGGGGGTGCCTTCGCCCGAGTCGAGCCGGGTGAAGTGCAGCGTCACCGACGCCGGTGCCATCCGGCAGAGCTCCGGCTCGACGGTGGGGTTGCCGGCCGGCACGAGCACGCCGATCCGTGTCGCCATGGGCTGATCCTCCGGACGCCCAGTCTGCCGTAAGATGGGGCCCTCCGCAGGAGGCAGACATGAGGCTGAGTGGCAAGGTCGCGATCGTGACGGGCGGGGCGAGCGGCATGGGGCGCAGCGAGGCGACGATCTTCGCGCGCGAGGGCGCGCGCGTGATGGTGGCCGACATCCTCGACGACGAGGGCGAGGCCGTCGCCAAGAGCCTCGGCGACGCCGCGCGGTTCCGGAAGCTCGACGTCACCAGCGAGAGCGCGTGGGAGGCGCTGGTCGCGGCCACCGAGCGCGAGTTCGGCAAGGTGGACATCCTCGTCAACAACGCCGGCATCAGCGGCACCTACACCTCCGACCTCACCAGCACCGAAGCGTGGGACCGCGTGCTCGACATCAACGCCAAGGGCGTGTTCCTCGGCATGAAGCACGCGTACCCCGCGATGAAGCGCGCGGGCGGCGGCGCCATCGTCAACATCTCGTCGATCTCCGGCTTCGCCGGCCAGCTCGGCGTGCACATGGCGTACAACGCGTCGAAGGGCGCGGTGCGCATCATGACCAAGACCGCCGCGGTGCAGTGGGCGCGCGACAACATCCGCGTGAACTCCGTGCACCCCGGCTTCATGCCGCCGATGCGCACGTCGGTCGGCTCCGCGAATCCCGAGTGGCGGGCGAAGGTGCTCGCCACCGTGCCCATGCGGCGTGAGGGCAAGGTGGAAGAGGTCGCCAACGCCGTGCTGTTCCTCGCCTCCGACGAAGCCTCGTACATCACCGGCACCGAGTTGGTGGTGGACGGCGGCTTCCTGGCGATGTGATGCGGCACATCGGGCTCTTCCTCGAGGAGCTGCGCGAAGGCGCGACCGACGTCGACTTCTTCCAGGAGCTCATGGAGACCGTCGACGCCGCGGAGCAATGGGGCCTCGACGGCATCTGGCTCGGCGAGATCCACTTCCTGCCGACGCGCTCCATTCTTTGCTCGCCGCTCACGATCGCCGCGGCGATCGCCACGCGGACGCGCCGCATGTGCGTCGGCACGGCGGTGCACGTCACGCCGCTGCGCAATCCGCTCAGCATCGCGGAGGACGTCGCGACGCTCGACCACCTGAGCGGCGGCCGCTTCGAGTTCGGGATCGGCCGCAGCGGCTCGCCGCGCTCGTACAACGCGCTCGGCGTGCCGTACGAGGAGAGCCAGGGACGCCTCATGGAAGGGCTCGAGGTGATGCGCGAGGCCTGGAAGGGCAAGCCGTTCAACTTCCACGGCACGTACTACGACGTCGACAACGCCGTGGTCCGCCCCGTGCCGCTCCAGCAGCCGCATCCGCCCGTCCGGATCGCCGCGCTCAATCCCCACTCGTTCACGCGCGCGGCGGAGCTCGGCCTCCACATCTTCGTCGGCCTGCGCGGCACCGACATCTCGGTGCTCCGCGGCCACATCGAGTCGTACCAGGCGACGTGGCGCGCAGCCGGCCATCGCGGCGAGGGCAGCGTCTACCTTCGGATACCGCTGTACGCCGCCGCCACCGACACCGAGGCCCTCGAGGAGTCGCGCGACACCGTCGTCTACTACTTTCGCCGCCAGTCGCAGCTCGCGCGGACCGGTACGGGTAGTGGCACGGTGACGACCGAAGAACGTCTCGCGCAGGCGGACGTCCTGGCGACGCTGCCGCTCGAGCACATCCTGCGCGAGCGCGTGGTGATCGGCAGCCCCGACAGCCTCGTCAAGCGCCTGCGCGAGCTGCAGGACCAGCTGCATCTCGACGGCGTCATCGTCGAGCCGAACCCCGGCGGGGGGATCCCGCTGCCGAAGATGATGAAGAGCCTCGAGCTCCTCGCCCGCGAGATCGCGCCCGCGTTGTGGTGACCGTTCCCTCGCACGCGCGCGTGGTCGTGGTCGGCGGCGGCATCGCCGGCTGCAGCGTCGCCTATCACCTCACGAAGCTCGGCTGGCGCGATGTCGTGCTGCTCGAGCGGCGCGACATCTCGTGCGGCACCACGTGGCACGCCGCCGGGCTCGTCGGCCAGCTCCGCGCCACGCAGAACCTGACGCGGCTCGCGAAGTACGGCGCCGACCTCTACGAGACGCTGGAAGCGGAGACCGGGCAGGCGACGGGCTTCCGGCGGCCGGGCAGCGTCAGCCTCGCGCGCACCCCCGAGCGCATGCACGAGCTCAAGCGCCTCGCGTCGATGGCGCGGTGCTTCGGCGTGGAGGTCGAGGTCGTCACGCCGAAGGAAGCGGGACAGCGGTGGCCGCTGATCCGCACCGACGATCTCGTCGGCGGCCTGTGGCTGCCGCGCGACGGCCGCACGAATCCGATCGACACCACGCTCGCGCTCGCGAAGGGCGCCAGGCTCGGCGGCGCGACGATCCTCGAGAACACGGCCGTCGCCGGCATCCACGTGCGCCGCGGCGCGGTCGCCGGCGTCAGCACGGTCGCGGGCGACATCGCGTGCGAGGTCGTCGTCAACTGCGCGGGGATGTGGGCGCGCGATCTCGGCCGGCTCGCCGGCGTCGCGGTGCCGCTGCACGCCTCCGAGCACTTCTACATCGTGACCGAGCCGATGGCCGGCGTGACGCCGGACCTGCCGGTGCTGCGCGACCCCGACGGCTACATCTACGTCCGCGAGGAAGTCGGCGGCCTCTTGATGGGTGGCTTCGAGCCCGTCGCGAAGCCGTGGGGCATGCAGGGCATTCCCGAGAGCTTCGCGTTCTCGCTCTTGCCCGAAGACTGGGATCACTTCCAGGTCATGATGGAGCAGGCGATCCTTCGCATCCCCTCGATGGAGCTCGCACCCGTGCGCCGCCACGTGAACGGGCCCGAGAGCTTCACGCCGGACGGCCGCTATCTCCTCGGCGAGGCGCCCGAGTGCCGCAACTTCTTCGTCGCGGCCGGCTTCAACTCCATCGGCATCGCGTCCGGCGCGGGCGCGGGCAAGGCCGTGGCGGAGTGGATCGCCGGCGGCGAGCCGCCGATGGATCTGTGGGACGTCGACATTCGCCGGGTGGCGCCGTTCCAGACGAACCCGCGTTACCTGCACGATCGCACGGTCGAGATGGTCGGCCGCCTCTATGCCATGCACTGGCCCTTCCAGCAGCCCGCGACGGCGCGCGACGTCCGCAAGAGCGTCCTGCACGATCGGCTCGCCGCGCGCGGCGCGTGCTTCGGCGCGGTGATGGGCTGGGAGCGCGCCAACTGGTACGCGAGGCGCGGCACGCCCGCGGAGTATCGCTACAGCTGGGGACGTCAGAACTGGTTCGACGACTCGGCCGAAGAGCATCGCGCGGTGCGCGACGCGGTCGGGCTCTTCGACCAGTCGTCGTTCTGCAAGCTCAGGCTCGAAGGCCCGGACGCCGTCGCCGTGCTCCAGCGGCTCTGCGCGAACGACGTGGACGTCCCCGTCGGGCGCATCGTCTACACGCAGATGCTCAACGCGCACGGCGGCATCGAGTGCGACCTCACGGTGACGCGCCTCGCGGACGACGCCTACTTCATCGTCACCGGCGCCTCCGTCTCGACGCACGACACCGACTGGATCCGGCGCGCGACCCGCGACGCGCGGGTCGTGCTGACCGACGTGACGTCGGGCGCTGCCGTGCTCGGCGTGATGGGCCCGCGCTCGCGGGCGTTGCTCGCGCGCCTCACCGACGCCGATCTTTCGAACGGCGCGTTCCCGTATCTCACGTCGCGCGAGATCTGGCTCGGCGCCGGGCGCGTGCGCGCCTCGCGCGTGACGTACGTGGGCGAGCTCGGCTGGGAGCTCTACGTGCCGACGGACCACGCGCCCGGCGTGTACGACGCGCTGGTGGCCGCGGGCGAGGATCTCGGCCTGCGCCACGCCGGCTATCACGCGATGGATTCGCTGCGCATCGAGAAGGCGTACCGGTCATGGGGCCACGACCTCGGCAGCGAGGACACGCCGCTCGAGGCCGGGCTCGGCTTCGCGGTGCGCTTCGACAAGCGCGTGCCGTTCACCGGCCGCGACGTGCTCCTGGCCCAGCGCGAGAAGCCGCTCGCGCGCCGTCTGGTCGTGTTCACGCTCGAGGATCCGGAGCCGCTGCTCTATCACGACGAGCCGATCTTGCGTGACAGCGTGCTCGTGGGCCGCATCACGTCCGGCGCGTACGGCCATACGTTCGGCCGCGCGATCGGTCTGGGGTACGTGGAGCACGCCGACGGCGTGACCGACGCGTTCATCGAGAGCGGCCGGTGGGAACTGGAGATTGCGTGCGAGCGGCATCTGGCGCGCGCACAGCTCACGCCACCGTACGACCCGAAATCGCTCCGCGTCCGAAGCTAATTAGCCTACCGGCCCGAAAGCGCGTCGGCCTCGTCGAACGCGCTCGTCGCCAGATCCCTCAAGCCGATCCGCTCGTACACGCGGCCCAGCATGAGGTGGAGCGTCGCCTCCTGAGGCGACGCGGCGATCGCGGCGCTGAGCTCGCGCCGCGCGTCCGCGTCGAACCGGTCCTGGACGAGCACGGTCGCGCGCATCAGCGCGAGCGTCGCGGGCGGGTAGGCGGACCCGGCGCCGGATGTCAGCTCGGCCAGCGCGTCGCGCACGGCCGCCGCGTCGCTCGGGGCGGCGACCTGGAATTGCGCCGCCTGCACGCCGTGCTCGCGCGTCACGAGCTCCCACACGTAGCCCGCTCCCGGGGTGAGCGCGGGCGCGGACGCCGGATACGCGAGCGGCTTGCGCTCGAGATCCGCCGCTTCCCACACCACGCCCTGCGGGCCGACGAGGCCCACGCGATAGCGCAGGCGATCCGAGCCGAGCCACTCGAACACGAGCCCCTCCGGCATCACGCGCGTGTTGCGCGGCGCCACGGGGGCCGGCGGCGCCGCGCGAATGATGCCGCGCGTGCTCAGCGACTGGTACGTGCGCTCGCGCTCCTGGCGCAGGAGAAAGCTGGTGACGTCGCCGATGACGGACTTCGCGCGTCCCCCGAGTCCTTCGGCCGCCGGCGCCACGGCGGTGAACGGCGAGCTGGCGGCTGTCACCACGGCGGTGCCGCGGCCGCCCGTGAAGAGCAGCACCGCGCGGCCGTCGCCGCTCACGCGGATCTGATCGCCGGCGCGCAGGGATTGCAGCGGCTTCGCCGCGGCCCACTCCGGACGGTCCGCGGCCTTCACCTCCACCTCTCCACGCTTTCCGCGCAGCTCGGTCAACGCCGCGATCGGATCGGCGGCGAGCGCGGGGAGCGCGGACAGCAGCACGAGCGCCAGCGCGAGCATGCGTGTCATCGGGCGGCCTCCATACCGAGCAGCTCGTAGACGCGCACCGGTTCGAGGCGGCCTTTCACGTGCACGAGGCCGCGGTCCTTCACCGTCGCCCGCCCGCCGACGGCGGCGAGCGCCTCGGCGGTGATGAGCGTCTGCGTGCCGAGATCCTTGTTCACGCCCTCCACGCGGGCCGCGACGTTCACCGCGTCGCCGATCAGCGTGTACTTGATGCGGTCCTGCCCGCCGATGTTGCCCGCGAAGACCTGCCCCGTGTGGACGCCGATGCCCATCTGCAGGAGCGGCAGCCCGCGCGCCGCCCAGCCGCGGTTGAGCTCGTCGAGCGCGCGTTGCATCGCGTCCGCGCTCTGCACGGCGTGCAGCGCATGGTCCGGATCGCCGACCGGCGCGCCGAAGACCGCCATGACGGCGTCGCCGATGAAGTCGTTGATCATCCCCCGGTGCTTGAAGATCGCCACGGTCATCGCCTCGAAGTACTCGTTGAGATGGGCCGCGATCGCTTCGGGCGTCATGCCCTCCGACAGCGTCGTGTAGCCGCGCAGGCTCGGCGCGTCGTCCACGACGCGCGCGAGCACCTCTTTCGAGAGGTGGCGGCCGAGCGTGTCCCGGATCCGGCGGCGCGCGAGCGCCTCGGTGCCGAGCCCCATCACGGACGTGGCGAGCACGGGGACGACGAAGTCGACCCAGTACCCGCCGCCCGCGAACGCGAGGTAGCTCGCGGGCACGCCGAGCACGATCGAGCCGGCGACGATCACGCGGCTCGTGCCGCCGTCGCCGAACTCCAGGATCGCGCGCGCCAGCGCGCCGTCCGCCGCGGGCGTGGTCGGCGTGCCGAACGTGATGTCGACGCCGACCGCGGCGGCGCCGCCGCGCTGCAGGCCGCGGATCACGCGCGCGAGGTAGTCGCGCGGAATGGGCGCGCCCCAGCTTCTCGAAGGCCGCGGGATCGATCGCGACGATGACGACGTTCGGCGGTGGATCGCGGGGCTTGAGGCGGAGGAGCACGTCGAGCCCGCGCGCCTGCCACGACTCGAGATAGCCGAGCGCGGACGCAGCGGTGACGACCACACTCGCGAGCAGACCGACCGCCCAGAGCTGCAGCAGGCGGCCGCGTCGCGCGCGCCACCACCCGCGCACGCTCACGAGGTCACTTGGCGACCTTGGTCAACGGCAGCACGCCTTCCATCTCGCCCTTCATGACGGGATGCTGGTTGCCGCCGGCGGCGCGCGACTTCGCG
>VGLJ01000014.1 GCA_016866775.1 Candidatus Rokuibacteriota bacterium | reverse complement strand
GGTGAGACGCTCAACATACGTGCGAAACCGCTGGGCGCGGGCGCTCGCGAGGTGGGGCATACGCCGAGGCGGCCAGCGTACCCCACGAAAACCCTAACGTTTTTGACACAGTAGTACTAGGGGATTCCCCGTAGGCGGGGCCCCAGGCTCAGCGGTAGGCGGCGAGCAGCTCCTCGAACGCGACGATCTGGTTGCCCTTCGCCGACGACGGCACGACGATCACGGTCTTCACGCCCGTCGCCCGCCACGCCTCGACACCGTCGCGCACCTTCGACGCGGGCCCGTAGAGCGTGACGTCGGAGAGCCAGCGGTCGGACATCGCCGCGCGCACGGCGTCGTCGTCCCGCTTCGCGATGGCGGCGCGGACCGCGCGCATCTCGTCCTCGTAGCCCGCCTCGATCCAGTAGTTCTGATAGTTCGGGAGCTTCACGTAGCTCGTGAGCGTGCGGCGGTTGACGGCGGCCGCGGCGGCGACGTCGTCGTCGATGCACGTCGGCACCATGTCGCCGATGAAGAACGTCGGATCGCGGCGCGCGCGCTCGGGCAGGTGCTTCAGCGACTCGGCCATGTGCGACCGCGCGCCGTTCGCCCACACCGCGCCCTGCGCGATCTCGGCCGAGAGCTCCACCATGCGCCGGCGCAGCGTCGCGAGCGTGAGCGGCGGCAGGCCGCCCACCTGCTTGTCGTACGCGCGCAGATCGGTGACGAACTTCCGGATGTCGTCGAGCGGCTTGCCCGGACGGATGCCGAGCCGCTCGTGCGCGGGGCCGTGGCTCACGCCGATGCCGAAGCGGAAGCGTCCGCCCGCCAGCTCGTGGACGAGCGCGGCGGTCTGCGCGTACTCCGAGGGATGGCGCGTGTAGACGTTGGCGATGCTCGTGCCGAGCGGGATCTCGCGCGTGCTCACCGCGAGCGCTTCGCACAGGGCCAGGCCGTCGTTCGGGCTCGGACAGTAGATGCCGGTGAATCCTTCACGCTCGAGCCGTTGCGCGAGCTCGAGCGTCGCCTTCCGCCGCCCCGGAACCGCCACGAGACTGACCGCCGGTTTCTCCGCCATGCGTGCGCGCCTCCCCGGGCGGCGAGTATACTTCCGACGCCATGCAACGCCTCAAAGACAAGGTCGTTGTCGTCACCGGAGCGAGTCGAGGGATCGGCGCCGAGATCGCGCGGCTCTTCGCCGCCGAAGGCGGGCGCGTCGTGTGCGCGGCGCGCACGCTGCGCGAGGGCGAGCATCAGTTCGCGGGCTCGCTGGAGCGCACGGTCGCCGAGATCCGCGCCGCCGGCGGCGAGGCGCACGCGGTCGCCGCGAACATCGCGGAGCCCGCCGAGTGCGAGACGCTCATCGAGTCCGCGCGCAAGGTGTACGGCGTCGTCGACGTCCTCGTGAACAACGCCGCCCTCACCTACTACATCCCGGTGAAGGACTACGCGCTCAACCGGTGGATCCGCTCGTGGCAGGTGAACCTGCACGCGCCGTTCTACCTGAGCCAGCTCGTGCTCGGCGACATGATCCCGCGCGGCAGCGGCGCGATCGTGAACATCTCGTCCGGCGCCGCGATCGGTCCCGGGCGCGGCCCCTACCCCGATCCGGCCGTCGGCGCGCGCGGCGGTACGTGCTACGGCGCGGAGAAGGCCGCGCTCGAGCGGTTCACGCAAGGTCTCGCGTCCGAGGTGTACCAGCACGGCGTGAGCGTGACGTGCGTCTCGCCGTCGCAGGTCGTGCCGACGCCGGGGACGGTCCATCACAAGCTCGTGTCGAGCCTCGACGATCCGCGCGGCGAAGCGCCGCACCTCATGGCGCAGGCCGCCCTGCTCCTCGCCACGCAGCCGCTCGAGCGCGTGAGCGGACGCGTCACGTACAGCCAGCAGATCCTGAAAGAGTTCGGGTGGATCACCGAGGCCAAGGGCCGCGGCGTGACCACGCGCGGCAGCGGCTACTCGGAGATCTGAGCGATGGAGATCGGCTGCCATCTTCCGACCCAGGGTCCCGTCGCGACGCGCGAGGCGCTGACACGCTTCTGCCGCGAAGCCGAGCAGCGCGGCATCGCGTCGCTCTGGGTCAGCGACCACGTCGTGTTCCCGCGCGAGAAGACCGGCCAGTATCCCGGCGGGCGCTTCCCGCATTCGCCGGATACCGCGTACCTCGAGCCCGTCGCCGTGCTCGCCGCCGCCGCGATCGCGACGGAGCGCGCGCGCCTCGGCTCGTCGGTGTTCATCCTCGGGCACCGCCATCCCGTCGTGATGGCCAAGATGCTGACGACGATCGACGCGCTCTCGAACGGGCGGCTGATCTGCGGCGTCGGTGTCGGCTGGTGGGAGGAGGAGCTGACGGCGCTCGGCGTGCCGTTCAAGCAGCGCGGCCGCCACGCGGACGAGATTCTGAAAGTCTTCAAGACGCTGTGGACGGACGATCATCCGACGTTCGACGGCGAGTTCTTTCGCTTCCCCGACCTCGGCTTCCAGCCGAAGCCCGTGCAGAAGCCGCACCCGCCGATCTGGGTCGGCGGCAACAGCCCGGGCGCGTTCCGCCGCGTCGTCACCTACGGCGACGGCTGGCACGCGACGTATCTGAAACCGGACGAGCTGCGCGCCAGCCTCGACAGGCTGCGCGCCGCGGCCGACGCCGCGAAGCGCCCGTTCGACACCATCGAGCTCTCGATGCGCTGCCGGAACACCGGCCCGCTCAGCACCTCGCGCCAGGAAGTGGTCGATCTCCTCGGCGCGTACAAGAAAGCGGGACTGACCCACGTGATGCTCGACGTCCGCCGCGACAGCCTCACCGAGATGCTCGAGAACCTCGACATCGTGGCCGGCGACATCCGGCCCGCGGTCGAGCGGGCGTAGCCGCATGCTCCCGCTCGACGACGTCACCGTCCTCGACCTCTCGCACGCGCTCGCCGGCCCGTTCGCCTCCACCATGCTCGGCGACTTCGGCGCGCGCGTGATCAAGATCGAGCCGCCCACCGGCGACATCGCGCGCGCGTGGGGCCCGCCGTTCTACGGCAGCGAGCCGTCGTACGTGGTCGGTCTGCATCGCAACAAGCGCAGCATGGTGATCGACTTCAAGCACGCCGAGGGCAAGGAGCTGTTCTTCAAGCTGGTCGAGCGCGCGGACGTCGTGCTCGAGAACTACCGCGTCGGCGTCATGGACAAGCTCGGCCTCGGCTACGAGGCGGCGAAGGCCCGCAACCCGCGCATCATCTATTGCTCGGTGTCCGGCTTCGGCCAGTCGGGCCCGTACCGCGACCGCGCCGCGCTCGATCTGATCCTCCAGGCCGAGAGCGGGATGATGAGCGTCACGGGCGAGGACGGTGGCCGCGGCGTGCGCGCCGGCGTGTCCATCGCCGACATGACCGCGGGGATGTACGCCGCGTACGGGATCATGCTCGCGCTCCACGCGCGCGGACGCACCGGACAGGGGCAGCAGATCGACGTCTCGATGCTCGAAGGCCAGATGTCGCTGCTGCAGACCATGATCGGCGCGTACCTCGCCGACGGCCAGGTGCCGGCGCCGATGGGCACCGCGTACAAGGCGCTGCTGCCGTACCAGACGTTCCGCACGAAGTCGAAGGACCTGGCGCTCGCCGTCGGCAGCGAGAAGCTCTGGAAGGACTTCTGCCCGCTGATCGGCGCGCCCGAGATGACCGACGATCCGCGCTGGCACAACAACCGCGCGCGCGGTCAGAACCGCGCGTCGCTGATCGCGCGATTACAGGACATCTTCCTGACGAAGACCTACGAGGAGTGGGAAGCGATCCTGGTCCCCGCCGGCATCCCGATGGGCGCGATCAACACGATCGACCGGGTCGTGGAGCACCCTCAAGTCAGGGCGCGCAACGTGCTCGTCGAGAGCGAGCATCCGACCGCGGGCACGGTGAAGGTCGTCGGGCCGCCGGTCCGGCTGTCGGAGACGCCGGGACGCGTCGAGCGGCCCGCGCCGCTGCTCGGCGAGCACACCGCCGCCGTGCTGCGCGAGCACCTCGGGCTCGACGACGCGGAGATCGAGCGACTGCGACGAAGCGGAGCCATCCATGGATGAGATGAAGGCGGTCAACCTCGGCGACGTGATGACGACCATCAAGGGCTCCGGCCGGCCGAACACCGTGCTCTGGCAGGCGCCGGACAGCATCGCGTTCGTGGCGCGCGGGCGCGAGTTCCGCAGCGAGTTCCACAACGACCCGAGCGACGAAGTCATGTACATGATCAAGGGCGACATGAACCTCCACTACCGGACGCCCGACGGCGCGGAGAAGGTGGCCGTCGTACGCGAGGGCGAGATCATCTACTGCCCGGCGGGCACCCCGCATTCGCCGCGCTTCTCGCCGGACGCGTTCGTGCTGGTGCTCGAGCGCAAGCGCCGCGATAACGAAGACGATCGGTTCACGTGGTTCTGCGAGCGGTGCGGCGCCGAGCTGCACCAGAGCGTGAAGCGCGTCGCCGACTACCGGGAGGATCCGGTGTCGCGCGCGTACGAGGAGTTCTACGGCTCGCAGGCGAACCGCACCTGCGCGAAGTGCTCGCATGTCACTCCGGATCCGAGGACGAAGCGCGCATGACCTGGGACAAAGAGATGGACGAGCTGCGGCGCCGCGAGGCGTTCGCCGAGGAGCTCGGCGGCCCCGAGCGCGTGAAGCGGCAGCACGACGGCGGGCGGCTCACGATCCGCGAGCGGATCACGAAGCTCGCAGACCCCGGCAGCTTCCACGAGATCGGCAAGATCGCCGGCCGCGCGGAGTACGACGACAGGAACGACCTCGTGAAGCTCACGCCGTCGAACTTCGTCTTCGGGCGCGCCGAGATCGACGGGCGCCCGGTGGTGATCGGCGGCGACGACTTTACCGTGCGCGGCGGCTCCGCCGACGCCACCATCAAGGGCAAGCACAACCAGTGCGAGCGGATGGCGCACGACCTGCGCCTGCCGCTCATCCGCATGGTCGAAGGCTCGGGCGGCGGCGGCTCGGTGAAGACGATCGAGACGACCGGCCGCGCGAACGTGCCCGGCGTCGACGGCTGGGAGTGGGTCGTCGAGAACATGGGCACGATCCCGCGCGTCGCGCTCGGGCTCGGCTCGGTCGCCGGGCTCGGCGCGGCACACCTCGCCGCCGCGCACTACTCGGTGATGGTGAAGAATCTCTCGGCGCTGTTCGTCGCCGGGCCGCCCGTCGTCGAGCGTCTCGGCCAGAAGCTCACGAAGAACGAGCTCGGCGGCTGGGAGATCTCGCTCCGGGCCGGCTCGGTGGACGACGCGGTCGACACCGAAGAGGAGGCGTTCGAGCGCGCGCGCCGCTTCCTCTCGTACATGCCGTCGTCGATCGACGATCTGCCGCCGCGCGGCCCGCGCGCCGACGACGTGAACCGCCGCGACCCGTGGCTCTTCGAGGCGATCCCGAAGGACCCGCGCAAGCCGTACAAGATGCGCCGCATCGTCGAGGCCGTCGTCGACCAGGGCTCGTTCTTCGAGGTGGCACCGCTCTACGGGCGCTCGGTGATCACCGGCTACGCGCGGCTCGACGGCTGGCCGGTCGCCGTGATGGCGAGCGACCCGTACTTCTATGGCGGCGCGTGGCCCGCGGACACCTGCCGCAAGGTGGAGCGCTTCATCGACATCGCGCAGACGTTCCACCTGCCGCTCTTCTATCTCGTCGACTGCCCGGGCTTCCTCATCGGGCTCGACGCGGAGAAGCAGGGCACGATCAAGGAAGGTGTCCGCGTGATGTCGGCGATGTGGCAGACGACGATCCCGTGGTGCGCGATCATCGTGCGCAACTCGTTCGGCGTCGCGGGTGCGGCGCACCGCAACCAGAGCCGCTACTGCATGCGCTACGCGTGGCCGTCGGGGCGCTGGGGCTCGCTGCCGCTCGAGGGCGGGATCGAAGCCGCCTACCGCGCGGATCTCGACGCCGCGCCGGACCGGAAGGCGAAGATGGCGGAGATCGAGGACCGCCTCAACAAGCTGCGCTCGCCGTTCCGCTCCGCGGAGACGTTCTGGATCGAGGAGATCGTCGACCCGCGCGACACGCGTCCCCTGCTCTGCGAGTTCGCGAGCCTCGCGGCGCCGCTCCGCCGCCCCGGTCCGTCAGTCCACCCGATGCGCCCGTAACCGTATCAGTGTGTTCACTCTTGACGGTCCCGGCGTGATCAGGACAATGTTGGGCATGGAGCCGACGCACAACGATCTCCTGGTCGTGCTCGCGTTCCTCGGGGCCATCTCGCTCGCGGGCTTCTCTTTCCTCGGGTGGATCGCGTGGAGGATCCACGTGGACGTCAAACGCGGCGAGCGGACCTCGCGCATGGTGGCTGCGCTGGTCGTCCAGGAGTCGGAAAAGATCCGCGCGTTGCTCGCGGACTAGGTTTCCACCTTCGACGCGAGCGCCGGGCGGCGGAGGAGCGACGCCGCGAGCGGCGCGAGCACGACCGCCGCGCCCACGGCGTTGAGGATCGCGAAGCCCCAGATGCCGAGGATCATCCCGCCCGCGGTCGAGCCGAGCGCGCCCATCAATCCCATCGCCAGGTCCGCGAAGCCCTGAATCGACGCGCGCTCGGTGGCCGACAGCGCGTCGGTGAGGAGTGCGCTGGCCGCGACGAACACCATGTTCCAGCCGACGCCATTGAGGAAGAGCCCGGCGATCACCAGCACGCCGTCGGTGCCGGGCGCGACGCCCGCGAGCACGACGGCGCCGATGAGCACGAGCGCGCCCGCGACGATGATCGGCAGACGACCGCATCGATCGGACAGCCATCCCGACAGCGGCGACGTGACGTACATCCCGCCCAGGTGGAGCGACACCGCGATGCCGATGGTCCGGACGCTGTGGCCCTGGTCGTGAAGATAGACGGGTGACGTCGACGTCGTCGCGATCATGACGAACTGGTTGATCGCGAGCGCCGCGAACGCGATCTGCACGCGCACGTCGCCCAGCGCCGCGCGCAGCGACCGCGCGACCGCCGTGGAGCGCCCGGTCTCGGCCGCGGCATGCGCCCGCGCGATCGCGAGCGGATCAGGCCGCAACAGCGCCGCGGTGATCAGCGTCGAGAGGGCGAAGCCGGCCAGGCTGATGAGGAACGGGCTCGCGGTGGGAGAGATCGCGAGGACACCGCCGATTGCCACCGACAGCGCCATCAGGTTCGGCCCGATCATCGATCCCGCCGCCGAGCCCCAGACGATGAGGCCCATCGCGCGGCCACGCTGCGCGCCGGGGCTGATGTCGGCCGCCGCGTACCGCGCGAGCAGGTTCGAGCTGTTCGAGACACCGAGCAGCGCCATCGTGACGAGCAGGAGCGGAAAGCTTCGCGTCATCACGGCGACGATGCCGAGGACGGCACCGACCAGCGCCGCGACGTAGCCGAGCACGAGCCCCGGCCGCCGGAGTCCCGAGCGATCCATCAACCGCGAGAGTGGCCAGCTTCCAAGGGCGGCGCCCAACCCGGCGACAGCGACGGCGAGCCCCGACCACGTGTTCGTGCCCGTGACGCTCGCCGCCATGATCGAGCCGACCGCCATCGTCATCGAGTGGCCCGCGCTGCCGCAGACCTGTGCCGCGAACAGCGTGGCCATCAGCTTTCCGCGCGCGGGAGTCACGACGCGAGCGTAGGCGACGGCCGTGTACCCGTCACCGGCCATTCAGCGCGCGGAACGCAGCCCAATCCGGTCAGCTGCGAAGCGGAACGCGCGGCGCGCCCGGGACGATCGCGAGGTGGATCGGGTTCGCGCCCTCGATGTGGCCGGCGAGCGCGTGGATCGCGTCGTCCGCCTGCTCGAGCGGCAGCGAGAGCGTGTGCATCTTCTCGAACGGATAGCGGCCCGAGTCGATGATGTCGATCGCGCGGAACGTCTCGTCGACCGGCATGCTGAGCACGCCCCGCACCGTGAGCTCCTTGTGGATGATGTCGTCGACGGGCGCGTCCTGCGCCGGGCGGAGGCCTTTCAAGCCCGCGACGACGACGCGGCCGCGGCGCACCGCGATCGCCACCGCATGATTCAGCGACTGCGGCGCGTACGGGGTGGTGTCCACGACGACCTCGGCGCCGCCACCGGTCGCCTCGCGCACCGCCGCGACGACGTCGTGCTTCTCGACGTCGATCGCCGCGTCGGCGCCGAGCTCGCGCGCGCGCGAGCTTCGCGGCGTCACGCCCGAGCCCCGTGATCACGACCTGGCGCGCGCCCGCCTCGCGTGCGGCGATCACGGAGCAGAGCCCGCGCTGGCCCGCGCCGAGGACGACGACACGCTCGCCAGGCTGCGTCCGCGGCACGCTGACCGCCCACGACCGCCCGGCCGCGAGCGGATTGAACATCACCGCGACGCCGGCGGGGATCTTCCGATCGACCTTCTTCATCACGGAGTACGGCGAGAGGTACATGTGCGTGGCGTACCCTCCCCAGAGATGCGGAGGCTTGTTGACGTCGGTGTAGCCGTACGTCCCGCCGCGCTTCGCGCAGAGCCGCGGCTCCCAGCGCGCGCACGCGTCGCACCGCCCGCAGCCGTAGCCGGAGCGCATCGCGACACGGTCGCCCTCGCGCACGCCCCACCGCCGGCGGGCGCTGGCGCCGATCTCCTCGATGACGCCGAGCGGCTCGTGGCCGGGAATCACGGGATAGGGCGTGTAGTCCTCGTGCTGCGGCTGCGCGCCCTCGTACTGCTCGTAGTCGCTGCCGCAGATGCCGCACGCCTCGATCCTGAGCAGCCCGTCGTCCGCGCCGATCGCCGGCCGTGCGAGCTCGCGCGCCTCGAGCGTCTTCGGTTTGGTCAAGACCATCGCCGGCACGCGCCCGACCATCAGATGCCCTTCTCTTCCGCGAACTGGGCCGCGCGCCACTTGAGCGCCGCGCCGAGACCGTCCTTCTCGCGGATCTCGTCGAACCGCTTGCCGACCTCCGTCGTGGCCGCGTAGAGCGGCGCCAGCACGTCCAGCCCCGCGCGGATCGCGTTCCGGAAGCCCGCGGCATCGGCGCCCCGGCCGAGCGCGCGCTTGGTCGCGACGAGCGACTCCGGCGAGACCAGCGCGAGCCGTCGCGCGAACTTCAGCGTCGCGGCTTCGAGCTCCGCGCGCGGCACCACGCGGTTGACCATGCCCCACTGGAGCGCCGTCTTCGCGTCGATCGGGTCGCCGAAGTAGAGCAGCTCGCGCGCGCGCTTCTGCCCGATGACGAACGGCAGGATCAGCGCCGGGCCGACATTGGAGAAGCGGATCTCGGGCTCGCCGAACAGCGCGTCGTCCGCGGCGATCGCGAGGTCGCACATCATCGCCAGCTCGCAGCCGCCGCCGAGACAGTGCCCCTGGATCGAGGCGATGACCGGCTTGCGCATGTCCCACGGCGTCATCTCGAGCGTGACGTCGTCCGTCAGCGAGTCGTGCCACGCGAGCGCGTTGCCTTTCCGCGCGGCGCGCGCCGGGTTCGGGCTGATGTCGTAGCCGGCGCAGAAGCTCCGCCCTTCGGCGCGCAGGACCACCACGGTGGTCGCCGGATCGCGATCGGCGTCGTGGAAGCGCTCGATCAGCCGCTTCTTCAGGTCGAGGCTGATCGCGTTGAGCTTGTCGCCCCGGTTCATCGCGACGACGCCGACTTTTCCATCGACCGTGTACGTGACGAGCTCGCTCATACGGCCACCGCGTCGGGCACGTCGAGCGTCGTCACGCGACGGAGCTCGCGCTTGTGGCGCTGGTCGTCGAACGGGCAGGCGCGATGCATGGTCGCGCGGTTGTCCCAGATCACGAGATCTCCGACGCGCCAGCGATGGCGGTAGACGCGCTCCGGCCGGGTCGCGTGCTCCATGAGCTCGTGGATGAGGAGGCGGCCTTCCGGAATCGGCCAGTCGATGATGCGCGAGACGTGCGCCGCCACGTAGAGCGACTTGCGGCCCGACCGCGGCAGCGTGCGGACGACGGGGTGGACAGCCCCGGGCAGCCGCGCGTGCTCGGCCTCCGAGAACTCGAACCCGAGCATCCACCGCGAGTGCGTCACGGAGTGGTGCGCGCGGAGATCCTCGAGCTGCGCCTTCATCTCGGCGGGCAGCGTGTCGTACGCGGTCCGCATGTCGGCGTACTCGGTGTCCGCCGGCACGGACGGGATGACTTTTGCCGACAGCATCGAGTAGCGGCCGGGCGGATCGACGAAGGAGGCGTCGGTGTGCCAGAGCCGGTTGCCGAGCACGTACGCGCGCCGGCGATCCCCCGGCTTCAGCAGCGCGCCGTCGTCGCCGACGTTGGAAATGTCGGACACGGCTTCGTCCGCGAGCCGGTTCGCGCCGATCGCCGCGCTGCCCGTCCGCGTGTGAAGCGCCCCGTCGAGACGCTGCGCGAACGCGATCTGTTCCTCGTCGGTGAACGGCTGGTCGTGGAACACGAGGATCGCGTACTCGTCCATGCCCGCGCGGATCTCGTCGAGCGTCGTGCGGTCGTGCACCGTGCGCAGATCGACGTCGCCGGCCTCGGCGACGAACGTCGGATGGAGCTTCTGGAATTTCAGGGCCACGTGAGCCTCCTAAGCGAGCAAGCCCGGGAGCTGCCGCATGTCGTCGAACACGATGGTATCCGGTCCTTCGAGCCACGCGCGCGGCGTGAGGCCGCCGGCGTAGCCGAGCGCGCGCATGCCCGCGGCACGGGCCGCCGCCACACCGTAGCGGCTGTCCTCGACCACGATGCAGCGCGCGGGCTCGACGCCCATGCTCTTCGCCGCGTGCAGGAAGAGATCGGGGGCCGGCTTGCCGTTCACGACGTCCTGCACGCTGAAGATCCGGCCGTCGAACCGCGGATAGAGTCCGGTCAGCCCGAGCGTGAAGCGGATCCGCTCGTGGGTGCCGCTCGAGGCGACACACGTCGGCAGCGTGATCGCGTCGAGCGCCTCCACGATGCCGTCGACGGGCGTGAGCTCGGCTTCGAACGCCCGGCGATACCACGACTGGTACGGGGTCTCCCAGTCCCCCGGCAGCGGGCGGCCGAGATGGGCTTCCACCTCCGACACGAAATGCGCGTCGCTGCGCCCCATGAAGCGCTCGACCACTTCGGCCTCGGTCATCGTCCACCCGAGCTCGGCGAGCACGCGCACGTCGACACGCACCGCGATGCGCTCGGTGTCGACCAGGACGCCGTCGCAGTCGAAGATCACGAGGTCGATGTCGCTCACCCGACCGCCGCGCGGAGCTTGCCGTGCAGCGCGCCGAGCTGGTCGATCATGGCGTCGACGGAGCGCGCGCCCGCCTGGAAGATCGCGGTCGCGTTGACGGCCGCCCACTCGAAGCCCATCGCCTTGATCTCCTCCACGCGGCGCACGACCTGGTCGTGCTGCGCGTAGAAGAGCTTGCCCGCGGCATCCTTCGGCGGCGACGCCACCATGCTCTGCAGGCCGATCGCCTTCGGGTCGCGCCCGGCCTTCTCCGCAGCGCGATGGATGGCGTCGATCGCCGTGCGCGCGCTCGCGGCATCGGTGATCTGGCTCGCGAGCCACCCGTCGCCGAGCGTGCCGACGCGCCGCCACGCCGCCTCCGACATGCCCCCGACCCAGATCGGCAGCCGCCCGCCCTGCGGCGGCTTCGGCTCCATCGCCATCGCGGTCATCGGATAGTGCGGGCCCGTGAAGTCCACGCGCTCGTCGCTCCACCACGCGCGCATGAGCCGGATCGCCTCGTCCATCCGCTTGCCGCGCGTGTGGAAGTCCTCGCCGAGCGCCTCGTACTCCGACTCCTGCCAGCCCACGCCGACCCCGAGACGCACGCGGCCGCCGCTGAGCGTGTCGATCGTGCTGATCTGCTTCGCCACGAGCGTCGGGTGCCGCTGGGGCAGCACGAGGACCTCGGTGCCGATGCCGATGCGCGTGGTCGCCGCCGCGAGGTGCGCCATGAGGACGAGCGCTTCGAGGATCGGCATCTGCGCCGGATACGGCCCCCTGGCACGGCCTTCGATCGGATAGCCCATGACCACGTGGTCGAAGATGTCGATGTGGTCGTAGCCGATCTCCTCGACGGCGCGCGCGAACTTCCGCACGGCTTCGTGACCTTCACGATACGAGACGCTCGGGAACTCGACGGTCAGTTTCATGCGGGCATTATGCCGGGAGCGCGTCGCGGATCAAACGGCTGAACACGACCATCTGCGGGCTCGTCACGCGATAGGCGTCGAGCGCCACGCGCACCGGCGCGAACTCCTCGGCGGGCGGCGCGGCCGGCGTCCCGGGCAGCGGCGGCAGCGCGGCGAACACTGCGGGCACCTCTGCGTCGACGGCGGCGAGCAATCGCGCGCAGGCGTCGACGGTCGCCGCGTCGTCGAAGTGCGGCGCGAGCACGGTCGCGAGGTGTGCCGTGAACGCCGGCCAGTTCGCGAGCATTCGATAGAGGCCGGGGACGAACGGCTGCCCGTCGACCCGCGTGCTGAGTGATAGCAACACACCGCGTTCGGCACGCGGCAGCGCATCGATGTCCACCAGCGCCGGCAGCGCGGCGATCGATCGCGGCGGTGTCCACGCAGCGCCGTCCGCGGCCGCGCGGACGGCGGGCGCGTGCGCCGGTCGCTCGCCCGCAAGCAGGCGGCGCAGCATGCCCGAGAGCATGAGGTTCGTGGGGCTCGCGCGGATGAAGCTGTCGCACACGTCGCGGATCGCAGCCTCGCCCGCGGCGTCGACGTCCCACACGCGGAGCGCGTCGCGACTGAGCGGCGCGAGCCGCGGGACGCTGAACGTGTCGGCGGCGCGCCACGCCGCGGTCTGCGCGCGGCCGCTCACGAACGCGGGACGCAGCGCCGCCCACACCCACTCGAGCCAACCGGGGCGCGTGGCGAGGTGCCGCTGCATCGACGAGACATACGGGATCGCGCAGAAGCGGCGGATCTCGTCGTAGATGACCGCGATCGCACCGGAGGCGTCGCGCTCCGCGAGCTCCTTCACCGCGAGCCGGTTACTTTCGGTTCAGACGCGGGAGGATCTTCTTCGCCACCTCGTCGACCTGCGCGAGGTGATCGCCGCCTGCGAAGCGGAGCGCGAGATGGCGCGCGCCCGCGTCGATCCACCGCTGGATCCACGCCACGCAGCCGTCGACCGGCCCCGCGTATGTCGCCTGGCGCGCGCGGATCGTCTTCCCCGGCGCGTTGTAGTAGCTCTCGAGGTACTCGTCGAGCCGCCGCTCGCCCGCGGCGGCGTTGTCGTCGAGCGCGAGCGTCAGGTACGCGGCGCCGACGACCGCGTCGGGCGCGCGGCCGGCGGCGCGGGCGGCGGCCTGAATCTTCGGAAAGTGCTCGGCGAAGAACTCCACGTTCGGCCCCGTGGGGAACCACGCGTCGAAGCGCGCGGCCTCGCGGAACGCCGTCGGGCCGCTCCCGCCGATCCAGATCGGTGGCCCACCCGCGCGGTGCGGCTTCGGCTCCACCGTCGCGTCCTCGAACGCGAAGTGCTTGCCGGCGTAGCTCACCTTGTCGCGCGTCCAGAGCGCGCGGCAGATCTCGAGCATCTCGAGGAAGCGGCCGACGCGCTTTTCGAACGGCACCCCCGCCGCCCGGAACTCGCTGCGGATCGACGGGTTGTCGGCGGCGATGCCGACGCCGAGGATCACGCGCCCTTCGGAGAGGCGATCCAGCGTGCCCACCACGTGCGCGAGCACGACCGGGTTGCGGAGCGCGGGCAGCAGCACGCCGGTGCCGAGCTTCACGCGCTTCGTCCGTCCCGCAACCGCCGCGAGCAGCGTGAGCGGCTCGTGGCGCGGCCGCGCCGTCAGTGAATCGCCGACCCACACCGAGTCGAAGCCGGCCGCTTCGGCGCGCTCGGCCATCGTCAACATCACGCCGGTAGCCGGGCGACCGGACATGATCAATGCACGCGTGGGCAGCAGGACTCCGAGCTCGACGGGCATCGGTGTCTCCTTATCGATCGAGCCAGGCCGCCGTCAGGCGGCCGCCGTAGTCATAGCCGAGGTTCGGGCCGTAGTTCTTCAGCGCGTTCTCCCAGACGGCGATGTTCACGCCCGAGGGGACCTGCACGTAGTACTGCTGCTTCGCGAGATAGCGCTGCAGCTCGGCGAGCACCTCGCGACGGCGCACGAGATCCGGCGTGCGGCGCTGCCGGACGAGCAGGTCGGTCACGGCCGGATCGTCGACGTAGCTCTGGTTCTTCATCTCGCCCGGGTAGTGCATGCCGTAGACGAAGTTGTCGGGATCGAGGAACGGCGTCTGCGGCCCGTACGTCATCGAGTCGAACTTGCCGAAGTAGCACGTGGCGATGAACGCGCCGTACTCGCGCTGGTCGATCTTCGTGTCGATCCCGACCTCTTTCAGGTCCTTCGCGAGCAGCTGGACGGTGTCCATGATCGCCGTGGAGCCGTAGGTCGCGTAACAGAGGCTCGCGGGGAACCCGTTGGGATACCCGGCGGCCGCGAGCAGCCGCCGCGCTTCGGCGCGGTCGTGCTTGAAGTACTTCGCCCCTTCGCCGAGCTGGTCGATCGGCAGCGCCCAGTCCTTGAACGCGGCGGGGATCGCCGGGTTGAAGACGCCGACGCCTTCGGCGATCTGGTCGATGATCCCCTGGCGGTTCACCGCCAGCGAGATCGCTTGCCGCACCCGGACGTCGTTGAACGGTTTCTGGTCGGTGCGCATCGAGATGTGGAGCTCGACGTTCGAGACGAACTCCGCCGTCCGCAGCGTCGGGCGTCGCTGCTTCACCGTGTCCTTGATCTGGATCCAGTCGGTGCGGCCGATCGCGCCCGGGAACTCGTAACCGAGATCGTACTTGCCGGCCAGGAACGACGAGATGCGCGAGGCGTTGTCCTCGTCGATCGCCATCTCCACGCGGTCGATGTACGGCAGCCCGGGCTGGAAGTACCGCGGATGGCGCACGAACGTGAGGCCCTGGTTGGGACGATGCGACTCGAGCATCCACGGCCCGGTCCCGACGACCGTCTCCGCCTTCTTGAGGTCGCCGAACTTCTCGACGGCCTCGCGCGCGACGATCGCGCACGTCATCGGGTTGGCGAGCATCTCGAGGAACCAGACGTTCGGCTCCTTGAGCACGATCCGCACGGTGTACGCGTCGGGCGCCTCGACGCGGTCGATCGCGCGGAGCATGTACGCGCTCGGGTTGCCCTTCACGGTCAGGAAGCGCTCGATCGAATACTTCACGTCAGCCGAGGTCAGCTCGCGCCCGTTCACCGGCGGCTTGGGATGCCAGCGCACGCCGCGGCGGAGCTTGAAGACGTACGTCGTGTCGTTGGGTTGCGTCCACGACTCCGCGAGGTCGCCTTCGATCGGGAACGTGCCGGGCGCGATCGAAGGACCCGCCTTGTGCTTCACGAGCCGGCTGTGCGTGAAGCTGATCGCGACGTGCACGCGGTACGCCGTCGTCAGCATCGGATCGAACAACGGCGGATCCCAGGCGCGGATCGTGAGGGTGCCGCCGCGCTTCGGCGTCTGCGCGGCGAGGCGGGGCGGGGCGAGCGTGGCGCCGGCGAGCGGCAGACCTCCGAGCGCGAGCACATCACGACGGGTCAGTGACATTGGCCCCTCCCTGACGCGTGAATGCGGCATTCTACTGAACATGGCTGACGAGTGTCTGTTCGTTCCCGAAGACGGCGGCTACCAACCGACCGAGTGGGCCGTGGGCCCGTGGTCGCCCGACACGCTGCAGGCGAGCGCGTACGGCGCGCTGCTCACTCGGCTGCTCGAAGCCGACGCGCCGACGGGCATGCTGATGGCGCGGCTCAGCTTTGATCTCTGGCGCCCGGTCACGCGCGATCGGATCACGCCGGGCGTAACGGTGCTGCGCGAAGGCACGAAGGCGCGCACGGTGGAAGCGTCGCTCGCCCAGCACGATCGTCAGGTCGCGCGGTGCACCGCGGTGTTCCTGAAGACCGACCCCGCGTCGACACCGCCCACCGCGTCGCGGACGCCTCCGGCACTCGGCCCCGACGCCAGCCGGCCGGTGCCACCGCAGGTACGCGCGTGGAGCCCGTTCGTCTTCTGGCGCATGCCGCGCGCGCCGTGGATCCTGCTCGCCGCGGAGACGCACGCCGGCGATCGGGGCACCGGCGTCGCGCGCGGCGTGCTCTCCGACGTCGACGGCCCGTTCGGAAGCTGCGAGCAGACGCTGATCTTCGAGAAGCGGCGCTGACCCGCGCGCTCTAGGCGAGCGCCGTCGCGAGGCGCTCGGCTTCGAGCGCGGGCAGCTCCATCGCCCGGCACAGCTCGATCGCGGCAGCGGCGTCGTCGCGCGCCCGCGCGCTTGTCGAGTGCCTGATAGAGCTTCGCGCGGCCGAGACGACACTCGGCTTCGAGTGGGCGCGCGCCAAGCTCGCGCGTCGTGGCGATCGCGTCCGTGTACAGCGCCTCGGCGCCCGCGGCGCCCTTCGCCGAGCGCGCGGCGACCTCCGCGAGCACGCGCTGCGCCCGCGCGACGGTTCCACGCTCGCCGCGTGGCTCGGCGAGCTCGATCGTGGCGCGCGCGAAGGCGGCGGCGCCACTCCACGCTTCGCACGCGAGGCTCGCTTCCGCGAAGGCGACCAGGCTGCGCGAACGGCGCCGCGTGGCGCCCGCCGCCGTCCCGATCGCGTCCGCCTCCTCGATGAGCCGCGTGACGTCGGCGGAGCGCCCGACATGCGCATAGGCGCAGACGAGCACGGCCACCAGGCCCTCGCGCCAGATCTGGTAGTCCTCGCGGTCGCCGAAGGCCAGCGCGTGCTCGAGCAGCGGAATCGCCCCGGCGGCGTCGCCACGACGCAGGAGCACCGTCGCGACCCCCATCGAGGCGGGAATGGCGCTGTACGCGTGTCGCGCTTGCACGGCGAACCGGAGCGCCTCGCGCGTGAGGCGCTCCGCCTCGGTCAGATCACCGAGCTCGGTGAGCGCCATCGACAGCCAGTAGCGCGGCAGAATCTGGCCGAAGACCGACGTCGTCCCCCACACGTGCGGCTTCACCGACGAGACGACGATCGGCTCCAGCAACGCGCGCGCGCCGCGAAAGTCGCCGAGCGTGTGGCGGACGTGGGCGACGCGGAGCGCAGCCTCGTTGCGAAGCGCCACGTCGTCGATGTCGTCGGCGAGCGCGAGCGCGCGGTGGCCGCTCTCGGCGGCGCGCGTGTACTCGCCCCCGAGCCAGTGGCGGTAGGTCTGACTGCAGAGCACCTGGCCGAGCCGCCGCGCATCCCCGAGCCGCTCGGCCGCGGCTTGCGCCTCGTCCATCAGCGTCTCGAGCCGCTTGAGCTTGCCGAACGGCAGGATCGCCGCGCGGACCTCGAGCCTGACGTCGATCGCCTGCGCCAGCAGCGCCTCGTCGTCACCGAGATGCGCGAGACCCGCGAGGGCTTGCTCGAAGCACGCCTCCGCTTCTCGATACGCGGAGCGCGCGAGCGCCTGCGCGCCGGCGCGCCGGAGATAGTCCACCGCTTTGTCCCAGACTTCGGCCCGGCTGAACTGCGTCGCCCCGACCCCGGCGTGCAGCCGCTTGCGAACGGCGGGTAACGTTTGCGCGTACGTGATCTCGCGGATGCGATCGTGGGCGAAGTCGAGGTCGTCGCCCTCGGACCGCAAGATTCGTCGCCTCACCAGCTCTTCGAGGCTTTCAGCGGCTTCGAGCCCGGTCACGCCCGCCGCGCGCTGGACGAGGACGAGGTCGAACGCGCGGCCGACGACGGCGGCGACCGCGGCGAGCCGTCGCGCGGCCGGCGTGAGGCGCGGCGATCGCCTCGTGGCGCGTCTCGCCGCCAGCGTGCTGCTCCGTGCGGAGCGTGCGGAGCGCGCCGAGCGCGGCAACGGCCGCGTCTACACCATCGCGTTCAGAAGCGACTGACCAGCACGGCGGGAGCTGCACCGGCGCCGTGAAGGTCAGCGTGCCCAAGACCCTCAAGGTCGCACCCGTCGACGACGGCCCGGCCTACGACTCCACCCGCCGGTAGTCGCTCCCACGGCACCCGGGCCGGCGGCGGCCCGGGTGCCCCCCTCGCGTGCCGGTGGTAGGCTCGCGGGCATGACTTACGATCCCCGCGAGTTCAAGGCGCTGACCTTCCACGACGCGACCCGCCGATTCCGCGACGGCACCGACACGCCGCGCGCCTACCTCGAGCGCTGCCTCGAGACCATCGACAAGCGCGAGCCCGTCGTCAAAGCGTTCGTCACGCTGAACGCGGACGGCGCGCGTGCCACGGCCGACGAGAGCACGAAGCGCTGGAAAGACGGCCGCCCGCTGTCCGCCATCGACGGGCTGCCGATCGGCATCAAGGATCTTCTCGAGACCAAGGACATGCCGACGCAGATGGGCTGCGAGGCCTATCGCGGGAACTTTCCGAAGCGCGACAACGCCGGCGTCTGGGCGCTCCGCCAGGCCGGCGCGATCGTGCTCGGCAAGACGGTGACGACCGAGCTCGGCGCCGCGCATCCCGGGCCGACGACGAACCCGTTCGATCCCGCGCGCACGCCGGGCGGCTCGTCGTCCGGCTCCGCTGCCGCCATCGCCGCGCGCATGGTGCCCGCGGCGATCGGCACGCAGGTCGCCGGCTCGATCATCCGCCCCGCGGCCTACTGCGGCAACGTCGCGCTGAAGCCCTCGCAAGGCGCGATCAATCGCGGCGAGCGCCTGGCGACGAGCATGAGCACGCACGGCGTGCACGCCGGCTCTCTCGAGGACATGTGGCAGGTCGCGATCGAGATCGCGCGCCGTGCCGGCGGCGACCGCGGGTATCCCGGTCTCTTCGGGCCGCCGACGCCGCCCGCGCCCGTCAGACCGGAGCGCCTGATCGTTCTCGAAACGCAGGGCTGGGTCGATCTGGACTCGCAGAGCCGCGACACATTCGAGACGGTGCTGGACAGTCTGGACACGGTGGGCGTCACGCTACTGCGCCGTCGCGACCATCCGTGGATCGAGGCGCTCGAGCGGGCCATCGCCGGCGCGCGCGAGCTCTGCGCGGCGATCATCGCGTGGGAGAACCGCTGGGGCACGCGCAATCTCGTCGACCAGTTCCCGGACGGCGTCAGCGCGCGCGCGAAGGCGACGCTGGCGCGCGCGGAAGCGATGACGCCGGACGACTACCGCGTCGCGCTGATGGACCGCGCGGCCCTGCAGCAGCGTCACGCCGCGCTGGCGCCGCTCGCCGACGCGGCGATCACGCTCGCGTGCCCGGGTCCCGCGCCGCTGTGGTCCGGCGACGTGCCCGGCCAGCCGCCGGCGCTGCGGCCGACGGGCGACTACGTCTTCAACGCGCCGAGCTCGCTGCTGTTCGCGCCGGTCGTCACGCTGCCGCTGATGGCCGTCGGCGGCATGCCGGTCGGCGTCCAGCTCATGGGCCAGCAGAACGACGACGCGCGCATCACCGCACTTGCACGCTGGACGCTCGAGAACGTGAAGCCCGTGGTGGTGTCATGAGCGAGTCGCTGGTCGTCTACGTCAACGGCGAGTACGTTCCCAAGGACGAGGCGAAGATCTCGGTCTTCGACTTCGGCTTCCTGCGCGGCGACGGCGTCTTCGACACCACCTCCGCGTGGAACGGGCGCATCTTCAAGCTCTCCGCGCACCTCCAGCGCCTGGAGCTGTCGCTGCGCGCAGCACGTATCCCCCTGCCCGTGCCGATCGAGGAGCTGCGCGGGATCATCCTCGAGACCACGCGGCGGTGCGGGCTCCGCAGCGCCTACATCAACACCATCGTCACGCGCGGCGCGCCGCCGATGGGCTCGCGCGACATCACGCAGTGCCGCCCGAGCCTGATCGTCTTCGTCGTGCCGTACGTGTGGATCCTGAAGCCCGAGCAGATCGAAGCCGGTGGTCGCGCGATGATCACCTCCGTCCGCGCCATGCCCGCGGAGTGCCTCGATCCGAAGATCAAGTCGCTGAGTCGCCTGCACTTCGATCTCGCGATGCTCCAGGGCCGGCTGACCGGCATGGACGTGACGCTGATGCTCGATCTCGACGGCCACGTGACCGAGGGCCCGGGCTTCAACGTGTTCGTCGTGAAGAACGGCGCGCTGTTCTCGCCGCCCGATGGGATCCTCATGGGCATCACGCGCCGGACCGTGTTCGAGCTGGCCGCCGAGCACGGCATCCCGGCGCGCGACGCGCAGATGACCGCGTACGATCTCTACGCCGCGGACGAAGTCTTCCTGACGAGCACCGCGGGCGGCATCATGCCGCTGGTCGAGATCGACGGCCGCGCGATCGGCGACGGCAAGCCAGGCCCGGTCTCGCAGCGTATCCACGGGCTCTACTGGGCGCTGCGCGAGAGCGGCCGCGACGGCACACCGGTGTTCGGAGGCTAGTCGAGCAGGCGCTCCGCGCCGCCGAGCGCAGCGCGCATGCCCATGGCCCGGTAGAGCGCGACGGCCGCCTCGAACCGGCGCTCCTTTCCCCCGTCGACGAACTTTTGACGATCGTTTTGACGAAATTTTGCGCCCCGGCCCGTACTCCTAGCGCGCACGCAGCCCGAAAGGAGAAGGCAATGCGCGACATGACTTGGACAGGCCGGCTGGTGATCGGGGCGCTGGTGGTCCTCCTGGTGGGGCTTGGAGGGGTGGGGACTTCGGTCGGCATCATCACCGGGGGGCTCACCGGCGACGCGGACGGTGACGAAGTTCCAAACTTCAGGGACAACTGCGTAACGATATCCGACCCGGACCAGCTCGACATCGATGCAAACGGGATCGGGGATGCCTGCGACACGACGAGATGGATCCCTCCCGCGGCCGCGTCCTCGCCCAGCCCGACGGTGAACGAGGGGGACGTCGTGGCCTTGGGCTCTGTCCTGACCGGTCCCCAGCCCGCCGGGATGAGCCTGAGCTGGGAGCAGCTGGCCGGGCTGGCCGTGATCCTGGATCTCACCGATCCATTTCACCCCACTTTCACCGCGCCGCAGGTGGACTGGGGCGGAATCACCCTCACCTTTCAGCTCACCGTCACGGCGCCTCTGAAAAACGGCACGGTCGCCCCGACCAGCATCTCGACCGTGAACGTCACCATCAAGAACGTCAACCGCGCTCCGGTCGCCGACGCCGGCGATCCGCAAACGGTGACCGAGGGGGCCACCTTCACGCTCTCCGCCACGGACCGCTACGACCCCGACGGCGATGCGCTGACCTACCGGCGGCGACTGCTGGTCAGCGACCCCGATGGCGTGGACATCCCAGGTGGTAACCGGCCCGGACGGCGTGATCACGGGCTCGACCGCGCTCCTCCGAGCGGAGCGCACCGGACGGGGCAACGGCCGCGTGTACGTCATCACGTTCGAGGCCGTCGACGGCCAGGGCGGGCACCGCACCGGCTCGGTGTCGGTCGGAGTGCCGAAGAGCCTGAAGCCGGGCACGCAGATCATCGACGACGGCCAGGCGTTCGACTCGACGAAGGAGCCGGCCCGCCACCATCGTCACCATCACCACGACGACGATGACGACGACGAACACGGCAAGCGACACGACCGGGATGGCCGCAAGGCGAAGCGGTAGGTGATGCGGCGGCGCCCGGGCCGGCAGCGGTCCGGGCGCCGCGTACATGGTACAAAGCTCGTCGGGATGAAGACCGATCTCCTGCTGATCCCCATGAGCGCGCGCTATGCCGACATGCGCGCGGCGGCCGTCGCGGCCGACGACGCCGGCTTCGACGGACTCTGGACGTGGGACCACCTGCGCGATCCCGACGGCGACAGCGGGCCCGGAGTGCCGGAAGCGTGGACGATCCTGACCTCGCTCGCCGAGGCGACGAAGCGCGTGATGCTCGGGCCGCTCGTCCTCAACGTCGCCAACCGCCATCCCGGCGTGCTCGCGAACATGGCCGCCACGCTCCAACAAGTTTCCGGCGGTCGCTTGCTGCTCGGCATCGGCGCCGGCGGCAGCAAGCGCACGCCGTACGCGAAGGAGCAGTACGCGATCGGCGCGAAGGTCGACGGCGACGCGGCGCGGGCGCAGCGTGTGGTCGACGCGATCACGCTCATCCGCCGGCTCTGGTCGGGCAAGGACGGGTTCCTGCGCCCCGATCCCCCGCCCCCGATCATCGTCGGCGGCTTCGGGCCGCGCATGGCCGGCATCGCGGGACAGCACGGCGACGGCTTCAACACGCAGGCCTTTCACCCGCACCTCGCGGAGCTCGTACGCGTCGCCCGTGACGCGCACGCCGCGTCCGGCCGCGATCCCGCGCGGTTCGTCGTCACGGTGTTCGCGGGACTCGAGCAGCGCTGGGTGGAGCCGAGCTCTCGCGCCCGACAGATGCTGGAGCGGGTCGGCGTCGAGCGCCTGATCCTGTTGATCTCGCCCCCGTACGACCTCACGGCGATCAAGAGCGCGGGACAGGCGCTCGCCGCCCGATGAGGAGGTCGGCAGCAGCCGAAGTAGGCCGCCGCGCGTGTGGCATACTCGGCGCGCCCATGACCACACGCATCGTGCTCCTCGCGCTCCTCGCCGTCGCCCTCGCCGCCCCCGACGCCGCCGCGCAAGGCTCGATCAACGTGATCTGCAGCGTGCAGCAGGAGTGGTGCACGCTGATCGCCGCCACGTTCCAGAAGGAGACCGGGATCCGCGTGGCGATCACGCAGAAAGGATCCGGCGAAGCGCTGGCGCAGGTGGCGGCGGAGAAGACGAACCCCAAGCTCGACGTCTGGTTCGGCGGCACGGGCGACCCGCACCTGCAGGCGGCGGAGCAGGACCTCACGCAGCCGTACAAGTCGAAGCACCTCGCCGAGCTGCATCCCTGGGCGCAGAGACAGGCGGAGATGTCCGGACACAAGACCGTCGGCATCTACGCCGGCGCGCTCGGCTTCGGTTACAACACCGAGCTGCTCGCGAAGAAGAAGCTCCCGGCGCCCGCGTGCTGGAAGGACCTGCTGCGGCCCGAGCTGCGTGACGACATCCAGATGGCGAACCCGAACTCGTCCGGCACCGCGTACACCGCGATCGCGACGCTGGTGCAGCTCATGGGCGAGGACCAGGCGTTCGCGTATCTCAAGGACCTGCACAAGAACATCAGCGCGTATCCGAAATCCGGCGTCGGTCCGGTGAAGGCGGCGGCGCGCGGCGAGACCGCCGTCAGCGTGAGCTTCATCCACGACGTGCCGGGCGAGGCGCTCGCGGGCTTTCCGGTGAAGAGCGCCACGCCGTGCGAGGGCACGGGCTACGAGATCGGCTCGCTCTCGATCGTCAAGGGCGCGCGCAACCTGAAGGATGCGAAGACATTCGTCGACTGGGCGCTGACGCCGTCCGCGCAGAAGCTCGGCGCCGAGGCCAAGCAGTACCAGCTGCCGTCCCACAAGGCCACGCCGGTCCACGCGCTCGTCCCCGATCTCTCGAAGATCAAGCTCATCGAGTACGACTTCGTGAAGTACGGCAAGAGCGCGGAACGCCGCCGCCTGATCGGCCGCTGGGACCGGGAGATCGGAAGCCAGCCGAGGTGACCGGGCCGCGCCGCCGGCGAAGCGTCCTCTTCGCGTGGATCGCGGCCGGCGCAGGGAGTGCGCTCCTCCTGCCGTGGTACGCCGAGACCGCGGCGTCCGCCGTGGTCAACGTCGGGCGCGGCGACGTCACGCTCGCGCCGATCGTCCTCGGACTCCTCGCGCTCGCGGCGGCGGCGTGGCGCATCGACGAGCGCCGGCGGCTCGGCGCCGCGCTCGTGTGGCTGGCCGGCGGGGCCTTCCTTTATCTCGTCGCGCTCGGCATCGTCGCCCACGCGCTGCCGCGCTCCGCCGCGCTGGGGAGCGGCGCGGTGCCCGTCGCGATGGCGCTCGTGGCGTGCGTCGGGCTCGGCCTCGCCCTGCGCGGCCACTTCCACGGCGACGGGTTCGTCGCGGCGAGCGTGCTCGGGGTCGCGGTGACCGTGGGGCTCTTCACGGCCTTCCCGCTCGTGAAGCTGCTGACGTCCGCGTTCCAGGACGCCGAGGGCGCCTTCGGCGTGACGGCGACGATCGAGCGCCTGATGTCGGCGCGCATCTGGGGGCTCCATTGCCTGACGAGCGCGCGGCGGTGCGGGGTCGCGTGGAACACGCTCGGGCTCGCGCTCACCTCCGCCGCCTGCTGCACGCTGCTGGGTCTCGCGTTCGCGCTGATCGTGACGCGCACCGGCTTCCGGGCGAAGCGGCTGCTCCGCACGCTCACGGTGCTGCCGGTCATCACGCCGCCCTTCGTGATCGGGCTCGGGCTCATCCTGCTCTTCGGGCGGGCGGGGCTCGTCAACCAGCTCCTCGAGTGGGCGCTGGGCATCCCGCCCACGCGGTGGATCTACGGCTTCCCGGGCGTGCTGGTCGCGCAGGTCTTCGCGTTCACGCCCGTGGCGTTCCTGGTGTTGATCGGCGTCGTCGAGGGTGTCTCGCCGACGCTCGAGGAAGCCGCGCAGACCGTGCGCGCAGGGCGCTGGCGCACGTTCGCCGACGTCTCGTTGCCGCTGATGCGCCCCGGCCTCGTGAACGCGTTCCTCGTCAGCTTCGTCGAGAGCATCGCGGACTTCGGCAACCCGATCGTGCTCGGCGGCGACCTCGGCGTGCTCTCCACCGAGATCTACTTCTCCATCGTGGGCGCCCAGCTCGACCAGGGCCGCGCGGCGACGCTCGCGCTCCTCCTGCTCGGCTTCGCGCTGGTCGCCTTCTCCGTGCAGCGCCGCGCGCTCGGGCGCCGTCTCTACACCGGGCTCGGCGGCAAGGGCGACGGCGGGATCCCGGCCGTGCTGCCGTCACGCGTACGGTGGACGTGCTACGGGGTGGCCCTGCCGTGGGCGCTCTTCACGGTGGTGATCTACGCGATGGCGCTCGCGGGCGGGTTCGTGCGGACGTGGGGGCGCGACTACACGCCGACCCTCGCGCACTACGCGAAAGCGTTCGCGATCGAGAGCTCCCCGCACGGCGTCATCTGGGCGGGCGCCGCGTGGAACTCGTTCTTCGAGACCGTGAAGCTCGCGGCGATCGCCGCGCCGCTCACGGCGGGCATCGGCATCCTGACCGCGTACCTCCTGACCCGGCAGCGCTTCGCCGGTCAGACCCTGTTCGAGTTCGCCACCATGCTGTCGTTCGCGGTGCCGGGCACCGTGATCGGCGTCGCCTACATCCTCGCGTTCAACGTCGCGCCGATCGAGGTGACGGGCACCGGCATCATCCTCGTGCTCTGCTTCATCTTCCGGAACCTCCCGGTCGGCGTGCGCGCGGGCATGGCGACGATGGCGCAGATCGACCGGAACCTCGACGAGGCGTCGGCCACGCTGGGCGCGCGCGGCGCGACGACGTTCACGCGGGTGATCCTGCCGCTGCTCAAGCCGGCGATCGCGGGCGCGCTCGTCTACAGCTTCGTGCGGGCGATGACGACGGTGAGCGCCGTGATCTTCCTGGTCTCGCCGGACCACGAGATGGCGACCACCTATATCATCGGCCGCGTGATCAACGGCGACTACGGCGTGGCGATCGCCTACAGCTCCACGCTGATCGTGCTCATGCTCGCGGCGATCGGCGTCATCCAGCTCGTCGTCGGCACGCGCCGCCTCGGCCGTCGCCTGCCCGCCGCCGTCCCGCCCGTGGCGGAGAGCCCCGCGTGAAGGCCGCGCGCATCGAGTTCCGGCGCGTGAGCAAGCGGTACGGCGACGTCCGCGCCGTCGACGACGTGAGCTTCGTCATCGAGCCCGGCACGCTGGTGACGCTGCTGGGGCCGTCGGGCTGCGGGAAGACGACCACCCTGCGCCTCATCGCCGGGCTCGAGTTCGCGACGGCGGGCGACATCCTCGTCGGCGACGTCGAGGTCAGCGCGCTGCCGCCGGCGGAGCGCAACGTGTCGATGGTCTTCCAGAGCTACGCGCTCTTCCCGCACATGACCGTGCTGGAAAACGTCGCCTACGGTGTCCGCGTGTCCGGCCGCTCGCGCGCCGAGTCGACCGAGCGGGCCCGCGCGATGCTCGCGACCGTCGGGCTCGGCGGCCTCGGTGACCGCCTGCCCTCCGAGCTCTCGGGCGGACAGCAGCAGCGCGTGGCCCTCGCGCGCGCGCTCGTGCTCGAGCCGGCCGTGCTGCTCTTCGACGAGCCGCTGTCGAACCTGGACGCGGGGCTCCGCCGCCACATGCGCGAGGAGATCCGCGACCTCCAGCAGCGGCTCGGCGTGACGGTCGTCTACGTCACCCACGACCAGGGCGAGGCGATGGCAGTGTCCGACCGCATCATCGTCATGCACCGCGGCGTGATCGCGCAGGACGGCACACCGCGCGAGCTCTACGAAGGGCCCGCGAGCGCGTTCGTCGCCGGCTTCATGGGCGAGGCGAATCGCGTGCAGGGCACGCTGGAGACGCGCGACGACAAGACCGGCCTCGTGCGGCTGGGCGCGCTGCACGTGCGCCTCGCGCACCGCGATCAGTCGATCGGCCCCGTCATCGTCGCGGTCCGTCCCGAAGCCATCCTCGTCGGGCCACCAGGCGGTGACGGGCTTGCGGCGACGGTGGTGAAGGCGGCGTATCTCGGCGGGGTCGTCGAGTACACGCTCACCAGCGAGCTCGGCGAGCTGTTCGCGATCGGTCACGACGTGGCGGCTCCGTTCGCGCCGGGCGAGGCCGTGAGCGTGACGCTCGCCGACCATGGGGTGGTCATCATCCCGACGCGGGGGTGACGGCCTCGGGCGGAGGCGCCACGACTTCTATGGCATCCTTCACGACATGCCTATCCCGATCCCTCACAACATTCGTCGATTGACCTTGCGCGCAGAGAGTGCGCGTTACGCCGGCGCAGTCGCCGGAACGCGTGAGGATCTCGACGAAGAGCTCGAAGCCGCGGCGATCGAGGCCTGGGAGCTCGATCTCGACTAGAAAGGACGCCCCATGCTGAAGCCGTGCGCGAAAGGCAACTACCGGTTCCTTCCCGGCATCGCGCCGTTCTCCTCGGGCGCCGTCGCCGATCCGGGCTACCAGGTGATCCACGCCACGCTGCGCCGGCCGCTCCCGTGGCGCAAAGGCTTCGAGCTGATCGACGCGCATCTGAGCGCGGAAGGGCGGCCGCGCCAGGCCCTGTGCGCGATCGAGCTGCGCATCACCGAGCCGCTCACCGGCAAGGGCTTCGACAGCTTCAACGCCGGCTACCGCGCGCTGCTCGGCGAGTGGGAGATCCTGCTCGACGGCGAGAACCCCATCGCGCGCACGAACGTCGCGCCGGTCGTCGGCGCGCCCGCCGAGCCCTCGCTGTATGGTTTCGCGTACACCGCGCCCGGCGGTCCCGACTCGCCGACCTTCGTCGTCGCGGGCTCGGGCGAGACGCGCGGACGTACGTACGACGACGCCGGCCTCGTGCGCTTCCGCGACACCTCGCCGGCCGGGATGCGCGAGAAGGCGGCGCACGTGATGGGCGTGATGCGCGACCGGCTCCACGGCCTCGGCGCCGACTGGCCCGACGTCACCTCGATCAACGTCTACACGAAGTATCCGATCGAGTCGTACCTGGCGGACGCCATCCTCCGCCAGGTCGGGCCCGCCGCCATCCACGGCGTCACCTGGCACCTGAGCGGGCCGCCCGTGAAGGACATCGAGTTCGAGATGGACATGCGCGGGGTTGCCCGGCGGCTCTGGCTATGATCGCCGCGGCATGAAGCGCATCGGCCTCGTCGGCGTGGGGCTCCTGGGCGGCGCGGTCGCGTCGCGGCTGCTCGCCCGCGGCTACGAGGTCGCCGGGTACGACACGCGCCCGGCGCAAGTGGAAGCACTCGCGTCGAGCGGGCTCCGCGTCGCGAAGACGATGGCCGACGCGGTCGACGGCGCCGACGCGATCTTCACCATCCTGACGACGCCGGCCGTCGTCGAGGCGGTGTGGCTCGGCGCGGACGGGCTGCTCGCCACCGCGCCGAAGACCGCGGTGCTCATGCAGATGAGCACCGTCAGCCCCGCGCTCAACACGCGGCTCGGCGACGAGGCCGCGAAGCGCGGCTTCCGCTTCCTCGAGACCCCCGTCAGCGGCACGAGCACCGCGGTGATGAAGGGCGGCGGCACGATCTTCGTCGGCGGCGACGAAGCGCTGGCCGCCACGTGCGCGCCGATCTTCGACGCGGTCTTCGCCAAGACCGTGCACGTCGGCGGCGTCGGCGCCGCGGCCGTGGCGAAGCTCGCCGCGAATCTGATCGGCGGCATCAGCGCGATCGCGCTCGCGGAAGCGCTGGTGCTGGGCGCGAAGGCCGGCGTGGAGCCGGCGAAGCTGCTGGAGGCGCTGCGACAGGCGCCGGTGCGGACGAGCGCGATGGACATGCGCGGCCCGCTGATGGTCAGCCACAACTTCGAGCCGCACATCCGCCTCGATCTGTACCTGAAAGACTTCGGATTGATGCTGGAGGAAGCGAAGCGGCTCGGCATGCCGCTGCCGCTCACGAGTGTCGCCCATCAGCTCTGCACGGCCACCTCGGCGGCCGGACACGGCGGAGACGATCTGGCGGCGGTGATCACCACCCTCGAACACCTCGCCGGGATGAGGAGCTGACGGTGCGCTTCGGAACCTTCTTCTTCTTTCAGGCCGCCCCCGGGCTGACGCACGCGGAGGTCGTGCTCCGCGAGCTGCAGCAGATGGACTGGACCGAGGAGCTCGGCTTCGACCGGATCTGGCTCACGGAGCACCACTTCATCGACTACGGCCTCGCGGTCGATCCCGGCACGCTCGCCTGCGCCGCGGCCTCTCGCACGCGGAACGTCCGCATCGGCCTCGCCGCCGCGATCCTGCCCTTCCACCATCCGCTGCGCCTGGCCGAGCAGCTCGCGCTCGTCGACGTGATCTCCGGCGGGCGGCTCGACGTCGGCGTCGGGCGCGGCAACCGCCCCGCCGAGTTCCGCGGCTACAACGTGCCGCAGCAGGAGAACCGCGACCGCTTCGAGGAAGCCGTCGAGATCCTCACGCAGGCGTGGACCGAGCCGCGCTTCACCTTCCGCGGCCGGTTCTTCACCGTGGTCGACGCGCAGGTCCAGCCGAAGCCGATCCAGCAGCCGCACCCGCCGATCTACCAGGTGTGCGGCAGCAAGGAGAGCATGGAGAACACCGCCGCGCGCGGCTGGCCGATGCTGAACTCCGTGCTGCGCGGCAACGCCGAGGAGCAGATCGCGAACAACCGCGACGCGTACGTCGCCGCGCTCCACAAGAGCGGGCGCGAGGACGAGATCACGTCGCTCCTGCAGAAGTGGGGGATCTCGCGGCAGATCTACGTGGCGCCGACCGACGCGCAGGCCAAGGAAGAGGCGCGCGAGGCGGAGATGTGGTACCAGGACTCCTTCCGGCGCTTCGTCGTTCCGGAGCGCATCGAGGACGCGCACCCGAGCCTGCAGCCACACTTCCGCCAGCTCGCCGAGCGCCTCGCCAAGGTCAACTACGACGACTTGATCCGCGAGACCGTGGCGTTCGGGTCACCCGATACGGTGGCGCGCAAGATCGAGAGGATGCGCGACCTCGGCGTCGGTCACGTGCTGTGCTGGATGAACTTCGGCGGGCTCGCGCAGGACAAGATCCGCCGCTCGATGGAGCTGTTCGCCCGCGAGGTGATGCCGGCCTTCCGCTAACTCGGAGGGGGCTCCGCCCCCTTCCGACGGTCGTCGCGGTGGTGTATCCGCTCGTGCACGGCAAATGGTGCGGGAGATTGACGTTGCCTCACCGTCGCGACGCGGCTATGGTTTTCGGCGACTCGTCATGGGTGTCGCGCACCCGGCGCCCGCTCTGAGGTACGAAGCCGCGGCCGATCACACCGCGGGGTTGGTGGTCCGTGAAAACACTCCGCCCGGCTCGCCGAAGCCGAGGCTCCTCGATCAAGTGCGTCAGCGCATCCGTGCGCGCCATTACAGCCGCCGCACCGAGAAGGCGTACGTCCACTGCGACCGGGTCGCCGCGTCGACACAGAACCAGGCGCTGAACGCGCTGCTGTTCCTCTATCGCGAGGTTCTCGAGATCGAACTCCCCTGGCTCGACGGCCTCGTTCGCGCCAAGCGCCCCGAGCACCTTCCCGTCGTCTTGACGCGAGAGGAGACGCAGGCTCTCGTCGATGCGCTGAACGGCATTCCGCGCGTGATGGCGCTGCTCATGTATGGCGCCGGTCTCCGGCTCCTGGAGTGTTGCCGTCTCCGGGTCCAGGACGTCGACTTCGCGACCAACCAGATCACGGTCCGCGACGGAAAGGGCGCCAAGGATCGCGTGACGATGCTGCCGGCGACCATCAAGGCGGACCTTTCTCGACACATCGACCGTGTCCGCAAGCAGCACGCGAGAGACCTTGGGCACGGCGCCGGCCGGGTTGAACTGCTGGGCCGCAAGTATCCGAACGCCGGTCGCGAATGGGTTTGGCGGTGGATCTTCCCGGCCACACGGTTCTATCTCGACCGAGCGACCGGCCAACGCCGCCGCCACCACCTTCACGAATCGGTCGTACAGCGGGCCGTCAGGGAGGCTGCACTAAAGTCTGGGATCGTGAAGCGAGCGACGTGCCATACGCTCCGGCACTCGCTTGCGACGCATCTCCTCGAGGACGGTTACGACATCCGGACCGTGCAGGAGCTGGTCGGTCATCGTGACGTGAGCACGACGATGATCTACATCCACGTATTGAACCGCGGGCCCGCGGCAGTCCGAAGCCCCGCAGACCGGACGTTCCGAACATGAGCCGAGCGTGGAAGATCAGGGCGCTACACAGCGCCGCCCCGCAAGATATCGGGGACGCGCTGTTACTGCTCGGCCCGCATAAGTGCGCGTCGTCGCAACCATCCTGGCTCGCCCGAGCCATGGCGCACATCCCCGCTATACTGCGCCCCGCGCAGGCCCTCCACAGCGCTCTATCGGCCGCGCGACGCGAGACTTGAGGTAGTCTCGGCCCCATGTCCCAGGCTTTCCGCGTCGGCGTCGACATCGGCGGCACGTTCACCGACATCGTCCTGCTCGACGCCGGCGGCCGGATCCACACGCGCAAGGTGTCCTCGAGCGTCGACGACTACGCGCGCGCGATCGTCGACGGGCTGCGGGAGGTCTTCGACGAGACGGGGCTCGGCGGGCACGACCTCGCCGAGGTCCTGCACGGCACGACCGTGGCGTCGAACGCCATCCTCGAGCTGAAGGGCGCGCGCACCGGCCTCATCACCACGAAGGGGTTCCGCGACGTCCTCGAGATCAGGCGCATCCGGATGCCGAAGCTCTACGACCTCTCGTGGGAAAAGCCCGTCGCGCTCGTCGAGCGCGCGCTGCGTCTCGAAGTCACCGAGCGCGTCGACGCGCAGGGGCGCGTGCAGACGCCGCTCGATCCCGCGGAGGTCGAGCGCGTGCTCGATCGCCTCCTGGGCGAGCGGATCGAAGCGCTCGCGGTGTGCCTGCTGAACTCCTACGCGAATCCCGAGCACGAGGCGCGCATCGCCGAGATCGTCAGGAAGAGGGCGCCCGGCCTCACGCTCTCCGTCAGCGCCGAGGTGCTGCCGGAGATCCGCGAGTACGAGCGGACGTCGACCACCGTGATCAACGCGTACGTGATGCCGATCGTGCGGCGGTATCTGCGCACGCTGCGCGGCGGGCTCGACACGATCGGCGCGAAATCACCGCTGATGATCATGCAGTCCAACGGCGGGCTCATGACCGACGAGGCGGCGGCCGCGAAGCCCGTCCACGTCATCGAGTCGGGCCCCGCCGCCGGCGTGGTCGGCGCGCAGTCGCTCGCGCGAAAGATCGGGCTCGGCAAGCTCGTGACGTTCGACATGGGCGGCACGACCGCGAAGGCCTCGATCGTCGAGGACGGCGAAGTGAGCCGCGCGACCGAGTACCAGGTGGGCGGCGGGATCATGCACGGCTCGCGGCTGCTCACCGGCGCCGGCTATCTGCTGCGCGTGCCCGCGATCGACCTCGCGGAGGTGGGCGCCGGCGGCGGCTCGCTCGTGTGGATCGATCCGGGCGGCAGCCTGCAGGTCGGCCCGCGCAGCGCCGGCGCGTTCCCCGGTCCGCTCTGCTACGACCTCGGCGGCACCGAGCCCACGGTCACCGACGCGAACGTGATCCTCGGCTTCCTGAACCCCCGCGAGCTCGCCGGCGGCGCGGTGAAGCTCAACGCCGCGCGCGCGCACGAGGTGTTCGAAGCGCGGATCGCGCGGCCGATGGGCTTGCCGCTCGCCGAGGCAGCGTTCGGCGCGCACGTGATCGCGGCGTCGAACATGATGCGCGCGATCCGCGCGGTGTCGAGCGAGCGCGGCCGCGATCCGCGCGAGTACGCGCTGTTCGCGTTCGGCGGCAACGGTCCCCTCTTCGCCGCCGGCATGGCGCAGCAGCTCGAGATGCGGCGCATCGTCGTGCCGCCGGCGCCCGGTCTCTTCTCGTCGTTCGGCTTGCTCTTCGCGGACGTCGAGCACCACTACGTCCGCACGTGGCGCCGGCTCGTCCGTGGCATGCAGCCGGCGTCGCTCGGCGAGGTCTACGGGCGCATGGAGGCCGACGCGCGCGCGCAGCTCGCGTCGGAAGGCTTCCGTGCCGACGCGATCCGTATCCGGCGCTCCGCGGACTGCCGCTACGAGGGCCAGTCGTTCGAGCTGACCGTGCCCGTGTCCGGCGGACCGTTCGACGGCGCGCTGCTCAAGGGCATCGAGGAAGCGTTCGGCCGTGAGCATCAGCGGACGTACGGCCACCGCGCGGGCGAGGACGAGCCGGTCGAGATCGTGAGCCTGCGCGTGGTCGGGCTCGGGATTCCGGACCGGCCGCGCGTGCCCGACGTCCTCCGCGTCGATCGCACGGGCCCGGGGCGCAACGGCGGCGCGCGCCGTGTCTACTTCGGCCCGGAGCTCGGCTGGCGCGAGACGCCGATCATCGACCGGCCGGATCTCGCGACGCCGCGTCACGGTCCCGTCATCGTCGAGGAGTACGACGCCACCTGCGTGGTCCCGCCCGGCGCGCGTGCCGCGCTCGACGCGCACGGCAACATCGTCGTCGAATTGGGACAGGAGATCTGATGGACGCGACTCGCGACCCGATCGGCTTCGAGCTCTTCCGCAACACCCTGCTGTCGATCGCCGACGAGATGGCGCTGACGATCCTGCGCACGGCGTACTCCGGCGTGCTGCGCGACAACATGGACTACTCCACGGCGTTCTGCGACGGCAACGGCCGCACGGTGGCGCAGGGTCTCACGCTGCCCGCGCACCTGAGCTCGTTCCCCGACGCGCTCGCCGCCACGATCGCGCGCTTCGGCGGCCGGATGAAGCCGGGCGACATCTATTGCCTCAACGACCCGTTCGAAGGCGGGATGCACATCCCGGACGTCTTCGTGCTGAAGCCGATCTTCGTCGAGGGCGAGTGCCAGGCGTTCGCCGCGACCATCTGCCACCAGACCGACATGGGCGGCCGCGTCGCCGGGTCGAACGCGTCCGACTCCACGGAGATCTACCAGGAAGGTCTGCGGATCCCGCCCGTGAAGATGTACGACCAGGGCGAGCCGAACGAGACGCTCTTCCGCCTCTTCGAGAAGAACGTGCGGATCCCGGTGCGCGTCTTCGGCGATCTTCGCGCGCAGCTCGCCGCCTGTCACATCGCCGAGGAAGCCTTCCTGCGGCTCATCCACCGCCACGGCGTGAAGCAGGTGCAGGCGTACATGGAGGCGATCCTCGATCACACGGAGCGCCTCACCCGCGCGATCCTCTCCGAGCTCCCCGACGGGGAGTGGTCCTTCGAGGACTGGATCGACGACGACGGCGTCGACTACGGCAAGCCGATCCGGCTCTTCGTCACGTTCAAGAAGCGCGGCGACGCGCTCGTCGCCGACTGGACCGGCACGTCCCCGCAGCCGAAGGGCGCCATCACCAACACGCACTCGTTCACGAAGGCGGCGACGTACACGGCGCTGAAGTCCGTGCTCTCGTACGACGTGCCGTGCAACGCCGGCTTCTATCGCGCGATCGACGTCATCGCGCCGCCCGGCACGATCGCGAACGGCGTCTTGCCCGCCGCGTCCGCCGCGCGCGGGCTCACCGGCTTCCGCATGATCGACACGTGCTTCGGCGCGCTCGCGAAGATGCTGCCGCAGCGCTCGATCGCGGCGTCCGAAGGGGGCAACACCGGCATCTCGATCGGCGGCTACTATCCGAACCGCTCGCCGTTCATCTTCGTGGAGTTCATCTGCTCCGCGTGGGGCGGGCGCGCGTGGTCGGACGGGCTCGACGGCAACGCGAACCTGATGGCGAACATGTCGCTGCCGCCGGTCGAGATCACCGAGGCCGAGCAGCCGCTGCAGATCCTGTCGACCGAGTTCATCCAGGACGTCGGCGGCCCCGGGAAATATCGCGGCGGCGCGTCGATCCGGCGCGAGTACAAGCTGCTGGAGGACGAAGCGGTCCTGCAGGTGCGCGCGGACCGTCACGACTTCCGTCCGTACGGACTCTTCGGCGGCGCGCCGGGCCGCCCGTCGAGCAACGTGCTGAATCCCGACGGCGAGAACCGCGAGCTTCCCGGCAAGTTCACGATGACGATGAAGCGGGGCGACGTGCTCCGCGCGGACTCCGCGGGCCCAGGGGGCTGGGGCGATCCGCTCGAGCGCGAGCCCGCGCGCGTGGCGCGCGACGTGCGTAACGAGCTCGTGAGCCGCCGCGCGGCGTTCGAGGACTACGGCGTGGTGTTCGTGGGCGAGAGCGTCGAGGTCGACGAGGCCGCAACGTCCGCGCGGCGCGCCGGGCTGCGCGCGCAGCGCGGCTGGACCGATCCGCCCGCCGTGAGCCGCTGATCATCGTCCTCGTGCCAGGTATGACGCCTCTGGCATAATGGGCAGACAGCGAGGAGATGATGAAGACGCTGTCGGTAAAGGTCCCTGACGGGCTCGACGCCAAGCTGACCGCAATGGCGCGTCGTCGCAAGACGACGAAATCTACGATCGTCCGCAACGCGCTGGAGCACGCCCTCCACGACAACGCCGGCAAGCCCAAACGCGGGTCGGCGCTCGACCTCGCCCGGGATCTCGTCGGGTGCTTGGAGGGCCCCGGTGATCTTTCGGTGAACAAGGCCTACTTCAAGACATTCGGCCGGTGATCCGCGGTGTCGTGCTCGACACCGGACCTCTCGTCGCGTTCGTGGACCGGCGCGATCGATACCATCGTTGGGCGGCGACCCACTGGTCGGACGTCGCGCCTCCCCTCCTGACCTGCGAACCGGTGCTCACGGAGGCGTGCTTCCTGGTCAGGGAGCTACCGCGGGGGCCCAGCACGATACTCGAGCTCGTCGGGCGGGGCATTGTGAACGTCGCCTATGACATTGAAAGTGACGTGGAAGCTCTCCGCCGGTTGATGATGCGCTACGCGAACGTCCCCATGTCGCTTGCCGACGCGTGTCTCGTGCGCATGGTCGAACGGCATCCAGCGGCTCGTGTCCTCACTCTCGACCGAGACTTCCGTGTGTACCGTGCTCACGGGCGTCGGGTCATCCCGGCCCTCATGCCTTCCGACCTGTGACCAACGCCGAGCTGATCGTGCGGACGCTGCGCGCGGCCGGGATCCGGCATGGATTCGGGATCCCGAGCGGCAACGTGCTGCCGCTCATGGACGCGATGCGAGCGGGCGACCTGCCGTTCGTCCTCACCGCGCACGAAGGGTCCGCGGCGTTCGCCGCCGACGTCACCGGGCGACTCACCGGCGCGCCGGGGCTCTGCATCGCCACGCTCGGGCCGGGGGCGACGAACCTCGCGACGGGCGTCGGGTGCGCGTGGCTCGATCGCTCGCCGATGATCGCCATCACCTGCAACGTGCCGACCGCCCAGCTCGGCCGCCGCATCCAGATGGCGATCGACCATCACGCGCTCTTCGGGCCGATCACCAAGGCGACGCTTCCGCTCCGACCGGGGCGCGTGGGCTCGATCGTCGCCGAGGCGGTCGCGATCGCCCTGGGCGAGCCGTGTGGCCCGGTGCATCTCGATCTGCCGGAAGACGTCGCGATGGCGCCCGCAACCGAAGACGTGCCGGCGGTTCCCGCGGTGAGCCGCGCGCACCCGGCGACGCCCGAGGCGCTCGAGCGTGCCGCCGAGATGCTGCGCAAGGCGCGGCGGCCCGTCGCGGTGATCGGCGCGTCGGCCATGCGTCTGCGTAACGTCGATCTGCTCCGCCGGGTCATCGAGCGCCACCGGCTGCCGTTCGCGACGACCACGATGGCGAAGGGGCTCGTCGACGAGACGCATCCGCTGGCGCTCGGGTGCATCGAGCGCGCGCGGCGGCAGATCCAGCGCGAGCTCCTGCGCGGCGCGGATCTCATCGTCGGGCTCGGCTACGACGTCGTCGAAGTCGAATACGAGGCGTGGATCGGACGCGTGCCGCTCCTCGCGATCGACGTCGATGCCGTCGATGCCGACGGCAGCGTCGTCATTGCGCACCAGGTCGTCGGCGATCTCGACGCGTCGCTCGAAGGCCTGAGCCGCGCGCTGCCTGGAGAACGCGAATGGGGCGCCGACGTCGCGCGCCCGCACGCCGACCATTTTCAACGCGCGCTGCGACCGGCGACCCAGGGCTTCGTCCCGCACCACGCGATCGACGTGGTGCGCGAGGGGTTGCCGCGCGACGGCATCCTCGCCTTCGACGTCGGCGCGCACACGCACCAGATCGCGAGCCAGTGGACGACCTACGCGCCGCGCACGTTCCTCATCACCAACGGCTGGTCGTCGATGGGCTTCGGGATTCCCGCCGCCATCGCGGCGAAGCTCGCGCATCCGGAGCGGCCGGTCGTGGCGCTCGTCGGCGACGGCTGCTTCCAGATGACGGCCGGCGAGGTGGCGGTGGCGCGGCGCCTCGGCCTCGCGCTGCCGATCGTGGTGCTCGACGACGGCTGGCTCTCGCTGATCCAGGTGAAGCAGGAGCGTCGAAGCCTCGCGGTCTACGGCACCGAGACGGGTCGCGCGCCGGACACGCCGGCGCATTACTTCGGCGTCCCCGCCGTCGGCGTGCGCAGCGCGGAAGAGCTCACGAAGGCGCTTCAGAACGCCCTCGCGGCGGATCACCCGACGGTGATCGAAGCGCGCGTCGACCCCGGTCACTACCTGGTCACCGTCTACGACTAGCGCGCGCATCCCGTGATCGACAGACGAGCATTCCTCGCGCTGGCGTGTGCCGGGTTCTCCTCACCGCGCGTGAGTGCCGCCCAATCGCCGGCGACTTCGGCACGCATCGGCCTCGTGTCGCCGTTCTCGCCTTCCGACGCGGCCTCGTGGCACGACGCGTTCCGGCTCGGTCTCCGCGAGCTCGGATGGACCGAGGGCACTAACATCCGGATCGACTACCGCTATGCCCACGGCCGGGACGAGCGCCTGCCGGCACTCATCGCCGAGCTCGCGCGTCTCAACGTCCAGATCATCGTGACGTCGGTCACCGAAGACGCGCTGGTCGCGAAGAAGGTCACCACGACCATTCCGATCGTGATGGCGGCCGCGGGCGATCCGGTCGCGACGGGCATCGTCGACAGCCTCGCGCGTCCCGGCGGGAACCTCACGGGCTTGTCGCAGATGGCCCCGGAGCTCGTCGGCAAGCGGCTGGGGCTGCTCAAGGAGATCGTCCCGAGGCTCGCGCGCGTCGGGGTGATCTGGGTCCCGGGGCATCGGGCCTCGGCGTCGAACTGGAGGGAGATCCAGGGTCCCGCGCGCGAGCTCGGCGTGCAGCTTCATTCCCTGGAGGTCCAAAACGCGGATCAATTCGAGCGCGCGTTTGCCGACGCGGCCAGGGCGAAGGACGAGGCCGTCGTCATCACGCCCAACCCGATCTTCGTGACGAGTCTGAAGCGGCTGGCCGATCTCGCGATCAAACACCGGCTCCCGTCGATCTTCCACCTCAGCGAGTTCGTGAAGCGGGCGGACTCGTGGCGTACGGCGTCGATCGCGCGGACCTCTTCCGGCGCGCCGCCGTCTACGTGGACAGGATCTTGAAAGGAGCCCGGCCGGGCGATCTTCCGATCGAGCAGCCGAGCAAGTTCCAGCTCGCCATCAACACGAAGACCGCGGCGACGTTGGGGGTGAGCGTGCCGCGGTCGCTGCTCCTCCGGTCGGATCAGATCATCGAGTGATCGCTCACACGCACCACTCCCGCGGGCCGTCGTCGTCGTAGCCGCACTGCTCGCAGGGACTGAAGTAGTGCATCGCCGGCGGCATCGCCACGGCGAGCCGGAGCGAGAGGTCGGCCCCCACGTTGCGGATGTGATGCACGGCGCCGCGCGGCACCCACACGATGTCGTCCTTCCGCGCGCGCACGACCACGTCGCCCGTCAGCTCCCACTCGAGCGTGCCGGCGAGCACCACCCACCACTCGTCGAACTCGCGGTGCCAGTGCGGCCGGTTGCCGCCGCCGGGCGCGCTCGCGATCAGCGTGACGAGGTTGCGCTCGTCGGCGATGATGCGCTTCGACCACGGCGCCGGCCCCATCTGCTTCACGATCTCCTCGACGCGCGTGTGCAGTACGTTCGGCCAGGTGCCGTTCGCGCGTGGCGCGATCGGACCCTTGACGAGATCGCTGATCGTGATCGTGACCGGGTCCATCGCCGTCACTTCGGCAGCGGCACGAAGATCGACACGCGCGCCTCGGGACCGACTTCGCGCGTGGCGTGGCCCTGACCCGTGAGGTCCTCGGCGATCAGGATGTCGCCTGGGCCGAGACGCTTCACCGTGCCGTCGCCGATCTCGATGTCGACGGCCCCCGACAGCGTGAACACCGCGTAACGTCCGGGCGCGTGGTGCCACGGGTTCGAGCGATCGGACTCGAACCGGCGGACGACGATGCCGCTGCCCGGGATCAGCTCGGCGCTCGCGGACTTGTCGCCGCGCGGCTCGAGCTTCGGCGTGATCTCTTCGAAGTGCGACTGTCCGTCGGATCCTGCGTAGACGCGAATGATCGCCATGTGGCCTCCTGGAGATGGCGTGATACTACGACGACGCCGACATGGGCGGTGAAGTCACGCGTCGCACGATGGAGCGCTGGTTACTGAGCCACGGGTTCGTCGAAGCGCCGGGCAAGAAGACGAGCCACCGCCAGTTCGACGGGCATGGCATCAAGATCACGCTCCCCGGCCACGGGCCACAGGATCTGACGAAAAAGCACGTGGGACTGATCGTGCGTCAGCTCGTCGCCGCGGGGTTCGACCGCGCGACGGTCCTCCAGGAGCTGAAGGGCTAGTCGTCACCGGGCACGGCTCGCGTGGCCTTTACGCGCTCAGCGTCGGGCGTCCGGCCAGAAACGGATGCCCTCGCGCGCGTAGCCGCCGCCGATGCCGATCGGGGTGCCGTCGGCCCGCCAGCAGGACGCTCCGGTGAGCGTGCCGTCGGCCTCGAACGCGATCGCGCCCATGCCACCGGCGACGTGCGGCAGCGCGACCACCCGATGCCCGCGCGCGGCGAGCCCTGCGCGGATCGCGTCCGGCACCGCCGTCTCGACCTCGAGCTCCTGCCCCTGCGTCCACACGCGCGGCGCCTCGACGGCCTCCTGCAGCGCCATGCCGTGATCGATCAGGTTGACGAGCGCCTGGAACACCGACGTGAAGATCCGCACGCCGCCCGGCAGGCCGAGCGCCCACACCGGCCGCCCGCCGCGCAGCACGATCGTCGGCGCCATCGAGCTCGTCATCCGCTTGCCCGGCGCCGCGGACAGCGTGTGGCCCGGATGCGGATCGAAGAGCGCCATCGTGTTGTTGAGCAGCATCCCCGTGCCCGGCGCCATCGCCTTGGAGCCGAAGAGGTTGTTGATCGTCTGCGTCGCGGCGACCACGACGCCGTCGGCGTCGGCGACGGTCAGATGCGTGGTGTGGGGCGCCCCAGCAGCCACACCCGCGCGATACGTCGCGGCCTTGCCCATGTCGATGCCCGCGCGCCGCGCGGCCGCGTAGTCCTTCGCGATGAGCCGCGCGACGGGCACGTCGACGAACGTCGGATCGCCGGTGGCGGCGTTGCGATCCGCGAACGCGATCTTCATCGCTTCCGCGAGCAGGTGGATGCCGTCCGCCGTGCCGTACCCGAGCCCGGCGACGTCGAAGCCTTCGAGCACGTTCAACATCTGGATCAAGTGGATGCCACCGCCCGTCGGCGGCGGGCAGCCCGCGATCTCGAACCCGCGATACGTCCCGCGCACCGGCACGCGCTCGACGGTGCGGTACGCGGCGAGATCGTCGAGCGTGATGAGGCCGCCCGCGCGCGCCATGTGCTCGACCACGCGGCGGCCGAGCGGGCCGCCGTACAACGCCGTCGCGCCTTCGGCCGCGATCGTTCGGAGCGTCACCGCGTAATCGGCCTGCACCAGCCGATCACCCTTCTTGAGCGGCGCGCCACCGGGCAGGAAGACGCGCGCGCTGTCGGGGAAACGCGCGAGATCGGCGGCCGTCTCCGCGATGCACTCGCTGAGATAGCCCGTGACCTGGAAGCCGTGCTCGGCGTGCCGGATCGCGGGCGCCGTCACCGTCGCGAGATCGAGCGTCCCGAAGCGCGCGAGCATCTCGCACCACGCGGCGAGCGTGCCGGGCACGCCGACGGCCCGGAGCCCGACGGTGTTCTCCCGGCCTTCCACTTCCAGGTAGTCGGGCCACGTCTCCGAAACTGGACGGTACATGTCGGCCCGCGCGGCGGCGGGCGCGGTCGTGTAGCCGTCGATGACCGTGTGCGCGCGGCCGGGGATCACGATCTGCGCGTGCCCGGCGCCGAAGACGCCGACCATCATCGGCTCGACGACGGTGAGCGTGAACAGGGCGGCCACCGCCGCGTCGACCGCGTTGCCCCCGCCCGCGAGCATCTCGGCGCCCGCCGCCGACGCCAGCGGATGATTGGTGACGACCATCCCCCGCGCGGCAGTGACTGGCCGCTTGTCGATCTCGAAATGCGTACCAGCGCGTGCGCGCCAACTCTGATCTGTCACGCAACCCTCCGTTGTCGACACGCGCTGTCCGAGCGCCGGCTCCGCCGGCGCAATCCTTCCTGGGGGGAGGCGGGGAGGAGCACGCCGTCAGGCGTGCGACGACCGTCGGAAGGGGGGCGAAGCCCCCCTCCGAGTTACACGCTCACATGTTTGATGAACTTCTCCGGCGGATCCTCGCCCCACTGGCTGATGAGCGCCTCCTCGGCGGAGAGGAGCGTGCCCGGCGTGCGCGCGTTGAGGCGATCGGTGTCCGCCCAGCGCTCGTGCACGCGGCCCCACGGATCGCACCAGTAGTCGTAGACCTGGCTGCCGAGCAGGTGGCGGCCGACGCCCCACATGTGCTCGTACTTGCCGAGGCGCGCGATGTACTCGTGGTCCGCGAACACCGCGTCGACGTCCGGCACCTCGAACGACATGTGGTTGAGGCCGCCACGCTCGTTGTGGACGGCGAACAGGACGTGATGGTCGACGTACTCGTCACCGCAGTCCACGCGGTTGAACGAGCCGATCAGGTTCTCCTTCGTGCCGGCGTAGACGTCGTCGGAGCAGATCATGCCGAGCGTCTCGCGGAACCACCGCACGGTGCCCTTCACGTCCGGCGTGGCGATGACCCCGTGGCCGATCCGCTTGATCGGCGCCGGCGACTTCGGCAGGCGCATGGGCTCGCGGCGCCGCAGCGGCTCGCGCCCGGTATTCATCTCCTGACGCTGGACGGGAATGGGCGGCAGGCCCTCGATGCCGTACACGACCTCGACCTGCAGGCCGTTCGGCTCACGCAGCCGCACGCGCTGCCCGCCGCCGGGCTCGTCGATCTTCTCCACCGGCGAGGCGCCGGGCACCTTCGCGAGCTTGTGCAGATCCTCCTCGCTCGCCGCGAGGTACGCGAGGCCGATCACCTTCGGGTCGCCCTTCTCGGTGACGTGGAGGTGGTGGCGCGGATCCGTGCCGCGCATGTAGAGCGCGGTGGGCGTGCGCGCCGCGCGGATCAAGCCGAAGTGGGTCAGGAATTCTTCCTGGGCGTCCAGATCGGGCGAGCGCAGCCGCCCGAACGCGAGGTCTCGCACCTTGATCACCGGCATGTCAGCCTCCTTTAATTCGCGACTCCAAGATACGCCTCCCGGATGCGGGACTCGCGCCGCAGCGCGTCCGGCGCGCCGCCCGCGACGATCCGGCCCTCCTCCAGGACGTAGGCCCGGTTGGCGATGTCCAGCGCGCGGATCACATTCTGCTCCACGAGCAGGATCGCCACCCCTTCGTCGTGGATCGCGCGAATGATCGCGAACATCGCGTCGACCACCGCCGGCGCCAGCCCCAGCGACGGCTCGTCCAGCAGGAGCAGGCGTGGCCGCGCCATCATCGCACGGCCGATCGCCACCATCTGCTGCTGGCCGCCCGAGAGCGATCCCGCGAGCTGCCGCCGTCGCTCGCGCAGGATGGGGAACAGGCCGTACACCCGCTCCAGGCCCGCCGCCCGCTCCGCCCGCGCCTCGTCGCGATAACAGCCGATCTCGAGATTCTCCTCGACCGTCATCCGCGTGAAGAGCCGGCGGCCCTCGGGGACCAGCGCGATCCCGTGCCGGCACACGCGGTGCGACGGCAGCGCGCCCAGCTCCACGCCGGCGCAGCGTATCACTCCGGCGCGCGGACGGTGAAGGCCGGCGATCGTGTTGACGAGCGTGCTCTTCCCCGCCCCGTTCGGCCCGATGACGGCGACCAGCTCGCCGGCGCCGACGTCGAGCGAGACGTCCCACACCGCGGGGGCGCCGCCGTACGCGATGGAGAGCTCGCGGACCTCAAGCAACGACGTGCGCCTGCGTCTTGCCGAGGTAGACGTCGATCACGCGCGGCGCGCGCATCGCCTCGCGCGGCGCGCCTTCGGCGATCACCTCGCCCTCGTTGAGCACGACCACGCGGTCCGAGAGCTCCAGCACCGCGCGCATCAGATGCTCGACGAAGAGGATCGCGACGCCGCGGGCGCGGATCTCGCGCACCAGCGTGATCGCGCTCGCGATCTCCGCCGGCGTGAGACCGGACAGCACTTCGTCCAGCAGGATCACGCGCGGACGGCCGGCGAGCGCGCGCGCGAGCTCGAGGAACTTGCGCTCGTGCAGGTTGAGCTCGTGCGGCAGGGCCGACGCCCGCCGCGCGAGCCCGGTGAACTCGAGCCAGTGCCACGCTTCGTCGCGCGCCTCGCCCAGCGCGCAGCGGGCGGCGCCGAACGTCGCGGCGACCGCGACGTTGTCGAGCGCGGTGAGCTGCGCGAACGGCCGCGGGATCTGATACGTCCGCGAGATCCCGAGGCCGGCGATCTCGTGCGCCGGGCGCGCCGCGAGGTCGTCGCCGCCGAGCGTGATCCGCCCGCGATCGAGCGTGTAGTGACCGCTGATGACGTTGATCAGCGTGGTCTTCCCGGACCCGTTGGGCCCGACGAGCCCGACGATCTCTCCCGGCTCGACGCGCAGGCTCACGCCGCGCAGCGCCTGGATGCCGCCGAACGCTCGCCACACGTCTTCGCACTGGAGCGCGACGGGGGGCGCGGAGGCGCGGGGTGGGTCCGCGGCTCCGAACTCGGATTGCGAGGCCGCTTCGCGGCCTCGTGTCCTCCAGTCGCCGCTTGACCCACCCCGCGCCTCCGCGCCCCCCGTCGCGCTCGCTGCCGAGACATCTGCGCGCCTCCGCCGCCACCCCAGCACGGTCGCCACGACGCCCGCCGGCAACAGCAGGATCACGAGCACGAGGACGAAGGCGACGATCGCGCGGCCGAGGATCGCCTGCTGTCCGCTCGTGAACGTGTAGAGCGACGCCGTGATGAGCGCCGCGCCCACCGCGGGCCCGAGCCAGTGGCGCGCGCCCCCGAGCACGCTCATGAGCACGACGTAGAGCGGCACGGTGACCGAGAACGTGTCGCCCACGGTGACGTAGCTCACGTACATCGCGTAGATGCCGCCCGCGATGCCGGCGACGCCGGCCGAGATCGCGAACGCGATGAGCTTGTACGCGAACGTGGGGACGCCCTCGACTTCCGCGACGTCCTCGTCGTCGTGGATGGCGTAGAGGCCGAGGCCGAGGCGCGCGCGCGTGACGAGGTACGCCGTGATCAGCGTGCCCGTCGCCAGCGCGAGCGCCAGCAGATAGAACGTGCCCGTCGGCGAGCCGACGAGACGCGGGAGCGGCACGTTGCTCAGGTAGACGCCGGGACCACCGTCGAGCCTGGTGTTCAGCACGATCGTCGCGAGCACGAACGTGATCGCGAGCGTGAGCAGGCCGAACAGCTCGCCGCGCAGGCGCTTGACCCGGAAGACCACCGCCCCGATGCCCGCGCTCAGCAGCGCGGCCACGAGCGCCGCGACGGGCAGCGTGACGAGGAACGGGACGTCGTACGCCGCGGCGAGCGTGGTCGTCGTGTAGACGCCGGCGCCGAAGAACGCGCCGTGGCCGAAGCTGAAGTAGCCGGCGTAGCCGCTCAGGATGCTCCAGCTCGTCGCCAGCGCGATCCAGTGGAAGACGAGATAGAGGAAGGACTCGTAGAAGGCGGGCAGGCCCACGAGCGGCAGGCACGCGAGCGCGAGCGCCACGGCGATCAACGTCACGACCACGCGCACGCGCTCCGTCACACGCGCTCCGGCCGGAAGATCAGGAGGCCGATCAGGATCGAGAACGACACCAGCGGCGCCCACGCGGGCGCGACGACCGCCATCGTGATCGATTCGCTCATCCCGATGAGGAACCCCGCGAGGAGCGCGCCGACCGGGTTGCCGAGACCGCCGATGATCACCACCGCGAACACCACGCCGAGCCACGCCCAGATCTGCGACGGCGCGAGCGTGGCGATGAGCGCGATGAACGTGCCGGCCGCGCCCGCGTAGGCGGCACTCAGTCCCGAGAGCAGGAGCGCGTGGCGCCGGTGATCGACACCGAACGCGCCCGCGATGGCGGGATCCTCGGCGGCGGCGCGCAGGGCCTTGCCGACGTAGGTGAAGCGCAGCCACGCCCAGGTGGCGAGCGCGAGCGTCGCCGCGGTCAGGCACGCGAAGAGCTCGAGCAGCGGGACGAACACCGGGCCGAGCTTGAACGACGCGCTCGCGTACGGCGTCTCGTAGCGGCGATAGTCGGCCGTCCAGAACCACTGGATGACCGACTCGAGGATCACCGCGATGCCGAACGTCACGAGCAGCGAGGTGAACTCGGTGACGCGGAAGCGGGCGAAGAGCAGGTGCAGCGCGATGCCGAGCCCGAAGAACGCGGGGACGAGCACGATGGCCGCGACCCACGGCGACAGGTGGAGCGCGGTCCCGAGCTGGTACGTCAGGTACGCGCCGAGCAGCGCGAGCGCGAAGTGCGCCAGGTTGACGAGGCGCAGGAGCCCCCACGAAAGGCTCAGGCCGAGGGCGAGCAGGCCGTACAGACCGCCGGCCAGGAGGCCCGACACCACCGCCTGGCCGAGCAGCGTCGCGCTCGGCATCGTCGCGATCCTGCGCTTACTGCGGCTGGAGCCGCGCGCCGGGCGCCGTGAACTCGCGGGGCCACACGACGACCCACTTGCCGTCCTGCACCTGCTTCACCTTGAAGAGGTCGTCGCCGTAGTTGTTCGGCCCGTCGAAGCGGAGCTTGCCGATGATCGTGTCGACGCGGTTCTTGCGGAGCCACGCGCCGATCGCCTTGTCGTCGAGACTCTTGGTCGCGGTCACGCCGGCCTCGAGCACCTGCCACGCGGCGAACGAGCCGCCCACCTGCGTCTCGATCGCCGTGTACGGCACGTTCGCCTTCGCCGCACGCTCCTTGAAGATCGGGACGAACTTCGCCGCGCCCGGGTTGTTCATGAACGGCGGATGCTCCTCGAACACCGTGACGGACAGCGCGTTCTTGCCGTCGGGCGCCGCGACGAGCGGGCCGGGCGCCGGGAACAGGTGGAAGTGGCGCGGGGGCGTGTAGTCGAGCTTCTTCATCGCCTCGAGGAGCTGGTTGCCGTCGAGACCGAGGGCGCCGATCCAGAGAAGATCGGCGTTCGCGTCCTTCACGCGCGCGGCGATGGCGCCCCAGTCACGCGTGCCGAACTCGTACTCGAGGTAGAGCGGCACTTTGAGGCCGCGCTTCTCCGCGACCTCCTTCGCGCCGTTCGACTGGAACTGCGCCGAGGGAAACTTGCTGGTGACGATCGCGACGCTCTTCGGCGGCTTCGACGTGGCCGCGACGGCGTCGAACACGGTCGTCGGAACCGTCTTGTTCGGCTCCGGGCCGAACGCCGCCGTCGGGAAGTGCATCTCGTACTTCGCGAGGTGCGGCATGCCGAACGAGTGGTGGACGTAGACCTTGTTGTAGCGCTGGGCGACGCCCATCGCGGCGAGGATGCCGCTGGTCGCGTAGGGGCCGATGATCAGGTCGACCTTGTCGACGGTGATCAGCTTCTCGTACAGGCTGCGCGCGAGCTCCGGCTTCGACTGGTCGTCGAGCAGCACCCACTCGACCGGCCGTCCGAGCAGGCCGTTGGCCTTGTTCAGCTCCTCGACGTAGATCTCGCCGGCGATCTTGTGGAGCAACGCCGTCGGCGCGAGGGGGCCGGTCAGCGCGAGCGTCCCGCCGATGCGAATCGGCTGTCCGGACGGCGCGGCGGCCGCGGCGGCGGCGAACGCGAGGAGGACGACGAGAGCAAGCGCGGCACGCATCATGAGAGCGCCTCCTAAGGTGTGCGCACACTAGAGACTGGCGCCCGGTTTGTCAACGGAGCGGTCGTCCTTTAGCATCTCGCCATGCTGAACGCCACGCGCGAGCTCGTGCTGCCGACGACGATCACCGGGTCGTATCCGCGGCCACACTGGTTTACGGAGGAGCTGCGCGGGCGCGGCTTCAAGGACGCGCTCGGGGACTCGCGCTTCCGCGAGCAGTACCTCGACGCCGTCGCGTGCCTCGTCCGCGAGCAGGAGATGGCGGGGCTCGACATCGTCACCGACGGCGACTCGCGCTTCGATCTCACCGTCGGCGGGAAGTCGTGGTTCTTCTACGTGATCGAGCGGCTGCGCGGGATCACCGGCCACGTCGATCGCTCGACGGGCGGCGGCTGGCGGGGGCTCCCCGCCGGGCACATTCTGCGCGAGGTGATGGAGGCGTACCAGCCGGCGATCGTCGGTGCGGCCGTCGCGAACGCGGGCCTGGAGTACTCGTCGCTCTTCAAGACGGCGCAGCGGCTCACCACGCGGCCCGTGAAGTTCGGCGCGATCACCGCGCAGTCGCTCGCGAAGATGCTGGTGAACAAGCACTATGCGTCCGATCGCGACCTGATCCTGGCGCTCGCCGACATCTTCAACGCGGAGCTGAAGCAGGTGGCGGCGGCAGGCTGCCGTGTGATCCAGATCGAGGAGCCGCAGCACCACATCGCGGGCGCGAACGGCACGGCGACGGACAAGGACCTCGAGTTCTTCACCGAAGCCGTCAACCGCGAGATGACCGGCGTGCAGAGTGAGATCTGGCTCCACACGTGCTGGGGCAACCCGAACCAGCAGCCGTTGCACTGGGAGCGGCCGTCGTACGAGCGCTCGCTGCCTTACCTGCTCGCGACGAATGCCGATGTGCTCACGCTGGAGTGCGCGTCGACGAACGGCCGCGACCTGCCCTTGCTCAAGCGCCACCGCACGGACAAGAAGATCGGGATCGGCGTGGTGAACCACTCGACGGCGGCGGTCGAGCCGCCGGAGTTCGTCGCGAGCCTCATCCGCAAGGCGCTCGAGTACGTGCCGCTCGAACGCCTGGTGCTCTCGACCGACTGCGGCTTCGGCCGCGAAGGCCTCTCGCGCCGGATCGCGTTCTACAAGGCGGTCGCGATCAACCTCGGCGCGAACGTCGTGCGCCGCGAGCTCAAGCTGCCCGAGGTCGAGATCCCCGCCGCCGACGCGCGCTGGACGTTCGCCGGGTGAGCGACGCGCTCGCTCGGTTCAAGGGTCAGCGCTACTTCAGCCTCGAGAGCTATCGCCGCGACGGGACGCCCGTGCGGACGCCGCTCTGGTTCGTCGACCTCAACGGAGAGATGGCCTTCTACACGATGGCGGCGTCGGGCAAGGTCAAGCGGCTGCGCCGGAACCCGCGCGTGCGTGTCGCCCCGTGCGGCGGGCGCGGCAACATCACGGGCGAGTGGGCGGGAGGAACGGCGCGCCAGCTCGAAGGCGAGGAAGCGCGTCAGGTGAATCGGATGCTGAACGAGAAGTACGGCTGGCAGCGCGCGCTCCTCAACCTCCTGGTACGGATCCGCCGTACGCCGCGCGCGACGTTCGCGATCCGGCTCGCGTGAAGACGCCGCGGCGCGGCACGCGATAGCGCTCACACCGCACGGTGCATGCCGCCGTCGACGTGGATGCGCTCGCCGGTGACGTAGCGCGCGCGCTCCGAGCAGAGGAACGCCACCGTCCACGCGACGTCGACGGCCTCGCCGAAATAGCCCATCGGGATGTTCGCGCGCGTGAACGCCGCCTGGCTCTCCGGCGTCGGGTGGAGCTTCGCGTCGATCTGCTCGCTGTGGACACGGCCCGGCGCGACGCAGTTCACGGTCACACCGTGCTTGCCGATCTCGCGCGAGAGTCCCTTCGCCCACGCGTGCACCCCGGCCTTCGCCGCGACCGCGGCGTTCACCTGCGCCGGCTCCGCCGTGCCGGTGACGCACACGACGCGGCCCCAGCGGCGCTCGATCATGCCGGGGAGCACTGCCTGCGTGAGCTTCCGCACGGCGGTGAAGTTGATCGAGAACGACTCGTCCCACGCGTCGTCCGGCGAGTCCCACGGCATCGGGCGTGAGCCGCCCGCGTTGTTGACGAGGATGTCCGCGCGGCCGTAGGCGCCGAGCACGGCGTCGCGCAGGCGCTCGGCCGCCGCGCGGTCGTAGAGGTCGAGCGTCACGGCGAGCGGCTTCGCCCCGCCCTGCCCTTCGATCTCCTTCTGCAGCGTCTCCAGCAAGTGCGCGCGACGGGCCACGACGACCGTCTGCGCGCCTTCGGCCGCGAGCACCTTCGCCGTCTCACGCCCGATGCCGACGCTGCAGCCCGTGACGACCGCCACCTTGCCCTTCAGCTCGAGGTCCATGCCGTGCCCTCCACCCCTATAATCACCCGATGCCGCTGCTGCCTCTCGTCACGCGCGATCAGCTCCCCGAAGATCTCCGCCCGCTCTGGGACGACTGCGAGCGTCACGCGCCGTCGTTCCGCCACCTGTGGGCGACGATGGCGAATTCGCCGACGATCTTCCGCCACGTGTGGGGCCAGCTCCTCGAGCTCAAGCGCACGAGCCCGGTCGCCGCGCGCCAGTACGAGATCGGCATCGTCGTCGTCTCGACGCTCACGCGCTGCGCGTACTGACTCGGACAGCACACGCCTCTGGCAGAGGCGGCCGGGCTCTCCCCGATGCAGCTCGAGACCCTCGCGAAGCTCGACCTCGGTCCGCTGCCGGAAGACTACGCGTTCGCGGCGCGCGCGGGATTCTCCGCGGACGAAAGCCTCGTGATCGACCTCGCGTACTTCCTCGTGTGGAGCGGCGTGCACGCGCGCGCGGCCGACGTCCACCCGCGCGTCGTCCACACGCTGCGCCGGCGGCTCCACGCGAAGCTCCGCGAGCGTTTCTCGCCGCGCGAGATCGAAGAGCTGACGTGGCGCTTCACCCAGTGCGTCGCGTTCAACTGGCACAACGAGTTCCTGGAGCTGGACTGATAAGGATGGGGGGGCTCAGGGCGCCCCCCAAGCCCCCCAACGCCTCCGGGCGGACGTCAAGTCCGCCGGGAGGCGAGTGCCGTGAGCTCCCGGATGCGGCTCGGTGAGAGCGGCATCTCGCGGATCGTGATCCCGAACGGCGACAGCGCGTCCTCGATCGCTTCCGCGAGCACCGCGGGCCCCGGAATCGCGCCCGCCTCGCCCGCCCCCTTGATGCCGAGCGGATTCAGCGGCGACGGCGTCTCGAGGTGGACGACCTCGATCTCGGGGATCTCCACCGCCGTCGGCAGCAGGAAGTCCATGAAGGTCGTGGTGAGCGGCTGGCCGTTCTCGTCGTAGACGATCTTCTCGTAGAGCGCGCCGCCGATGCCCTGCGCGACACCGCCGTGGATCTGTCCCTCGACGACGGTCGGATTCACGAGCGTGCCGCAGTCGTGCTGCACGACGTACTTCAGGATCGCGACCTCGCCGGTGCCGGGATCGACCTCGACGATCGCCACGTGGCACCCGCTCGCGAACGTCGACTGCGCCGGCGCGTAGTACCCGACCGCTTCCAGCCCGGGCGCCTCGCCCTCCGCGAGCACCGCGCCCTCGCGCGGCTTGACGAGCTTCAGCGCCGCCGCCGACGCCTCCTCGCCGTATGCGTAACGGATCGGATCGGCCACCGTCGCGAGGGCGCCGAGCGTGAGCTCCTTGCCCGGCGCGCCCCTCACGCGCACGCGCCCGTCGACCAGCTCGAGATCCTCCGGCGCGGCCTCGAGGAGCTCCGCCGCGATCCGGATCGCCTTGTCGCGGACCTTGCGCGCGGCGACGTCGATCGCGCTGCCGCTCGTGACGAGCGCGCGGCTCGCGTAGGTGCCCGCGCCCCAGTTGAACTTGCGCGTGTCGCCGGTGATGACGGTCACCGCGCGCGGGTCGCAGCCGAGCACCTCCGCCGCGATCTGCGCGAACGTCGTGTAGTGGCCCTGCCCCTGCGTCGTGACGCCGGTGGCGACGAGCACGGTGCCGCTCGGCTCGACGCGCACGTGCGCGCCTTCGTACGGACCGATGCCCGTGCCCTCGACGCAGCAGCCGATGCCGAGCCCGAGGTAGCGGCCCTCGGCGCGCGCCGCGGCCTGCCGCGCGCGGAAGTCGGCGACGCCCGCGCGGTCCAGCGCCATCTCGAGTCCCGCGGGATAGTCGCCGCTGTCGTACTTCGTCGGACCGCCGTCCTGGAACGTGAGCCCGACGTCCCACGGGAACTCGTGAGGCTGGATGAAGTTGCGCCGCCGCACCTCGGCGGACTCGATGCCGAGCGTGCGCGCGATCAGCGTGATCACGCGCTCCATGACGAAGACGCCGTGCGGGCGCCCCGCGCCGCGATACGGCGTCACCGGCACCGTGTTCGTGTAGACGACGTCGAACTCCACCGCGTAGTTGGGCAGGCGGTACGGGCCGGGAAGCTGGGTGGCGGTGATGCACGGCACGACGATTCCGTACGGCGTGTACGCGCCCGCGTCGTGCACGAACCGGTCGCGCAGCGCGAGGATGCGGCCGTCGGCGTCGATCGCGACCTCGACGTCGTGAGCCTGGCCGCGCTCCTGGTTGGCGGCCATCAGGTGCTCGCGCCGGTCCTCGATCCACTTCACCGGCCGGCCGAGGCGCAGCGCCGCCCACGGCACGAGGATCTCTTCCGGATAGAACAGCATGACCTTCGTGCCGAAGCCGCCGCCGACGTCGGGCGCGATCACCTCGACCTTGAACTCCGGCAGCCCGAAGAGGCGCGCGAGCCCGTTCTTGATGGGCAGCGGCGCCTGCGTCGAGCTCCACACGCGGAGCCCGCCGCCGCGCGCGTCGAGCTCTGCCGCGACCCCGCGGCCCTCGATCGGGCTGCCGCAGCTGCGCTCGATGACGAGACGCTCGCGCAGGACGTGCGCGGCACCCGTGAACGGTCCGTCCGGGTCGCCCACCCGTTGCGGGAACTGCGCGGCGCAGTTCTCCGGCACGTCGGCGTGAACGCGCGGGGCGCCCGCGGCGCGCGCCGTCTCGATGTCGGGAGTCGCCGGCAACGGCTCGTAGTCGACGTCGACGGCCGCGGCCGCGTCCTCGGCGAGATAACGGTCGTCGGCGACGACGAACGCGACGATCTCGCCGACGTAGCGCACTTCGTCGGTGGCGAGCGGCCGCTGCGTGCGCGGATGCGTGAGCGCCGGGTGCGGGATCAGGAGCGGGCCGGGCTGGTTGATCGCGCCGAGGTCCGCCGCCGTCGCCACGAGATGCACGCCGGGGATCGCGCGCGCGCGCGAGGCATCGATGGACCGGATGCGCGCGTGCGCGTGCGGGCTGCGCAGGCACGCGCCGTGGAGCACGCCGGGCAACGGCACGTCGTCCACGTAGCATCCGAGCCCTCGGAGCAGCCGCGGATCCTCCGTCCGCGGCAGCCGCGCGCCGATCACGCGCGTCGTCATCGCACGCCCTCCGCCATCAGTGCGCTCGCCCGGCGCACGGCCCGCACGATGTTCTGATAGCCCGTGCAGCGACAGAGGTTGCCGGAGATCTCGCGCCGGATCTCGTCGTCGCTGGGGTGCGGATGCTCGCGCAGCAGCGCCGTGATGGTCATGAGCATGCCCGGCGTGCAGAAGCCGCATTGGAGGCCGTGCTCCTGCCGAAACGCCTCTTGCACGGGATGGAGCGCGTCGGGCCCCGGCGCGAGCCCTTCGACCGTCGTGAGACTGGCGCCGTCCGCTTGCACGGCGAACATCAGGCACGCGCGCACCGGCTGACCGTCGAGGTGGACGGTGCACGCGCCGCACACGCCGTGCTCGCAGCCCACGTGCGTGCCCGTGAGCCCCAGGCGCTCGCGCAAGAAATCCGAGAGCAGCAGCCGCGCCGGCACGGTCGCCGTGTGCTCGTGACCGTTCACGCGCACGCGGACAGCGAAGTCGCGGGTCATGCGCGTCGCGCGCGCTCGCCCGCACGCGCGAGCGCGCGCACCGTCAGCACGCCCGCGACGTGACGCCGATAGGCCGCCGTCGCGTGGATGTCCGTGTGAGGCTCGACCTGGCGGCGTACCGCGTCCGCGGCGGCGGCCATCGAATCGGCGGACAAGGCGGCGCCGACCAGCGCCCGCTCGGCCGCCGTCGCGCGCACCGGAACCGCGTCGACGCCCGTGAGCGCGAGCCGCGCCTCTCTCACCACGTCGCCGTCCAGCGTCACCACGGCCGCGACGCCCGCGAGCGCGAAGTCGCCGTGGCGGCGCGCGATCTCCATCCATGCCGCGCCGCTGCCCGGCCGCAACGACGGGAACCACACCTCGCTGAGCAGCTCCGTCGACGCCAGCGCGGTCGAGAGGTAGCCGGTGAAGAACTCGCGCGCGCCGATCACGCGCTCCTTCGTCGCATCGCGCACGGTGAGCCGCGCGTCGAGACAGAGCGCGACGGCGGGCAGCTCGGCGGCCGGATCGGCGTGCGCGAGGCTGCCGCCGACCGTGCCGCGGTGACGGATCGCGGTGTGGCCGACCCACGGCAGCGCCTCGGTGAGCAACGGCACGCGCGCGGCGGCGAGCGCGCTGCGCTCGACCGTCCGCTGCCGCGTCATCGCGCCGATGGCGAGGCCACCCCCGCGCTCCTCGATGAACGCGAGCCCGCGGGCGCGATTGAGATCCACGAGCCGCGCCGGCGCCGCGAGGCGCAGGTTCAGGATCGGCACGAGGCTCTGACCGCCGGCGAGGAGCTTCGCGTCATCGCCGTGCCGCGCGAGCTCCGCGACGGCTTCGTCCGGCGACGTGACGGCGACGTAGTCGAATGCGGGCGGCTTCATGGAGCAGTTGACGATACTATGCCTGTCCGGGAGGGAGCATCCGATGCGCTTCGGCATTTTCACGAGCATGGGCAACCAGACGTGGGACGGCGTGCGCGAGCTCTGGCACCACCTCGAGACGACGGGGTGGGACGCGGCGTGCGTGACCGACCACTTCATGCCGAACAACGCGCAGCGCGAGGGCTCGACGCTCGAGGCGTGGAGCACCCTCAGCGCGCTCGCGGCCCTCGTGCGGCGCATGCGCGTGGGGACGATCGTGCTCGGCAACACCTACCGCCATCCCGCCGTCGTCGCGAAGATGGCCGCGCAGGTCGACATCATCTCGGGCGGGCGCCTGATCCTCGGCGTCGGCTCGGGCTGGCAGGAGAACGAGCACGAGGCGTACGGCATCCCCTACGGGACGATGCGCGAGCGGCTCGAGCGGCTCGACGAGGCGTGCCACGTGATGAAGTCGCTGTGGACCCAGCGGCGCAGCACGTTCAAGGGACGCTTCTACCAGCTCTCCGACGCGCCGCTCGATCCGAAGCCCGTGCAGGCGCCGCATCCGGAGCTGATGATCGGCGGCGTGGGCGAGAAGATCACGCTGCGCATCGTCGCGAAGCACGCCGACCGCTGGAACATGTGGGGGGGCCCGAAGACCGCCGCCCTCAAGGGCGCCGTCCTCGATCAGCACTGCGCGGCCGTCGGCCGCGATCCCGGGACGATCAAGCGGTCGGCGAACATGGCGCTGCTCATCACCGACAAGACCCAGGCGATCGACACCCTCGCGGAGTTCATCGGCGCCCGCATGGGCAAGCACGTCCCCGATCCGCGCGACACCTGCCTCGCGGGCACGCCGGATCAGATCCGCGAGCAGCTGCACGCGCTGCAGGCGGCCGGCATCGACATGGTGTTCGTCCCGACGATGCTGCGGCCGCTGCCCGAGCTGCGTCCGGACCTCGACCGCTTCATCACGGAGATCGCGCCGGCCTTCAGGTGACGCGCAGGTCCTTGACGCCCGGACGCCAGACGTCCGCGAAGCGATCCTGCATGGAGCGCCGCGCGCGCCAGTTCCCGATCCAGCCGGCGGCGACGCAGGCCGGGAGGAACGCGCCGATGATCGGGTGCGCCCGCACGAGCTCCCACGCGAGGCCCGCGAGGCCGCCGAGCGACACGAGCGCGTTGACGGTGGCCGCGAACCCGTCGGACACGACACCACGCACGAAGAACAGGAGCGCGAGGGCGAGGAGCGGCAACAGCACGAGGAAGTAGCCGGCCTGACGCATGCGCAGCGCCGTGTGGACGGCGTCGAGCGGAAGGCCCTTCGCCAGCGTCGTTTGCACGGTGGTCCTGACCTTCTCGAGCCGGCTCGCCTCGCTCTCCGGTCCCACCACGATGCTCGTCGGCGGCACGTTCCCCGGCGCGTAGCCCTCCGTCCGAAGCGCGATGCGATCGAAGACGCTCACGTGCACCCGCGGCCGGTCGATGCCGTGCTTCGCCGAGATCTGCGTCAGGTCGCGCGGGGAGTATCGATAGAGGAACGAGAGCCCGGTGCGCGAGTCGTACAGCATGTCGTGCACGTTCCGGTGCTCGTGGTAGCTGTCGGCGTCGAGCTGGCTGAAGCGCAATCCCGCCGCGCCCGCCTGATTCATCATCCAGTCGAGCGTCACCAGCGACATGCCGTGCTTCGGATAGCCGCCGCCGACGTTCGAGTGCACGCCGGCGAACCACACCTGGTCGAGGCGCGGGTCCGTGGTCCCGTCGGGCCGCCTCTCGTCCCACAGAATCGGATGAAAGGTCTGCCGCTCGTCGTCGATCGCGAGCGCGTGGCACGCGCGGTCGACGATGTCGCCGAGCAGGTAGTGCTTGAACCACGGCACCCGGACGCCGCTCAGCAGCCAGAGCGCTTTCTTCAGCACCGCGTCGTCGGGCAAGCCGACGGCGCCGACGGTGTCCCACACGCCGATGAACGCGATGCGCACCGGATCGCCCGGCTGGTGCACCGGATGGCTGCGACGAAACGCTTCGGCGTTCCGCGTCGCTTCGGCATGGAATCGCTCCGGACGAAACCGCTGCCGATCGACGCGGTACGCTTCGCTGACGCCGTCGCGCAGTCCGGCCTCGGACAGCGCGTCGCCGTCGAGGATCCCGCAGGTGGCGATCATGCCGCCGAGCGCGCGAACCGTGTAGGCGCCGCGGCTGAAGCCGAACAGGTAGATGGAGTCGCCGGGACGGTACACGCGGGCGAGGTCGGTGTAGAGATCGCGCACGTTGCGCGCGAAGCCGTAGCCGAAGGCGCCGCCCAGGATGCGGAGGACCTTCATGCTGCCCGTGCCGACGCCGTCGTCGTAGAACGCGACCGGGGCGGCGCTCGTCCGGCGGCAGCTCGAGGTCCACCGCCTCGTAGAGCTTGTAGACGTTGGTCCCGCGGTTCTTGATCGCGGTGTTCCCGGTGCCGTCGGAGCAGAGCACGATGTTCTTCGCGGGCATGGCCGTCTCCGTCAGCGTGTGGTGGCGGCCGCGCGCGCGAGCAGCGCGTACTTGGCGAGTGTTCGCGCGGCGGCGTCGGCGGGCCAGCGGCCGTCGTCGATCGAGCGCAGAAAACGATCGAGCACGATCGCGAAGTGCGCCTCGTGTCCGCCGTCGAGCCCGGCGGGGATGACGATCTCCCGAGGGCTGCCTCGCTCGGCGCGGACGCCTGGGAACTCCCCCTGTGCGGCGCGCACGACCTCGTCGACCGCCTTCGCGGCCGCGTCGTCGTGCGGCTCGACGGCGAGCCGGCGGCGATGGCTCGTGCGCGCGGTCTGCTCGAGCCGGATGTCGGCGCGCGTGCCGTGGACGAGCATGAGCGACGTGTCGCCGCCGCCGGGCGGCGAGGCCAGATCCCACCGCGCGCTCGCGCGCACCTCCGCGTCGCCCACGCGGAACGTGAGCTCGGCGTTGCAGTCGTAGACGAGCGCGTCCCCGTCGACGACGGGCTTCAGCGCGCCCGGAAAGTCCGGCTCGCCGGTGATGCGCGCGAACACCTCGCGCGGCACGCGCGTCGGCCACGTGCGCGCCGCCACGAGCGTCGGATCGCGGGGCGGAGCTCCCGGCGCGCCCGCGGCGAGTCCCTGCGCGCGGTCGACCATGTGCGTCGGGATGTCGACGAGCCCGCGGCCCTGCACGCCGACGTCGAAGAACCACCACGGACGCCGGAGCGGCGCGCCGTCCACGAGCTTTTCCAGGCAGTGCACGCTGTCGATCTCGATCGCCGGCCCGTCGGGACGAAGACGTCCGAAGACGTCGGGTGAGTCGACGAGGCGCTTCACCAGCCGCGTGGCGACGTCGTGACGGCCGGTCATGATCTCGGTGACGACCGGCGGCCCCGCGAGGCTCGGGCGGATGTCGTCGACGTCCTCCGCCGACACCAGCCACGGCTTGTCGGCGAGCACGTGGAACCCCGCGTCGTGCAGGCGCCGGATCGTCCGCACCTTGCCGCCGTTCCTGCCGGCGAGGATCACCGCGTCGCCCCGGCGCTCCGCGATCAGCGTCGCCAGCGGATCGTCGGCCGTGACCACGTCGACGCGCCAGCGCGTGGGCGCCGAGGCGCGACGGTTGAATCGCTCGACGAGTGCCAGGAAGTCGCGGCGCTCCGGCCCGTCGGGCGCGTAGACGACGATCTCGTCGGCCACGCGGGGATGCGGCGCGCGGAGCGTGAGCGTCGCGTGGAAGTGCCCGGGGTCGAGGAACAGAAGGTGATGCGTCATGCCCCTATCGTTATATGTCATCCGGCCGGCTGCGCGACGGGCAGCGTGCGGGCGCGAGAGACGCGGCGGATCAGCGCGCCCACGATGACGAGGTTGACGGCGCCCGCCCCGACGGCGTCGAGATAGGGCCGCGTGTAGCTGCCGGTGCGGTCGTAGGCGTGGCCGCCGTGCCACCCGCCGAGGCCCATCCCGAACCAGGCGAACATCACCACGACCGCGAGCGACATCGCCACGACCTTCGGCTCCACCAGCTCGCGGATGCAGACCCACACCGCCGTCATCACGCCGCTGTAGCCGATGCCGAAGAGGGCGCTCAGCGCGTACAGCACGGGCATCGACTCCACGCGGAGGAACCAGAAGAGGAGCACCGTCTGCAGGAGCGACGTCCAGAAGTAGGAGTGAAGCCCGCCGAGGTGATCGGTGATCCGGCCGAGCAGGACGCGGCCGAACACGCCCGCTCCCATGATCACGAGGAAGACGCGGACCGCGTCGGTGTACGGCATCCCGCGGTCGGTGAGCATCGCGACGGTGTGGACGATCGGCACGGACATCGTCGCGCAGCAGAACACCGTCGCCAGGCTCAGCCAGGCGACCACGAGCGGCGCCGGCAACAGCGGATGGCTCGCCCGCGCCACGGCCCCGGGCACCTGCGCGCCGGCGAGGACCGGCGGCGTGCGGATCATGAACGCGAGCGGGATGCTGCCGACCGCGTAGATCACCGCGAGCGTCAGGTACGCGGCGCGCCACCCGTAGCTGACGATCACGTGCCCGGCCACGAACGCGACGAGGATCTGCCCGAGCGGCCCGCCGGCCGAGAGGACGCCCAGCGCGGTGCCCTGGTGCCGGTGGAACCAGAGCCCGACGTTCGCGATCGTCGGCACGTTGACCGCCGCGACGCCCAGCGCGGCCAGCACGACGTAGGCGGCGTAGAACTGCGGGAGCGAGCTGATCCCCGCGAGCAGCACGAGGGCCGTCGGCTGGGCGATCGCCCCGACCAGGACAACCGGGCGGGTGCCGTAGCGATCGGCCAGGCGTCCCCAGAGCACGCCGGCGATGCCGATCGTCACGGCGCCGATCGTGTACGCGAGCGCCGTCGCCCCGCGCGGCCAGCCGAACTCCTGTGAGATCGGCTTGAGGAAGACGGACAGGCTCGAGAGCACGCCGAGGTTCAGCGCGACGAGCACGGTGCCGATGACGAGCATCACCCAGGCGTAGCGCGGTTCGGAGCCGGAAGAGGGCATGATAGGCGAAAGTCTAGTCCAGAGGCGCTCGAGGAAAGGAGCACCACGATGACTCTCGCCGGCCGTGTCGCGATCGTCACGGGAGCCGGAAACGGAATCGGCAGCTCCACGGCGCTCGCGCTGGCGGACGCCGGCGCCGACGTCGCCTGCATCGACCTCAACGAGCAGGCCGCGCGCGACACGTGCGCGGGGGTCGGCGGGCTCGGGCGGAAGAGCCTCTACATGAAGGCCGACGTCGGCGACCTCGCGAGCATCGACGCGATGGTCCGGCGCGTGATCGACACGTTCGGCCAGGTCGACATCCTGGTCAACAACGCCGGCGTCACGCGGCGCGCGTACATCATGGACCTCACCGAGGACGACTGGGAGCGGATCACGCGCGTGAACAGCAAGGGCGTCTTCTTCTGTCTGCAGCGCGTGGCCCGCGAGATGATCCCGCGCCGGCGCGGCGTCATCGTCAACATCGCGTCGATCGCGGGCAAGGGCTACGCCGGGGCTTCCAACGCCATCTACGCGCAGAGCAAGGGCGGCGTCATCGGTCTCACGCGCATGGCCGCCGTCCAGCTCGCGCGCCACAACATCAACGTGAACGCCATCTGTCCCGGCACCACGGTCACCGCGCTGTCGCAGGGGAACCTCGAGGCGCGCGCGAAGGAGGAAGGCGTCACGGTCGAGGAGATGGAGCGCACGCGCAACGCCAGCATCCCGCTCGGCCGCCCGAACACCCCGTACGACATCGCCCACCTCGCCGTGTTCCTCGCCTCGGACGGGGCGCGGAACATCACCGGCCAATCGTTCAACGTCGACGGGGGAATCATTTTCGATTGAGGTACAGTGTCGCCCCTGGGAGGACTTCCATGAGATCGTTCACGCTGGCAGTCGCGTTCGCGCTCGTCCTCACGGGGCTCGCCGGCGGCGCGGACGCGCAGGCGAAGCCCGAGGGCGAGATGCGCTGGGCGCTCTACATCACGATCTCGCCGAACTACTTCGATCCGGGCGAGGTCGTCGGGCAGCTCACGCCGTTCTGGTTCCTCTACGGCATGCACGACGCGCTCGTGAAGGCGATGCCGGGCAACCTGATGACGCCGAGCCTGGCGGAGTCGTGGACGCTGAGCCCGGACGGCCGCGTCTACGAGTTCAAGCTGCGCGAGGGTCTGAAGTTCCACAACGGCGATCCGTTCACGTCCGAGGACGTGAAGTTCAGCTTCGCGCGGGCGAAGGGCTCGAAGGTCCTCAAGGACAAGGTGAAGGAGGTCACGACCCCGTCGCCGTACCGCGTGCGCTTCCACCTTCACGAGCCGTGGCCCGACTTCATGTCGTTCTTCGGCACCGTCGTCTCCGGCGCCGGGTGGGTGGTGCCGAAGAAGTACGTCGAGCAGGTCGGCAACGACGGCTTCAAGAAGCACCCGATCGGCCTCGGTCCCTACAAGTTCGTGAGTCACACGCCCGGCATCGAGCTCGTCATGGAGGCCTTCGAGGGCTACTGGCGCAAGATGCCGTCGGTGAAGCGCGTGGTCTTCAAGAGCGTCCCGGAGGCCACCACGCGGGTCGCGATGCTCAAGCGCGGCGAGGTCGACATCGCCTACCTGCTCGACGTGCCGCAGGCGCAGGAGCTCAGGCGCGATCCGAGCTTCAAGGTCGCGTTCTCGGGCGGCATCGGGATCTTCTTCCTCGACTTCCTCGAGCAGTGGGACCCGAAGTCGCCGTGGCACGACAAGCGGGTGCGCCAGGCGGCGAGCCTCGCGCTCGACCGACAGGCGCTGAGCGACGCGGAGACCCTCGGCGCGTCGAAGCCCGCCGGCAACTATGTCCCCCGCACCTTCGAGTTCGCGCTGCCGCTCGAGCCTGACCGCTACGATCCGGCGCGCGCGAAGCGGCTGCTCGCGGAAGCCGGCTACCCGAACGGCTTCGACGCGGGCGAGCTGCACCAGCTCCCGCCGTATTTCTCGCTCGGCGAGGCGATCGTGAACTACCTGCAGGCCGTGGGGATCCGCATGAAGATGCGGCCGATGGAGCGCGCCGCGTACTACAGCGCGCTCGCGACCAAGAAGCTCAAGGGCGTGTGCGTGTGCACGAGCGCGCTCTACGGCAACGCCGCCTCGCGTCTCTCGGAGGTCATCCCGACCGACGGGACGTACGCCTACGGCGGCTATCCCGACATGGACGCGCTCTACAAGCAGCAGGCGAACGAGCCGGACAAGAAGAAGCGCGCGGCGATGCTGCACCAGCTCCAGCAGATGATCTACGACCGCGTGCGGCTCGCGCCGATCTACGAGTACATCTGGCCGAGCGGCATCGGGCCGCGCGTCGCCGAGCCCGCGCTGATGCTGATCAACCCGTATCCGTGGTCGGCGCCGCTCGAAGACGTCCGGCTGAAGAAATAGGAGGCTCGCCATGGCCGACGATCTGTCCGCGGTCCTCGAGTCGACAGAGGCGGAGCGTCTCGCCACCGGGTTCACGTTCACCGAGGGCCCGCTCTGGCACCCGGACGGGTTCTATTACTTCGTCGACATCCGGAACAACAACCTCCACAAGCTCGCGCCGGGCAAGGCGCCCGAGCTGATCCGCGGCAACACGAACGAGAGCAACGGGACCACGTTCGACCTGCAGGGCCGCCTCGTGATCTGCGAGGGCGGCGACCGTCGCGTCACGCGATGGGCGCAGGACGGCGTGAGCGACATGCAGGTCGTCATGGACCGCTGGCAGGGCAAGCGCCTGAACCGGCCCAACGACGTCGCCTGCAAGTCCGACGGCAGCCTCTACATCACCGATCCGGGCTATCGCGTGCCGTTCGAGCAGCGCGAGATGCCGCACGCCGCGGTCTATCGCGTGAAGCCGGACGGCACGACGAGCATGGTGGCGGACTTCGAGTATCCGAACGGCCTCGCGTTCTCGCCCGACGAGCGCCGGCTCTACGTCGCGAACACGCGCTGGGCGCAATACATCCACGAGCTCGAGCTCGACAGCGCCGGCCACATGGTGCGGCGGCGGATCTTCGCGGAGATGCCGTCGGACGGCGACAAGAACGGCGTGCCCGACGGGATGAAGGTGGACGTCGAGGGGCGCGTGTACTGCACGGGGCCGGACGGCACGTGGGTCTTCGCGCCGGACGGCAGGAAGCTCGGCATCATCCGCACGCCGGAGTTCGCGGCGAACGTCGCGTTCGGCGGCCCCGACCTCAAGACGCTGTTCTTCACCGCGAACACGTCGGTCTACACCATGCGCGTGAAGGTGCCCGGCGTGCCGCACCCGTGGTATCGCGCCCGACGCGCTTCGTGAAGGCCAGGCCGTGAGGCGGCGGTCCGCGCCGCACCAGCTTCTGGAATCCCCGCGGTAGAATCGCGCCATGATCAACTTCGGCACGTTCCTGCTCATGCAGTCGCCCTCCGCGCGCTCGTCGCAGGAGATCTATTCCCGCGCGCTCGACATCGCGCAGGCGGCGGAGGCGCTCGGCTTCGGCAACATCTGGCTCGCCGAGCATCACTTCTCGACGTACGGCTATCTCGCGCGCCCCGCGCAGCTCGCCACGTACATCGCCGCGAAGACCCAGCGGCTCCGCGTGGGCACCGCGGTCATCGTCGTCCCGCTGCACCACCCGCTGATCGTCGCCGAGGAGATCGCGACGCTCGACCTGCTCGCGGGCGGGCGCGTCGACATCGGGCTCGGACGCGGCTATCAGCACTACGAGTTCGAGCGGCTCGGCCTCGAGCTCGACACGAGCCGGCAGCGGTGGGAGGAGTCGGTCGACGTCATCCTGAAGGCGTTCTCGGGCGAGCCGTTCAGCTACGACGGCAAGCTCTTCAAGATCCCGGAGACGTCGATCTTCCCGCAGCCGGTCCAGAAGCCGCACCCGCCGATCTGGGTGACGGCGCAGAGCCCGGAGTCGATCGAGGCCACCGTGCGGCGCGGCTTCAACGTGCTCACCGGCGGCTTCGGCGTGCCGATCGAGCGCATGGCCGAGTTCCGCAAGCTCTTCGATCGGCTCGTGCTCGAGCACAAGCCGCGAGCGCCGCTGAAGGTCGGCGTCCAGCGCGCGGTCTACGTCACCGACAGCGTCGCCGACGCCCGCGCCGCGGCCGAGGAAGCGCGCTGGAACATGCGGGTGACGCTGAGCCTGCGCAACCACCAGGAGAAGGTCGAGCGTGGCCGCGCGATCGCGGTGCCGATGCCGAAGGAGCCGGACACCGACGACCTCCTCGACCGCTTCCTCGTCATCGGCACGCCGGACACGTGCATCCGTCAGCTCAAGCGGATCCAAGAGCTGGTCGGCATCACGCACTTCAACTGCAGCTTCTGGTTCGGCGACGTCGAGCACCCGCGCGTGCTCCGCTCGATGGAGCTCTTCGCGAAGGAGGTCATGCCCGCCTTTCGGAGCTAGAGCGGCGGCAGTAGATCGGCGACGGCGATCGTCGCCCCGGGCGCGGCGAGCGGGTTGACGCTGCTCCCGGGCACGACGATCTCGACGAAGCGATCGTCCCAACCGTACGGCGCTGCCGCGGAGACCTCCGGGTCGCGCCGGACTTCGAGCACACGGTCGATGGGATTCAAGACCCAGTATTCCTTGCGACCCGCGCGTGCGTAGAGACTCGACTTGTACCGTCGGTCCAACGTCATGCTGCTCAGCGCGACTTCCACGACGAGCACGGGATCGCTGGGGTGCGCCGCGAAGTGATCGCGAAAGGTGCCTCGGACGACCGCCACATCAGGCTCGGGCTCCGAGGTGTCGTCCAGCGCGATGGGGGCCTCCATGCGGACGTCCCACCCCTCGCCGAACGCCTCCCTCAACGCGCGCTCGACCAGTCGGATCGCTCCATAGTGGTAGGCGCTCTGAGGCTCGGAAACGATCAGAAGTCCATCGATCAGCTCGATGCGATCGGCGCGGGTGAAGAATTCGCACTCGACGAGCTGGTCGTACTCCTTCCGCGTCCCGCGCTTGAGCTCGAGCCCTGGCTCGTCCATTCGATCCTCATGCGGACTCTAGGCACTCCTCCCATCAGCGGTCAATGTCGTCGAACGGATACAGTCGGCGTGGTATCACGAAGGTGTGCGACATCATCGGCACGAGGTGGCGCGTGACAGAGGCGAGTTCGCGCGACGAACGGTGCTCCGTCTGATGGCTGCGGCGGCGGGCGGAGCGATGGGCTCCTCGGGTAGGGGCACGCGCGCTGCGGCGAGCGCGGCGCAACCCCTCGTGACCCGCGCGATTCCCTCGAGCGGCGAGACGATTCCCGCCGTCGGCCTCGGGACCTGGCAGACGTTCGACACGCGCGGCGGGCTCGACGCGCAGCGCGAAGTCCTGCGGCGGTTCGTGGCGCATGGCGGGCGCGTCGTCGATGCGTCGCCGATGTACGGCCGCGCGGAAGCGGTGGTCGGCGAGCTCGCCGCCGAGCTGCAGGTCGCGGACAAGCTCTTCCTGGCGACGAAAGTGTGGACGAGCGGGCGCGACGCGGGCGTCGCGCAGATGGAGGAGTCGCTGCGCCGGCTCCGCACGAAGAAGCTCGATCTCATGCAGGTCCACAACCTCGTCGACTGGCGCGCGCACCTCGCGACGCTGCGGGCAAGCTCTTTCTGAAATGGATCCCGGCGCATCCGGCGGTGACGTGCGTGATTCCCGCGACGAGCAAGCCCGAGCATCTCGACGACAACATGAAGGCGGGCGTCGGCCCCTTGCCGGACGCCGTCGCGCGGGACCGGATCGCGGCGCTGATCGGGCGCTGAGCGCGGTCTACTTCCTCGGGACGGTGCCGCGGTCGACGATGATGTTCTTCACCGCGTCGGCGCCGAAGCCGATGAGGAACACCGCGATGATGCCGGCCGCGACGTCGAGCTTCATGAGCTGATCGCGCGCGCCGCCCACCAGCCCCACGATCGTCGCGACGAGCACGATCCCGAACCGCACCGCCTCGATCCGCGTGCGGCTGCCGAATCGCGCGGTGTTGTCGCTGCCGACGGTGACGTTCTCGGTCACCTTCACCGTATCGGTTTGATCGGCGACGTGCGTGCCGTCCTTGCGGCGGAAGCTCGCCGTCACCGTGTACACGTCGGGGCGGGGAAAGAAGTGGTGCACCTTCCAGCCGGTTTCCTGCCACTCGCCGACCTGCCGCGCGGAGTCTTCGTGCTTGAAGTACCACTCGCACGTCAGCTCCTCGCGGGCACCGCATCCGTTGTACGCGTCGTTGGTGAACACGGCGCTCAGCTCGACCGCCTGGTGCGGCCGCGGATCGGCCGGCTGCGGGGTGATGCGTACGCGCTTCGCGCAGATCTCGCTCTCGACCCGTTCCACGTAGATGTCGTCGTGCATCTCGCGGAGCAGACGCCGCGCGTCGACCGTCTTGTCCCAGCTCGGCGCGGCGACCAGCGCGAGGAGCTCGCCCTCCTTCTTCTCCAGGCGCTCGCGCGCCCCGTCGTCCTGGTGGGTGACGAGGCTCAGGTAGTCGTGCACGAGCTCGAGCCGCACGAGGCGGGCGTCGTGCTCGAAGTACTGCTCGGGCCGCAGCGTCGCCGCCGGCGGCTCGCCTTCGATGTACTGGAGCAGCGCGCGGAGCTGCCGCACGAGCGCCTTGCCCTTCTCGGTGAGGCGCAGCTCCGCGGCGGGGTCGAGCGCGTTCCGCAGGCGATCGAAGCGCGCGACGAGGGAGGCGGCGAGCTCGGGATCCGGCTGCCCGGCCGCGCCGATGCTCGCGGCGGCGCCGGCGACGAGCCGGTCCGCTTCCTGGAGCTCGGTCTCCGACGACTGCGGCGACCGGAGGCGATCCAGCGCCTTGCGCAGCTCCCCCTGGACCTCGTCGGCGAGCGCGGGCGGCAGCACGAGGCGCAGCCGGCGCAGGTCGCCCTCGACCGTGTCGATGCGCTCGAGCCGCGCGACCTTGGCCTCGAGCCGCGCGACCGCCTGCGTGGCGACCGTGAGCACGTCCGCCATCTCCGGGCTGAACGTGTAGCGAGGAGCCGCAGCAGCCGGAACCGCTCGACACGGACGAGGATGCGGAGGCTCGAGTCGATCCGGAACGAGAGGTTGCGGTTGCGCGTGGCGATCTCGCCGAGCCGCTCCTCGAGGTCGACGCGGCGGATGCGGTTCGGGAACCACTGGTTGAGCAGGAGCGAGCACAGGCCGCCGGCGAGGAGCGCCGCGAAGACGACGCCCATGGTGATCGGTTGCCGGAGCCACAACGGCCAGAACGTGAGCTCGGCGCGCAGCGCGATGGACTGCTCGGACGCGCCGGCGTTCACCACCGCGCCGCGGCTGAAGCGCAGCGTCAGCGTCCCGTCCTTCACCTCGTCCTTGAAGAACCCCTCGAGCGGTGCCGCGAACCACGCGCGCTCGGGCGTGACGGCGATCGTGCCCGTCCCGTTCGGCGGCAGCACGACGTTCTTGCCGGTCGCGACGGCGTCGCCGACGACCAGCCGCCAGTCGACGTGATACGTCATGGCGTCGTCGTTCTTCACCAGCACGTCACGGGGCACGCCACGCCGGAACTTGAGCACCGGCGGATTCTCGCCGGCTCCGAGGAGCCGGACGGCGAGCGGGACGCGGTACTTCACCGCGCGCAGGGTCTCGACCGCCTGCCCGTGGTTGAAGAGCTTCGCCGTCGACTCGCCCGCTTCCCAGACGTTCGTGATCTCGACGTTCACCGCGACGGACGCGCCGGCGGGCACGGTGGCGTCGTAGACCGGCGCGCGTGCGGTGGCCCCGGGTAACGAGAACGCGACGGTGGTCCCGAGCGGCGCGCCGGTGCTCTTCGCGACGAAGTCGTCGGCGCTGAGGTAGAGCGGCACCGCGCTCTTCGACGTGTTCTTCACGTGGATGGTGCCGCTCGCGACGTTCTTCGGGTGCTCGACGACCAGCGTCGCGGGCACGCGAATGACGAGGGCGCTATCGGCCGGCGCAGCCGCGGGAGCGAACACCGGGAGGGCGACGAGCGCGGCGACCATCACTCTGCGCACGAGTCACCTCCGCCGAGAGACCTACTATAAGTCGGCGGTACGAGACGTGCATCCCCCGCACCGTGGAGGGTGCCATGCGTTTCAACACGACGACCGCCGCCGACGTCACCCACGCCGTGCTCCGGATCGGGGTGGGTCTGCTGTTCCTGCAGCACGGCCTGCAGAAGACCTTCGGCCTGCTCGGCGGCCGCCAGGTCGAGCTCGCATCGCTCATGGGGGTCGCCGGCATCCTGGAGCTGGTCGGCGGGAGCCCTCGTGATCGCCGGTCTCTTCACCCGCCCGGTCGCGGCGGTGCTGACCGTCGAGATGCTGGTCGCCTATTTCAAGGCGCACGCGCCGCGCGGCTGGGTGCCGATCCAGAACGGCGGCGAGCTCGCGCTCTTCTACGCGGCAGCGTTCGTGTTCTTCGCCGCTCACGGCGCCGGCGCCTTCAGCATCGACGCCTGGCGCCGGCGCCGCCGCTCGTTCAGCAACCGCGTGGATGCCACGCTCCGGAGAGTCCGCGCTGCCTAGCACCCCGGTTCGCGCGGCGGCTTCGCCGCCGCAATCCTGACCTGGGGGGAGGCACGGAGGAGCACGCCGCAAGGCGTGCGACGACGGTCGGAAGGGGGGCGAAGCCCCCCTCCGAGTTCAGAGAGGGATGGCGAGCAGGGTGTCGACGCGCTTCGAGTCGCAGACGACCACGCGCTCGCGGAACCGCAGCGCACCGGCTTCCTCGACGAGCACGTCGATGTAGCGTCCGGTCGCGAAGAGATCCATCCGCCCGTCGTGCATGATCCGGACGACGAGAAACGGCGTCTCCGCGCGAAGCGCGCCGTCGGACTCGCCCAGGATCGCGGGCAGCCCGACGACGTGACGATAGGCCTGCCGCTCGTAGATGTTCGCGCGGCGCAGCGCCGTCACGCGGTCGCGCAGCATGGCCTTCGAGTCGGCGTAGACCACGCCGAGCGGCAGTCCCTGCCGATAGTTGTCGACGGACGTGATCGTGTAGAGGCACGGCTCGGCGAAGAAGTCCGGCCACTCCTCGAGCCGATCGTCGTCGATCGCGCGCGCGTACTCCGCGTTCAGCTGCGCGAGGCGACCGTGCACGCCGTCGGAGAGATCGATCCCACCCATCTCAGTACCCCATGTGGCGGCGATACGCCTTCCAGAACCCGCGCACCGACGCCTCGGTCGCTCGGGTGTCCTGCGTTTCCGCGCCCTCGCCGCCCATGTTGACCACGGAGAGCACGTCGGGCGCCGTGGCGGTGCCGCGCTGCACGAAGCCGCCGACGCATCCGTCCTCCATCGAGACGAAGCCGGCCGGGCCGACGAGATTGGACTGCTTCAGGCGCCGGCGGTGCATCTCGGGCGTGTCGTCCTCGAAGCCGACGTACGTCCAGGAGAGCTCCATCGAATCGAGGCCCTTCGGAACGATCTGCCGCACCGCGAGCGAGTTCTGGATCTGCTGGAGCACGAAGCTCGGGAAGATCGTGAGGATCTGCAGCTTGATGTCGTCCCCGAACTCGGCCACGCCGTCGAAGACGCTCGGGTCCTCGAGCCGGTAGCCGTCCTGCTCCGTGCGGATGCCCTGATCGCGGTACGCGGTGCTCGTGCGGTCTTCCGGGCGATCGATCGTCGTGCTCGCGTGGTGCGCGCCGTCGGGGCTCACGAGCACGCCGCCCGCCTGCGTGAAGCGCGAGAGCCGGAACGTGCCGAGGAACGCGTGGAGGAGGCTCGCGTGATACGTGTCCTTCACGTTCTCGGCGTAGAGCTTCCAGTTGTTCGGCAGCACCTGGACGGTGCGGCCCAGCACCCGGATCGGCTTGCGCAGGACGCGCTTCACGCGGCCGAGGATCTGCTCGCCGAGGTAGTCCTCGATCGGGGGCGGGTCGCCGAGGCTCGCGAAGACCAGGCCGCAGAGCGTGGTCGTGCGGAGCTTGCGCGGGCTCACCTCCTCCTTGCAGAACGAGGGCGGCATGCCGCCGCGTCCCTGCGAGCCTTTCTCGAAGGCGATGCTCGTCAGGTCGCCGCGCAGGTTGTAGCTCCACGCGTGGTAGATGCACTGAAACCGCTGCTTCACGTTGCCGCCGTCGTCGAAGGAGATCAGCGCGCCGCGGTGCGAGCAGCGATTCTCGAATGCGTTGATCCGGCCGTCCGTGTCGCGCACGACGATGACCGGCAGCGCGCCGACGGTATTCGTCCGGAAATCGCCCGCGTTCGGGATGTCCATTTCCAGGCACACGAAGTTCCACGTGTCGCCCTCGAAGATCCGGCGCAGCTCGCGCTGGTAGTTCTCGGGATCCTGATAGACCCAGTACGGCACGCGCGCGAGCGTCTCGACCGGCCACGGGCGCTGCGGGACGGAGATGGCCATGCGAGCCCCCTTCTAGAGCCGCGCCTGGTCGATCGGCAGGCCGAGCCAGTAGCGGCCGATCAGCTCGTAGTGCGCGAGCCGGCCCTGCAGGTGCTGGGTGATCACGTGGATGTCCTGGAAGTGACGCTGGATCAGGTGGTCCTCGTACGCGGCGGTGGCGCCCGCGGCGTTGTAGCAGATGTCGATGATCTGTGACGCGAGGCGAATCCCGTGCGTCGTCGCCAATCGCAGATTCGCGCGCTCGTCGAGCGTGACCGCGTCGTTGAGCGCCGCGTTCCAGATCTCGCGCACGGCTTCCATGAGGAAGGCGCGGCCGGTGCGGAGCAGCGCTTCCGCCTGCCCCACGTGCGCCTGCACCATCGACTGGTCCTTGAGGAGCTCCTTCATCGTGCGCGGCGTCTTCGCGCCCGCGAGCTCCATGAACGTCGTGAGACACGTGCGGGCCATGCCGAGCGCGACGGCGGCGTCGCCGGACGCGAAGCAGAGCGTGCGCGGGATCTTGTAGAGCGGCCCCGGCTCGCGCAGCTTCGCCGTCGCCGAGAGCACGGTGCGCTCGGCCGGCACGAAGACGTCGTTGACGGCGAAGTGATGCGTGCCGGTCCCGCGCATGCCGCGGACCTTCCACGTGTCGAGCAGCTCGGCCTCCGCGACGGGCACGAAGAGGTAGCGCGCTTCCGGCGCGCCGTCTTCCATGCGGACCTGCCCGTTCTCGATCACCTGGCAGTGCGCGGCGACCCACGCGGCGTTGCGCGAGCCGGTGCTGAAGCCCTGGCGCGCGGTGACGCGATAGCCGCCGGGCACGACGATCGCCTTCCCCGTCGCCGCCGGCGTGTTCGCGACGCAGCCGTACGGCGTGTCGATCCAGATCGCGCGCGCGACGTCGGGCGGCATCCGGGACGCGTACGTGCCGAAGATCGCGAGCTGGTTCACCGTCCACGCGGTGCTCGCGTCCGCCTTGCCGAGCTCCTCGATGACCTGGACGTAGGCCGGCAAGTCGATCTCGGTGCCGCCGATGCTGCGCGGCAGCGCCAGGTGGATGAGCCCCGCATCGAAGACGGCTTCGAACAGCGCGCGCGGCACCTCGCGCAGCGCTTCGGCGTCGTCCGCCACCGCGCGGATCTGGGGCGCGAGCTTCCGCGCGGCGTCGAGGGGTGCGTCCACGATCATTCGGGTCCTCCCGCCCGCAAGAGTACGCTAGAACCGCGCATTCCTCTTCAGCGGCCCTGTCGTGCGACGAGCACGTATCCGTTGATCGACAGGACGAGCAAGACGATGCCAGCCGCGGCGTACACGATGCGTGACGGCCATCCCCAGAAGTCACCCGCGTGCAGTCGACGAACGAGGTCGTACGCGCCGGACGCGTGCGGGTCCGTGCCGACGGCGGCGAACGCGAGCACCGTACCCGTGAGACCGATGACGGCGACCACCGCGAGCGACACGGCGCCGACGACCCGGTGCACGCGCTGCGCCGCGCGATGGGGCGCGCGCGAGCGCCGGTAGAGCCAGAGACCGGTGACGCCCTCGGCCGCGAGCGCGAGCCCGAGCAGACCGACCACCACCACGCCCACGGGTCCGGCGTGGAACGACGCGTGGAGCGAGCGGATCGGCACGACGAGCGAGCGCTGCGGCAACGCGCCGCGAGGGCGTGTTGCCGCGTCGATCTCCGGCGCGAAGACGAGCGCGGTACCGCTCAGCGCGAGGACGACCACGAGCGGCGCGAGGACGAGCCCGCTCCAGAAGTGAAGGCGGCCGGCTCTCACGCCAATAAGGTAAGATGCCGGCCATGAGCATGCTAGAGCGCGCCGAGGCAGCCGAGCGGAAGATGGCCGAGGACCTGGAGCGGGCGGTCGTGAAGTCCGCCATCTACACGTCGGGAGAGCGCGACCCGCGCGAAGGCGCGCCGCCGCGGCCGCCCGGCAAGAAGGTGATGATGGGCGCGGACCCGCGCCTGCCGAAGATGCCGGACAAGCCCACGCTGTTCGACTTCTTCACGCTGCGCTTCGGCCCGACCCAGCACATGCTGCAGAGTGCCCGGCTCGCGCAGAAGAACGGCCTGCCCGAGCACCTCGTGATGGCGTGCCTCGTCCACGACATCGGCGTCGCCGGCTTCATCCGCGGCGACCACGGCTACTGGGCGGCGCAGCTCATGGAGCCGTACATCGACGAGGAAGCGAGCTGGGCGATCCGCTATCACCAGGCGTTGCGCTTCTTCCCCGACGAGTCGGTCGGCTACGCGTATCCGAAGTCGTACATCGACCTCTTCGGCGCGGACTACGTCCCCGACCCGTACATCCAGCGCGACTATCAGTACGCGCGCAATCACAAGTGGTACATGAGCTCGCGGCAGATCTGCGTGAACGACCTCTACGCGTTCGACGCGAACGTGAAGGTCGAGCTGGAGGAGTTCACCGACGTGGTCGGCCGCAACTTCAAGCAGCCGAAGGAAGGCCTGGGCTTCGACGCGAGCCCGTCGTCCCACATGTGGCGCACGATCATGTGGCCGACGAAGTACTTGTAAGCGTCAGGGCACCAGGTCGGCGACCGCGATCAGCGCGTCGGGCGCAACCCCATGCGCTGACCGTGCGCCCGCGCTGTAGCGTCTCCACGCTTCTGTAATTCCAGCCGAACGTCCCCCCGGTCGTCGCGTCGGGATCGCGATGCCTCCCGAGTGTGGCTCGCGCACCACGAGGAGTCCGTCGGGGAGCTCCAGGCGCTCGCCGGGCTGGACGACGGGCGCCTCGAGGGCCATCGGCGCCGAGCCGAGCAGCGCCGAGACCGCCGTCGCGACGGCAACCCCATGCGCGACGCATGTATGATCCCGCCATGCCGGCCGTGCGGACGCCGACACTCGAGATCGCGTACGAGGAGTACGGGCCGCCGAGAGGCGGCGCGATCATCCTCCTGCACGGATTCCCCGACGACGCGCACGCGTACGATCGGGTCGCCCCGCCGCTCGCGGAGGCCGGCCACCGCGTCCTGGTCCCGTACCTGCGCGGCCATGGACCGACGCGCTTCCTCGATGCCGCGACGCCGCGCATGGCGCAGCAGGCGGCCATCGGGCAGGACCTGCTCGACTTCATGGACGCGCTCGGCCTCGCGGGAGCATCGCTCGCCGGCTACGACTGGGGCGGGCGCGCCGCGTGCATCGCCGCCATCCTGAAGCCCGACCGCGTGCGCGCGCTCGTGACGATCGGCGGCTACAACGTGCAGAACACGCTGGCGCCGTCGCGCCCCGCGTCCGCGTTCGAAGAGCGCATGTACTGGTACCAGTGGTACTTCAACACCGAGCGCGGCCGCGCCGGCCTCGAGAAGAACCGCCACGACATCTGCAAGTTCCTCTGGAAGGACTGGTCCCCCACGTGGCGGTTCGGCGACGACGAATACGCGCGCACCGCGCCGTCGTTCGACAACCCCGACTTCGTGCCGGTCGTGATCCACTCCTACCGTCACCGCCACCAGAACGCGCCGGGCGATCCGCGCTTCGACGCGGTCGAGCGCCACCTCGCGACGCGGCCGCCGATCACGGTGCCCACCGTCATCCTTCACGGCGGCGACGATGCCGTCTCCTCGCGCCGGTCCGACGCGGAGCTCGCCCAGTTTCCCGAAAAGACGGAGCGCCGCGTCATCGCGCGCGTGGGCCATTTCATGCCGCGCGAGGATCCTCAGGCGGTGGTCGACGCGTTGCGGACGGTTCTCCGGTAGAGTAGGCGCCCCCCATGCAGATCGAGATCATTTGCACCGGCGACGAAGTTCTCACCGGCAAGATCGTCAACTCCAACTTCAGCTACATGAGCCAGAAGCTCGAGGACGTCGGCCTCTCGGTGCGCTGGGGCACGACGGTGGGCGACGATCGCGAGACGCTGCTCCACGCGTTCCAGCAGGCGGGCGCCCGCGCGGATGCGGTGATCGTCAACGGCGGGCTCGGGCCGACGATCGACGACCTCTCGCAGGAGATCGCCGCGCAGGCGGCGGGCGTCCCGCTCGTGTTCCACGAGGAGTGGTTCACGCGGATGGAGGACTTCTTCAGGCGCCGCAGCCGCACGATGCCGGCGAACAACCGCAAGCAGGCGATGCTGCCCGCGACGGCCGAGATGATCGACAACCCGATCGGCACCGCGTGCGGGTTCGCGCTCGACATCGGCAGGGCGCGCTTCTTCTTCACGCCGGGCGTGCCGCGCGAGCTCAGGCGGATGCTCGAGGAGCAGGTCATCCCGCGGCTGCTCCTGAAGAGCGGCCTGCAGAGCACGATCCACCTCAAGCGCTTCCACTCGTACGGCCTCGGCGAGTCGCACGTCGATTCGCTGCTGACCGGCGTCGAGGACCTGGTCCCGGACGGCAGCGTGAAGCTCGGCTTCCGCGCGCACTACCCGCAGCTCGAGACCAAGCTCACCGCGCGCGGCAGCGACCTCGACGACATCAAGGCGAAGCTCGTGCCGGTCGAGCAGGAGATCCGCAAGCGGCTCGGCAACTTCATCCTCGCGGAGGACGATCAGACCCTCGAGGGCGTGATCCTCGGCGCGCTCGCGAAGTGCGCGGGCACGGTCACGATCGTCGAGACGTTCACGAGCGGCCAGATCGCCGCGCGGCTCGGCCACCTCCCCGGGGCCGAGGCGATCATTCAGCGCGGCATCGTGTCGCGCGATCTCCGCCAGATCCACGAGTCCGTCGGCCTGCCGGGCGCGCCGGAAGGCGAGCTCACGCGCGAGCACGCCGAGGCCGTCGCCCGGGCCGCGCAGCGGACGACGGGGGCGACCCACGCGCTCGCCGTGCTCGTCGATCTCGACGACGGCCCGGACCGCATCGAGTTCGGCGGCGCGATCTGTCTCGCCATCGCCACGGCCGAGACCGTCGAGTCGCGGCGCAGCCGCATCGTCGGCGGCCGCGAGTGGGTCCGTCTCGGCGCCGTCGAGATGGGCCTCGATTGTCTCCGCCGGTTTCTGCAGGGTTTGCCCGTCTACGAGCGCATCGACTTCGAAAAGGTGTAGGCTCCGCTTCACCTGACGCTCCGCAAAGGAGGACGGACGATGGCGTCCCAGACATCCAGCCGCCGCCAGTTCTTGAAGTCCGCCGCGATCACCGCCGGAGCCGCCGCCGCCGTCGGATTCCCCGCGCCGGCGCGCGCGCAGCGGCCGAAGCTCGTCTACTGGTGCTACCAGTTCCTGAAGGGCAGCGACGACGCGCGCGCGGAGTTCGCCCGGGAATGGGCGAAGAAGAACAACGTCGACCTGCAGCTCACGATGGTGCCGTGGAAGGAGTTCATGCCGAAGATCACGGCGGCCATCGAGGCCAAGGCGACGCCGGACATCGTCGAGTCGGGCGGCGTGGAGCTGCGCGCGCGCGGCCAGCTCCTCGACGTGACCGACGTGTACAAGAAGGCCGAGAAGGCGGAGGGCGGCTGGATCGGCCCGTCGTCCAAGATCATGGTGGAGCCGGACGGGCGCGTCCACACCATCCTCTACGGCCTCCAGGGCTTCATGACGATCGCCCGCAACGACCTCCTCGAGAAGGCCGGGCTCAAGCCGCCTCCGGCAACGTGGGTCGAGCTGCTCCAGTGGGCGAAGAAGGCCCAGCAGCCCCCGAGGGTCTTCGGGATCGGCCAGGCCATCAGCAACCAGACGGACTCGCAGGTCTGGGAAGACATCATGAAGAGCTACGGCCCGCGCATCGCCGACGACAAGGGCAAGCGCGTGGTCCTCGGCGACCACAAGAAGGAGATGTGGGAGTTCCTCGACTACTTCGAGGACGTCTGGAAGTCGAACGTGCTGCCGCCGGGCGTCGTGACCTGGGATAACACGATGAACAACTCGACCTACCAGGCGGGGAAGGTCGTGTTCGTTTTCAACCCGGTCACGATCTCGCTGTGGCTCGAGGCGAACAACCCCGAGCTGCTCGCCAAGACCGGCCACTACACCTATCCGAAGGGCCCGAAGGGCCTGGTGCAGCCCCTCACGTACGCGTCACGCTCGATCATGAAGTACACGAAGGTGCCGGACGTGGCGAAGCAGTTCCTGCTCGACTCGACCGCCTTCGACAAGATGAACAAGGAGATGATGCACAGCCAGTGGGCGCCGGTGCTGAAGAGCTATCTCGACTTCGACGTCTGGAAGAAGAAGCCGTTCATGAAGGGCCTCGTCGACATGGCGCTCAAGGGCGAGCCCCAGAGCTGGCCCGATGTCTTCAACGACGCCTGGCGTGAGCAGAGCACCAACTGCACGGTCTCGCGCATGCTCCAGCGCCTCGTGGTCGACAACTGGTCCCGCGACAAGGCGTTCGCGGAGACCATCGACGTCCTGAACAAGATCTACACGAAGTACGCGTAGCGATGGCTACCGTCACTAGCCCGGCACCCGCGGAGGGCCGGGATTCACTCCCGGCCCGAAGCGCGGGGGGCTTGGGGGGTGCGCCTCGCACCCCCCATCCGAGTCGGTCACGGCGGCTCTCCGCCCGCACGCGCGAGGCGCTCCAGGGCATGGGGTTGCTCGCGCCGACCGTCGCGATCCTGCTCGGGCTCATCCTGTATCCGTTCTTCTACGCGATCTGGCTTGCCTTCTCCGACAAGACGATCGGCAATCCGGGGCAGTTCGTCGGGTTCCGGAACTTCGCGTACGTCATCGCGTGGCCGCAGTTCAGTGCCGCCGTCACGAACACCGTGGTGTTCACGGTGTGCGCGGTGGCGATCAAGTTCGTGCTCGGCATGGCCGTCGCGCTCGTGCTGAACCAGCAGATCCGCGGCCGGAACTTCTTCCGCGCGTTCCTGCTGCTGCCGTGGGTGATGCCGGCGTTCGTCGTCTACCTGGTGTGGCGGTGGCTCTACGATCCGCTGGCCGGGCTGATCAACTACGCGTTGATGGACCTCGGGATCATCGGCGGGCCCATCGCCTTCCTCTCCGACCGCAGCACCGCCATGGCGTCGGTCATCGTCGCCCACGCCTGGCGGAACTTCCCCTTCTATGCGATCTCGTTCCTCGCGGGCATGCAGACCATCTCGCAGGAGCTCTACGACTCCGCGCAGGTCGACGGCGCCTCACGGGTCCAGCAGTTCCGGCACATCACGCTGCCGAGCCTCTACCACATCATCGGCGTCGTCCTGCTGCTCACGACGATCCAGACCGCGAACGCGTTCGAGCCCGTCTATCTCCTCACCGGCGGCGGACCGTCGGACGCGACCATGGTCTACACGATGCTCGTGTACGTGATGGGGATGGTGAACCTCCGGCTCGGCGAGGCCGCGGCCGTCGCGACGCTCTTCCTGCCGCTCCTCATCGGCGGCGTCCTGATCGTGACGATCATGCTCCAGCGCAAGGCGAACGCCTGAGAGGGGAAAGCCATGCGTGACCCGCTGCCGATCCGCGCCCTCACCTACGGGCTCCTCGCGGTCTTCGTCCTCATGGTCGCGGTGCCGCTCTTCTGGATGCTGACGACCGCGCTCAAGACGAACAAGGCGCTCTACGAGGACTTCAGCTACCTGCCGACGAGTCCCACGTTCGAGCACTTCGTCCGCGTCGTCGAGCGCGAGGATCTCCTGCGGAACATCTGGAACAGCTTCGCGGTCGCGTCGACGGTGACCGCGGTCACGGTGTTCGTGAGCGCGTTCGCCGCGTTCAGCATCGTCCGCTACCGCTACCGCGGGCGGGAGTGGGTGGGGCGCTTCATCCTGTTCAAGTACCTGCTGCCGACCGCGATGCTCTTCGTCCCGCTCTACGCGATCGTGGTCGCGCTCGGGCTCGGAAACACGCTCAAGTCGCTGATGCTGACGTACCTGACGATCACCGTCCCCTTCTGCACCTGGATGCTCATGGGCTACTTCCGCGCGATCCCCGCCGAGCTGGAAGAGCACGCGATGGTGGACGGCTGCACCAAGATCGGCGCGCTCTTCCGCATCCTGCTCCCGCTCTCGGCGCCGGGCATCGTCGCCTCCGCGATCTTCTCGTTCACGCTGTCGTGGAACGAGTTCCTGCTGGCGCTCGTCTTCACCAGCGACCACACGACGATGACGACCCCGATCAAGCTCTCGATGATGGTCGTGGGCGACCAGTACATCTGGGGGCAGCTCATGGCCGGCGCCATCCTCGCGTCGGTCCCGATCACGATCCTCTACTTCATCGGCCAGCGCTTCGTCGTCCAGGGGCTGTCGGCCGGCGCCGTCAAGGGGTGAGCTCATGGCACGACTGACGCCGATCACCAGCAAGGAGCAGGTCCCCGCGAAGCATCACGCGATCGTCGACGGCATCATCAAGAGCCGCGGCGGCATCCAGCAGGGGCCCTTCACGATGTTCCTCCACTCGCCCGAGATCGCCGAGCGCGTGGCGCACCTCGGCGCCTACGTGCGCTTCGAAGGCTCGCTCGACATGCGCGTGCGCGTGCTCGCCGCGATGACCGTCGCGCGCGAGTTCGAGGCGCTCTACGTCTGGGGGGCCCAGACCGGCGGGGCGCGCAAGCAGAACGTCCCCGAGAGCACGATCAGCGCGATCCGCGAGAACCACTCGCGCGGCGTCCCGGCCGAGGACGCGCAGATCATCGACTTCACGCGCGACCTCCTGCGCAAGCATCGCGTCGACGACGCGACGGCGAAGGCGCTCCGCGCGCGCCTCGGTGACGACGAGTTCATCCAGCTCACCGGCGCCATCGGCTACTACAGCCTCCTCTGCATGACCGTGAACGCCTGCGAACTGGAAGCCGGCCAGGGGGCCGAGGTGCTCAGAGTCTAGGAGCCACGCCATGCAGATCGTCGACGCGCAGATCCACCTCTGGACCGCGGGCAAGCCCACGAACGCCAATCACCGCCAGGTGCCCACCTACACGAAGGACGACGCGCTGAAGGAGATGGCCGCGAACGGCATCGACGCGACCATCATCCATCCGCCGGCTTCGTGGGATCCGCACAGCAACGAGCTCGCGGTCGAAGCGGCGCGCCAGCACCCGAATCGCTTCGCCATCCTCGGCAACTTCCCGCTCGACAAGCCGGAGAGCCGGCAGCTCGTGGACACGTGGAAGCAGCGTCCGGGGATGCTCGGGCTGCGCTTCGTCTTCCTGCAGCCGCACATGAAGACGTGGCCGACGGACGGCACCATCGACTGGCTGTGGCCGGCCGCCGAGCGCGCGGGCCTTCCCGTGGCGACGATGGCGGCGGGATTCCTCCCGAAGCTCGCCGAGGTCGCGCAGCGGCATACCAGCCTCAAGCTGATCCTCGATCACCTCGGCCGGCCGTCGGGCGGCGCGAAGAGCCAGGCCGAGCTGTGGGCGAATCTCGACGAGGTCGTGGCGCTCGCGAAGTTCCCGAACGTCGCGATGAAGGCCACGGGCGCGCCGAGCTACTCCGACCAGCCGTATCCATATCGCGACATCCACGACCACCTGCACCGTCTGTACGACGCCTTCGGCCCCACGCGGTTCTTCTGGGGCACCGACATCACGCGCATGCCGTGCTCGTGGCGGCAGTGCGCGACGATGTTCACCGAAGAGCTGCCGTGGCTGAAGGGCCGCGACCTCGAGCTCGTCATGGGCCAGGCCGTCTGCGACTGGATCGGGTGGAAGCGGAGCGCATGAAGAAGATCCTCCTCGACCGCTACGGCGCGCCGGAGGAGAACGCGCGCTGCGCGACCGTGGACGACGTCGGCGCCCCGGGCGCCGGTGAGGTCGTCTTCGACGTGCTGCTGTTCCCGATCAACCCGGCCGACATCTCGTTCTGCCGCGGGACGTATCGACTGCGGCCACCGCTGCCCGCGACACCCGGCGCCGAATGCGTCGGGCGCGTGACCGCGGTGGGCGACGGGGTGTCGGACGTGAAGGCCGGCGATCTCGTCATCACCCTCCAGCGGGAGAACTGGGCGCAGCAGCGGCGCGTGAAGGCCGACGACGTCATCGCGCTCCCGCCGCGGATCGACCTGCGGCAGGCCGCGATGCTCCGGATCAACCCGGCGACCGCGTTGCTGCTCCTCACCTCGCTGATCGACGTGAAGCCCGGCGAGTGGGTCATCCAGAACGTGGCGAACTCCGCCGTCGGGCGCCTCGTGATCCCGCTCGCGCGCGCCCGCGGCATCCGGACGATGAACGTGGTGCGCCGCGAGTCGCTCTTCGCGGAGCTGGCGAAGCTCGGCGCGGACGCGTGCGTGGTCGACGGCGACGATCTGGCCGAGCGCGTGAAGGCGAAGACGGCCGGCGGCACGATCCGGCTGGGCCTCGACGCCGTGTCGGGGCGCGCCACGCATCGCATCGCGGAGTGCGTGGGCGACGACGGCGTCGTCTGCAACTACGGCTCGATGAGCGGCGAAGACCCGGTGATGTCGCGGCCCGCGCTGAGCGGCCGCGGCGTGAGGCTCGCGGGCTTCACGCTTACCCGGCCGCTCGCGACCTACCCGCGTGACAAGGTGCGGGCGCTCTACGCGGACCTCGCGCGCCAGGTGATCGACGGCACGCTCACCGCGCCGGTCGAGCAGGTGTACGCGATCGACGACATCACGCGCGCGCTCGCGCACGCCCAGCGGGGAGAGCGGACCGGCAAGATCCTCGTCGCGCCGACCGGATCGGTGTGACCGAACGCATTCCTGCGGTCCCCGACGCGCCGCTCTCCGCGGCGCGCAAGTGGGCCATCACCTTCACGGTCATGGTGGTGGCCTTCATGCAGATCCTCGACACGAGCGTCACCAACGTGATCCTGCCGCACCTGCAGGGCTCGCTCTCCGCGGGGCTCGACGAAGTCTCGTGGGTGATCACGTCGTATCTCGCCGCGAACGCCGTCGTGATCCCGGCGACGGGATGGCTGACCGGATACTTCGGCCGCCGGAAGTTCTTCCTCATCTGCGCCACGCTGTTCACGGTCAGCTCGTTGATCTCCGGCGCCGCGCCCGACCTGACCACGCTGATCGTCGCGCGCATCTTCCAGGGCCTCGGCGGCGGGCCGATCATCCCGATGTCTCAGGCGATCCTCTGGGAGATCTTCCCGTTCCATCAGCGCGGGCTCGCGATGGCGGTGTGGGGCATGGGCTTCATTCTCGGGCCCATCCTCGGCCCGACCGTCGGCGGCTTCCTCGCCGACGAATGGTCGTGGCGCTGGATCTTCTACATCAACCTGCCGGTCGGCATCGTCGGCTTCTTCCTGGCGAGCGTCTTCCTCTTCGATCCGCCGTACCTCCGCAAGCACGCGCGCATCGACTGGATCGGTCTGGCGTTCATGGTCCTGGGCTTCGGCTGTCTGCAGCTCGTGCTCGACCGCGGGGAGCGTGAGGACTGGTTCGACTCGCACGTCATCCTGGGCATGACGATCGTCTCCGTGGTCGCCCTCGTCGCGTTCCTCGTCCGCGAGCTGACCACGAGCGATCCGGTGCTCGACCTCACGGTCTTCGCCGACCTCAACTTCGCCACCGGCACCGTCCTGAGCGCCATCGTGGGCTTCGGCATGTTCGCCGGCATGCTGCTCGTCGCGGTGTTCACGCAAAAGCTCCTCGGCTACGACGCGTGGACGGCGGGCCTGGTGCTGGCGCCCGGAGGCCTCGGCAACATCGTCTCGCTCTTCGCCTCCGGGCTGGTGAAGCGCGTCGACCAGCGGGCGATGCTGGCGTTCGGGTGCCTGCTCAACGCGGTCGCTCTCTACATGATGACCGTGCTGACGCCCGACATGGACTACTGGGCGCTCGCGTTTCCCCGCTTCGTCCAGGGCTTCGCGGCCGGATTCATCTACGTCCCGATGTCGACGCTGACGCTCGCCACGATCCGCCGGGAGAAGCTCGTCAACGCCACCGCCGTGTACAGCATGATGCGCAACGTGGGCGCCAGCGTCGGCATCGCGGTGGTGACGACGCTGCTCGCGCAACGGAGCCAGATCCACCAGTCGACGCTCGTCAGCCACATCACCACCTTCGACGAGGAGACGCGCGCGCGCCTCGCCCACTACGCGAGCCACTTCGTGAGCCAGGGCAGCGACACGTTCACGGCGCAGCGCCGTGCCGTCGCGATGCTCTATCGCGAGACCGTCACGCAGGCGCAGCTCCTCGCCTACGCCGACGACTTCTGGCTGCTCGCGACGATGTTCGCCGCCGTCCCGTTCCTCCTTCCGCTCATGCGCCGGATCCGGCTCGACAAGCCGGCGCCGACGACGCCCGCGGCCGAGGCGCGTCGCGCCGCGCCGGTGGAGGAAGGCGTGACGTGAGGCAGGTGACGTTCTTCCGGGCGGCGTTCCGCTCGTTTCCGTTCCTGTTCGGCGGCATCTGGCTTCTCGTCGGCGCGCCGTTCCTGGCCGCCGGCCTCTCCACCGCGTACGACACCATGCGCGTGCAGGAGCGCTTCCGCAGGAGGCGGAGATCACGGACGGGATGGTGCTCACCAAGTCGATCGCGCGCGGCAAGAACGAGCGCACGTATCGCGTCGGGTATCGCTTCCTCGCGTCCGACGGCACGACGATCCGGACGCACGCGCAGGTGAGCCCCGGCCTCTGGGACCGCCTCGCCGAGCGGGAGCCCGTGCGCGTGACGTATCTGAAATCCGACCCGCGCGTCAGCCGGCTCGAAGGCGCCGGACCCGACCGGTCGGGTCCGGCCATCCTGACGCTCATCGGCCTCGTCGTCGCGCCGATCGGCGCCGTGGTCTTCTTCAAGGGCGTCCGCGGCATCGCCCGCCAGGTCCGCCTGCAGACCGAGGGCACGCGGACGTACGCGACGGTGATCGACGTGGCGCCGACGAAGATGCGGATCAACGGCGTCGCGCAGTGGCGCATCCGCTATCGCTACCAGGATCATCGCGGGCGTACGTACGGGAAGTGGAGCGCCGCCATGTCGCCGGAAGAGGCGGAAGGCTGGAAGGCCGGCGAGACGGCCGTGACGTTCCTTCGCCTTCTGCGGCGTCATGTCCTCGTGCTCTTCGGCGCCTTCTTCTTCTGCGTCGGGCTCGGCCTGCTGATCGCGGGCATCAGCGAGGCGCTCCGCGAGCGCCGGTTCGAGAAGAGCGGCGTGGTCGTGAACGCGGTGGTCGTCGGCAAGTCGCTCGCGCGCGCCTCGCGTGACGGCAACTCCAGCACGAGGTACGAGATCGCGTACCGCTTCTTCGCGGAGGACGGCCGGCCGGTCGAGGGCGTGAACGTCGTCGATGTCGAAGAATGGGAACGCCTGGAGCCCGGCCGCCCCTTCAAGGTCACGTACCTGCCCGGCGCGCCGGACGCGAGCCGCGCCGAGGGTACCGGCGGCATCGCGGGGCCGCTGATCATGAGCGGCATCGCGATCGTGTTCGTGTTCGTGGGCGGCACGCTCTCGGTCGTGACGGGGCGCGGGCTGGTGCGCACGTGGCGCTTGCTGCGCATCGGCCAACCGGCGCGTGGCTCGGTCATCGCGATCCGCGAGACGCAGGTCACGGTGAACCGGCAACGGCAGTGGGAGATCCGCTATCGCTACCAGGATCACGTCGGACGCACGCACGAGGGCACGAGCGGGCCCGTCGCGCCCCACGAGGCCCAGGCGCTCACCGAAGGTGACTCGATCGACGTGCGCTTCGATCGCGCGGAGCCCGCGTCTAGCTGATATGGAAGGACCAGCTGTCAAGCGGGTTGTAACGGCGTCCGCGATCTCTCGGTCGATGTTGACGTCCACGTAGAGCGCGCGCACACGTGGAGGAATTCCCGAGGACGCCGGCGCATGGC
>VGLJ01000013.1 GCA_016866775.1 Candidatus Rokuibacteriota bacterium | reverse complement strand
TCAACGCCGTGATCCAGTGGGTGAAGAAGACCGCCCGCGGCTTCCGCAACCCGGAGCACTTCAAGATCGCCAGCTACTTCCATTGCGGAGGACTCGATCTCTACCCACACGAAAGCCGGTAGAGCCGTTTTCTGGAACGAGGAGGAGCCGCAATGTCACGCGCGAGACGCGTCGCCGTCGTCGGCGCCACCGGCATCGCCGGGCAGCAGTTCCTCGCGGCGCTGGCCGGGCATCCCTGGTTCGAGGTGGTGAAGCTCGCCGCGTCGGAGCGCTCGGCGGGCAAGCGCTACGGCGACGCGATCCGGCGCTGGTGGTGCACCGAGGCTCGACGTGCGCGACGTCGACATCGTGTTCTCCGCGGTCGAGTCGGAGGCCGCGCGCGTGCTCGAGCCGCAGTACGCGAAGACCGCCGCGGCCCTGAGCACGGCCTCCGCGTTCCGCTACGAGGACGACGTGCCGATCCTCGTGCCCGGCGTCAACCTCGCGCACGCCGCGTGGACCGACGAGCAACGGCGCCGGCGCGGATGGCAGGGCTTCATCGCGCCGTTGCCGAACTGCACGACGATGGGGCTCGTCGTCACGCTCAAGCCGCTGCTCGACCGGTTCGGCGTGCAGCGCGTCGTGATGACGTCGATGCAGGGCGTGTCCGTCGCGGGACTCTCCCCCGGCGTCGCCGCGCTCGAGATCCTCGACAACATCATCCCCTTCATCCCCGGCGAGGAAGAAAAGGTCGCGCGCGAGACCGGCAAGATCCTCGACGCGACGTTCCCCGTCAGCGCGACCTGCACGCGCGCGGCCGTGACGGAAGGCCACACCGAGGCCGTGACCGTCTCGCTCGGCCGCGCGGCGACCCCGGACGACGTCGCCGCGGCGTTTCGCCGGTTCGGCGTCGAGTTCACCGCGCTCGGTTTGCCGTCGGCGCCGCAGCGGATGATCACGGTCCACGACGATCCGTACCGCCCGCAGCCGCGCCTCGACCGCGACGCCGACGGCGGCATGATGACGAGGCAGTGGCTCCTGTCCCTCGTCGTCAGCGTGGCCGTCGTCCTCACCGCAGCCGTCGCCGGCGCGCAGGCCCCAGCGCCGCCGGAATACGGCGCCCCGATCAGCCTCGAGCAGGCCAAGAAGACCATGGCCGGCGCGGAGGCGGAGGCCAACAAGAACAAGTGGCCGGTCGTCATCACCATCCTCGACTCCGGCGGACAGACGGTGATGGTGCATCGCCTCGACAACGCGCAGTGGGGCAGCGTCGACATCGCGAAGGAGAAGGCCAGGGCGGCGGTCGCGCTCCGGCGTCCCACCAAGGCGTTGCAGGACGCCGTCGCGCAGGGCGGCGTCAACCTCCGCCTCCTGAACCTCGGCTACAGCGTGCTCGAGGGCGGCATCCCGATCGTCGTCGGCGGCAAGGTCATCGGCAGCATCGGCGTGTCGGGCGTGACGTCGCAGCAAGACGCGCAGGTCGGCCAGGCGGGAATCGACGCGCTGAAGTAGTACGCGCCGTTCGAGGGCGGCTTTGCCGCCGCAACCGAATCCTGGGGGGAGTTTCGAGGGGGCCGTCGCGGCCCCCCTCGAGGCTAGCCCCGGTACACCCGCGGCACGCGCGTGTTGATGCTGGTGAGGACCTCGTGGGGAATCGTGCCCGCCCACGACGCGAGCTCCTCGATCGTGATCGCGTGGTCGCCCTCGCCGCCGAGCAGCACCGCCTCGTCGCCGTTGTGCGCGGAGTCCCAGCCGATCGACACCATCATCTGATCCATGCAGATGCGGCCGACGACGGGATACCGCTTGCCGTGCACGATCACCTCGGCCTTGCCGCTCATCGCGCGCATGTAGCCATCGCCGTACCCGGCGGGCAGCGTCACCACGCGCGTGAGCTCCGCCGGCGCCCATGACGAGCCGTAACTCACCGGGTTCCCGGGCTTCACGACCTTGAAGTAGACGACGCGCGTCACCCACCTGAGCGCCTGCCGCACGGGCAGCGTCGCCGGCGTCTCGGGCGACGGCCCTGCGCCATAGAAGAGGATGCCGGGGCGCACGAGGTCGAAGTGACTCTCGGGCAACTGCAGGATCGCGCCGGAGTTCGCGGCGTGGCGGAGCGGTGTCGGCAGCGAGCGGCGCTCGTAGAACGCCAGCACTTCCTGGAAGCGTTCGAGCTGCAGCCGCGCGTGGGCGAGATCGCCGCCGTCGGCGTTCGCGAAGTGCGTGAAGATCCCCTCGACGCGCACGTGGCGGCACCTGAGCGAGGCCTCGAGCAAGGGCTCCGCGCTGTACCAGTGCACGCCGATCCGCTCCATGCCGGTGTCGACTTTCAGATGCACCTTGGCCGGCCGGCCGGCGACCGCCGCGTGCTCGTCGATGGCGCGCAGCTTGTCGACGGACGACGCGGTGATCGTGAGGTCGTGCTCGAGGAAGCGGGGCACCTGCCAGCCGACGAGCCCGCCCATGACCAGCACCGGCATCCGGATCCCCTGCCGCCGGAGGTGGAGCCCCTCCTCGAGATACGCCACGCCGATAGAGGGAGCCCCGATCGCCTCGAGCTTGCGGGCGACCTCGACCAGGCCATGGCCGTACGCGTTGGCCTTGAGGATCGGCATCACGCGCGCCGGCGCCACGTGGCGCGCGATCACGCGGTAGTTCTCGGCGAGCCGCGCGAGGTCGACCTCGAGATGGGTCGGCCGGAGCTCGTCGGTGGCGATGGTGGGCTCGTGGAGCGTCGCCATTGGCTTACGATACTCCACAACTATGAGTGTTATGCTCACAGTGGATGCCCTCGACGACACGCCCCGTATGACGCAGGACGCGCAGCTCGAGTCCTCCGTCGCCCAGAGCTTGATGGCCGTCAGCGCGGCGCTCGCGCGGGGCGCGCCCGCCGTCGAAATCCTTCGCAAGATCGCGGGAGAGGTGCAACGGCTGAGCGGCGCGGAGAGCGGCGCCGTCTATCATCTCGACCCCGACGCGCGGATCCTCCGCCCGATCGCGGGATACCACATCCCGAAATCGATTCCCGAGGCGCTCCTGCGGACGCCGCTGCCGCTTTCGCGCTGGCCGATCATCGCGGCCGCCCTGCGAGACCGGGAGACCGTGAGCTCGCAACACCCCGATTGGGCGCGCGGCGCTCCACCCGCCTTCCTCGGCGCGTTGCCACGGCACGCAGCGCTCATCGTTCCGATGATCGTGGGCGGTGAGCCCGTCGGAATCTTCTACGCCGCCTGGTGGTCGCCGAGCGCCGAGCTGCCGCGGCTGCCTTCGTGGGCGCTTTCGACGGTCGCGACCAGCGCCGGGGCCGCGATGCAGGCGCTCCTCGTGGGCCGCGACACCGTCACGAAGCCCATCCAGGGCTATCGCCTGCCGCCGCAGGATGTCGATGCGTTGCGCCGTCTCACGCTCTCCGTGAAGACGAGCGCGTTCTATGCCGCCGGCGTCGCGGGGCGCCGGGCGATGTTCTCGCCGAACGTCGCCGAGGAGCGCGGCATCCCCGAGGCGATTCGCAAGGCGACCGCGCACCGCGCGCAGATGTTCGTGCCCATCGTCGCGCGCGATCGCCTCGTCGGCTGCCTCATCGCGCTCTGGGTCTCCCGCACCCCGGAGCTCCAGCCCGCGGACTTCGCGCTGATCGAGTCCATTGCCGCCCAGGCCGGGGTCGTCGTCGAGAACGCGCGCCTCTTCGAGGCGAACGCACGCCAGGTCGAGGAGCTCTCATCGCTTCACGACCTCGCCCGGAACGTCACGGGCGAGCTCGAGCGCAGCGCCATCCTCGGGGCGCTGCACGAGCCGCTGCGCCGCGGTCTCGCCGCCGATACCGTCGAGCTCTACTGGCGCGCCAGCCGCGAGGCGGACCTCGAGCTGATCTTCCAGATCGGGACCGACGCTTCGGACGTCGCCGGCTTGCCGGCGGCGGTCCTTCGTGAAGCGCAGCCGATCCACGAGACGCGGGAAGGCCGCCAATGGCTCGGCGTTCCGGCGCTGGCGGGGGAGGGACATCCTGGGCGTCCTCACCATCGCGAAGACCGGCGCGCCGTTCACGGCATCGCAGGAGAGCTTCCTGCGCCACGCGGCGCAGCTCGTCGCGCTCGCGTTGCGCAGCGCGATGCACTACGACGAACGCGTCCGCATCCACGAGGAGCTGCTCCGGGCGCAGGAGCACCTCGTCCGCGCCGAGCGTCTGCGCGCGCTGGGCGAGATGGCGTCGGGCATCGCGCACGACTTCAACAACCTCCTGGCCGCGATCCTCGGCCGTGCGCAGCTCCTGCAGCAACACGTGAAGGACGCGCGGATGCTGCGCTGGCTCCGCGTCATCGAGCAGTCCGCGCTCGACGGCTCGAACACCGTCCGCCCCCCTGCAGGACTTCACGCGCGTCCGCAAGGACCGCCCGCTCGCGCCGGTCGATCTCACCCAGATCGCCGAGGACGCGATCACGCTCACCGAGTCGCAATGGCGGGACACGGCGGCGCGGCACGGTCTGCAGATCACGGTCTCGCGCCAGCTCACGCCCGTGCCCGCCGTGCTCGGCTCGGCGTCCGAGCTGCGCGAGGTGATGACGAACCTCATCCTCAACGGGGTCGATGCGATGCCGCAGGGGGGCCGCCTCACCGTCGCGACGGCGCACGGCGGCGACCGCGTGACCGTAACGATCGCCGATACGGGGATCGGCATGACCGACGAGGTCAAGCGTCACCTCTTCGATCCGTTCTTCACGACCAAGGGCCCACGCGGAACCGGACTCGGTCTGTCGGTGACGTACGGCATCGTGTCGCGGCACGGGGGCGAGATCACGGTCGACAGCGCGCCCGACGCCGGCACCACGTTCCTGCTCAGCTTTCCCGTCGCGACGGCGGCGCCGGAGCGCGAAGCGCCGCCGGCGGCGCTCGCACCACCGGCGCCGGGGCTTCGATGTCTGGTGGTCGACGACGAGGCCGACATCGCCGAGGCGATTCGCGACATTCTCGAAGCGTACGGACACGAGGTGGTGACCGGCGATCCGCCGACGGCCCTCGAGCAGCTCGAGGACGGACGCTTCGACGTCGTCATCGCGGATCTCGCGATGCAAGGCGTCACCGGCTGGCAGGTGAGCGAAGCGGCGAAGCTGCAGCAGCCGGAAGTGCCCGTGATCCTCATGAGCGGGTTCGGCATCGAGATCGACGCCGAGGAGCGCCGCCGTCGGCGGATCGACGCCGTGCTCTCTAAACCCATAGCTATCGAAGACCTTTTGACGGCGATTGCCGCCGTCACCGGCCCCCGCGCGCGCTCCGCCTGACACTCCGCGCTTGACAATCTCGCGCCCCCGACAGTAAAAGGCGGGGGCTACCTTTAGCGGCTGGAGGCGCCCCGCACACGTTTCGACTTCGGGCGTGATGGCGTCGGCGCGGCGCAGGCGCACATCGACGCGCACCGCACCCGCCGCCACGCCAACCGCGTGCTTCACGGTCATCCGTCCCCGCTCTTCTGGCTCGAGCGCGACGTCCTCGTCGCCGACGTGATGGCCGAGCGCGCCGCCTCGCAGCGCGAGATCCCGAAGCAGCTCAACCTCTACGTGGCGACGCCCTGCTGCCTGCCGACGGATCCGGACCGTTGCGGCTTCTGTCTCTTTCCGAGCGAGGTCTACCGCAATCGCACGCAGCTCGACACGTACCTGCGGTACCTCGCGCGCGAGGGCGCGATGTATCGCGAGTATTTCGCGGGCGAGCGGCTGGCCTCGATCTACTTCGGCGGCGGGACTTCGAACCTGTACAAGGCCGACCAGTACGCGACCCTGCTGGACATCGTCCGCGCCGTCTTTCCCGCGCTCGGCCCCGAGACGGAGGTCACGCTCGAAGGCATCCCGCAGCTCTTTACCCGCGAAAAGCTCGTCGCGATGCGCGACGCGGGCGTCAACCGGGTCAGCATCGGCGTGCAGCAGCTCGACGACGAGATGATCGCGATGAGCGGTCGCAAGCAGAAGGCCTCGCAGGTGTTCCAGACGATCGAGTGGTGCCATGCGCTGGGCCTGCCCGTCAGCGTGGACCTGATCTTCGGATGGCCCGCCAGACCGTGGCGGGCATGCTCCACGATCTGAAGGCCGTCGTCGCGGCCGGTGTCGAACACCTCACGCACTACGAGCTCAACGTCGCCGGGCGGACGGATTTCGCGCGGAACCGGCGAGACGAGCTGCCGTCGCCGGACGAGAACCTGCGCCTCTACCGCGTCGGGCGCGACTTCCTCGCGGCGAACGGCTACCGCCAGGTGACAACCTACGATTGGGAAAAGATCGTCTCCGTGGCGCCGTCACCGTTGCGATACGAGGACCAGTGGCGCCATCGCTTCGCGTATGCCGCCGACGGCACCGTGACGGGCTCGCAGACGTGGGGCTGGGGCTTTGCGGGGATCTCGCACTTCTTCGGCACTCGCGCACACCCCGGCTGGACGTACATGAATCACACGCATGTCGACGAGCACTTCGGTGCGATCGATGCCGGCCGATTCCCGATCGAGCGCGCGTACCACTACGAGCAGGCCGACCTGCGCCTGACCGTGCTCTACCAGTTCCTCGTCTCCCATGCCGTCGACCGCGATCTCTATCGTGAGATCACCGGGCTGGACGTCCTCGACGAATTTCCTGACATCTGGGAAGCGCTGGCGAAACGCGACTGGGTCACGGTGCATGAGGACCGGATCACGCTCGTCGGCGACGGCGTGTTCTACACGCCGCTGATTCAGGCGCTCGTGGCGCACGATCGGCTTGAGGAGATGCGACAGGGCCGCGGTGCAGGTCGAGCCTGATGGCGACGGCATCGCGCCACGGCGCCATCGGCGCGCGAGACGAGGGACCGCACGTCCCGCGCACGCTTGAGGCCGTCACCGCCGACGGCGTGCGACTCGCGCTCATCGAGTTCGAGCCCCGGGGCCCGACGCGCCGCACCGGTGCTGCTGACCCACGGCACGTTCTCGAACGGCAATGTCGTGACCCGTCTCGCCGCGTACCTGGCCAACTACGGGTTCCCCTGCTGGGTCCTCGAGCTGCGTGGTCATGGGGCGAGCGAAGGACGCGACCGTCGCACGATCTTCGAGGACTTCGGCCGCCTCGACGTTCCCGCCGCCGTCGAAGCGGTGCGACTCCGGGCGCAGACCGACCGCCTGTTCTATGTGGGCCACAGCGGCGGCGGCCTCGCGTTCCTGATGTACCTCGCACGAAACCCGCAGGCCGCCGGGCGCGCGCAGGGCGTGGTGACGCTCGCAAGCCAGGCGACGGGTGCGGGGCTCGGCTGGCGGGGTCTCGCGACGATCACGGGCATCGCCGCGGCGAACAGCCTGGGGAGCCGCGCGCGGAGCCGCCTGCTTCGACTCGGGCCGGAAGGCGAGTTTCGTGGGGTGGTCAACCAGTGGTTTCGCTGGAACTTGACGCGCCGGTGGCGCGGTCGCGACCGGATCAACTACCTCTCGGCCCTGGCCTCCGTGCGCACCCCCGCGCTCTGCCTCGCGGGCGTGGGCGATCGTTACATCGCGCCCGTCAAGGGTTGCGTCCGGCTGTTCGCCGCCCTGGGTGCGGCGGACAAGCGCCTCGTCATCTGCGGACGTCGTCACGGCTTCAGCGAAGACTACGATCACGCCCGGATCGTCGCGAGCCGCGGCGCCCGTCAGGAAGTGTGGCCGAAGATCCTCGAGTGGCTCCAGCAGCGTTGCGAGGCATCCCCCGGTATATAGTTCGCACCGGGGGAGGGCGTCGATGAAACTCGGGATCTGCGTTCCGCACTACGGACGGCCGATCGAAGTCGAGCGCATGCTCGCGGTGGTGCGCCACGCGGAGGAAGCCGGGCTCGACTCCGTCTGGGTCACCGACCACGTGATCGTGCCGCACGACGTCGACGTCATCTACCGCCACGACATGCTCGACCCGCTCGCGGTGCTGCCGTGGCTCGCGGCGGCGACCGAGCGCGTCTCGCTCGGCACCAGCGTCGTGATCCTCCCCTACCGCACGCCGATTCCGGTCGTGAAGCACCTCGCCAGCGTCGACGTGCTGTCCGGCGGGCGTCTCATCGTCGGCGTCGCGATCGGATGGATGGAAGGCGAGTTCGCGGCGCTCGGCGTGCCGTTCAAGGAGCGCGTGAGCCGTTCCGAGGAAGCGATCACGCTGATGAAGACCTTGTGGACCGACGCCACGCCGGAGCTGAAGACCGCGCGGCACCAGCTCTCCGGGCTCCAGGTCTCGCCGATGCCGCTACGCAAGCCGCGGCCGCCCATCTGGATCGGCGGCATGAGCGAGCCGGCGCTGCGGCGCGTGGCGCGCCTCGGCGACGGGTGGCACGCCACCGGCGCGACGCCGGAGACGTTCCGTCAAGCCAAGCACAGCGTGATGAAGTTCTGGAAGGAAGAAGGACGGGAAGGCCAGCCCGCGTTGTCGCTTCGGATCGCGCTCTTCATCGACGGCGTGCACGAGTGGGCCGTGGAGGAGAAGTTCCTGCGCGGGCGCCATCCGATCAAGGGCACGATCAAGCAGGTAGCGGGCCAGCTCGCCGAGTACCAGCGCCTCGGCGTCGACCACATCGCGCTCGAGGTCTCGTACTCGACCTACCCCGCGATCATGGAAACGATCGACATCCTCGCGGAGGAGGTGAAGCCCGTCCTCGACCGCGGCTAGTCAGGCGGCCGGCTAGGACGCCTCGTCGTGGATCTCCCAGACGGCGTGCGCGCTCTCCGGGAGCTCCCGATACGCCGAGACGCACACGTACTCCCTGCGAAGGCCGACACGGCGCACGTACCAGAGCGACGCCTCTTCGAGCCGCGCGTGGCCGGTGCAGTAATGCTCGCTGAAGGCCGGTGACGCCGCGAACGCGGCCCACCGTCCGGGCGCCGGCGGAGCGGGAGCGGCGCGAAGCCCTCTGAACGTCCTGGCCAGGATCATGGTGAGACCGTAGCTTACGCGCCCGATTCGGGCCGTCAATGACCGGATGGCTACGCGAGCAGCGCCATGTGGCTATGGCGCGGCCGACGTAAGATACGCGGCGATGACATCGGGCGAGGGCGCGTGCTCGGCGCGGACACGACGCTCGTCTTCACCATGCGCGACGCGCACGGCGTGTACCTGCCGCTCGCGGGGTATCACGTGCCGAAGGCCATCCTCGATCCCGACTACCGCATCGTGCTGACGACCTTGCCCGACTACGTCGTCGAGGGCTTGACGACCGGCCGTGCCGTCGTGACCGACGACGTCGCCAACGATCCGCGCTTCAAGGGGTCGGGACTCGCGACCCTTCCCCGCGTGCCCCGCTCGCTCGTCTTCACGCCGGTGGTCAGCAACGGGCAGGCGCGGGCGGGCGTGGTCACGCTGTCCTGGTCGGAGCGGCTGCCGGTCACGGACGAGCAGCGTGCCATCCTCGGCGCGATCGGCCAGCAGCTCGGGCGCGGGCTCGACCGCGCGCGGCTCGCGGTGGAGAGCGAGGGGCGGCGGCGTGCGGCCGTCGCGCTCTCGGAGATCAGCCGGCGGCTGGCGGAGACGCACGAGGCGGAGCTGGTGGAAGGCGAGATCGCCGCGACCGTGAGGCGTCTCCTCGAGGCGGCCGCGGTCGTGATGTTCCGGGTCGATCGCGAGACCGGGACGCTGGTCTGCGTGACCTTCGCCGGCGATCTCGGTCCCTCACTGCGGCCGCCGTACAACTTGCCGCCGGGCGTCGGCGTCGCGGGGCTCGCGGTCCGGGAGCGCCGCGTCGTGAGCACGGGCGATACCCTTGGGGATCCCGCGATCGTGCTGACGGACGAGCTCAGACGTCGACTCGGCGGGATCCGCGCCGCGCTCGCGGTCCCGCTGGTCATGCACGACGAAGTGATCGGCGCGGTCACCGTCGCCGACCGCACGGGCCGGATCTTCAGTCCGGAGGAGGTCGGGCTGGTCCAGGCGTTCGCGGTGCAGGCCGTCCTCGCCCGGGAGCAGCGGCGGCTGCGCCGGGAGGTGATCGTGTCGGCCCACGAGGACGAGCGCCGACGGATCGCCGCCGACTTCCACGACGGCGTGGCCGAGCTCGTCGTCAGCGCGCGCCAGCACGTCGAGAACTGCGAAGCGCTGTGGCGACGCGCGCCCGGGAAAGCGTGTCTCGAGCTCTCGAAGGCGCACGACCGCCTCGCGCGCGCGGTCGACGAGACACGCCGCGTGCTCAAAGCCTTGCGGCCCACCTCGCTCGAGAGCGCCGGGTGGATCGCCGCGATCCGCGAGCTCCTCGCCGACGTGGGCGCGGAGCGGCGGTGGACCGTGACGCTGTCCGAGAATCTCGGCAACGCGCGGCTGGACGCCTCGGTCGAGATCGCGGCCTACCGCATCGTTCAGGAGGCGGTGACGAACGCCGCGCGTCACGCCGGCGCCGCCTGTCTCGAGCTCGCGATTCGCCAGGACGTCGAGTGGCTGCACCTCCTCGTGACGGATGACGGGAAAGGGTTTCCGATGGCCGATGGACTTCGCCGGCGGGAGCCTCGCGCTCGACGCCGCGCCGGCGGGTGGCACCACCGTCTCCGCGCTCCTTCCCCTTCGCCCGCGACGGTCGTGAAGCGCGCCCGGCACGTCAAGGTGGTCCTCGTCGACGACCACGCGATGGTGCGCGAGGGCCTCCGCAGCATGTTGAGCGCGGCCTCCTTCGACGTGGTCGGCGAAGCCGCGACGGGCGCGGAAGCGCTGCCGACCGTCGAGCGCACGCAACCGGACGTGGCGCTCCTCGATCTTCAGTTGCCCGACGAAGGCGGCCTCACGGTCCTGGCGCGGCTCAAGAGCGCCCGGCCGAGCTTGCGCGTCCTGATCCTCACGATGCACGACGATCCGGCGCTCGCGCGGCAAGCCATTTCCGCGGGCGCCGCGGGCTATCTCCTCAAGGGAGCCTCGCGCGCGGAAGTGCTGGCCGGGATCCGGGCGGTGGCCAACGGGGAGTCGGTGCTTCCCACCGAGCTCTTGCGATCGGTGGTGGCGGACAGCGCCGCGGCCGCGCGAGCGGGCAGCGCACTGCGCGCGATCGAGCTCGACGTCCTGCGCCTCGGCGCGCGCGGCCAGACGAACAAGGAGATCAGCGCCGCGCTCGGGTGCAGCGTCGCGACGGTGAAGAAGCATCTCGCGGGCATCTTCCTGAAGCTCGGGGTCGCCGATCGCACCGAGGCCGCCGTTGCCGCGCAGCGCGAAGGTCTGGTCCCGTAGGTAGCCACGTGGCCTAGCCATCAGGATCGCTAACGAGATGCTAACGCCGTGGTAGATACGGCGTGTGCACCGTCGCGTGGGCAGGTTGGAGAGATAGTGCAGTCCCGGCCACGGCCCGGAACGGGTCTCTCCAGATTCCTCTCCGAAGATCGGCGTGCGCGCTTGCGCGAAACCGCGGGCACCGTTGGCGTCGTCGCGCTCCTGGTCGGGGCGTTCTGCGCGCTCGTCGCGCTGTTGCTCGGTCTGCTCCAGTGGCTCGCCTTGACGACGTGACGGGGTGAGCGCCGAGGAGGAGTGGCTGAGCGATGTGCTCGCGGCGATGCCGCTCGAGGGAACGGGACGTCTCTATGCGGAGAAGGAGTTCGTCTGCGAGGTGACGTACCGCCTCATCGGATGGTGCGAGTCCGGGACGACGGAGAGCGGAAGCCGCCGGACGGTCGAGATCCGAGGGGCGCTGCGCCGCGTCGATTGCCGGATCCTGACGACGTGGGGAAACGCGGTCTCTCGCGAAGGGGGCCTTCACCGGCGAGAACGCGCCGGGCCATAGCCTCTCCTCTCGGACCGCACTATCATGCCGGGCATGCTGACGGTCGGGCGGCTCTCGGATGCGGCGGGCGCCGAGGTGACGGGCATCGACCTGTCCCGGCCACTCTCACCCGCGCTCAAGGACGAGATCCTGGCCGCCTTCCTCGAGCATCACCTGCTCGTCTTCCGTGGCCAGCGCCTCACCGCCGATCAACAGCTCGTGCTCACGGAGCAGTTCGGCGAGGTCGAGGGGCACGTCGGCCGCGCGCCGGACGGCACGCGCTGGCCGCTGGTGCACACGGTTCACAACCTCGACGAGCACGGGAATCCGACGGCGGAGCCGGACAGCGTCGGCAACTACTCCTGGCACACGGACAAGTCGTATCACGCGGAGCCGTCGCTGATGACGATGCTCCACGCGCTCGAGCTGCCGCCCGACGGCGGTGACACGCAGTTCGCGAACTGCGCGCTCGGCTACGTCACGCTTCCCGGGGACCTCAAGCGCGCGATCGCGACGCTGCAGGTCGAGCACAGCTGGGAGGCGAGCCGCCGCAAGCTCGGCGGACCGCCGGCGACCGAAGCGCAGAAGCGCGAGCGCCCGCCGGTCACGCATCCCCTCGTGCGTACACACCCGGAGACGGGCGTGAAGTCGCTGTATCTCGGCTCGCACACCTCACACGTGATCGGGATGCCTGAAGCGAAGGGCGTCGCGCTGCTCGATCGGCTGCTCGCGCACACGACGCAGCCGGAGTTCATCTACACGCACCAGTGGCGCCCCGGCGACCTGGTGATGTGGGACAACCGCTGCCTGCTCCATCGCGCGGCGCGGAACTACGAGATGGGCAAGCACCGCCGGGTGCTTCAGCGCACGGTCGTGAAGGGCGCGAAGCCCTTCTAGCGCGCGGGCGGCAGCAGGTCGGCGACGGCGATGCGCGCCGCCGGCGCGGCACGTGGCGTGATCACTGCCGGCGGACGCACCATTGCGACATGACGATAGACGGCGCCGTGGTGCCTGCGCGCGCATACAGTCCACGAGCCGGTCAGCTCGTACGGAGCTTCGCCACCACCTGCGGGTCCGGATCGACGCCGAGGCCCGGGCCCTGCGGCACGGCGATGCGGCCGCGCTTGTCCGGATGGATCGCGTCGCCCAGCGGGTTCTCGGCGAAGTCGCAGTAGAACCGCTCCACCCACCCCTCGCCGGCCATCGCGGCGATGCAGTGGATCGATGCGAGCAGGCCCGGGCCGAAGTACGCGGAGTGCGGGATCACCTGCACGCCCAGCGTCTCGGCCACCGTGATCACGCGACGCATCTCCGTCACGCCGCCGATCTTCGTCACGCTCGGCTGCGCGTACGAGATCGCGCCCGCCTCGCAGGCGCGGCGGAATTCCCACACGGTGCCGTAGTTCTCGCCGGCCGCCGTCGGGATGCCGCCGCGCGTACGCACCTCGGCGAGACCCGCGAGATTTTCCGGCGGCCAGACGGGCTCCTCGAGCCACGTGAGATCGAACGGCGCGAGGCGCTGCGCCATCTCGACGGCCTGCGCGACCGTCCACGGGCAATTCGTGTCGACCATGATCGGGATGCCGGCGCCGGCCACGTCGCGCGCCGCCTTCACTTCGGGCACCGTGATCTCGTGCAGCTTGACGTGGCGATAGCCGCGCGCGAGCGCCTGCGCGGTGTAGTGCTTCACCGCATCCGCCGTGCCGTAGCGGAGCAGGCTCGCGTAGGCCGGCAGATCCGCGCGCGCGCCGCCCCCGAGCAGCCGATAGAGAGGAAGCCCCGCGACCTTGCCGGCGATGTCCCACAGCGCGATGTCGAGGCCGGAGAGCGCGTAGATCGTCGGCCCGTTCCGGCCGACGCCGTGCAGCGTGCGCTGCAGATCGTCGTTGATCGCCTGGATCTGCGTCGCGTCGCGCCCGACGACCATGGGCCCGAGCAGCGTGTCGATGGCGGCGCGCGTCGCCGGGAAGACGCGGTGCCCGAACGCTTCGCCCCACCCGCTCACGCCTGCGTCGGTATCGATACGGACCAGCAGCATGTCGATGCTCGTTCGGGGGCGGCCGGCCATCATCGGCGTGGCCGCGTCGATGAGCATCGGCAGGTTGAGGACGAGCGTCTCGACGCGGGTGATCTTCAAAACGTGACGGGCAGCGCGGTGAGCCCGCGCAGCGTCAGGCTCTGCCGATACTCCGGCCGATCGATCGCCACCGCGAGGTGCGGCAGCCGCTTGATCAGCGTGTTGATCGCGATCTGGCCCTCGACGCGCGCGAGCGGCGCGCCGAGACAGAAGTGGACGCCGAGGCCGAACGCGATGTGGCGGTTCTCGGTGCGCGTGATGTCGAGACGGTCGGGATCGCGGAACTGCGCCGGGTCCCGGTCCGCGGCGCCGATGAACGGCATCACGATCTCGCCCTTCGGGATCGTGCGGCCGCCCGCGAACGTCACGTCGTCCGTCGGCGTGCGCGCCGTGCGCTGCACCGGCCCGTCGTAGCGCAGCAGCTCCTCCACCGCCGTCGCGATCAGCGTCGGCTGCTCGCGCAGGAGCCGGAGCTGGTCCGGATGCCGGAGCAGCGCGAGCATCCCGTTACCGATCAGGTTCACGGTGGTCTCGTGGCCGGCGACCAGCAGGAGGATGCAGGTCGCGAGCAGCTCGTGCTCGGTGAGCTTGTCGCCGGCTTCCTCGGCCGCGATGAGCGCGGAGAGCAGGTCCGCGCGCGGCGCCGCCCGGCGCTGCGCGATGAGCTCGCGCATGTACTCCGTCAGTCCCTGGCGCGCCTGTCCACTCCGCTTCGCCACCTCGGATTCGGGCCCGAGCATGATGCTGTCGAGCCCGCGCGCGAGGTCGAGCGACCAGCCCTTGAAGCGTTCGTGGTCTTCGACCGGCACCCCGAGCATCTCGCAGATCACGTTGACCGGGATCGGATACGCGAACTCCTCGATGAGGTCCATGCGTCCCGCGGGCTCGACGCGATCGAGCAAGCCGTCGACGATCTCCTGCACGCGCGGCCGGAGCCCTTCCACCACCTTCGGCGTGAACGCCTTGCTCGCGAGCCCGCGCAGGCGCGTGTGGTCCGGCGGATCGCGATCGAGCATCGAGAGGCCGATCGTCCCCGCCTGGACGCCCATGCGCGCGGCGACGGCCGCGATCATCGGCTCCTTCTGGAATCGCGGGTCGCGCAGCGACGCCACGACGTCCTCGTAGCGCGTGAGCACCCAGAAGCCCAGCGGGCTGTGATGCACCGGATCTTCGGTGCGCAGACGGTGATACGTCCGATACGGATCGGCGACGAACTCGGGGGCCATGGGGTTGAAGTGGAAAGACATGGTGAGAGTGTACTATTGGTCACCCTTCCGCCATCGAGGTGCTCGATGTCCACGAACGGTCAGAACGAGGCCCGGAAGATCCGCTCCCGCCTGAGCCACCCGGTCATCGACGCCGACGGGCACTGGCTCGAATACAGCCCCGTCATGCGGGAGCAGTTCCGGAAGATCGCGGGCGACGCGGCCGTCGAAGCGTACGACCTCGCGAGCTCGCGCGTGCCGAACTCGCTCAAGATGTCGGTGGCCGAGCGCGCGCGGAAGCGCGTGGGCATGGAGTCGTTCTGGGCCACGCCCAGCGAGAATGTGCTCGACCGCGCGACGGCGATGCTCCCGCGCCTCATGTACGAGCGCCTCGAGGACCTGGGCATCGACTTCTGCGTCGTGTACCCCACGGCCGGGCTCGGCTATCACCGCATGCAGGACACGCGCCTCCGCCGCGCCATCTGCCGCGCCTACAACGTGTTCACCATGGATCAGTTCCGCGGGCTTGGCGGTCGGATCATCCCCGCGTGCATCGTCCCGATGTACACGCCGGAGGAAGCGATCGAGGAGCTCGAGTTCTGCGTGAAGCAGCTCGGCTACAAGGTGCCGATGATCGGCGGGCTCATGCGGCGCCGCATCCAGGCGCTCGAGGAGGAGCACCCCGAGGTCTCGAAGCACCTGGAGTGGTACGACGTCATCGGGATCGACAGCCCCCACGATTACGACCCCGTGTGGCAGACGTGCCGCGAGCTGAAGCTCGCGCCCAGCTTCCACAACGGCGCGCGGTCGATCCTGCTCCGCAACTCACCGTCCAATTTCTGTTACAACCACATCGGCCACTTCGCGTCGGGCGGTCACTCCGTCGCCAAGGCGATCTTCTTCGGCGGCGTCACCCGCCGGTTCCCCGACCTCAACTTCGCCTTCCTCGAAGGCGGCGTCGGCTGGGCGTGCATGCTCTACGCGGACCTGATCGGCCACTGGGAGAAGCGCAACGGCACCGCCGTCCAGAGCACGCACCCGAGCAAGCTCGACGTCGCGACGCTGCTCCAGTACACGGAGCGGTACGGCCGTCCCGAGATGGTCGAGGCGGTGCGGCGTGGGGAAGGCCTCACGGTGGGAGACGCCTCGGAGCTCAACGGCGGCGTCGAGGATCCCGACGATTACTTCCGCTGCAAGATCGAGAAGAAGCAGGACATCAAGGACCTCTTCGTGCCGCGCTTCTACTTCGGGTGCGAGGCCGACGACCCGGCCAACGCCTGGGCCTTCAACACGAAGGCGAATCCGATGCGCGCGCGGCTCAACGCGATCTTCAGCTCCGACATCGGGCACTTCGACGTGCCTGACATGACGGAGGTGGTGCCGGAGGCGTACGAGCTGGTCGAGCACGGGCTGCTGACCGACGACGACTTCCGCGACTTCATGTTCGCGAACGCCGTGCGGTTCTGGGGCGAGGTCAATCCGGACTTCTTCAAGGGCACCGCGGTCGAGAAGCAGGCCGCGGACCTGCTGACGGGAGGGGCGCATGTGCGTTGACAACGATTCCTATCCGCCGATTCCGCCGATCGCCGGCGGCTCCGCCGGCGGCACCGATCTCCGGCTCACGTCCTCCGACGGCACGCGGTTCATGGCCTACGGCGCGCGCGCGGCGAAGCCGTCGGGCGCCGGGATGATCGTCATCCCCGACGTGCGCGGCCTGCATCCGTACTACAAGGCGCTCGCCGATCGCTTCGCGGAGATCGGCGTCGACTCGGTGGCGTTCGACTTCTTCGCGCGCAGCGCGGCGAACGACGATCGGAGCGACGCGTTCCCGTTCCTCGACCACGTGTCGCAGACGAAGCCCGATCAGCTCCAGGCGGACATCGCGGCGTGCGCCGCGCACCTGCGCGGCAAGGACGGCGGGCAAGTGCGCGCGCTGTTCTCCGTGGGCTTCTGCTTCGGCGGCGCGCTCGCCTATCTCCAGGCCGCGAGCGCGCTCGGCTACGCCGGCGTGATCGGGTTCTATGGGTGGCCGCTCGGCCTCAAGCGCTGGCCCGATCGCCCCAAGCCGATCGACGCGGCCGCGCAGTACAAGGCGCCCGTGCTCTCGATCTACGGCGGCGCGGACGAAGGCATTCCGGACGCCGATCGCAAGGCGTTCGCCGACGCGCTGAAGAAGGCCGGCGTGAAGCACGAGGAGCACGTGTACCCGGCCGCGCCGCACAGCTTCTTCGACCGGAAGTTCGACGAGTTCAAGGACGCGTCCGCGGACGCGTGGACACACGTACAAGCGTTCATCAAGGGCAACACGAAGTAACGCTCGCGCGGAGGGGCCGCGGGACAGCGAGCGCCGGACGAGCGAGACCGCCTCGTCCGGCGCGCACCTTAGTTGCGCGGCGCCTGGACCGGATCCTCACCACGTGGCGCCTGCGCGACGTCCTGGCTGCGCGGGGCCTCGACGACGTCCTGGCCGCGCGGGGCTTCGACCACGTCCTGCGCGGCGTGCGCGGCGCTCGTGAGGAGCACCGCCGCGAGACCGAGTGCGACTGCATGTCTGCGCTTCATGTTGTTGTCCTCCTGAGCGTGGGGCAGAGGGCACACGGCGTGCCAAACGCGAATCGAGCGAAATCATGCGTGTTTCCGCCGATCGCGAGCCCGGCGCAGGTTTCACCGCGGAACGGGTGGTCCACATTGGAACAGCGGCCCTGGTCAAAAGGAGCCGGTGTTCCGGATTGGAACGGCGTTCTGAAGTGAAACGCGTCCGCGCCGGCGAGCATCCCAAATTCAGCGATTTCGCCTCGGCACGCGTCTTGCCGCTGTAGGCCGGTTCGAATTGGAGGAGTCTGGATGCCGGTGCCGCTGGTCCTGACCTGTATCTCGACGGTCGCCTTCGCGATCCAGCTCTTGATCTTCGCGTACCTCTACTCGTCGCACCGCCTGCGGTTCTTCCGCTACCTCCTCTTCGGCTGGGGCGCGTACGGCCTGTCGAAGGGCCTGCGCGTCGTGGACGTCGTCATCTTCGGGCTCGAGGATCCGAGCGTCGCGACCGGTGTCGCGACCGTCGCGGCCGTCGGCTTCATCCTCGCCGCGGCGCTCGCGCACGGGTGGGACTATCGCCTCAGGCGCAGCGACGTCCTCATCGGCGGCGCGCTCGCGCTCGTGCTGGCGCTCGTGACCACGCTCGGCCGCGGCAGTGAAGGTCTTCAGGTCGTCGGCGCGGCGCTCGGCATCGTGCAGATCGCGGCGGGCGCGTTGTTCTGGCCGTGGCGGACGCAGGAGAGCCGCGGGCGCGTGCGTGGGGAGCGGCTGCTCGCCGGCCTGCTCGTCCTGTGGGGACTGCATCGCGTGTGGACGCAGTTCGTGGACGCGCCGCCCGGGTCGGCGGCGTACTTCACGATGCACGGCGTGTTCATCACGCTCTACTTCCTCTCGACGTTCGCCGTCATCATCATGGTGCTCGAGCACGCGCGCCGCGAGAGCGAGCGGCTCCACGCGCGGCTGAGCGAAGCGGAGCGCCTCGCCACGACGGGCGAGCTCGCCGCCGGCATGGCGCACGAGATCCGCAATCCGCTCGCCGCCATCGTCAATGCCACGGCGCTCCTCACCGACGAGGCCGGGCTCACGACGGAGGAGCGCGCGGCGACGGTCGGCGCGATCCGCAGCTCGCGCGCGCCCCGTGTGGACGTGAAAGTGGCGGTCGACCCGGCCGTGCCGCGCTTCCCCTTCGAGCGCGACCAGGTGACGCAGGTCCTCTGGAACGTCGCGCTCAACGGCGTGCAGGCGATGAACGGCCGCGGGCGCTTGTCGTTCGAGGTCGGCCGCGAGGACGGGCACGTGGGGCTCGCGGTGAGCGATACCGGGCCCGGCATTCCCGCCGACGTGCTCGCGCGCGTGTTCGAGCCGTTCTATTCGGGCAAGCCGAACGGGAGCGGACTCGGGCTGACGATCGCCGAGCGGATCGTCGCCGCGCACGGCGGCCGCATCGACATCGCCTCCGAGCCCGGGCGCGGCACGCGGGTCACCATGCGATTCCCCGTCGAGGCGGCGTGACGATGGCGCGCCTGCTGGTCGTCGACGACGAGGCGCCCGCGCGCACCACGCTCGCGCTGCTGCTGCGCAAGCGCGGGCATCACGTGGCCGAGGCGGACGACGTCACGAGCGCGACGAAGCGCCTCGCGGAAGAAGTCTTCGAGCTCGTCGTCACCGACCTCCGGATGCCGGACGGGGACGGGCTCGACGTGCTGCAGGCCGCTCGCGCCACGCGGCCGTTCGTGGCGGTGAACTGCGGCGCCGTCCCGGAGACGCTGCTGGAGTCCGAGCTCTTCGGCCACGTGCGCGGGGCGTTCACCGGCGCGGCCGGCACCAAGCTCGGGCTCTTCGAGGAAGCCGACGGCGGCACGCTGTTCCTGGACGAGATCGCCGAGATGCCGGCGTCACTCCAGGTGACGCTCTTGCGCGCCTTGCAGAGCCGCGAGGTGCGGCGTCTCGGCGCGACGCAGGCGACGACCATCGACGTGCGCGTGATCGCGGCCACGAACGGCGACCTCGCGAAGCGGATCGCCGACGGCAGCTTCCGCGAAGATCTCTTCTACCGCTTGAACGTCATCCAGGTGATGCTGCCGCCGCTGCGCGACCGGCGCGAGGACATCCCCGCGCTCGCGGAGCACTTCCTCGCCCGGGCGGCGACGAAGCTCGAGCGGACGCTGCGCCTCTCGCCGGACGCGCTCGAGCGGTTGCTCCGTTATCCGTGGCCGGGCAACGTGCGCGAGCTGGAGAACGCGATCGAGCGCGCGACGATCCTCGCGCGCACCGAGAGCGTCGAGCCGGACGACTTGCCGCCGCACGTGTCCGCCGGCCTGCAGCTCGGCCCGTCGCCCGCGCTGCCGCGACAGATCTCGCTCGCCGAAGCGGAGCGCGCGCACATCCTTCAGACGCTCGAGCGCTTCGGCCGCAACCACTCCGGCGCGGCGGAAGCGCTCGGCATCGGGCGCACGACGCTCTGGCGGAAGCTCAAGGAGTACGGGATCGACCGGTAGCGCCTGCTGTCCGCCGCCGACGCACAGTCCGGCGGCACGGTTGCAGTACAGACCCGTGCTGCACCGTGGGCTCTCGGCATCCGCGGGGCTCGCGAATCCCTGCCCGGACGACTGGGTCCCTGTGGCGCAGCCCGCGAAGAGCGCGAGCGCAACGATCCCGACCGCGAACACGCTTCTCCAAGGCATCACGTTCCTCCCTCGGAAGACTCGACGCTCCTTGAGACGCGGCGGGCAGCGCGGAGGGTGCGCGGCTCGATAAGATGGCGGCGCCATGCCGCCGCTCGGCGACTCGCTGCTGCAGCATCTCCGCCTCGAGCTCCGAGAGCCCGCGTTGGACTACGCGGAACCGCCGGCGCCCACCAGCGGGGGCTACGACACGCGGATCTTCGGCTTCCGCCTCGCCGGCGCGCCGGAGGCGTTCTCGATCCCGCTCATCCTTCGCGTCTTCGATCGGCAGCACCCGCCCGCGCGCGCGCTGAGCGAGCGCGTGGTCCAGAACGTGGTGGCGGAGCTCGGGTACCCGGCGCCGCGCGTGCTGCTCGCGAATGCCGACGCGACGATCATCGGCGGCGCGTTCCTCGTCATGGAGCGCCTGCCCGGCCGGCCGTTGTTCGCCGAGCGGCGCCTCGGCGTCGCGTCGACGCTGGTCGCGACCCAGCTTCGGCTCCACGCGCTCGACGCCGACGTGCTGCTCGAAGCGTTCGATCGCGCGGGCTCACCGCTCGGTCGTGAGCTCGTCACCGTCGAGGGCTTTCTGGCGCGCCTCGAACGTCGCATCGCCCAGGAGAAGCTCTCGGGTCTGGAGAGGGCGATGCGCTGGCTCGTCGAGCATCGGCCGGCCGACGAGCGCCGTCGCGTCATCTGTCATGGAGACTTCCATCCACTGAACATCCTGATGGCCGGCGGCCGGGTCACCGGCGTCATCGACTGGGCGAACACGGTCGTGGCTCATCCCGCGCTCGACGTGGCGTCGACGCGCGTGATCCTGCGTTTCATCCCCGTCGAGCTGATGGATGTTCCGCCTGTGCTTCGGGGAGTCGTCGGGTTGGCGGCGCGTGTGCTCGCCGCGCGCTACGTCAACGGCTACCGGCGGCGCCAGCGACTCGACGCCACGCGGCTGGCCTACTACGAGGCGCTGGCGTGCATCCGCGCGCTCGTCCGGACCGCGGCGGCACGGCTCGCGCCGGTCGGAGAGTCGGGATTGAACCCGCTCGATGCGTCGCTCTTCGGCGAACGATTGAGCGCGCACTTCGCGCGCATCGCGGGGGTGACGCCGGCGCTGCCGCCCGCGCCGCGCGCTTAGAGGACGCCGTCGCGACGGAGACGCTCGATCTCGTCCGGCGCGTACCCCGCGTCGCGCAGCACCTCGTCGGTGTGCTCGCCGAGGGTCGGGGGCGGGCGGTCGATGCCCGGGCTGCCGTGCGCGAGACGGAACCCCGCGCTGACCAGCTTCATCGGGCCGAACGTCGAGTCGACCGTCTGCAGCACGTCGCGGTGCTTCAGCTGCGGATGCTCGACGATCTCCTCGATCTTCCAGATCGAGGAGCACGGCACGTCGGCGGCGGTGAGCCGCCCTTCCCACGTCTTCGCGTCGTCGCTCGCGAGCGCGCCTTCGATCACCTCGCGCAGCGCGGGCAGGTTGTCCGTGCGCGCCGTCCAGTCCTTGAAGCGTGGATCCATCAGCGCGTCCGGCCGCCCGATCGTCTGCATCAGCCGCTGGAACTGCGGCTCGGTGAGCACCGCGAGGACGAGATAGCTCCCCTTCGCACGGAAGCGGCCCGCCGTCGGCTTGCGGCTCACGGAGCCGTTGCCGATCTGCTTCTGCTCGATGCCCGCCACCGTCCACTCCGACACGGGCCCGGGCAGGAACGCGAGCGCCGCGTCGAGCATCGCGACGTCGACGAACTGCCCCTTGCCGGTGTGCGTCCGCTGATACAGCGCGCTGGACACGGCGAGCGCGGCCGTGATGCCGCCGATGGTGTCGCAGATGGCGAAGCCCGCGCGCATCGGCCCCTGCGAGGCCTCGCCCGTGATCGACATGATCCCGGACATCGCCTGCAGCTTGCCGTCGAACGCGGCGGTCGTCTTCTCCGGACCGGAGTGTCCGAAGCCGGAGACGGCGCAATAGATCAGTCGGGGGTTGATCGCGGCGAGCGTCTCGTAGCCGAGACCGAGCTTGTCCATCACGCCCGGCCGGAAGTTCTCCCACACCACGTCCGCGGTCGTCACGAGACGCTTCACGATCGCGACGGCCTCGGGCTTGCGCATGTCGAGCGTGATGCTGCGCTTGTTGCCGTTGACCGCGAGGAAACTCGGCGGCATCTTGCGCTCCGCCCACTCGCTCTTCACGAGCTGGTGGCGCGTCTCGTCGCCGTCGCGCGACTCGATCTTGATCACGTCCGCGCCGAGCAGCGCGAGCTGGTAGGTGCCGTAGGGGCCGGCGAGATAGCGGGTGAAGTCGAGGATCCGGATGCCGGTGAACGGCTTGCTCATGTACGGCCCGGCATGTCCTTGATCGTCGCCTTCACGGCCTCGAACTCCTTGCGCCGCTCCGCGAGATCCTCCGGCGTCATCTTCTCGAGGTTGTTGTAGTCGACCTTCCACGTGGCGTCGTCGTTCCACCGTTGCGGCGACTGCACCGTGGTGCGCGGCCCCGGCGCCGACTCGAGCACGCGGAGCGCCAGCTCGAGCGTGGCGGCCTGCGACTCGACGTCGAACGGCTTGCCCGCGGAGTTGCCGAGCGGGAAATCGCTGAAGACGAACCGCGGCACGCCGCAGTGCTCGACGATGTCCTTCGCGCAGCCCATGATCACGGTGGGGAGCCCGTTCGCTTCGAGGTGGCGGGCAACCAGACTCACGGTCTGGTGACAGACCGGTCAGGACGGAACGAGGAGCACGACGTCGGCGCCGTCGCCCCTGCAGCACCGCAGCAGCTCCGGCGCGTCGCTCTCCGTGGTCACCCGCTGGCTCCGGTTCGTCGGCGAGCCGTAAAAGCGCGGCGCGAGCGCGCCGATGCGCCCGGCCTTCACCGCGAGCTGCAGCTGCTTCAGCGGAAACCAGGTGCTCGGATCCTCGGCGGTCGTGTGCTTGCGGTCGTAGCCGACGTGGGAAATGCGCAGGTCCGGAATCGAGTCGGTGGAGTCGGCGTACACCTTGTAGAACTTCGCGGCGGCGTTGTACTTCGCTCCGGGCCCTTGATCGCCCTTGTCCGGCTGATACGGCGCGGCGGTCGTGATGAGCGCCACTCGCGACTGCGCGAGCGGCTTGCTCAACGGCGTGAACGGGACGTCGGTGCAATGCGCCCACCGATAGGCCCCGAACCCGAGCGCGGCGTAGTAGTCGCGCGTGCGCTGCATGTAGGGAACGGGCACGTCGTGGTCCGCGGCCACCGTCATCAGGCTGTCCCTCCGGCTGGGGCCAAGTGTCGCACACTTGCCGGCGGACGGAACGTCAGTGCCACCGCGACGGCGCCGGCGCCGATGGCCGACGACGCGATGAACATCCACGCGTAGCTGCCGAGCCCGTCGTAGAGCCAGCCGCCCGCCACCGGGCCGAGCGCCATGCCGAGCGTGGCCACGGTCGACACGCCGCCGAACACCGCGCCCATGATCCGCTCGCCGAAGTACTCGCGCACGACGACCGCGTAGAGCGGCATCACGCCGCCGTACGCGAACCCGAACATCACGGCGACACCGTAGAACCCGCCGAGCTCGCGCGTGACGAGATAGAGGCTGATGGCGGCGGCCTGGAGCGCGAGCCCGGTCACGAGCGTGCGCTTGACGCCGACACGATCGGCCACGACGCCGCACACGATCTTGCCGCTGAACGACGCCAGGCCGGCCACGCTGAAGACCGTGGCCGCGGCCATCGCGGTCACGCCGTGATCGATCGCGTTCGTGACCATGTGGAAGATCGGGCCCGAGTGCGCGGCACAGCACGCGAAGTGGGTGAACGCGATGGCCGCGAACTGGGGCGTGCGGAGCGCCTGGCCCACCGTGAGCGCGGGGCCGCCGTTCGCGGACGACGACGCCGCGACACGCACCGCGGTCGTCGGCGGGTTGCGCACGAGCAGCGCGGCCGGGATGACGATCAGCCACACGAGATCGCCGAGGACCAGCATCGCGGTCCGCCAGTCGTACGTGCTGATCAGCCAGCGCGCGAACGGCGCCATGAACGTCGCGCCGAAGCTCAACCCGGCGGAGACGAGCGCGACGGCCAGGGTGCGATGGCGCGTGAACCAGCGCGTGGTCGTCGACGTCATCGGCGCGTACAGGCTTCCCGCCGCCAGACCGACGAGCACGCCGAAGGAGAGCTGGAACCAGCCGAGCGAGGTCGCGCGGCTCGCGGTGACGAGGCCCAGCCCCATCAGCGCACCGCCGGCGACCACGACCACGCGCGTGCCGAATCGGTCGGAGAGGGCGCCCCACATGAATGCGCCGGCGGCCATCGCCAGGAAATTCAGCAGCGCGGCCGTCGCGATGGCCGTGCGCGACCAGCCCATCGCCTCGGCCATGGGCTGGAGGAACACGGCGAGGGACATCATCGAGCCGAACCCGACGCAGGTGACGACGATGCCGACCGCGACGATGACCCATCCGTAGAAGATCTTCACGGCAGGGGCACCAGGCGCCACCGTCCGTAGGCGACGAAGAACGCGAGCAGCCCGGTCACGAGCGGCATCAGCGCCATCACGACGCCGCCCGGCAGCGAGATGACCGTCGCGCCGATCATGATGATCACGAGGCCCGCGGCCGCGAGCGGCGTCAGGCGGGGCTTGATCCGGAGCAGCGACGGCAACAGGAGCCCGAGCCCGCCGAGGATCTCGGCGATCGGGATGAACCGCATGAACCACGCCGGCATGCCGGTCTGCTGCGTGAGCTCGGCGATCGGCATCATCAGCTTCACGACGCCGCCGAACAGGAAGAGGCCCGCGAGCAGCACCTGCACGATCCAGAGCGCGACGTTCATGACTTCGCCGCGGCGACGGACTTGAGGCTCGCGAGGCCCTTCTCGAACTGGCCGCCGACCATCTTGTCCATGTCCATCACGAGGCCCACCGCCTTCGACACGAAGCCGTTGTGCCCGGTCATGCTCCAGGTGACGGTCGTCTGATCGCCGACGGGCTCGAGCGTGAACTCCACGAGGTTGCTCGCCGCCATCGGCTTCATCATGTCGAGCCGGATCCGGACGAGCTCGTTCGGGCGGCTCTCGGTGATCGTCACGCGGCCTTCGCCGACGTCATGGTTGCCGGCCCACGCGAAGGAGGCGCCGGCGCCGGCCGGGGGACCGGAGAACGTCTTCTTCGCCGCCGGATCGAGCTTCTCCCACGGCGACCACGCTTCCCACTTCTGGAGGTCGTTGATCTGCGCGAAGACCGCGGCGGGCGGCGCGGGAATGGTCGTGCTGCGCTCGACACGGAACTCCGACGGCTGCAGCGCGACGACCGCCGCGAGCACGACGACGATGACCGCCACGGCGATACCGATTTTCGCGAGCATGGCTCTCCTTTTCGATTACCCGCCGGCCATCGCGCCGATGATGAGCAAGGGCTCGGCGCCGGTCGCGACGGCTTCGGGCAGCGGGGTGTCCGGCGATTCGTGGGACAGATCCTGCTCGCAGGCGAACAGCCTGAGGAAGGCGCGCCGCTCCCTGGTGACGTGATGGCGGATCGTCCCGCGCAGCACGGGATACGTCGCCTCGAGCGCATCGAGGACCGTGCGCTGCGTGACGGGACCGTCGACGTCGATCTTCAGCTCACCGTTCACACGCGCGAGCGTGCGGAGATGGGCGGGCACGACCACGCGCACCGTCATGGCAGCGTCTGCGCCTCCACGGACACGACGGACGGCAGGTCGCGCACGATCGGCTCCCAGCTGTTGCCGGCGTCCGCGGAGCCATACACCTGGCCGCCGGTCGTCCCGAAATAGAGACCGCACGGGTCGAGCGCGTCGACGGACATCGCGTCGCGCAGCACGTTCACATAGCAGTGGGCCTGCGGCAGGCCCCTGGTCAGCGCCTCCCACTCGTTGCCGCCGCTCTTGCTGCGGTAGACGCGGAGCTTGCCGGCGGGCGGATAGTGCTCGGAATCGCTCTTGATCGGCACCACGTAGATCGTCTCCGGCTCGTGCGCGTGCACGTCGATCGGGAAGCCGAAGTCGGTCGGCAGGTTGCCGCTGACCTCGCGCCACGATTCGCCGGCGTCGTCGCTCCGCATCACGTCCCAGTGCTTCTGCATGAACAGCACGTTCGGCCGCGCGCGATGCATCGCGATGCGATGCACGCAGTGGCCGACCTCGGCCGTCGGGTTCGGAATCTGCTCCGAGCGGAGCCCGCGATTCATCGGCCGCCACGTCTTCCCGGCGTCGTCGCTGCGGAACGTGCCGGCGGCCGAGATCGCGATGAAGATCCGCCCCGGCGTCGCGGGATCGAGCAGGATCGTGTGCAGGCACATGCCGCCCGCGCCGGGCTGCCAGAGATGTCCGACTCGTGCGTGCGCAGGCCCGGCAGCTCGTGCCACGTCTGGCCGCCGTCGGTCGTGCGGAACAGCGCGGCGTCTTCGACCCCCGCGTAGACCGTGTCGGGATCGGTCAGCGACGGCTCGAGGTGCCACACGCGCGCGAACTCCCACGGATGCGGCGTGCCGTCGTACCACTGGTGCGTGCCCGTCGGCCCGTCGTAGACGAACTTGTTGCCGACGGCCTCCCACGTCTTGCCGCCGCCGTTCGAGCGCTGGATCACCTGCCCGAACCAGCTCGACGACTGCGACGCGTAGAGCCGATTGGGATCCACGGGCGAGCCTTTGAGGTGGTACATCTCCCAGCCGCCGAAGTGCGGACCGCTCACGTCCCACTGCTTGCGCGTCCCGTCCGAGTTGAGTACGAAGGCGCCCTTGCGTGTCCCGACGAGCAAACGGACTCGGCTCATCCCTGGCTCTCCTCCCGCACGATGTTACGTCAGCGGCTGCAGCAGCTGGAGCAGGTTGCCTTCGGGATCCTTCAACGTCGCGATCCGCAGCGTGCCGTAGTCCGTCGGGTTCTCGATGAACTCGACGCCGGCGCCTTTCAGGCGCTTCCAGTCGGAGTCGACGGCGTCGGAGGTCAGGCTCACCATGTGCCGCGCGGGATCCGTGTTCCGGCCACGGACCTGGCTATGCGTGCCGAGGGCGAGCCACGGCGGCGCCCCCTGCTCACTGAGGACGACGAAGCCGTCGCTCTGCACGCCGACCTTGAAGCCGAGCACGTCGCGAGAGAACGGCAGCAGGTTGTTGATGTCTTCGCTCCAGATGGTCGCGCCACGCAGTCCCTTGATCATGTCGGCTCTCCTTCACGGACGGGGCGAATCTCGATCGTGCTCGTGCGCGCCAGCGGCATCCGTCCCGCGATGTCGATGGCGTCGTCGAGACTCTTCACGTCGACGATCATGTAGCCGCCGAGCTGCTCGCGCGTCTCGGCGAACGGGCCGTCGGTCACGAGCCGCTTGCCGTCGCGGACCCGCACGCTCGTCGCGGACGACGCGGGGTGCAAGGGATGACCCCCCAGATATTGGCCGCGGCCCTCGAGCTCTTCCGAGAGCGCGACCATCTCCGCGTAGATCTGTCGCCGCTCGGCTGCCGGCATCGCGTCCCAGACCGGCTCGTTGCGGCAGATCAGCAGCATGTATTTCACGTGTCCCTCCACCACTGAATCGAACGAGGCGCCGCCGAATCGACACCCGGCGAAGAATTATCTAACGTGACGTATGCCCGCGGACGTCGAGGCGGCGATCGCTGAGACATATCGCGCGGATTGGGGCCGGATCGTCGCCACCCTGATCCGGCTCGTCGGCGACTTCGACGTGGCCGAAGACGCGGCGCAGGAGGGGTTCGCCGCCGCCTCGGAACAGTGGCCGGCGTCGGGCGTCCCGGAGTTCCCGCGCGCCTGGATCATCCAGACCGCTCGCCACAAGGCGATCGATCGGATCCGCCGCCGGGCGCGGCTCGGGGACAAGCTCGAAGAGTACGTCTCGGCGGGATTCGGCCAGGCACTGGCCGAGACCGAGTACGACCCGTACGAGATTCCCGATGACAGATTGCGGCTGATCTTCACGTGCGGCCACCCCGCGCTGGCACCCGACGTGCAGGTCGCGCTGACCCTTCGCACGCTCGGCGGCCTCGAAACGGACCGGATCGCACGCGCATTCCTCGTGCCGACCGCCACGATGGCGCAGCGGCTGGTGCGGGCGAAGACCAAGATCCGCGAGGCCCGCATTCCATACGAGGTGCCCGACATCAACAAGATGCCGGAACGCCTCGAAGCGGTGCTGACGGTGATCTACCTGGTGTTCAACGAGGGATACGCCGCGACGCGCGGCGACGTCCTCGTACGCATCGATCTCTGTGCGGAGGCGATTCGCCTGGCGCGCGTCTTGCTGGCGCTGATGCGGCCCGCGCCCGGCGAGGCGACGGCGCTCCTCGCGCTGATGCTGTTGCACGACGCGCGGCGCGACGCTCGCCTCGACGCCGCGGGCGAGATCGTGTTGCTCGAAGAGCAGGATCGCCGCCGCTGGAACAAGGCACAGATCGCCGAAGCGCTGCCACTCGTCGAGGAGGGGTTACGCGCGGGCGCGGGACCGTTCGCGCTGCAGGCCGCGATCGCCGCGCTGCATTGCGAGGCGGCCCGCGCCGAGGACACCGACTGGCATCAGATCGTGCGCCTCTACGACCTGCTCGAGCGGCTGCAGCCGTCGCCGGTCGTGGCGCTCAATCGCGCGGCGGCGGTGGCGATGGCCTATGGGCCGCGCGCCGGGCTCTTTCTGATCGACGCGCTGTCGCGGGATCTCGACCGCTATCACCTGCTGCACTCGGCGCGAGCGGATCTGCTCCGTCGCCTCGGACACTTCACCGACGCGGCGGCGAGCTACGCGCGCGCGCTGGCGCTGGTCACGAACGACGCCGAGCGCCGGTTCCTCGAGCGGCGGCTGCGCGAGGTGCGCGGCGCCGACCTCACCAGCTCTTGATCAGCGGCTGCTGCTGTTGCTGCTCTCTGGCCTTGCCGACGTCCGGCTTGATCGTCTCGAGCCGCTCCTTCAGCTGCCGCTGCTCGACGTCGAACTTTCGGAGCTCGTCCTTCAGCCGCTGGAGGTCGTTGCCCGGCGTACGCGCGGTGTCGCGCGCCTCGGGCCGGCGCGGCTGCGGCTGCGGCTGCGCCTCAGCGGGCGGGACGCCGAAGAGTCGCGCCCACGCCGATGGCTCCGGGCGCGCGGAGGTCTTCTCGGGCTCGCCGACGCCGAGCGCGCGGCGCATCTTGCCGATCAGCTCTTCGGAGTTCTTGACCTGCTGCTCGAGGTTGTCGCGCTCGCGCTTCAGCGTGGCGGCCTGCTCGGCGGACAGCGGCTGCATCAGCCCTTCCTTGGCGTAGTAGACGACGTTGTTGCCGGTGGCATAGGCGGCGAAGACGACGAGCGCCACGAACGGCACGCAGATCGCGCGCGCGGGGGCCGCGGAGCGCCGCATGATGAGGATCTTGTAGAGCGCGAGCAGCGCCGAGATGCCGAGCGCGACGACGATCGGGATCCACTCGGGCAGCCGCAGGACCGTGCGCATCGATTCCTGGGCGAAGGGCTGCGTGACGACAGTGACGATGCCCGCCATGCCCGGGAGGTCGCTGAAGAACACCTGGGTAAGGCGATCGCCGCTGTCCGGGCGGATCGGATTGGTGTCACTCATCGGTGCCCCTCCTGGGACGCGTCGTACCTGTTGGGGAGAAAGTACGCGACTCGGCCCGGGGTTGTCGACAACGGGCTCATGTCGGCGGCGGCCCCCGCCGATGACTGTCGTATGACTCCCGCGCCGGCCCGCGTGCCGCAGGCGCCCTCGACGCAAGGAGTGTCCCGCCGGAGCCTGCTCTCCGGCGCCCTCACCCTCGGCCTTCTGGCCGCCCTCCCCGGCCAGAACGGTGCCGGAATCCCCGCCGAGCGCGTCGTGCTCCCAAGGGCGGAGGCAGAGATGACACAGGCCCTGAACGAGCAGACATTCGACGAGGCGATCGCGGCCAGCGACGGCCTCGTGATGGTCGATTTCTGGGCGGCGTGGTGCGGTCCGTGCCGCATCGTCGCGCCGATCCTCGAGGAGATCGCCGATTCCACCGGCGTGCCCCTGATGAAGGTGAACATCGACGAGAATTCCGCGCTCGCGGCGCGGTACGGCATCCGCTCGATCCCGACGATCCTCTTCGTGAAGGACGGCGAGGTCGTCGATCGGGTCATCGGCGCCATGCCGAAGGCCGCGTTTCAGAAGGTCATCGACACGCACGCCGACTGAAGCTGGTCGAGGTGGTTGTCGTCGTGCCCCGCGAGGCTCGTCACCCACTCGACCAGCGTGCGGCGTCCGCGCGTCGGATGAACGCCGCCGCGCAGCCAGTCGATCGGGGGCAGCGCGGACAGTAAGGTCAGGACTTCCCCGCGCCGCCGCCGCCACGCGGCGAACGCCTCTCGCGCGTCGTTCCGGATGTACTGACGCTCGGCCGCCCATCGATCCGGGTCGAGCGGATGACCGATGGCGCCGCCGATCCTCCACGACTTCAGATCTCCGGGCGCCGCGCCGAACGCGAGAATCGGCGGCTCGTCGACGGCGAGGATCGTGTGGAAGCGAAGCTGGAAGAGCTCCTCGACGTCGCGCAGGTGACAGAGGATCTCGGTGGGCGACCAGCTCTGCGGCTCCGGGCGCCGCGCGAGCGCGGCGGCCGGGGCGTCACCGATCGTTCGGGCGACGTCCTTCGGCGCACGCGCGAGGCGGTTCAGGAGCCGTTCGATGCCCGCGGCCACGCGAGCATCGTCACCGCATGGCCGCGCGGACGCCAATCAATCGTGGTGATCGAAACGATCAGGCCGCCTGGACCGCCGCCAGGTTCTCGATGATCCCGACGCACGCCTCGGCCAGCTCCGTCCCCTTCGTCCGCATGTGCTCCTTGAAGAACGCCTCGTGGACGGCGTGCTCGTGAAAGTGATGCGGCGTCAGCACCGCGGAGAGCACGGGCACTTCGGTGTCGAGGGACGTCTGGACGATGCCCTGCAGCACGGCCTGCGCGACGAACTCGTGCCGGTAAATGCCCCCGTTCACGACGAGGCCGCTCGCGCACACCGCGGCGTACCGGCCGGTCTTCGCGAGCTTGCGCGCCATGAGCGGGATCTCGAGACTGCCGGGCGTGGAGAAGAACTCGATCGCGCTCTTGCCGTGGCCGTGCCGGGCCATCTCCTCGATGAAGGCCGCTTTGCAGTGATCGGTGATGTCGGTGTGCCAGGACGCCTGCACGTACGCGATCTTCATGGCCGCCTCCCTGTGGTTGCGGACGATATTACCGGAGGCGTCAGGCGTCTGGAATCCAGCTTCCGTGGAAGCCGAACGGCACGCGCTGCGGCAGCGCGACCGTGGCGACGGGCTTCGCGGTGACGTCGCGGGCGTCGAGGATCACGAGGTCGCTGCCGTCGCGCGCGGCATCGTAGACGTAGTTGATCAGCCAGCCCTCGTCTTCGGCGGCAGCATCCGACGCCGGCACGAACACCGGCTCCGACGGCACGCGTCCGGGGCCGAAATCGTGCATCGCCGAGCCGCCGGTCCGCAGGTCGTACTTGATCACGGAGGTGCCGGTGCCGCGGTCGGCGCCCTGTTCCGTGTACACGGCGTATCCGTAGCGATACGGCGTGCCCATCCGCCGGTCGTCGAAGCGGGGGAACTCCACCGCGCGGTCGTCGAGCGGCTGCTCGCCGACGCGGCCGGCGGTGAGGTCGATGCGCCAGCGGTGCATGAAGGCCGCCGTGGCGGAATTCGATCCCGTGCGCCCGAGCTCGGGATAGCGGACGACGTCCAGGACGATGGCGCCGTCTTCGTCCTCGTACGCGTTCAGCGGGTGGAACACGTAGCACGGCGCGACCTCGAGCCACCGCACGTCGGCGTTCGTCCCGCCGCGCGGCATCACGCCCAGCCGGGCGCCGTACTCGTCGCTCCAGCGGTACGGCATCGACCCTGCCATCGCCATCTCGAGGTCGAAGACGAGGGGCAGGTCCATGAAGACGACGTGCCGATCGGTGATCGCGAAGTCGTGGATCATCGTGGGCCCCGGGACCTCGATGGCCTCGGTCTGGACGAGGCGGCCGGCGGCGTCCGCGCGGTGATACGTGAGCCACGGCGCCATGAAGCTGTAGGCGAAGAAGTGGAGCTCGCCGGTCCGCGGGCAGATCTTCGGATGCGCCGTCATGCCCGTCGTGAGGCGGCCGCCATAGTCGACGCAGCCGACGGTGTCGAGCTCCGGCGTCACCTCGGTGGGCAAGGACGTCTCGACGAGTGCCACGATGCGGCCCGCGTGCGCGATGACGTGGGTGTTGGCGAGCCCCACGGTGACGTCCGGCGTGTAGTCCTCGCGCAGCCAGCGCGCGTCCTCGACGAACGTGCGCGTCCGCACCCAGCGGTTGCGATACCAGACGGCGCGCCCGTCGCGAAGCTCCACGCCGTGCAGCATCCCGTCGCCGAGGAACCAGTGGGGCGACGTGCCGCTCTTCGGGTTCGGGCCGTTGCGAACGTAGCGGCCGCGCAGCGCGCGCGGGATCGCCCCCTGCACCGGAAGATCGAAGGCGGTGACCTCCTTCGCGACCGGCGCGAAGTTGCCGCGCAGGTGAAACGGCAGCGTGTCGGGAACGCTCATGCGCTCTCCTCAGGCATCGCGCGGCTCCTCGCGGATGAAGCGCCCCGAGCGAATCTCGCGCAGCGTCTCCTCGATCTCCGCGCGCGTGTTCATGACGAACGGACCGTAGCGCGCGATCGGCTCGTGCAGCGGGCGCGCGGCCGCCAAGAGGAACCGTCCACCGGCGCCGTGCGCGGAGGCTTCGACAGTGTCACCGTCGCCGAAGATCACCAGCGCCGGCGCCTGCACACCCGACTGCGCGGGCCCGAAGCGGACCTCGCCGTGATCGACGTACGCGAACGCGGTGTGGCCGCGCGGGATCTCTTCGACGAACGTGGCGCCGGGCGGCAGCGTGACGTCGATGAACTTCGGCGCGACGGCGAGGCCCTCCACGGGCCCGACGAGACGGCCGCCCTGCGATTCGCCGGCGATCACGCGCAGCCTGGCGCCCGTCTCGGTGTCCACTTCCGTGAGCTGTGCCGCGTTGAGATCGCGATACTTCGGCCGCGTCATCTTCTCCCGCGCGGGCAGGTTGAGCCAGAGCTGGAGACCGGCGATGCCCTCCGGACGGACCTGTGGCATCTCCTCGTGCATGATGCCGCTGCCGGACGTCATCCACTGGATGTCGCCCGCGCCGATGCTGCCGCGATGCCCGAGCGAGTCGCCGTGCTTCACTTCACCGTGGCGGATCACGGTGACGGTCTCGATCCCGCGATGCGGGTGATACGGGAACCCCGCCTCGTAGTCGCGCGGCTCGACCGACTCGAAGTGGTCGAGCAGCAGGAACGGATCGAGGTGGTCGAGCTGCCGCGTGCCGATGCTGCGGCGCAGATGGACCCCGGCGCCCTCGATGACGGGCTCGGGGTGGATGACCTGGGCGACGGGCCGTGACGTTGTGGTCTTCATACCCTTGGGATGCGCGGGGGATTCAGGTCGAACATCCCGTCCTCCCTGGGCCCGGTTGACTTCGAGGGCTGACGCTCCTAGAGTCGCGCGCCTAGGGGCAATCGGCAATCGCGCCGTTCGAGCCCGTGTTCCGACCGCTCCGACCTTTCGATCGGACAGAGGAGGATGCGATGAAGACGCCCCTGCTCGGTATCGCCCTGGTCCTCGCCCTTCCGCTCACGGCGCTGGCAGGCCAGTGCCCCGCGCTTCAGGCGCAGGTCGACAAGCAGCTCGGCAGCCGCTTCGACGCGCAGGCGTCCGGCGCACGTCACATGGCCGCGCAGGCGAACGACCTGCACAAGGCCGGCAAGCACGCCGAGTCGGTGAAGAAGTACGAGGAAGCGGCGAAGGCCGGCAACATCAAGCTGGAAATGAAGAAGTAGATCGATCGCGGGCGTGGCGGCGGTCGGCCGCCACGCCGTATTCTGTCCGCATGGCCGGCGATCACAACCCGGTGGTCGTGCTTCAGCACGTTCCGTACGAGGGGCACGGCTACATCGCCGACTACATGCAGGACCACGGCATCGCCTTCGAGGTGGTCAGGCTGTGGGAGCGCTACACCGTGCCGGATGTCCTGCGATGCTCCGCGCTCGTCCTCATGGGCGGCCCGATGGGCGTGTACGAAGACTTCCCTTCGAAGAACGACGAGCTGACGCTGATCAGGGCGGCGATGGGAAGGATGCCGATGCTGGGGATCTGCCTCGGCAGCCAGCTCATCGCTCACGCGCTCGGTGCGCGTGTCTTCCCCAATGAGAAGGACGGAAAGCCCGCGAAGGAGATCGGCTACGACACGGTGCAGCTGACGGCGGCGGGTTCGGCGGATCGTCTCTTCAAGGGATTCGAGCGGGACGTGCGTGTCCTGCAGTGGCATGGCGACGCGTTCGATCTGCCGCGCGGCGCCTCGCTGCTGGCGACGTCTCCGTTGTGCCGCAACCAGGCGTTCGTCTATCAAAACGCGTACGGACTTCTCTTCCACCTCGAGCTCACACCGGCCATGGTCCGCGGGCTCGCGGAGGTCAATCGCGAGTGGACCCACGAGCACTTCGATCTGGAAGAAGAGAAGCTCGCGCGCGAGGCGCAGGATCTCGCGCCGCTCATGAAGATGCAGTGCTACCGGCTGCTGGACAACCTCTTCGGCGGCTAAGTCGGGCGACGGGCGGCGAGAGCCGCGAGAACCGGCTGGTCGGTCGGGAACGCGAGCGGCGGCGGCGCCGACGGATCGAACCAGCCCACCGCGACGGCATCGTCGCCGGCGCGAGGCTCGGCCCGTGGGTCCACGAGGCGTGCATGGAACCAGATCCCGACCGTGGGCCGATCGGGGGCGTGACGGTTCACGGTGACCTGCGCCACGTCGCCGATCTCGACGGCAACGCCCGCTTCCTCGAGCGCCTCGCGCGCCGCCGCCGCTCGGAGATCCTCGCCCCAGTCCACGTAGCCGCACGGGATGCACCACAACCCGGCGCCGAACTGACCCGGCGCGCGCTGCACCAGGAGCACGCGCCCGGCGCCGTCGTCGATCACCGCCGCGACGCCCACGCCCATGTTGGCGAAGAACACGAAGTCACAGCGCGCGCAGGAGAGCCGCGACGTGCCGGAGAGCCGCGGCTCGAGCGGCGAACCGCAGCGCGGACAGAAGCGCCAGTCGTCGTGGATCAGGCGAGGAACTTCTGGACCGCGGCGACGAACGCGGCCGGCTGCTCGTACGGCAGCATGTGGCCGGCGCCGTCGATCATCTCCACGCGCGCCGTCGGGATCAGCGACTGCCACTGCGTCGCGTACGCCGGGATGATGAGCCGGTCCTGCGCGCCCCACACGAGCAGTGTCTCCGCCTTCAGACGGTAAAGACGCTTCGACAGGCGCCGGTTCGGAATCGGGAACAGGATCTTGCCGGCCATCGAGAGCCGGCGCTGCGTGGCGATGTAGAAGTCCTTCAGCGCCTCGATCTCCGAGAGGTCGGCGCCGCCGGTGAGCAACGCCTGGCCTTGCTGCGGATCGGCGAAGAGCACGTCCGCGATCTGGAACGGCAGCATCGCGAAGATGTCGGGGATCGGATGCTCGTCCATCCAGAGCCCGGCGGGCGCGGCGAGTGCGAGCTTGCCGAGATCGCGCGGCGCGAGGCAGGCCATCTCCGCGGCAATCATCCCGCCCATCGAGTGGCCGACGAGGTGCGGCCGGCTGAGGCCCAGCGCGTCGACGAGATCCCAGCCGTGCAGCGCGAAGTCGAGCATGTCTTCGAGCAGCTCGTCGCCGGTGGAGTCGCCGTAGCCCGGCCACTCGGGCGCGAAGACCGAGTGGCGCTGCGCGAGCGCGTCGAGGAACGGATTGTCCTTGAGCAGGCCGCCGGCGCCGTGGAAGTAGACCAGCGGCGCGCCGCTGCCGCCTTCGAGCACGCGGCAGCGCGTACCCTTCTTCGTGTCGATCGTCCGCCACTTCATGCGGGCCATCCCTCGCGCGACTTCTCCGCGCCGGGCCGGCGCTCTTCGGGCCGGATGCGCTCGTCCATCGGATGGATCCACCAGCGCTCGTCGTGCTTCCACTCGGGCCACAGGTCGCGCAGGTGCGGCATGACCTTCTCGGCGAAGAGCTTCGTGGAGTGGCGCGTCTTCCAGTCCGGCATGTCGCCGTTGTGCATCAGGCAGAAGAGGTGGCCGATGCGCAGGTTCTTGATGCACTCCTCGAGCTGCTGCCGCACGGTCTCGGGGCTGCCCGCGATGACGAAGCGCTCGTCGACGAGCTGCTTCCACGTGAGGTTCTCGAGGATCTTCTGCCGGTTCGCCGTGAGCTGCGACAGCGCGCCGTACTTCACGGTGGCCTGCGTGCGATAGCCCGGCGGATCGGCGAACGGCGGGAAGACGTGCAGGCACCGGTTGAAGAAGTAGAGGCAGTGCTCGGCGTAGAGCGTCTCGGCCTCGGCGTCGGTGTCGGCCACGCAGATGATCTGCGCGAACGCGGCGCGATAGGGCGACTCGTCCTTGCCGCGCTTGGCGACACGCTCCCAGTACCCGTCGAGCAGCGACTTCCCGCGCAGGTATCCGAAAAAGGACAGGTAGGAGTAGTTGTAGTCGTAGTCGAGGCAGAAGTCCCACGTCTCGATGGACCCGCCGCCCGGAATGTAGATGGGCGGATGCGGCTTCTGAATGGGCTTCGGCCAGCAATTGACGTGGCGGAGCTGGTTGTATTTCCCGTCGAAGGCGAAGGGCTCGTCTTCGGCCCAGGCCTTCATGATCATGTCGTGCGCTTCCTTATATTTGTCGCGCGTGAGCGCGGGGATCTGCCCGTAGCAGAAGTTGGTGTCCATCGGCGTCCCGACGGGAAACCCGGCGACGAGCCGTCCCCCGGAGATGACGTCGAGCATCGCGAACTCTTCGGCGACGCGAATGGGCGGGTTGTACCCGGCGATGGAGTTGCCGATCACGCAGAGCGCTGATCTCGACGTGCGCCGGCTCAGGGTCGCCGCGATGAGGTTCGGCGAGGGCATGAGCCCGTACCCGTTCTGATGGTGCTCGTTGCACCCGATGCCGTCGAACCCGAGCGTCTCCGCGTACTCGAGCTGATCGAGGTACGTGTGGTAGACGTGGTGCCCTTTCCTGGGGTCGTACAGCGTGTTGGGAATGTCGACCCACACGCTCCGATGCTTCTCGCGGAAGTCGTCGGGCAAATAAGGCCAGGGCATCAGGTTGAACCAGGTGAATTTCATCGGGTGGCGCCTCCGTGGAACGGAGGATAGCGCGACGCAGCTCGCGGTGTCACTCGATGACGGCGTCAGCCCGGAGCAACACCGCCGGCGGGATCGTCAGCCCGAGCGCTTTCGCAGCCTTCACGTTGATCACGAGCTCGAAGGTCGTCGGCTGCTCGACCGGGAGATCGCCCGGCTTCGCGCCCTTGAGGATGCGGTCGACGTACGAGGCGGCGCGCCGATAGAGATCGCGCGGATCCGTGCCGTACGACAGCAGGGCGCCGGCCTCGACGCGCTCGCGGTCTTCCACCATCACCGGGAGCCGATGCTTCGCGCCGAGCTCGAGGATCTCGCGGGTCAGCACCGTGTTGAGCGCATCCGCCATCGCCACCACCGCATCCGCCCTGGCGTTCGCCGCCGCCTGAAACGCCCGGGGCAGGTCGCCGCGATTGCGGATGTCCATGGGCTGGAGCGTCACACCCAGGCGCGGGGCGGCCTCCGCGGCATCCCGCCATTGTGGCGCGCGGATCGGACTGTCGGCATGCGAGAGCATCCCGATGCGCGTCGCGCGAGGCAGTGTCTCCTTCAGGAGCGCGAGCCGCTTCTCCGTGAGGCCGAGCGCGAGGTTCGTGAAGCCGGTCACGTTGCCGCCGGGCTTCGCGAGGTTCGTCACGAGCTTCGACGACATGGGGTCGCCGACATCCAGCATGACGATCGGGATGGTCTTCGTCGCCGCCATCACGGTGCTTGTGGCGGCCGACGTCGCCACGACGATGACGTCGACTTTTCGGCGCACCACCTCGTCGGCGAGCGCGGGCAGTCGCGAGAATTCCCCGTCGGCGAACCGTTCCTCGATCGTGCGGTTCTTGCCTTCCTCCCATCCCAGCTCGCGCAGTCCACCCCGAAATGCCGCCAGCGAGGATTTCTTCCATTCGCGGGACGTGCCGCCGATCGTCGCGGACCCCGGCGCTTCCTGGGCATCGCCGACGCTCGCGCCGGCGAGCATGGCGATGGTGAGGACGGCGATGAAGACTGAAGCTATGGCTTCACGTATACGACATCGCCGTCAGTCCGCACCTCGTACGTCTGGATGTCCGCCGACGCCGGGCCGCTGATGAACTTGCCCGAGCGCACGTCGAAACACGCGAAGTGCAACGGGCACTCGACGACGTAGCCGAACAGCGTGCCCTTCGACAGCGACTCGTGGCGGTGGCCGCAGATGTCTCGGATCGCGTAGAACGTGCCGCCGACGTTGGCGACGAGGACACGCTCGCGATCGACCGGCACCCACGTCATCTTGCCCGGCGGCAGGTCGGAGACCTGAGCCACCGCCACGAACCCGTCGATCGTCTCCGTCATGAAAGACTGAACCCGAACAGGCGCGCGGCGTTGTCGCACGTGACCTTGCGGACCACGTCCTCCGGCGCGCCCGAGAAGATCCGGTTCAGGAACTCGCGCGACTTCGGCCACGTCGACTCCGCGTGCGGGAAGTCGCTGCCCCACAGCATCGTGTCGACGCCGATCGAATCACGGAGCTGGATCGCGAGGTCGTCCTCCATGAATTCCACGAACATGTTGCGCTGCCAGTAGTCGCTCGGGAGGAGACCCTCCGCCGACTTCCAGCCCTTCGTGAACACCGGGCGCTCGCGATACGTGAAGTCCATCTGCTTGAGCCAGTGCGGGAGCCACGACGCCTCGTGCTCGACCGAGCCGACCTTGAGCGTGCGGAAGCGATCGAAGACGCCCGCGAAGACCATCGAGGACAGCGAGTAGCGCACCCAGTAGTCCGTCGTCGAGCGGCCCGCGCCGGTGAGCTCACTGAGGTTCATCGTGAACTCACAGCCGGGAACGCCGTGGCGCGGGGTGCCGATGTGCAGCAGCAGCGGAACGTTCAGGTCCTGCGCCGTCGCCCAGAGGCGGTCGTAGACCGGATCGCTGTACGGACGATCGGGCAGCGGCGACACCGGGATGAACGCGCCGACCAGCCCGAGCTTCGCGCAGCGCTCCAGCTCGTGCGCGCCCTCCTCGACGTCGTCCACGTTCAGCATCGCGATGCCCTTCAGGCGATCGGGGAACGGCTTGCAGAAGTCCGCGATCCAGTCGTTGTAGACGCGGCAGATCGCGGAGAGCAGCGCGGTCTCCGGAATTCGGTACCAGAAGAGGCCCTGGCTCGGCTGCAGGCACGCGCCCCACACGCCGTCCATCTCGTTCTCCTTCACCATCGCGTGCGGGTCGTAGGCGCCGAGCCGCACGCCCTCCCACGTGCCGAGGAAGTCGATCTGCGACGGGTCCTCGAAGCGCTGGCCCGCCTGGATCACCGCACCCAGCGTGCCGGCCTGCTGGCCGTCGATGAACCAGGCGTCGAACTCGCGGCCCGCGGGCGTTTTCAGTCGCTCCATCCGCGGCGCTCGATCCCGGAACTTCGGCTCGATGCGGCTCGCGTAGAGGTCCGGCGGTTCGACGATGTGGGAATCGGCCGAGATGAGTTTGTACGCGCTCATCGCGCACCTCCTCTGGCGGATCGGCAGGTGGTGCGGACGCTACGCCCGCGCCGGGCCGTTGTCAAAGACCGGCGCGGGCCTAAGCCATCACAGGATCTTCATGAACTCCACGAGATCGCGCAGGTCGGCGTCCGTCAGCTTCTCCGACGTGCCGGCCTTCTGCACGTACTCCCACATGAACTTCACCGTCTCGTCGAGCGTCTGGAAGCGCCCGTCGTGGAAGTACGGGGCGGTGTGCCGGACGACGCGCAGCGACGGGACCTTGAACGTCCCGCCCGAGAATACGTCCTCCACGTCCTTCTTGTCGTACGTCGGCGGGAGGTGGCAGGCCTTGCACCCCGCGCGCTCGAACACCGCGAAGCCCCGCTTGGCGGCGGCGGGCGCGGCGTCCGTCGGCGTGCCGTCGGGTTTCAGATACGGATTGGCGGGATAGCCGAGCGATTTCAGATACGCGACCAGCGCCGCCAGCGTGTCGGGCGACGGCTCCGGTCCCTTCATGCGGTTGACGATGATGCCGCGGATGTTCCCCTGCAGGCTCGGCGCCGTCCCCGCCCACGAGAGCGCCGCGCGCTGGCCCACGCCCCACATCGTCGGCGTGCTCCGTCCGCGCGGATCGCCGTCCTTCACGACGTCGACGCCCACGTACGTCTTGTTGTTCGTGTGCGCGTCGTTCGGGTGACAGGTGGCGCACGAGAACTTGCCGTCGCCCGAGAGCTTCGTGTCGTTGAACAGCGCACGGCCTTTTTCGACGAGCGGCTGCTCCGCGGGGCTGACGGCGAGCCGGGCGGGGGTCAGGTCGGCCGTCGCACACCCACTCGCCAGGACCGCGGCGCTGATGAGGATCGGAAGGAAGCGGCCACGTGGTCTCGGCATGAAGCCCTCCTTGGCGGAGGAGCATACGCCAAACAACGCTCCACCACCCGTGGTCCGGAACTTCTGGCGGGACCGGCCTCGGTCTCGCCATGTTCACCATTCGTCTCCCCGCGGACGTGGGCGCGGCGATCGGCACGCCCGGCGAGCTGCTGACCTAGCGCGCGGGGATCTCCGCGCCCCACGGCTCCATCGCCGGGCGCAGCGGCGTGAACTCGCGCACGCGCCCGGCCGCGCCCTCGAGGATCGCGTCGATCCTCGCGCGCTCGTCCGCCGAGAGCTCGAGCTCCGCGCCGGCGTTGTTGGCGTCGACCTCGGCCGGCGTGCGCGCGCCGACGAGCGCGGTACTGAGCGCCGGATGGCCGAGCACCCACGCGAGCGCGATCTGGCTCACAGCCACGCCGCGCGGCTCCGCGATCTCCTTGCGGATCCGCTCGACGACGCCGACGTTCCGCTTGAAGTTGTCGCCGCGGAAGATCGGCTGGCCGAACGCCACGCCGCCGCCGCGCCAGTCACGCGCGACTTCACCGAACGACGTCGAGGGCGTGAACGCGCCGGTCAGCAATCCGTGGCCGAGCGAGCCATAGCCCATGACGCCGATCCCGTGCTCGAGGCACGGGGGAAACGTCTCGCGCTCCTGCCGGCGATCGAACATGTGATAACCGACCTGCGAGACGTCGACGCGTCGCGTGCGCAGGCAGTCGGCGATCATCGCGCCGGTGAAATTCGACACGCCGACGAAGCGCGCGCGGCCGGACGTCACCACCTCTTCCAGCGCCCGCATGCTCTCGTCGAACGGTGTCGAGGCATCCGGCCAGTGGATCAGCAGCACGTCGACCCAGTCGGTGCGCAATCGTTTCAGGCTCGCGTCGATCTCGCGCAGGATGTTGGCGCGGCTCGCATCGCGCAGCGGTCCAAGCTGGCCGGGTGGCGGCGGCCGGACGCCGCACTTCGTGACGAGGATGACGTCGCGCCGCCGCTTCTCGAGCGCCTGCGCGACGACTTCTTCCGAGTGGCCGCCGCCGTACGCCGGCGCGGTGTCGACGCAGTTCACGCCGAGGTCGAGCGCGCGGTGGATCGCCTTGATGGCCTCGTGATCCTCGACCGCGCCGTAGCGATCGCCGGCCATCGGCCAGCAGCCGAAGCCGAGGGCGGAGACGGAGAGACCGGTTCGTCCGAAGGGGCGGTAGCGCATCGTCGGTTCCTTTCGGCGCTCATTGAGGCATAACGCCACGGTCGACGCAAACACGCCCCGCGGTCTCCCCGTCGCGACTCCGACGACGGTCGATCGGGATGGCGATTTTCCATCTCCTCGAACGTCTGCCGTCGTGGATCGCTCCTTGCAGGGAGCGTGGTCGTCCCACAAACGAGACGAGGAGGCGCGGCGTGACTTCAATGCGTATCGCAGTGTTCGGACTGGTGATGCTCGCGGCGTGCGCGGGCTGCGCGACGGGAACGCGGTCCGCGGGGATGGGCGAGAACGGCACCGCGTCACCGGCGACGTACGAGGAGCCGAAGTGCGAGGGCTGGTACAACGCCGCGGCCGGCGTGTGTGATTCGCTGGGCGACTGACTCGTACGTCGCTAGGCGGCGATGACGACGTAGGCGCGCGCGACGAGCCCCAGGAAGTACATCAGCGGCGGCAGCCAGGAGTCGCGGGTCATGAAGACCGCGACGATGCTGCCGATTTCCATGACGAGCATCGCGATCTTCTCGCCGCCGAGCAGCGGCGCGAACGCGCCGGCGAGCGCGGACAGCAGGAAGATGCCGATCGTCACGGCCATGAGGAGCGCGAGGGGCGAGACGAAGACGAACAGGAAGATGAGCATCCAGGCGTCCATCCGGCCGTACAGCGGCTCGCTGAACGACTGCGCGACCTTGGGCTGAGCGGCGAGCTTCGCGACGACCTCCGGCGCCGTCGGCGGCTCGAGCGCCTGCTCGACCGCCGGCAGCACGCCGAAATACGCGGCCACCGCAACGGCGGCCAGGACGAATAGGACCCACGAGCGCCAGCTCCACGACGCGAAGATCATCAGGACGAGCCTAGCGCCGGCGCCCTCCAGAACAGGCAGGTTGTGTGCGGTGCTGGCCAACCTCTTGATTCTCTTGTAGTCTCCCGGCACACCACGAACCGGGAGGACGCGATGAAAAAGCTCGTCGCGCTGGTCGTCGCGCTGTTGGGGCTGGTCACCGGCGCCGAAGCCCAGGAAGTCATCCGCATCGGCTGCGCCACGAAGACGTACTTCCCGACGATCCTCGCGACCGTCGCGACAGAGAAGGGCCTCTTCGAGAAAGAGGGCCTGAAGCCGGAGATCACGATCTACCGCGGCGGCGGCGAGACGTTCGAGGCGATCAGCGCGGGCTCGGCGGATCTCGGCTCGGTCGCGGTGCCGCTGATCGCGACCTCACGGAAGCGCGGCGTGCTCACAAAAGTGGTCGGCGGCTTCAGCGACGAGTGGTCGGGGTGGATCCTCGGCGTGAAGACGGACTCGGCGGTGAAGGCCGTCAAGGAGCTCGACGGCAAGAAGGTCGGCATCACGTCCGCCGGCTCCGGCACCGACACGCTCGCGCTGTGGGCGCAGAGCGCGAACAAGGCCACGTTCCAGCGCATCGGCGTCGGCGGTGGCGGGCTCGTGCCGAACCTGCTCAACAACAACCTCGCGGCGGCGGTGATCTACTCGCCCCTCAGCTCTCAGGTGGTCTCCGAGGGGAAGGTGCGGGTGCTGATCGACTTCGCGACGGCCATGCCGCCGAACCTCATCGGCGGCTGGACGGCGACCGAGAAGAACATCAACGAGCGGCGCGCCTTCATCCAGAAAGGTCTCAACGCGCTCTACGGCGCGCTCGAGTCCATGCGCCACCACCCCGACTACGCGATCAAGACCATCGCCACCAACAACGAGCTCTCGCCCGAGATCGCGAAGATGGAGTTCGAGCGCACGTTCCTCAAGCTCTCGCGCGACGGGCAGTCGAAGCTCGCGTCGGTGGAGAAGGCGCTCGAGCTGGCGGCGGCGAGCGGCGTGAAGGACATGGCGCCGGCCGGCGAGGTGTTCGTGAACATGCCGATCGCGCCGACGAAGCCCTAGCGGACCGATGCGGCGGCACGAGCGCCTGATCGTCGCCGCCGGCGGCGTCGGACTCTTCCTGCTCTGGGAAGTGCTGGTCCGTCGCGGCGCGCTCGACCCGAGCCTGGCGCCCGCGCCGAGCACGATCCTCGACGCGCTCCTGAAGCTCGCGCGCCGTCCCGAGGTCCTCGCCAGCCTCGGGGTGACCGCGTGGGAAGTGCTCGCGGCCTTCCTGATCGCCGCGCCGGCCGGGCTCTTCATCGGCTTCGCGCTCGCCGAGGTGCCGTTCCTCGGCGCGCTGTTCCGGCCGCTGATCAACTTCCTCTTCGGCGTGCCGAAGTCGATCTTCCTGCCGGTCTTCATCCTCGTGTTCGGCGTCAGCATCCCGCAGAAGATCGCGTTCGGCGTCTTCACGACCCTCTTCGTCGTGATCATGGGCGGCATCGCGGCCGTCGAGTCGGTGCCGCGGGAGCTGGTGACGGTGAGCCGCGCGTACGGGGCGACGCCCTGGCAGGTGATCCGCGAGATCTACCTGCCGTCGATGGCGCCCATCCTCCTCGAGTCCGCGCGGCTCGGGATGATCTTCAACATCACCGCGGTGCTCCTGTGCGAGATCTACGGGGCGCGCGACGGCATCGGCTACCGCATCGCCGCGTGGGGCGAGAACCTCCAGATGCCGCAGCTCTACGCGGCGCTCGTCATCGTGGCGATCGCGGCCGTCTTCGTGAACGAAGTGCTGCGTGTCGTCGAGTCGCGCCTGGGGTTCTGGAGACGGGTCGCATGACGAAGACGCTCGTCTCGATCCACGGCGTGTCGCATCGCTTCGGCGCGGACGGCGCCGGCGTGCTCGCGCTCGACGGCATCGACCTGGAGGTGCCCGACGGCCAGTTCGTCGCCATCGTCGGCCCGAGCGGGTGTGGCAAGTCCACGCTGCTCTCGCTCGTGGCCGGGCTGCGCCGGCCGTCGAGCGGCACCGTCTTCTGCGACGGCGAGCGGATCACCGCGCCGATGCCCCGCAAGGTCGGCATGATCTTTCAGGAGGCGAACCTCCTGCCGTGGCTCACCGCCGTCGACAACGTCGCGTTCCCGCTGAAGCTCCGTCGGGTGTCGAAGCTGGAGCGGCGCGCGGCCGCCCGGGACATGCTCGCGCTCACCGGACTCGCGGGCTTCGAGGAGAAGCTCCCGCATCAACTCTCCGGCGGGATGAAGCAGCGCGTGTCCATCGCGCGCGGCCTCGTGCAGGATCCGGCCGTGCTGCTGATGGACGAGCCGTTCGCGTCGCTCGACGAGCAGACACGGATGCTGCTCGGCGACGAGCTGCTGCGCATCTGGTCGGAGACGCGCAAGACCGTGCTCTTCGTGACGCACAGCCTGAACGAAGCCGTGTACCTCGCCGATCGGGTGATCGTGCTCAGCGCGCGCCCGGGACGCATCGTGGACGACGTCGCGGTGGACTTGCCGCGGCCGCGCACGTTCGCGATGACGTCCAGCGAGCGGTTCGGGGTCCTGAAGGAGCGGATCTGGCAGCACATCCGCCAGGCGGAGCGCCGGTGACGCGCGTGAGCCAGGCGGCGCTGTACCTCTCGATCCTCGCGGCGTGGGAAGTGCTGCCGCGCGCCGGCGTCATCCCGCGCCTCTTCGTCCCCTCGCTGAGCGAGGCTGTCGGCGCGCTCGTCGAGAACCATGGCGAGTACCTCGCGAGCCTGCCGACGACGGTCGGCGAGATCCTCGTCGCGTACGTCATCGCGTGCGGCGGCGGCATCCTGGTCGGCCAGATCATCGGCGCGTCGCCGAGAGCGCGCCGCATGCTGCTGCCCGTCTTCCGGAGCGCGTACGCGGTGCCGCTCGTCGTGCTCTATCCCGTCATGATGGTGTGGTTCGGGCTGGGCGCCGAGTCGAAGATCGCGTTCGCGTCGATCTACGCGTTCATCCCGACGATGCTGACGGCGGTGGCGGGCGTCGCCGCGCTGAGCCCGGCGCTCGGCGAGACCGCGCGCGCCTTCGGCGCCACGAGTCTGCAGCAGATCCTCTTCATCGCGTTGCCGGCAAGCCTGCCGTCGATCGTCGCCGCGCTCCGGCTCGGCGGCGCGCTCGTGATCGTCGGCGTCATCGTGGCCGAGATGCTGGGCGCCGCGGAAGGACTGGGGTTCCTGATCACCCGCTACCGGACGCTGCTGAACAGCCCCGGCGTCTACGCGGGCATCATCCTGGTGCTCGTGATGACCGGGATGCACGAGCTCGCGCTGCGCCGGCTCGAGCGAATGGTCGCCTCGTACAGGGAGACATGACGATGTTGACGACGACGGTGGTCGGTAGCTATCCGCAGCCCGACTGGCTCGTGGACCGCGCGCTGCTGCTGGCGAAGCGCGTGCCGCGCATCCGCGAGCAAGGCATCTGGCGCATCCCCGAGCCGCTGCTCGAGCAGGCGCAGGACGACGCCACGATCGTGGCGATCCGGGACATGGAGCGCGCGGGCATCGACGTCGTGACCGACGGCGAGATCCGCCGCGAGAGCTACTCGAACCGCTTCGCCACGGCGCTGGACGGCGTCGACATCAAGAACCCCGCGATGATCCGAGACCGTTACGGCAACGAGACCCCGGTGCCGCGCGTGGTCGGCAAGATCCAGCGCACGCGGCCCATCGAGCTGCGCGACATGCAGTTCCTCCGCCGGAACACGGATCGGCCGGCGAAGATCACGCTGCCCGGCCCGTTCACGATGGCGCAGCAGGCGAGGAACGAGTTCTATCCGGACGTGGAAGCGCTCGCGATGGATCTGGCACTCGCCGTGAACGCCGAGCTGCGCGATCTGCAGGCCGCGGGCGCGGACGTGATCCAGCTCGACGAGCCGTGGCTGCGCAACGATCCCGAGGCCGCCCGGCGCTTTGCCGTGCGCGCGATCAACCGCGCGCTCGACGGCATCACCGTGCCCACCGTGGTGCATCTCTGCTTCGGCTACGCGGCCGTCGTGAAGACGCAGAAGCCGACCGGGTACTCGTTCCTCCCGCAGCTCGCGGATTCGATCGCGACGCAGATCTCGATCGAGGCGGCGCAGCCGAAGCTCGACCTCGGGATCCTCGGAGACCTCGCGGGGAAGACGATCATGCTGGGCGTGATCGACCTCGCGGACCGGAACGTCGAGTCGCCGGACACCGTGGCCGCGCGCATCCGCGCGGGCCTCACGTACCTGAAGCCGGAGCGGCTGGTCCCGGCGCCGGACTGTGGCATGAAGTACCTCGCGCGCGAGACGGCGTTCGGGAAGCTGAAGGCGCTCGTCGAGGGCGCACGGCGGGTCCGCGGCGAGCTCGCGTGATCAGGGCAGCGGGACACCGACCAGCGTGAACGGCGCCCGCACGAGGGACGCCTCGGTCGCGACGTAGATCCGCACGCGCGCGGCCTGCGCGAGCTTGTCGCCGAGGTCATAGGTGCGCGTCTGCTCTGTCCCGCCGCCCACGGTCATGCGGCCGCCGGATGAGAGGACGGCGCCCTTCGCGTCGAGGAACTCGATGCCGACGATCTTCTTCGTCGGTCCCTTGATCTGGAACGAGAGACTTCCCTCGCTTCCGCCGAAGCTGAACATCTCGCCGACCATCCGGCCCATGGTCTCGCCGATCGCGCTCGGATCGTTCCGGGTCTTCTCCATCCGCGCCTTGAGCCGCTCGCGCTCGGCCTTCTTGCGCGCGTCGACCTGCGCCTTCGTCCACATCGTGATCTCGAGCCCGGCCGCCGCGAGTGCCGGAGCCGCGAACGGCGCCCCGGCCGTCTTCTTGATGTCGGCGATGACGACCACCGACGCCGGATCCCGCTGCGGTACGAAGAGCTCCACGACGCCGCTGACTTCCTTCAGGGTCATCGCCTGACGGGCCGGATTCCTCAGCTTGAGCGTGACGGTGACGGCGTTACGGTCCGACCTCGAGAGCTCCCTGAACTCCTCGGCGCCGCCGCGGTCCTCGCCGTCGAGCAGGTTCCGTCCAGTGTCGTCGGTCGCAGCCGCGGGGATCGCGCGCAAGGCTTTGGCATCGGCGACCGCGTCGCCGATCACCTTGAGCTCGATTTCCAGTCCCGCGAAGCTTCCGGTCGTCCGGCTGTCCTTGATCTCGGCGGGCAGGACACGCGCCTGCGCGAGCGCGCTCGTGCTGAGGGCGAGGAGAAGGAGGAGGCCGAGGCCGCTGCCGAGGATCGTCTGACGAAGGGGTCGCCGGCTCATGGGATGGTCCTCGATCGCCCTTTCGTCACGAGGTGATGAACCCTTGAGCGCGGAAAACTTGGTCATTCCGCAAGTCTCTGCTTCTATTGAAGTGATATGGCTACCGCAACAGCCGCCGCCGTCGCCCCCAAGCGCGCCTCCGAGGCCCCCAAGACGGTCACCGCCGTCGAGATGGGCGCGCGCCAGCGCGAGATCTCGGTCTCCGAGTTCTTCACCAAGAACCGCCACCTGCTCGGGTTCGACAACCCGCGCAAGGCGCTCCTCACCTGCGTCAAGGAAGCCGTCGACAACGCCCTTGACGCCTGCGAGGAAGCCGGGATCCTGCCCGACGTCCTCGTGAAGGTCGAAGTGGTCGGCGACGCGCCGGCCAGCCAGGCCACGCGCTTCCGCGTGACCGTCGCCGACAACGGCCCTGGGATCGTGCGCAAGCAGATCCCGCCGATCTTCGCGAAGCTCCTCTACGGCTCGAAGTTCCACCGGCTGCGCATGAGCCGCGGGCAGCAGGGCATCGGCATCTCCGCCGCCGGCATGTACGCGCAGCTCACCACCGGCAAGCCGGTGCACATCATCTCGCGCACGAGCGCGCGCGCCGCCGCGCACGATTTCGAAGTGCAGATCGACACCAAGAAGAACGAGCCGCGCATCCTTTCCGAGAAGCAGATCGAGTGGGACGCGCGGCGCGGCACGCAGGTCAGCATGGAGATCGAGGGGCGCTACCAGAAGGGGCGCGCCTCGGTCGACGAGTACATCGAGCAGACCGTCATCTCGAACCCGCACGTGACGCTCACCTACGTCACGCCCGAGGGCGAGACGAAGAAGTATCCGCGCACGTACGATCAGCTCCCGCCGACGCCGCGCGAGATCAAGCCGCATCCCTACGGCATCGAGTTCGGGATGCTGCTCAAGATGCTGCACGACACGTCGAGCCACTCGCTCACGGGATTCCTCGCGTGCGACTTCAGCCGTGTCTCGCCGCCCGTCGCCGAGGAGATCCGCAAGACCGCCGGCCTCTCGCCGCGCGCGCGCCCGCGCGACATCCACGGGCACGCGGCCGAGAACCTCTTCAAGGCCATCCAGTCGACGAAGATCATGGCGCCGACGACGAACTGTCTCTCACCCATCGGCGAGCGCGCGATCCTCGCGGGCCTCTACAAGCAGATCAAGGGCGAGTTCTACACGGCGGTGACGCGGCCGCCCGCGGTCTACCGCGGCAACCCGTTCGTGATCGAGGCCGGTCTCGCGTACGGCAAGAGCCCGGACCAGGCCCAACCGGCGACGACGAAAGCGGAGCCGCTCGCCGAGGGCGAGAAGCACGACACCGACGACGAGCTCGCGCGCATCATCCGCTACGCCAACCGCGTGCCGCTCCAGTACCAGCCGGCGGCGTGCGCGATCACGAAGTCGGCGCTCGACACGAGCTGGCGCAACTACGGGCTCACGCAGTCGCGCGGCGCGCTCCCGGGCGGGCCCATGGTGATCTTCGTCCACATGGCCTCGGTCTGGGTGCCGTTCACCAGCGAGTCCAAGGAAGCGATCGCCGACTACGACGAGATCCGCAAGGAGATGGCGCTCGCGCTGAACGAGTGCGGGCGGCGCCTGCGCGCCTTCCTCCGGCGGCGCGAGCGCGCGCACAGCGAGCATCGGCGGCGGAACATCTTCGAGCTCTACATCGAGGAGATCGTCGAGTCCTGCAACCGTCTGAAGGGCGGGAAGCTCCAGACGGCGAAGCTGAAGGACCAGCTCCAGAAGATGGCGAACCGGATCACCGGCGGCGAGAAGACCGACGCCGCGCTCGGCAGGAACGGGAGCGGGCCCGAAGGCCTGCCGCACTCGATCATCGTCACGCCCGAAGGTGTCGAGGGTGAAGTGCCGGTCCTGGCGGCCGACGCCGCGCCGGTGGCGGCGACCAATGGCGCCGTCGCCCATGCGAAGACGGACGACAAGGTCAGGCCCCTGCCGCGCGCGAAGAAGGCCACCACGCTCAGGAAGAAAAAGAAGAAGTAGGCATGGCCAAGAAAGCCCACAAGCCCACGGTCGTCGAGAAGAAGCTGGTCGGCGTGGCGGACGTCGTCATCACCGCCGCCGAGAAGCGCAAGGACCCGACGCTCACCATCCCCGTGCGCGCGCTCTCGAACGTCACGTTCAACGAGCGCAAGGGCTTGATCGAGATGGGCAAGCGCAAGCAGGCCCGCTCGTTCTTCAACATGGCCATGGCCAAGAAGTTCATGCAGACCGTGCTCGTCGCCGACGCGCTCGCGGAGCTGCAGCGCGCGAACCTCACGACGTCGCTCCGCGAGATCTACTACCGGACCAAGCACACGATCAAGAACTCGCACGAGAACACGCTCGACACGCAGGACGAGTCCGACCCGATCATCGAGGACCTGGAGGTCTCGCTCGCCGCGCTCCGCGAGGAGCTGCACGTGCGCGCGGAGAACGCGGGCTCGATCGTCGGCCCCGTGGTGTTCGTGGACGACGGCGACCGCGTGGACTGCACGCGGCTCGGCAAGGGCGGCTACTCGGTGCCGTCGATCGTCGAGCCGGAGTACCTGCAGATCGCGCGCTGCACCGCAGACTTCGTGCTCCTCGTCGAGAAGGGCACGCAGTGGAACCGTCTGTCGGAGGACAAGTTCTGGCGCCGCTACAACTGCGTGCTGCTGACGGGCAACGGCCAGCCGCCGCGCGGCGTGCGGCGCCTGGCGCGCCGGCTCCACGAGGAGAAAAGCCTCCCGGTCTACGTCCTCGTCGACAACGATCCGTGGGGCTACTACATCTACTCGGTCATCAAGCAGGGCTCGATCAACCTCGCGTTCGAGAGCCAGCGCATGGCGATCCCGAAGGCGAAGTTCATCGGGCTCTCGAGCGCGGATCCCGAGGCGTACGGCCTGCCGCGCAACGTCGGCATCAAGCTCAACGAGAAGGACACGGCCCGCGCCAAGGAGCTCCTCAACTACAACTGGTTCCAGAAGAAGCCGTGGCAGGAGGAGATCAAGCGGATGCTGTCGAGCGGCCTCAAGTACGAGCTCGACGCGCTCGCGAACAAGGACTTCCAGTACCTGACGAAGCGCTATCTCCCGCGGAAGCTGAAAGAGAAGGACTGGCTGGATTGATCGACATGGGGGGTGCGAGACGCGCCCCCCAAGCCCCCCTCGCTCCGGGCCGGGAGTGAATCCCGGCCCTCCGCGACTGCCGGGAGGAGCGCTCCTCTAGGCAATCGCGAACCGGACAGCGGCCTCGGCGAGCAACGCCGCCGGGTGAATCAAGTCCGGCGCGTCGGCGTCGTCCCGCAGCAGCAGCGGGATCTCGGTGCAGCCGAGGATCACCGCGTCCACCGACCGCGCGCGCAAGTCGCCGACGGCGGCACGCGCCGCCTCGGCTTCCTCTTTGCCCTCGCGGCCTTCCATGATCGCCTGGATGCCGGCATCGAGACGGAGCTGGAGCGCGGCGTCGATCCGCTCGACCGCGACCGGGCGCTCCGCCAGCGCGTCGAGGTACGGCTGAGGCACGCCACGCGCGCCGAGCAACCCGACGCGACGGCACGTGCGCCGGACGACGTCCTCGGCGACGACGTCGATCATGCTGAGCACCGGGCAGCGCGCGGCGTCGCGGATCTCGCGCAGCCCCGCGTGCGCGGCGTTGCACGGCATGACGATGAAGTCGACGAGCGCGCCGAGCGTCGCGGCGGCCTCGGCGAGTCGGGGATCGATCTGCCGCGGCTCCACCGGACGGCCGTTCGCGTCCATGCGCAACGGAAGCTCGCGGTGGTACCACACGACCATCGGCGGATAGCCGCGCGTCCAGTCCTGCGGGATCAGCGCCTGCGCGCCGCGATGCACGCGCGCCTCGAAATCCATCGTCGCCTGCGCGCTCATCCCGCCGAGAACGCCCATCCGCTTCATCCTTCACTCCTCGCCGCGCGCGCCACCGCGAGCGGTTCCAGCGGCAGCGTCGGCGGCTTCTGCAAGATCATCTCGGTCAGCAACACGCCGGTGATCGGCGCGAGCAGGATTCCGGATCGATAGTGACCCGTCGCCGCGTAGGCGCCGCGCAGCCCGGGCACCGGGCCGAGATACGGCAGGTTGTCGTGCGAGTACGGCCGGAGTCCCGCCCACGACCCGGCGACGCGCGCATCCGTCAGCTCCGGCAGCACGGCGAGCGCCTGATTCACGAGCGTCCGCACGGAGCCGAGCCGGACCTCCTTGTCGTAGCCGACGTCTTCGACGGTGGCGCCGACCGCCACCTTGTTGTCGGTGCGCGGATAGATCGAGCCACGCTCGCTGACGAGCAGCTCGCGCGTCGGCGGCGTCGCGACCTCGAGGAGGACGACCGTGCCTTTCATCGGCTTCACGGGCATGACCGCCATCTCGGGCGCGAGCTGTGACGCCCAGCTTCCCGCGGCGTTCACGACAACGGGCGCCGCGATCGTCTCGCCGCCGGCCAGCACGACACCGGTGACGCGATCGCCCTCGCGGACGATGCCGGCGACGGGCGCCTGCTCACGGATCTGGACGCCGCGGCGGCGCGTCGCCTCGGCCAGCGCCCTCAGCATCCGCGGCGGCCGCACCTGGGCGACGCCGGGAAACAGGAGCGCACCGTGCACGGGCAGCTCGGCGCCGAGCCCGGGCTCGCGGCTCCGAACCGCGGCGGCATCGAGCCACTCGACCGCGTAGCCCGCCTTGCGTTGCCACGCGGCGCGCGCCTGCGCCTCGGCGGCCTCGGCCCCGGAGAGAGCGATCTCGAGCAAACCGCAGCGCCAGAACCCGGTGTCGGCCGGCGTGAGCTCGCCGATCTCACGCACCCACCCCTCGTACATCTCGAAGCTCGCGCGCGTGAGCTCGAGGCGCGGCCCCGGCTTGTTGCTGCTTCCCTGGAACGAGAGGTATCCGGCGGCGGCCCACGATGCCTCGCGCCCGAGGGCGCCGCGCTCGAGCAGCGTGACGCCGACGCCGGCGCGCGCGAGGAAGTACGCGACGGCGAGGCCGACGATGCCGCCGCCGACCACGACGACGTCGCTCGTGCGATGTCCGACGCTCAGGCGGCGACCTCGAGGACCTTGCGCGCGGCGACGACTTCCGGCGCGTCGGAGGCGCCGACGTCCTGCGCGCGCGACACGAGCTGGCGGCACGCCTGCCGCCGCAGCGCCGCGTTGCCGGCCCGCTCGTACGCCCACGCGAGCGCCGCGAGCGACTGCAGATGCCACGGATTGGCGAGCAGGCGCTGCTGCGCGAGCGCGATCACCTGCGCCACGCGGCCGAGGCGTCGATGCAGCTCCAGGAACACGTCGCGGAAGATGTCCTTCTGCTCGCGGCTGCCGCCGCCCATCGTGTCGATCGCCTCGACCGACGGCGCCATGAGCTCCACCGCGGCTGCGGCGTCGCCGCGCATCATCGCCATCTCGGCTTCGAGGAGCGCCGCGCCGAGCGTCGACCACTGCCCGCTCGCGCGCCCCGCCGGCAGGCCGCGCAGCCGCGCGAGCTGCCGCGTCGCCTTCTCCCAGTCACCGACGTGCGCGAAGGCGACGCCGATCCAGTGATGCATCCACGTCGTGAGGAAGTCCGCGTGCGCGAGCAGCTTCTCCGCCTGCTTCGCGAGCTCCTGCCACACGGCGTCGTCGGTGCCCTCGTGACGCAGCACTTCGAGCCGCCACAAGAGCTCGATGCGCTCGTAGAGCGGCAGCGGCGGCGAGGTGGACGCCCAGTAGTCGCGCGTCATCCGCCCGTCGCCGAGGATCGCGTGCGCCTCGGCGAGGTGCCACAACACGTGTGCGTAGCGCTCGAGCGAGGCCGCGCGCTCGAACGTCTCCAGCGCGTTCCGGTAGTCGCCGCGCGCCTGATACGCGTGCCCGACCGCGTGATACGTGTAGAGATTGGTCGGGTCCTTCGCCAGCGAGCGCAGGCTCGCCTCGAGCCCTTCGTCGTTGTACCCGGACTGCTCCAGGAAGAATCCGAGCATCGTGAGGTACTGCGGCTCGTCGGGGCTCGCCGCGAGGCTGCGGCGCGCCAGACCGATGCCGGCGCGATAGTCGCCCTGGGTGATGCAGTTCAGGCCGAGGATGCGCACGCCGATCCGGTCGGTCGGGTGCTCGGCCGTGATGCGCTCCAGGATCTGATACGCGTCCGGCGAAGCGCCGCGGCGAACCGCGTCGACGGCCTGCACGTGCAGGCGCTCGCGCTCGTGACGCGCGCTGCCCGCCGTCTTCACGGCCTGCTGCGCGGCCGCGTCCGCGATGTCGACCCGGCCCATGCGCCACGCGATGTACGAGCGCGTGCACGCCGCGAGCGCGAACTCTGGATCGGCGGTGAGCGCCGCGTCCAGCGCCTCGATCGAGCCGGCGCGCCAGCGGAGGAAGAGGTCGACGCCGCGCTCGTATGCCGCCAGCGCGTCGGCCGAGGTGGTCGAGACGGCGAGGCCGGCGACGTCGTTCATGCCGTCAGCGCCTCCTTGAAGACCGCGAGCGTCTGCTCGACGTCCTTCTCGGTGTGCGCGCAGGACACGTAGATCTTCGACGCGCCCTTGAGGATGCCGCGCTTGAGGCACGCCTCGTTGAAGCGCCGCAGCTTCGCGCCGTCGTTCGTCAGCGTCGCGCGCCAGTCCATGATCGGGGTGTCGGTGAAGAAGATGTCGAAGACCGTCGGGTGGCCGACGACCTGCGCCGTGATCCCGAGCTTCTTCGTCAGATCGGCGAGGCCGGTCATCAGCGCGCCGCCGATCGTGTTCACTCGCTCGTACGCGCCGGGCTTGCGCAGCTCGGCCAGCGACGCGAGGCCCGCGGCGGACGCCACCGGGTTGCCGTTCAGCGTGCCGGTCTGCGAGACGAACGCGCCGGTCCCTTCGCCCCGCGGATCGAAGCCCTGCATGATGTCCGCGCGACCGGCCACCGCCGCGAGCGGAAACCCGCCGCCGATGATCTTGCCGAACGACGCGAGGTCCGGGGTGACGCCGTAGTGCTCCTGCGCGCCGCCGTACGCGAACCGGAAGCCGGTCACCACCTCGTCGAAGATCAGCACGATGCCGTAGCGCCGCGTGAGACGGCGCAGGCCCTCGAGGAAGCCGTCGCGCGGCGGGATCACACGCTGGAACGGCTCGACGATGACGGCGGCGAGGCTGTCGGCGTGCACGGCGAGCAGCGCCTCGACCGTCGCGAGATCGTTGTACGGCGCGATCAGCACCTCGCCCTCGAGGACGTGCGGAATGCCGGCGGAATCCGGCATCGCCGCGGGAAACGCCTTCGGTGATCTCGGCGTCTGCGACATGTGCGCGTAGTCGTTGCTGCCGTGATAGCCGCCCTCGAACTTCATGATCTTGTCGCGGTGGCGGAACGCGCGCGCGGCGCGCATCGCGAAGAACGTCGCCTCGCTGCCCGTCGACGTGAACCGGATCTGCTCGGCGCACGGCACCGCGCGGCAGATCTCGTCGGCCAGCCGGATCGCCGGCTCGTTGACCATGAAATAGGTCGTCCCGTCCTCGAGCTGCCGCGTGACGGCCTTCGTCACCGCGGGATGCGCGTGGCCGAGGAACATCGGCCCCGAGCCGAGCAGGTAGTCGATGTACTCGCGCCCGCTCCAGTCCCACAGCCGGGCGCCCTGCGCGCGCTTGACCACGAACGCGAGCTCGTCGCGGTGGCGTGCCGTGCCGAGCACGCCGCCCGGCAACCGTTTGGCGGCCAGCTCGAGGAGTGCGGATTCTTCCTGGGATCGCGGCGTCGTGTCCTGGTTCATCGGCCACCTCGTCGACGGATCGAACGCCTCATTTTACGCGCAGGCGGGGCGCGACCTCACGCGCGAAGCGCTCGAGGCTCCGGTTCATCTGCTCCGGCCGCAAACCCGGCGGCACGGCCCACGTCACGAGATCCGTGATCCCGTGCTCGGCGATGAACGCCGACAGCTCCGCGACGCACTGGTCGACGCCGCCCACCACCCACGTCTGCGGGATGCGCGAGCCCGCGCGGTACCACGAACGGTCCTGGCCGGACTCCGCGAAGAACCGGTTGTAGAGCTCGCCGCGGTACCGCTCGGCCGCGCGCACGGCGGGCCACTCGCGCTCCGGATCGTCGGTGACGAAGCACGAGCGGATGATCCCGACGCGACGGTCGTCCGGAGAGCGGCCGGCGGCGCGCAAGGCCTCGCGCCACGGATCGAGCACCTGCGCGCGCTCACCCTGCGGCAGGAGGTGCGCGCCGAAGCGCGCCGCCCGCGCCGCGCCGCTCGCCGACATCGCAGCGATCCACAGCGGCGGACCGCCCGCCTGCACGTAGCGCGGACGGATCACGACGTCGTCGAAGGCGTAGCGCGTGCCGTGGAAGCTGAAGCGCTCGCCCGTGAAGCAGCGCGTGAGGACTTCCAGCCCTTCCTCCATCCGCGACAGCCGCTGCGGCAACGGGATGCCGAAGCCGCGGAACTCGTGCGGCGCATAGCCCATGCCGACGCCGATCTCGATGCGGCCGCCGCTGAGGTTGTCGAGGACCGCGAGGTCCTCGGCGAGGCGCACCGGATGGCTGAACGGCAGCAGGCAGATGTCCGACGAGAAGCGCACGCGCGACGTGCGCGCCGCCATCGCGCCGGCCACCGGCGTCCACGACGGCAGGTAGCCGTCGTCCACGAAGTGGTGCTCGGTGAACCAGACGAGGTCGAGGCCGAGCGTGTCGAGCCACGCGACCTGGTCGAGGATCTCGGCGTAGAGCCGCGACGTCGGAATCCCGGAGTCCGGCGGATTCCGGAAGTCGTACACCACGCCCAGCCGGAGGGGGAGCCGAGTCACGCGAGGCGTAGGGTACACTCCGCCGCGGGAGGCATCCATGAAGTCCATCAAGGTCGAGAGCGTCGCCGCGGTCCTGGCCCTGCACTGGTACGTCGCGAAGGCCGAAGGCCTGTTCGCGGCGGAAGGGCTCGACGTCGAGATCGTCACGCCGCCGCCGCCGCCGCCGTTTCCGCCGGGCGACCCGCGCCTCGTCGATCCGCGGCTCGTCAGCGCGTTCAACTACCAGAACTACTTCGAGCAGAACGCGTGCGACGTCTTCCGCGGCTGCGAGTGGGGTCAGATCCGCCGCGCCGGCGACAGCAAGCGCGGCGCTCCGATCGCGTTCCGCCGTCCCGCGATGGTGTGCCAGGGCATCTACGTCCGTCCGGAGTCACCGGTGAACGCGCCGATCCAGCTCGCGGGCAAGACGGTCGGCGTGCAGTTCCACCAGGGCTCGCACTACGCGACCATCGCCATGCTCCACGGCTTCCTCTCGAAGGACGAGATCCGCGCGTTCCACGTCGGCCCCACGCAGCAGCGCTGGGAAGCGCTCGAGCGCGGCGACGTGGATGCCGCCACGCTCATGGAGCCGTGGATCACGCTCGCCGAGAAGACCGGGTACAAGAAGATCGTCGAGACGCACTACCTCGGCGTCGAGAACATCTCGCCGGACCTCGACCGCGCGACGCTGGAGCAGATCATGCGCGCGCTCCGCGGCGCGGTCACGCGCATCAACGCCGACACGAAGCGGCACGTCCATCACCTGCTCGACGAGATCCCCGAGCAGTATCGCCGCCAGCTCACGGCCGACGACTTCTATCTGCCCCGGCTGCGCTACGTCGATCCGGCGCCGTACGCGGAGGAGGAATTCGAGCGGGCGCGCCGGTTCATGGTCGAGTGGGATCTGATCGCCCCGGACGCGACGTACGACAAGCTCGTGGCGAACGTGATCTGAGGGGTGTCCACAGGCTTTGGAGGAGCGGACCATGGGATTGCTCGACGGAAAGGTCGTCGTGGTCACGGGCGGCGGGACGGGAATCGGCCGCGCCGTCTCGCTCGGGTGCGCCGCCGCCGGCGCGAGCGTGGTGGTCAGCGACTACGGGGTGAGCGTCGACGGGCGACATCCGTCGAGCGAGCCCGCGAACGCCGTCGTCAAGGAGATCGAGTCGCGCGGCGGCCGCGCGGTCGCCTTCGCCGAGAGCATCGCGACCATGGCGGGCGGCGAAGCGGTCGTCGACTTGGCGCTCACGAAGTTCGGCGATCTTCACGGGGTCGTCTGCTGCGCCGGCATCCTTCGCGAGCGGATGATCTTCAACATGAGCGAAGAGGAGTGGGACGCCGTCGTCCAGGTGCACCTCAAGGGGCACTTCACGGTCTGGCGGCCGGCCACGCGTCACATGCGCGAGAAGCGTCGCGGCTGTCTCATCGGGTTCACGTCGACCGCCGGCCTCGAGGGCAGCCCGGGGCAACCGAACTACTCGGCGGCGAAAGAAGGCATCGTCGGGCTCATGCGCTCGACGGCGCTGGCGATGGCGAAGTACGGCGTGCGCGCCAACGTGATCTCGCCCGAGGCGCTCACCCGCATGACCGAGCGGGTGCCCGAGCAGCGGCGCGGCCAGATCCTCGCGCCGCCGGAGGGCGTCGCGCCCGTCGCCGCGTTCCTGGTGAGCGACAGGGCCGCGCACATCACGGGACAGATCGTGCACGTCCGCGGCAACCAGGTGGCGGTGTGGTCGCAGCCGGCCCCGCTCCGAACCGCGACGCGCGCCGACGGCTGGACGCCGGATGCGCTCGCCGAGGTGTGGGACGATCAGCTCGGTCAGGATCGGCTGCGTCGCCTGGACAGACTCGGCATTCCGTGGCCTCCACCGGCCGCGGCGCCGTGATGGACCGTCAGAGCCTGCGCCACTTCGTCGCCGCCTACGAGGCGGCCTACCCGCGGGAGGTCGTGCGCGTGCCGGACGCCGTGTCGCTCGAGCACGACGTGATGGCGCTCGTGCTGGAGTACGAGCGCCGGCGGCGCTCTCCGATCCTGCTCTTCGAGAACGTGACCGGCTCCGACATTCCGATCATCGCCAACGTCGTCGCCAGCCGCCGCTCGCTCGGGTTCGCGCTCGACACGACCGAGCGCGGGCTCGCCAACGAGTACGCGCGGCGGATCAAGGACTACGTGAAGCCGGTGATCGTCGCCGATCCGCCGTTCCGCGCCCGCGTGCTGCGCGGCGCCGACGTGGACCTCGCCGCGCTGCCGATCCCCGAATATTTTCCGGGTGACGCCGGGCGCTATCTGACGGCCGGGTTGCTGGTCGCGCGCGATCCCGACACCGGCGTCGAGACCGAGGGCTACCACCGCTTCCAGGTGAAGGGCCGGACGAAGATGGGCGTGAGCCTCCACTCACGCCGGCGGATGTTCGAGTACCAGCGGCGCGCCGAGGCCAGGGGCCAGCCGCTGCCGTGCGCGGTCGTGCTCGGCGTGCACCCGCTCGTGTCGATGGGCTCGCTGGCGTATCCGCCCGCGGACGTCGGCAAGTTCGACGTCATCGGCGGCCTGTTCGGCGAGCCGTTCCAGATCGCGCCGTGCCTGACGTCCGACGTCCACGTGCCCGCGACCGCGGAGATCGTCATCGAAGGCGAGATCCTGCCCGGCGTGCGCGAGCCCGAAGGGCCGTTCGGCGAGTTCACCGGCTACTTCTCGCGACGCAGCACGCAGCACGTGTTCGAGGCGCGCGCCATCGCCATGCGCGAGCGCCCGTGGTTCCAGTCGATCGGGTCCGGCCGCGCCGGCGACCACATCACCACGCTCGGGCTCATCCGCGAGGCGGAGATCACCAACGCGGTGTCGCGCGTCATCCCGAACGTCACCGGCGTCCACGTGCCGCTGTCCGGCACGTCCTCGTTCACCGCCTACGTCTCGATCACGCAGGGCCGGCCCGGCGAAGCCAAGCACGTGATCCCGATCGTCCTCGGCGTCGACCACTACCTGAAGCTCGTGGTGGTCGTGGACGACGACATCGACGTCTTCGACGAGTCCGAGGTGATGTGGGCGGTCGCGACGCGCATGCAGGCCGACCGCGACCTCGTCGTCATCGCCGGCAGCCTCGGCGCGATGCTGGACCCGAGCGCCGACGAGCGCGGGGTCACCGCGAAGCTGGGGATCGACGCGACGCGCCCGTTCGGTCAGCCCTTCGCCGAAAAGCTCGTCATGTCGCCCGACCGCATGGCCTGGGCGCGCGCGCTCGTCGACCGCCTCGGCGGATGAGACGCATCGGCGTGGCCTTCAGCAACACCGGACTCACCCCGACCGAGATCGTCGAGTGCGTCCGGCTCGCCGAGGAGCTCGGGTACGAGTCCGCGTGGATGGCCGAAGGCCACGCCGGCGATCACTTCGCGGTCCTCAGCGCGTGCGCGGCGGTCACGACGCGCATCCGGCTCGGGACCAGCATCTCGAGCGTGTTCGTTCGCAGCGCGCCGACCATCGCGATGGCGGCGGCCACGGTCGACCAGCTCTCGGCCGGACGCTTCATCCTCGGCCTCGGCTCGAGCCACCGCGTGCAGGTCGAAGGCGAGCACGGGCTCGCGTTCGGCCGCGCCATCCCGCGCGTGCGCGACACTGTCGCAATCGTCCGCGCGCTGCTCCGCGACGGCGTCGTGTCGCACAAGGGCGAGGTCATCCAGATCGAGCGCTTCGACCTCTGGTTCGCACCGGCCCGTCGCGAGATCCCGATCTATCTCGCGGCGTTGTTTCCGACGATGCTGCAGGTCGCCGGCGAGCTCGCGCAGGGCGTGATCCTGACGTACCCGACGCTGGAGGCCGGACGTCGCGCGGCCCACAACGTCGCCATCGGCGCGCGGCGCGCGAACCGGCGGCCCGAGGACGTCGAGATCGCGTCGCTGCTGCCCTGCCAGGTGGCGGACGACGGTGCCGAGGCACGCGAGCGTCTCAGACCCGGGCTGGCGTTCTACGTCGGGTTCTTTCCGCGCTACAACCGCCTGCTCGCGGAGGCGGGGTTTGCCGATGCCGTCGCGCAGGTCAAGGCCGCGTGGGGCCGTGGCGACCGCGACCAGGCCGCGCGCCTCGTGCCCGCCGAGCTCATCGACGCGGTCACGCTCGCGGGCACGCCGGCCGAATGTCGCGGGAAGATCGAGCGGTACCGCGCCTCCGGCATCACGTTGCCGATCGTCAGCCCGCGCGGCGGCGGCTCCGACGCGAAGGCGCGCGTCCTCGCCGCCCTGCGGGCCTGCGCGCCGTAGGTCGGTCCCGCTCTTGCACTCCCCTGGGCCAGTTCACCATTCCAAGGGGAGGAACAGCATGAAGTCGAAGATCGCTGCAGCGCTCAGCCTGGTCGCGCTCGTCGCCGCGGGCGCCGGAACGCATGCCGTCGCGAACGTGCGCAGTGACGCGGACTTCCAGGCGCCGGTCGCGCCGGAGGCGGCGTCGTGCGACGGGTATTACAACGAAGTGGTCGGCATCTGCGAGATCATGGGCGACTAGACGTTTCCGTCGCATGCCGCGTGAGCATCCGCTCGTCCGTCTGAACTTTTATGGCCGGGTCGGGAGCTACCTCTTCGTGCTCGCGATCATGCTCACGGCGCGCTCCGGCGATACGGTGGTCTGGCTCGGCCTGTCCGCGCTCGTCGTCGGCTGGGCACCGCTCGGGCGCGCGCTGTCCCGCAGGGCCGCCGACCGGAAGACCGCCGGGATCCGCAGCGTGTTCGTGGACGCGGCCCTCGACGGCGGCATCGCCGCGCTCCTCTCGTTCGCGCTCTGGCCCTCGTTCGCGGCGCGCGAGCGTGTGTTCCAGACCATCGTCGCGAGCGCGGTGCGCCTGTGCGGCGGCGTGATGGGGCTCGAAGGTCGTGAGGTCGGTGGCGAGCAGCACCGTCCGGATCGGCAGCTCTTCGAGCCGTCGATCGCCGAAGATCCGGCGGAACACGGCGCGGATCGGCCCGGGCCTCACCAGCCCCGACGTCTGCTCGAAGCGGAAGAACGGGACGCCGAGCGCACCCAGCACCGCGCGCCAGTCGAAGCGCCGGAACAGCCGCGGGTTCACCATCTCCTTCGCCAGATCCTGCATCCGCGCGGCATCGAGCCCGATGCCCGCGGCCGCGGCGAGCGTGCCGCCGCCGCTGGCGCCCACCAGCAGTGCCGGCGTGATGCCCTGCTTCTCCAGGAACTCGAACAGCGCGATCGCCGCCAGACACTTCAGCCCGCCGCTCCCGATCACCACGGCCACGCGCGGCGTGCTCACGCGGGTCGCACCGCGGCCGGAACGATCACCACGCTGCTGCCGGCGATGAGCGCCTCGAGGTCGGCCCGCATCGCGTCGACCGCGCGCTGCACCCCGCCGAGCGTGCGGCTCGCGTCGAAGCCCAGGAAGATCTCGATGTAGATGCGCGCGCCGGAGCGCCGCGAGCGCACCTCGCGCACGTGCTCGTACGCGTCGAAGTGCTGCGCGAGCACGCGGACGATGAGCAGCTGGCGCGATTCCTCGAGCGCGCGATCGAGGAGATCGTGCACCGAGCTCTCGAGCTTGCCGAGGCCGTAGTTGAAGGCGTCGGGTCGTGCGCGGCGCACGGCCCGCAGCGTCAGCCACGAGAGGACGACGGCCACCAGCGCCGCGGCGGCACGCAGGAGGTCCGCGAGCAGGGCGACGGAGTTGGCGAGCACGACCGCGAGGATGCCGAAGGGAAGGCCGACGGAGCTGGTGACGACACCCACGAGAACCGAGCGCTCCTTCTCGTCGGCGCGCGCAGACGGAGACTCGGCCGTCACGGCGGCGGGATTATGGCATAGGATCCCCGGGATGCTCCGCCTCGCTCTGACCTTCGCGGCGCTCGTCCTGCCCGCGGTGTTGTGGCTTCACGAAACGCCCGCGCCCGCCGTGACGGCGGCACGCGTCGAGGCGGTCGACGCGATCGGGCTCACGGTCTCCGACCTCGAGCGTGCGGTCGCCTTCTACACGCGCGTGCTGACCTTCGAGAAGATCGCGGAGAAGACCCTCAACGGCCCGGAGTGGAACGCGTTCTTCGGGCTGCGCGACGGGCGGGCGAAGGTGGCGACGCTGAAGCTGGGCGACGAGCGCATCGAGCTCATCGCGTTCGGCGCGCGCGGGCGCCCGGTCCCGAAGGACTCGCGGAGCAACGACCGCTGGTTCCAGCACATCGCGATCATCGTGAGCGACATGGAGAAGGCGCACGACCTGCTCCTGCGTCACCAGGTGCCCGGCATCTCCGCGTCGCCGCAGCGGCTGCCGGAGTGGAATCCGAACGCCGGCGGGATCCACGCGTACTACTTCCGTGACCCCGACGGGCATCCGCTCGAGATCCTCGACTTCCCGCCGGACAAGGGCGACCCGCGCTGGGCCCGGACGCATCGGCTCTTCCTCGGGATCGACCACACCGCCATCACCGTCGCCGACACCGGGCAGAGCCTGCGCTTCTATCGCGACGGGCTCGGCATGCGCCTCAAGGGCGAGAGCCTCAACCACGGCCCCGAGCAGGAAGCGCTCAACGACGTCCCCGGGGCGCGCCTGCGCATCACGACGCTGGCGGCACCGGCCGGCATCGCCGTGGAGCTCCTCGAGTACCTCGAGCCGCGCACCGGGCGCCCGATGCCGAGCGATCTGCGCATGAACGATCTCGCCGCCTGGCGCATCATCGGTGTCGTCCCCTCGGGCGAGAAGCCGTCGCTCGTGCGCGATCCCGACGGTCACGTCGTCCATCTCCGTCCCCGCTAACAACTCTTTGCATTCCGCACACACCAGCTTCACGACGCCGCCGCATCGTCGAGCCCGTGCGGGACGCGTGACGCGTCCGACGACATCGCGCGAGGAGGACGACATGAAGCGACGGACGGTGCTCGGACTGGTGGCGATCCCGGTGGTGGCGGTGGCGACCGGTGCCGCGGCGCTCGCCGCGTGGGCCCAGGGCCCCGGCGGGCACGGCATGCACGGCAGGATGATGAAGCGCGTGGTGTCGGCGGCCCTCGACGAGGCGCTCGACCAGGCGAAGGTCACGCCGGAACAGCGCGCGGCGATCCACGCCTCGCGCGGCCGCGCCTTCGCCGCCTTCGAGGCGCACCAGCCGGACCGGCGGGCGCATCGCGAGGAGGTGCTCGCGCTCTTCGAGGCCGATCGGATCGACCCCGCGCAGGTCGAGGCGCTGCACGCGAAGATGCACCAGCGGCACGAGACGATCCACGCCGCCGTGACGCAGGCGATCCTGGAGATCCACGACACGCTCACGCCCGAGCAGCGGCGCGTCGTCACGCAGTTCGTGCGGAGTCACGGTCCCGGCCGGTGGCACTGAGTCCCCTGATACCGTAGGGGCGTGGCGTCCCGGATAGCCGCGCTCCTCATCGACGACGACGCGCGTCTCGGCGCGCTGGTGAAGGAATATCTCGGCCGCCACGAGATCGACGTCACGGTCGCCGGCGACGGGGAGCGCGGCCTCGCGGCGCTGCGCAAGCGGCGCTTCGACGTGGTGCTGCTCGACGTCATGCTCCCCGGCGCCGACGGCCTCGAGGTGTGCCGGCGCATCCGGGCGACGCCGGAGCTCGCGGCCGTCGCCGTCGTGATGCTGACCGCGCGCGGTGACGACGTCGACCGGATCGTCGGCCTCGAGCTCGGGGCCGACGATTACCTCCCCAAGCCGTTCAATCCGCGTGAGCTGCTCGCACGGATCCGAGCCGTGCTGCGTCGCGGCCGCACGGCGCAGGCCGCGGGCGCGCGGTTTCGCACCGGCCGGCTGGAGATCGATTTCGAGGCGCGCGAGGTGACGCTCGCCGGCAAGCGGCAGATGCTGACGTCGTACGAGTTCGACCTGCTCGCGGCGCTCGCGCGCGCCGCCGGCCGCGTCCTCTCGCGCGAGCAGCTCCTCGACGCGCTCCGCGGGACGGAGTACGAGGCGTTCGACCGATCGATCGACGTCCACGTCTCGAAGCTGCGCGCGAAGCTGGAGGACGACCCGAAGGAGCCGCGCTACATCAAGACCGTGCGCGGCGCCGGCTACGTGCTGTCGCGGGACGGCGACTGACGTGGCGCGCCTGCATTCGCGCATCTACCTCCACTTCCTCGGCGTGCTGCTCGTGGTCGCGGCGACGACCGCGGGGGGTCGTCGCGCTCGCCACGCGCGACGGCTTCCGCCACGAGATCATCGCCGGCGTCACGCGTCACGTCGCCTCGCTCGCCGGGGAGCGGTTTGCCGATCCCGGCGCGCTCGCCGAGCGCTTGCGCCAGCTGCGCGCCGACCTGCGCCTCGACGTGCGCGTGCGCGATCTCGACGGCCGGACCATCGCGTCCGTCGGGGAGCGCGCGCCGCGGCTGACGTCGAGGGAAGAAGCGGACGTCCGCGCCGGCGGCGTGGTGGTCCGGCGCCATCCCCCGGGATTCGCCGCGCCCGTGCACGATTCGGCGTCGGGCGCCGTGGTCGGCGTCGTGGAAGCGTCCGCGCCGCGCCACTTCGGGCCGCCCGCGGTCTGGGGACCGCTGACGCTCGTGACGGTCGCGCTGCTCGTCGTCGCCGTCGCGACCCGGCCGCTGGCGCGGCGCATCTCGCGGCCGCTCGAGCGGCTCACGGCCGCCGTGCGCCGCTTCGGCGGCGGCGACCTCGCCGCGCGGGCGCCCGCGGACACGGCGCACGCGCGCCGCGCGGACGAGATCACGGAGCTCACGCGCGCGTTCAACGAGATGGCCGAGCGCGTCGAGCGCCTCGTGCGCGCCGAGAAGGAGCTGCTCGCGAACGTCTCGCACGAGCTGCGCTCGCCGCTCGCGCGCATCCGCGTGGCGCTCGAGCTCCTGCCGCGCACCGAGGACGCGGAGCGCCGGCTCCGCGACGTCGAGCGCGACCTCGCCGAGCTCGATCGCCTCATCGACGACGTGCTGACCACGGCGCGGCTCGAAGCGCGGAGCCTGCCCACCAGCCCGACGCGCTTCGACGCGCGCGCGCTGCTGCAGGACGTGGCCGAGCGCGCGCGTCACGACCCGCTCACCGCGGAGTGCCCCGTCCGCGTCGCCGACGGCGCCGCCGTCGAGGTCACCGCGGATCGCGGGTTGCTCCGCCGCGCGCTCTGGAACCTGGTCGAGAACGCGGCCAAGTACGGCGCGCCGCCCATCACGCTGTCGGCCGCGCGTGCCGGAGATCGCGTGGCGCTCGCCGTCGCCGACGAGGGCCGCGGGATCGACGTCGCCGATCGCGAGAAGGTGTTCGCGCCGTTCTATCGCGGCGCCGCCGCCGCGACCGCGACCGGCGACGACGCGCGACGCGGCGTCGGCCTGGGGCTGACGATCGCCAGGCGCATCGTCGAGATGCACGGCGGCACGATCACGATCGACGGACCGCCGGGCTGCCGCGTCGTCCTGACGATTCCGGGATACACTGTGCCCCATGGCTGACATCGTCTGGACGTCCGAGACCCTTCCCCTCGCGAGCGGCCCCCTGCAGCTCCGGCGTTCCGGATCCGGAACGCCGCTCCTGATCCTCCACCACGACATCGGCACGCTCGAGCGCCTGCCCTTCTACGACGCGCTCGCGCGGACGCACACGGTGCTCGTGCCGTCGCATCCCGGCTATGACGGCTCGGAGCGCCCGTCCTGGATGCGGAACGTCCGCGACATCGCGGTGATCTACCAGGCGCTGATCGCGGAGACGCAGCTCCGCGATCTCACCGTGGTCGGGCTCGGGTTCGGCGGCTGGATCGCGGCCGAGATGGCGACGATGGCGCCCCGCGGCTTCAGGAAGCTCGTGCTCGTCGGCGCGATGGGCCTCAAGCCGGAGCGCGCCGACATCGCGGATCAGGCGCTGCTGTCGTACATCGCGTACGTCCGGCTCGGCTTCGCCGACGAGGCCGTGTTCGAGCGGTACTACGGCGCGCACATCCCGACCGAGCGCCTCGAGCAGCTCGATCTCAATCGCGAGATGACGTTCCGCATCGCGTGGAAGCCGTACATGTACAGCCCGACCCTCCCGCACCTGCTCGGCGACGTCGCGACGCCCACGCTCGTCGTGTGGGGCCGCGAGGACAGGGTCGTGCCGCTCGAGTGCGGCGAGCGCTACGCCAAGGCGCTCCGCAACGCGACGCTCGAGGTCATCGACGGCGCCGGCCACTACGTGGAGATGGAGAAGCCCGATGTGCTCGTCCGCCTGATCAAAGGAGCCTGAGACATGCACCTGATGTACTTCACCGAGCAGCCGATGTCGGCGTACGACGAGAAGGCCGGTCTCGACTTCGGCGCCACCGCGCTGATGTTCTCGAACAAGTACTTCGACCCCGTCGCCGGCAGCCGCCTCTACAACGAGTACCTCGAGCAGTACAAGCTCGCGGAAGAGGTCGGCTTCGACGGGATCATGCTGAACGAGCACCACAACGCGCCGTTCTGCATGCAGGCCAAGTGCAACGTCTTCGCCTCGATCCTCGCCGCGATGACGAAGCGCGTGAAGATCGTGCTGCTCGGCAACCCCCTGCCGCTCGCCGAAGATCCGCTGCGGCTCGCCGAAGAGCTGGCGATGATCGACATGGTGTCGAAGGGCCGGCTGGTCTCCGGCTTCGTGCGCGGCGGCGGCCAGGAGCAGCTCGCCACCGGCGTGAACCCGGCGTACAACCGCGAGCGCTTCGAGGAAGCGCACGAGGTGATCATCAAGGCCTGGACCGAGACCGGGCCGTTCCGCTTCGAGGGCACTCACTACCACCATCGCGTGATCAACCCGTGGGCGGTGCCGCTGCAGAAGCCGCATCCGCGCGTGTGGATCCCCGGCGTGCTCTCGAAGGAGACGATCATCTGGGCGGCGAAGGTCGGCTATCCGTACATCGCGCTGTCGACCGAGATCGAAGCGACCAAGAAGATCTGGGAGCTCTACGACAAGGTGGCGGCCGAGAACGGTCACAGCGGCGGCCCGGAGTTCCGCGGCTATCTGCAGCGGATGCACGTCGCCGAGACCGAGGAGAAGGCCCTGGCCAACGCCCGGCAGTTCATGTGGATGCAGGGCGAGTTCACGGGCCTCGCGCATCCGGTGTGGTCGAGCCCGTCCGGCTACTTCTCTCCGGCGATGCGCAAGGCCTTCGTGGAGTACGCGGTGGGTCGCCGCTCCAACCCGCGCGGCGCCGCCTTCGAAGACCAGCTCAAGAATCAGCAGATCATCGCGGGCACGCCGAAGAGCGTCATTCCGAAGCTCCGCCGCCTGCTCGAGGAGACACGGCCGTCGATCATCGGATTCTGGGCGAACGACGGGTTCGTGAGCGCGCAGGACACGCGCACGTGCATCCGGCTGCTCGGCGAGGAAGTGCTCCCGGCCGTCCGCGAGATCGGCAAGGAGCTCGGGCTGTGGAGCCCGTTCGAAGCGAATGCCCCGACCAGTCGAGCGTTTCCCGCGCCGGCGCGGCCGGCAGGCGAGGTGTGAGATGGCGAACAAGAAGGGCGCCGGACTCCTCATGGTGTGGTGCGACGTCCCCGCGGACAAGGAAGCCGAGTTCAACCGCTGGTACAACGAGGAGCACATCGCGGAGCGCCTGAGCATTCCCGGCTTCCTCAGCGCCGCGCGCTACGAAGCGGTGAAGGGCGGCCCGAAGCACCTCGCCGTCTACGAGCTCGAGAACGCCGGGGTGATGGAGAGCGAGGCCTACAAGAAGGTCTCGAACAATCCGACGCCGTGGACGAAGAAGATCGGGCCGAACGCGATCGCGACGACGTTCATCCGCAACATCTACACGCTGATCCACCCGAAATCGCCGAACCCGGCCGACGCGCCGCGCGGGATGGCGCCGGCGCTGCAGATCGGGCGCATGGGCGTGCCGGCGACCGTCGATCGCGAGTGGAACGAGTGGTACAGCACGATCTACGTGCCGAACTACGAGAAGGTCCCCGGCGTCATCCGCGGCCGCCGCTACCGCGCCGTCGTGGGCGAGCCGGCGTACATGACGTTCTACGAGTTCGAGCACCCGAAGGTCTCGGAGAGCGACGCGTGGAAGACGCAGCAGAACGCGGTGCCGATCAGCGCGACGATGCGCGGGCACATGACGCACGCGCCCGGCTCGCCCGGGGTCTACGTCAAGACGCTCGAGGGCTGATCGCGATCAGAGGTAGTGGCCGGGCGTGCGCCGCCCGTCGTCCTCGCCGGGACCGGGCGGCAGCCCGCGCTGGCGCATCTGCTCCATCTGCGCGCGCGCGGCCATCTGCTGCGAGAAGAGCGCGGCCTGGATGCCCTGGAAGAGGCCCTCGAGCCACCCGACGAGCTGGGCCTGCGCGATCCGGATCTCCGACTGGCTCGGCGTGCTGTCGAGCGGCAACGACAGCGTCTCCAGCTCCTGCTGGAGCTCCTCCGACAGCGTCTCCCGCAGCGCCGCGATCGCGCGCTCGTGAATCTCCTTGAGCCGCTTGCGCCCGGCCTCGTCGAGCGGCGACTGGCGCGCCTCGCCCAGCAGCTCCTTGACCATGGAGCCGATCCGGATGAGCTTCGCGGGTTGCTGGATGAACTCCTGACCCTGCTCCTGCCCTTCCCGCGGCGTGCGGGGCACGATCTCCGGATCGCGTGAGTTCATGGTCGAGCAGTGTACACGCCGCGGCGAGCGTCAGGCCGGCAGCGTGAACGTGAAGGTGGAGCCGACGCCCATCGCGCTCTCGACCCAGATACGGCCGCCGTGGAGCTCGATGAACCGCCGGCACAGCGCGAGGCCGAGGCCGGTGCCCTCCGCCGCCGCGCCGGGCTGTCCCACCTGCCGGAACTCGTCGAACACCGTCTCCTGATCGCCCGGCGCGATCCCGATGCCGGTATCCGCGACGGCGATCTCGACCATGCCGTCCGCGGCGCGCGCGCGCACCTCGATCCGGCCCCGCTCCGGCGTGAACTTCACGGCGTTCGACAGGAGGTTGAGCAGGACCTGCTCCACCTTGCGCTCGTCGGCGCGCACGACGCGCACCGCGGACTCGACGCGGCGCTCGAGCGTGAGCTGCTTGCGGGCCGCACGCTCGCGGATCAGTGTCATCGCGCTGTCGATCGCCACGGGGACGTCGAGCTCGCCGAGGTCGAGGTCCATGCGCCCCGCCTCGATCTTCGCGAGGTCGAGCACGTCGTTGATGAGGTTGAGGAGGTGCCGGCTGGCGCGCAGGACCTTCTCCAGGGTCTCGATCTCCTCGGGAGGCCGCGCGTCCTCGAGGAGCAGCCCGGTGTAGCCCATGATCGCGTTGAGCGGCGTGCGCAGCTCGTGGCTCATGTTCGCGAGGAACTGGGACTTGTGCCGGCTCGCGATCTCGAGCTCGCGGCCCTTGTCCGCGATCTCGCGGAAGAGTCGCGCGTTCTGGATGGCGAGCGCCGAACGTCTTGAGCAGCGCGACCGTCGCGGGCGAGAATTCGCCCGGCGCCCGGCGGCGGACGATCAGCCCGCCCACGATCCGGTCCTCGCGGATCAGCGGCACCGACAGCAAGGCGCGGAATCCGGCACGCACGAGAAGCTCGCCGATCCGCTGGTCGGCGGCGCCCTCGGCGAGGAGATCCGGCACCTGCACCGCCTCACGCAGCGCTCCCGCGCGCCCCAGTGCGCCTTCGCCCAGGCGCGGCGGCGCCGCGCGCAAGCCCGCGGCCAGCTCGTCGCTCATCGCGTGCGTCACGCGCAGGTGAAATTCCTGGGCCGCTTCGTCGTACTCGTAGATCGCGCCGGCATCGCTCGCGCTCAATGCCACCGCGTGCGCCACGATGCTGGTCAGCACGGTCCCGAGCTCGAGCGTCGAGCTCACCGTCTGGCTGATCTGCGCGAGCGCCGTCAGCTCGTCGACCGAGCGGGTCAGCTCGCCGAAGAGACGCGCGTGCTCGATGGCCAGCGCCGCCTGGTCCGCGAACGTCCGGAGCAGCCCGACGTGCTGGTCGTTGAACCGTCCCGAGGCGGCGCGCGCGACGCCGATGGCGCCGATGCAGCCGCTCTCGCGGAGCATCGGCACGAGCAACAGGCCGCGGTAGCCGCCGGCCTCCGCGACGCGGCGCGAGCGCGCCGGAAGATCGGGCGCCTGCGCGTCGGCGATGTTGACGGTCTCGCGATCGACGACGACCCGCGGCAGCAAGTTCTCGTCCCGGTCCAGCCGCAGGTCCGTCTGCTGCAAGACGCCGCGTGCCTGCTCGGAGAGGTTGCGCGAAGCCACGAGGTGGATTTGATCGCCGTCCACGCGGCACACCGTCGCGAGCATCCCATCGCAGAGCCTGAGCGCGCCGTCGGCGATGACCTCGAGAACCGGCTCCACGTCGGTCGTCGACCGGTTGATGACGCGCAGGATCCCGGCGATCGCCGTCTGCTGCGCCAGGGCGGTCGTTCAGGCTGGCGAAGAGACGCACGTTCTCGATGGCGATCACGGCCTGGGCCGCGAACGTCTCGAGCATGTCGATCTGCTGCTTCGTGAACGGCTCCACCCGCGTCTTCCACAGGTTGATGACGCCGATGACGGTCCGGTCGCGCACCATCGGCGCGGCGAGGAAGGTCCGGTAGCCGGACACGCGCTGGCGCTCGGACATCCGGTACGCGGGATCGGCGAGGACGTCCGGGATGTGCACGGTGCGCCGCTCGAGCGCGGCCCGCCCCGATGCCGAGCCGTGGTCGGCGCGCACGGGTCCCCGCCGCGCGAACGCGAGGTACTCCGCGGTTCCGCGATACGTGGCGCCGAGATGCAGGAGCTCGCCGTCGAAGCGATGGACGGCGCCGAACTCGGCGCCCGACAGCCGCCCGGCGTTCTCGATGATCGTGGCGAGGAGGGGCTCGAGGTCGAACGCCGAGCGCGTCATCGACTTGAGGATCTCGCTGGCGGCGGTCTGCTGCTCCCGCGCCTCCTGCAGCGCGGCGCGGGTCAGCTCGAGCTCCGCGCGGGCTTCGGCGAGCCGCCGCGCGGGGCTATCCGTCGTCTTCGTGCGCCGGCGCCTGGTCCGCTTCGCCATGACGGCGTCCGTAGAGTAGTACACTCCATCGCCACGGAGGTGGCGTCCATGTACGAGATCTACGCGCTGAAGTACGGCGAACGCGACACCAAGACCTGCCAGTTCTTCTATCGCGACGAGGAGCACGCGCCGCTCACGCTCCACTACTTCGTGTGGCTCATCCTCGGCGGCCCGCAGCCCGTGCTCGTCGACACCGGATTCCTCGAGGACGACGCGGAGAAGCGCGGCATCCGCAACTACGTGCGGCCGTCCGCGGTCGTCGAGCGCGTCGCCGGCGTGAAGGCGGCCGGCATCAAGATGGCGCTCATCAGCCATCTGCACTACGACCACTGGGCCGGGCACAGCCTCTTCCCGAACGCCGAGTACTGGGTGCAGAAGGACGAGGTCGCGTTCTGGACGGGACCGTACGCGGGCCGGAGCGCGTTCAGCGGCTCGGCGAACGTCGAGCAGCTCGCGCGCGTGGTCCCGCTGAACTACGGCGGCAAGCTGAAGATCGTCGAGGGCGACCGTGAAGTGCTGCCGGGCATCACCGTGCATCGCGTCGGCGGTCACACCGCCGGGCTGCAGATCGTCAGCGTGAAGACGAACAGCGGCACGGTCGTGCTGACATCCGATGCCTCGCACTTCTACCGCAACGTGGAGACGGGGCAGCCGACCCAGATCATCACGAGCCTGCCCGAGATGCTCGCGGGCTTCGACCGGATCCACGAGCTCGCGGGCAAGGAGAAGCTGATCGTCGCGGGCCACGATCCGCTGGTGGCGGACCGTTTCAAGGTCGTCGAGCCCGGGATCGTGAAGATCGCCTGAGCCGCGTGCGTGGCGGACGCGCTGCTAGCCGCGTCCGTCACCTTCCCGGCCGCCGTCGCCTCGCACGCCGAGCTTGCGGTCGATGCTCTCGAGCAGGCGTGACTGGTTCTCGAGCAGGCGCGACTGGTTCTCGAGCACGCGGGAGTGGCTTTCGAGCACGCGTGTTTGGTTCTCGAGCAGCCGCGTGTGCCGGTTCAGTGTCTTGACGATGGCCTGGCCGACGGTGCGGAGGTCGGCCCACGCAGCCCGCGTGGCCGCCATGGCCTGCTCGAATCGCTCGTCCGATTGCCGGCGGTCCTCCGCCGCTTGCCGGCGGTCTTCGGCCGCCTGCCGCCGATCCTCCTCGGCCACCGCGTCGGCGCGGCGCCGATCCTCGGCCGCTTGCCGCCGATCGGCCTCGGCCGCAGCGTCGGCGTGGCGGCGATCCTCACGCATCTCGATCCGCAAGTCGCGGATCTCTTCGAGGATCAGTCGGATCCCGGGGTCGAGGTTCGGCGCGCTCGCGTCGGCCACCACGTCCACACCTTAACGACGGTCTTCACGAACCGTCAATGTGACGGACTCGATACAGTGGCGCGATACAGACGGAGGCAGATCAGCGGGAGCGGAGCAGGCGGCGGATCGGGCGGACGAGGAGCACCAGCCAGCCGAACGGAACCACGATGGCGAAGGCCGCGATGAGCGCGGCCTCCTGGGCGGTGGGCTCGTCTGCCCAGAGCGCTGAAACAAAAAGTCGCGGCCAACGGGTCATTCGGAGCCCCTCTCCGAAGCCCATCGGCCGCGACCTCCGCAAACTTGAGAAACATGGGGGGTGCGAGACGCACCCCCCAAACCCCCCACGCTCCGCGGCCCGGCGGAGCCGTGCCGCTTCGCGAGTGCCGTCCGACCGGCATCTAGGCTATCGCACGGCCAGCGGACCCCGCAGCAGCCGGCCCGGGAGCGCGCCGGTGTGCTTGCCGTTCTTCAGCAGGACTTCCCCGTTGACGACCGTGGCGGCGATGCCGCGCGTCTTCTGGATGAGCCGCTTGGCGCCGGCCGGCAGGTCGTGGACGACTTCGGGCATCTCGGCCGCGATGGTGTCCGGGTCGAACACCATGACGTCGGCCGCCATGCCCACGCGGAGCAGGCCGCGGTCGTGGAAGCCCCACTGGGTCGCGGGCACGAGCGTCAGCATCCGCACCGCCTCTTCCAGCGTGAACGCTTGCCGCTCGCGCACCCAGTACGCGAGCAGGTGCGTCTGCAGCGAGCTGTCCATGAGCTGCGAGACGTGCGCGCCGGAGTCGGAGAACGTCACCACCGCGCGCGGCAGCTTCATCAGCTCGAGCGCGATGTCCTGGTCCTCGTTCGCGATCGGGTGGAAGAAGAACACGTTCATGTCGCGCTCGATCGCGAGATCCATCATGAGCTCGACCGGATGGATGTTGCGCTGCTTCGCGACCTCGACCACGGAGCGATGGATGCCGTGGACGTCGTCGAGGATCAGGAGCTTCTCGTAGGCGCCGGGCCGCGCCTCGGTCCCGAGCGACCGGTTCTCGACTTTCGCGCCCGCGGCCTCGACGAGCTTCGCGCGCATCTCCGGGTCCTGGAACTTCGCCTTCTGCTCGGCGAGCGGCAGCTTGCGCAGCTCCTTCCACACGGGGAGCTTGTCGAACGGCGTCTGCGTCTTGAACGACATGATCGCGGAGAGCGCGCGGCTGTGGACCTGCGCGAACATCCGGCCGCCCGCGGCCGCCGTGTCGTCGAGCAGCTTCACGTAGTCCTTGTAGACGCCGGGCGCGTCCTTGCGGCTGAACAGGCCGAACGTGACCGGCCGGCCGCTCTCGACGGCGAGCGCCTTGAGCCGGCGGTGATAGTCGGCGCGCGCGTCCTCGTAGCCGAGGGCGCGGTCGGTGTTCTCGCCCGCCAACTCGAAGATGCCGGCGTTCATCTCCCCCATCACGTTGACGAGCCGGCGCACCTCTTCCCAGCTGGCGACGCGGCTGGCGACGGGACGGCGGTCCGGCGTCTCGTGGCTCGGCGAGCGCGACGTCGTGAAGCCGAGCGCGCCGGCCTGCAGGCCGTCGCGCAGCTCGGCTTCCATGCGCCGCATGTCGTCGTCACTGGCCTGCTCGTCGAACGCGCGCTCGCCCATGACGTACGTTCGGAGCGCGGAGTGGCCGAGGTAGCCCGAGTAGTTGATGCCCTTCGGCAGGCCGTCGAGGACGTCGAGCCACTCGCGGAAGGTCGTCCACTTCCACGTGATGCCGGCCTCCATCGCCTCGGGCGAGATGTCCTCGGCCCGCTGGAGGTTCCGGATCACCATCGCCTTGTCCTTCTCGGCGCACGGCGCGAGCGTGAAGCCGCAGTTGCCCATGACGACGCTCGTCACGCCGTGCCAGCACGAGCAGGTCCCGAGCGGATCCCAGAAGATCTGCGCGTCCATGTGGGTGTGGCCGTCGATGATGCCCGGCGCGACCACGTGGCCCTCTGCGTCCAGCGTCTCGCGCGCGCTCTCGCGGATGCGGCCGATCGAGGCGATGCGCCCGTTCTTCACTCCGACGTCGGCGCGGAAGCGGGGCAGACCGGAGCCGTCGATCACCACGCCGTTCTTGATCACCAGGTCGAAAGCCATCGCTCGATCCTCCGTTGCGGGTCCGAGGGGGTCCGGGACTCGAAGTGGGGCCATTCTACCCTTTCGTCTGCGTCTCGGTGATCGCCTCCTGCAGCGTCTCCCGGAGGTCGAAAATGCCGATGCCGAGCCGCTCCAACGCCTCCGGCTTCTCGCCCGTCTGCCGCCGGCGCTCGCGCTCGTACGCGAGCGCGTCCTGCACGGCCTGACGGAGCTCGGGCACCACGGCCGCCCCCTTCATGCGCGCGAGCGCGTAGACGGCCGCGGCCCGGACGGCGACGTTGTCGTCGGTCAGCCGGCGGGTCACGGCGTCGGCGCCTCCGCGATCGACGAGCTCCCCGAGCGCGAGGACGGCTTCACGGCGGACGTCGCCGTCGGGGTGAGCCGTCAGATCCCGGAGCTTCGCGATGCCCCGCGCGTCGCCCGTTGCGGCAAGGCCTCGCGCGGCGATGACGACCGTCATGCCGAACGGCTCCTGGAGCAGCTCGACGAGCCTCCGGCGCACGCCGTCGGGCGACCGTCGTCTGGCGATCGCGATCAGAGACTGCCCCGCGTCCCACTGCACGAAGAAGTCTTCGCGCCGGCTGTGACGCGCCAGCACATGGACGAGGACCGGGACGGCGATCGCGTCGTTGTCGATCACGCCGAGCGCGGTGGCGACGGCACGACGCACCTCGAAGCTCGGGTCGTCGCGGTGGCGCCCGATGAAATTCGCGTAGCGCGGCGGCGCCACCTTGCCGAGCGTCACCAGCAGCTCCGCCTTCCACCTCGCTTCGAGGACCGCCGCTGGCGTCACGGCCAGCAGACAGCATCCTCACTGCGAGCATTCGTGCTCGATCGGCTTGCCGCTCTTCACGAGCTGCAGCAACGGCGCGACGGCGCCCTTCGCGCCCCACTCGCCGAGCGTGCGCGCGATGCCATCGCGCATGTCGCCGCCACAGCGGTTCCACTCGCCCGTCCGCAGCGCCTCGATCAATCCGGCGACGATCTCCGGACGGGGGTGCGTCATGGTGGACAGCCGATCGAGGGCGCCATTCGCCGTGTCGTAGTCGCGACTCTTGAGGTCGCGGATCAGGCTTCGCACGCGCGCGCCATCCGCTTGCGCGTGAGCGCCGATCGGCATCCCGGCGAGGACCCCCGCGCCCGCGAGCACCGCGAGCGCATTGACGAGCCGCCTACCACGAGGCATCGATGAGGAGTATATCGACAGGCTCACCGCGGGCGCGCGGCGAGGAACGACATCGCCTGGATCGCGAGGGCGGCCCCGCTCGCGAGCACGAAGGCGAACACGATCCCGGTCTGTTCGAGCGCCGCGCCCAGGATCACGAAGAACCCCACGAAGCCGAACAGCCCCCAGAGGAGGCCGCGAAGCACCTGCACCGCCGACGCCGCGCCGAGGCGATGCGCGAAGACCGTGAGGATGGCCGCGTAGACAGGAAACGTCGCGAGCACGCCGCTCACGCGGGCGCCGACGACCGGCGCCGACTCCGTGATGGCGAGCACCAGCGCGGTGGCGATGACCATGCGCGCGGGCACGTCCCACCGCGGTGGCGGCGCCGCGGCGCTCATCGCGCGCAGCCGCGGCATCAGCGAAAGCGCGATCGCCAGTGTCACGAAGGCGCCGAGCGCGGCGATGAGCCACGAGGTGACCGCGCGCTGCAGCGCGGCGGCGACGAGCGTGAACGCGATCGTCGCGCCCGCCAGCGCCGCCGGCCACGTCGCGCCACGCGCGAGGTAGGCGTAGGCGAGACAGAACGCGGCTTCGGCCATCGCGCCGGCGAGCGCGCCGAGCGCGGCGTCCGCCGCGAAGCTCGTGCCGCGCTCGAGCGCGAGAAAGAGCGCGACCGGTCCGGACGTCAGTGGGAGCCCGACGAACCAGCCGCTCACCGCGTGTCCCCACCGGCGGCCGGCGAGACTCGCCGCGGCGATCAGCACGGGGGTGAGCAGAAGCTTCCAGACGAGCATCTCGGCTATCCTACGGCTCAACCGCCATGGCAACGCCTCGGGGTCGCGTCACACCCGCCACCGCCCGGCGCGCCGGCGTGCGGCTCATCCGCTTCCTCTATACGGACAACGGCGGCGTCACCCGCGGCAAGGCCACGCACGTCGAGAGCCTCGCCTCGCGCATCACCGACGGGATCGGTCTCACGGTCGCGATGCAGGCGATGAACATGCTCGCCCAGCTCCAGCCGGTCGAGGGCCTCGGCCCCGTCGGCGAGATCCGCCTCAAGCCGGACCCGCGCACGTTCACCGTGCTGCCGTACGCGCCGCACGCCGCGGCGATGACGACCGACATGTGCACGCTGGACGGCGCCCCGTGGGACGTCTGTCCGCGATCGTTTCTCAAGCGCCAGATCGCCGCGTGCGCCAGGGCAGGATTCGGCGTGCGCGCGGCGTTCGAGTGCGAGTTCACGCTGGCGATCCGGCGCGGGGACGGCACGTTCGCGCCGCTCGACGAGAGCCTCTGCTTCTCGACGCTCGGCATGACCACGGCGGCGCCGGTGATGGACGAGATCGTCGCGGCGCTGGAGGCGCAGGGCATCCAGGTCGAGCAGTACTACCCGGAGCTCGGCCACGGGCAGCAGGAGCTCTCGATCCGCCACGCTGCCGCGCTGGAGGCCGCGGATCGTCAGGTGTTGTACCGGGAGACCGTACGCGGCGTCGCGTATCGTCACGGCCTCTTCGCCTCGCTCGCGCCGAAGCCGTTCCTCGACCAGGCGGGCAACGGCGGCCACATCCACTTCAGTCTGTGGGACTCCGCCGGGCGCCGCTCCCTCATGCACGATCCGCGCGGGCGCTACGGCGTGAGCGCGCTCGGGTATCACTTCATCGCCGGCGTGCTGGAGCATCTCCCCGCGCTGCTCGCGCTCACCTGCCCGACGGTCAATTCCTATCGCCGGCTGCAGCCGCACTTCTGGAGCTCGGCGTTCACCGCGTGGGGCCCGGACAATCGCGAAGCCGCGATCCGCGCCCCGTCGACCTTTCCGTCCGACCGCGCGGGCTCGACCAACGCGGAGCTGAAGGCGTCGGACGCGTCGTCGAATCCCTATCTCGCGCTGGGCGGGCTGCTCGCCGCCGGGCTCGACGGCGTCACGCGCGCGCTGAAGCTCGGCGAGCCCGTGCTCGTCGACCCCGGCACGCTGTCGGACACCGAGCGCGCCGCGCGCGGGATCCAGCGGTATCCGACGACGCTCGGCGCCGCGCTCGACAACCTCGAAAAGGATCGCGCGTTGATGGGAGCACTCGGCGCGCCGCTCGCGCGCGCGTATCTGGCGGTGAAGCACTCGGAGGCCGAGGCCTTCGCCCGCGAGGACGCGGTGTTCGAGACGAAGCACCACTTCTGGAAGTTCTGAGCTGGACCTCTCGACCGTTCCCATCGTCGACCAGCACTGTCACCCGCTCCTCCGGGCGGGCGGGCCGTTCACGGCCACCGAGTACGCGCGCTTCTTCACCGAGAGCGCCGACCGCGCGATGCACGCGCGCCACGTGCCGGAAACGATCTTCTTCCGGTGGGCGATCAAGGAGCTGGCCGGCAGGCTCGACTGCGAGCCGACGGTGGAGGCCGTGCTGGCCGCGCGCGAGAAGAATCCGCCGGAAGTCTTCGCGAGCCGCGTGCTGCGCGAAGCGAACGTCACCGCGGTGCTGGTCGACTACGGCCACCAGACCGGCGAGACGTGGTCGCACGCCGAGCACGCACGGCACCTGCCCTGCCGCGTGCTGCCGGTGCTGCGGCTCGAGACCTTCGCGCAGGAGCTGATCCTTCGTCACGATCGCTTCGAGACGTTCGTCGACGCGTTCGTGGCCGGCGTCGAAGGCGCGCGCGCCGGCGGCTCGGTCGCGCTGAAGAGCATCATCGCGTACCGGACGGGCCTCGCCGTGCAGCCGACCACCGCGGCCGATGCCGGTGCCGCGTTCGGGGCGGTACGGGAGCAGGCGCGGCGCGACGGCCGGATTCGCCTCGCGGTGAAGCCGCTGAACGACTATCTATTGCTCCGCGCGCTGGAGAGCGCGGCACGACAGTCGCTGCCCGTGCAGTTCCACACCGGCTTCGGCGATCCCGACGTGGATCTGCTCGGCGCGAACCCGCTCCACCTGCGCCCCCTGCTCGAGAAGGACGCGTACCGCACCGTCGCCTTCGTCCTGCTGCACGCGAGCTATCCGTACGTGCGCGACTCGGCTACCTGGCGTCCATTTATCGGAACGTCTATGCCGACTTCGGTCTCGCCAACCCGCACGTGGCGGCGGAGATCCCGACCGTGCTACGCCAGCTCCTCGGTCTCGCGCCGACGAGCAAGGTGCTCTATTCGAGCGACGCGTCCGCCATCCCGGAGCTGTTCTGGCTCGCGGCGCGGTGGGGCCGCCGGAGCCTGGGCGTCGTGCTCGACGAGCTGATGGGCCTCGGCGCCCTGGCACCGACCGAAGCGTTCGGCGTCGCGCGCGAGATCCTCGGCGGGAACGCCGCCAATCTCTACGGCGTGGCGTAACCGATTGGCTCTTCCCACACCGCGCGGCGCCTCGGCATAGTGTCGGGCATGGCTACCACGGAACGTCACAGCGTGTGCACGCTCGACTGCCCCGACACGTGCAGCCTCACCGTCACCGTGGAGAACGAGCGCATCGTCGCCGTCCGCGGCTCGCACGCGAATCCGTACACGAACGGCGTCGTCTGCGCGAAGGTGCCCGCGATGTACCCGGGGTTCGTGCACGGCGAGCGGCGGATCAAGACGCCGCTACGTCGCGTGGGGCCGCGCGGCGGAACCAGTTTCGAGCGGATCTCGTGGGACGCCGCCCTCGACGTCGTCCACGCCCGCTTCGGCGCGATCATCGCGGCGCACGGGCCGCAGGCGATCCTGCCGCTGAACTACGCGGGGCCGCACGGCGCGCTCGCCGTCGGCTCGATGGACTACCGGTTCTTTCATCGCCTCGGCGCGACGCAGCTCGACCGCAAGCCGATGTGCGGCGGCGTGCGCTCCGAGGCGTGGGCGGGGACGTTCGGCACCGTCCCGGGCATGCGGCCGGAGCACGCCGAGCACGCCCGCCTCGTCATCGCGTGGGGCGGCAACGTCACCTGGTCGAACCTGCACCTGATGCCGGTGATCAATCGCGCGCGCAAGCAGGGCGCGAAGCTCGTGGTCGTCGACCCGCGCCGGACGCCGATCGCCCGGCAGGCGGACCTGCACATCGCGCTGCGTCCCGGCACCGACGTGGTCCTCGCGTGGGCGATCGCCGCCGAGCTGGAGCGGCGCGGCGCGCTCGACCGCGACTTCATCGCGCGCCACGTGGAGGGCTTCGACGAGTTCATGACGCAGGCGCGCCGCTACGACGTCGCGCGCGCGGCAGAGGTCTGCGGGATCCCTGAAGCGCAGATCCGCACGCTCGCGGAGTGGTACGCCACGCTGTCGCCCGCGGCGATCAACGTCGGCAACGGGCTCGAGCGCAATCAGAACGGCGGCAGCGGCATCCGCGCGGTCTTCGCGCTGCCCGCGCTGGCGGGGAAGTTCGGCGTGCCGGGCGGCGGGCTGATCAACGGCGCGCGCAACGCCTTCCCGATGACGCCGAACCGCCTGCGCCGCCCCGATCTCCTGCCGCCGGGCACGCGCATGGTGAACATCATCGACGTCGGCGCGCACCTGCTGGACGAGCGCCTCGATCCGCCGATCAAGGCCGTGTTCATCTACAACCACAACGCGGTGGTCGTGCATCCCGACCAGAACCGCCTCCGCCGCGGCCTGCTCCGCGAGGATCTCTTCATCGTCGGCTCCGACGTCGCGATGACCGACAGCATGCGCTACGCCGACATCGTGCTGCCGGCCGCGACCCACTTCGAGTTCGCGGACCTCTATCCGGCGTACGGGACGCACTGGCTGCAACGCGCCGAGCCCGTCATCCCGCCGCAGGGCGAGTCGCTGCCGCACACCGAGATCTTCCGGCGCCTGGCCGCGCGCTTCGGATTCACCGACCCGGCGTTCGCGGCCAGCGACGCCGAGCTGATGGACGACGCGCTCGATCCCGCCGACCCGCGGCTGGGCGGTCTGCGGCCAAGCGCGATTCCCACGGACCGCGCGCTCGCGATGACGGCGAACGGCGAGGACTACGTGCTGTTCAAGAACGTCTTCCCGAACACGAAGTCGGGCAAGGTCGAGCTGACGTCGTCGTACCTCGCCGAGAAGTACGACGCGCGGCTGCCGCGCTTCGCGCCGGTCGAGTCACGCTATCCGTTGATCCTGATCTCGCCGGCCTCGGACCGGATGATCACCTCGACGTTCGGCGGCGTGAACGGCGCGACGACGCCGCCGCTGGAGATGCATCCCGACGACGCGGCGGCACGCGGCCTCACCGAGGGCGTGCGCGTGCGGGTGTGGAACGACCTCGGCGAGGTGCACCTGCCGCTGCGCGTGACCGACGTCATCCCGCGCGGCGTCGTCTGCTCGCTCAAGGGCGCGTGGCTCGACACGAGCGACAACGGGCAGACGATCTCCGCGCTCTGCCCCACCCATCACGCCGACATCGCCGAAGGGGCCTGCTTCAACGACGCCCGCGTCGAAGTAGGCGCGTCCAGCCCCCCCGGTCCATAATAGTTCCCGGCCGTGCGGGGATCCCACCTCCCGCGCGGCCGGGAGGCCGGCGATGGCGACGCTCGCGTCCGAGCTCGACGCGCTGGACGAGCACGGCTTCGTGGTGCTCCCCGCGCTCCTCAGCGCCCGCGAGGTCGACGCGATCCGCGCGGCGCTCGCGCCGCACGTCGCGACGACGCCGACGGGGCGCAATGCCTTCGAGGGGCGTCACTCCCAGCGCGTGTTTGCCCTGCTGGCGAAGTCCGCGGTCTTCGCGGACCTCGTGAGTCACCCGCGCATCCTGCGCCTGCTCGACCACCTGCTCGAGCCGAACTACCTGCTGTCCAGCGCGCTCGCGATCAACAACGGCCCCGGCGAAGCCCGGCAGCAGATCCACTTCGACGACAGCTTCTATCGCTCGCTGGCCCGGCCCCGGCAGGGCGGGGTCGGCCAGGACGGCGTCGCGGTCGCCCCGCCCGATCGCCCGCTGGAGGAACGCCCTGAACTCCGGCGTCCCCGGCTTCGGCGACACCCGCCAGAGGCTCAGGTGCAGGTGCGCATCGGGCGTGCCCGTGCTGCCGGAGACGGCGAACTCTCGGTTCGAGTCCGAGACTACCCACCAAACAAATCTTTTTCGATAATTGCCCTTATTTTGTGCAGTACATCGAATGTAATTTTATCATTTCTACACATTTGGAATCTTAGAATTGGATTCTTGGCGCGAGCACATTCTCCGTCAACAGGAGTATCAACTCCTCGATTGGGTAAGTCCCAGCTGTGTGTGCCCTCAGGGTAGTGATGCCATTCTGTAGCCTGAGTGAAGATATTTTCGTTACAGAAGCTTATGTCAGTAGGTTCGTCTTTTCCGCCAGTGAATACATAAATTCTACCCAAATACGGCCCTAAGTTAGCCCTGATCCGAAAATAATTTCAGGACTCCTGATATGGGCGCAAGAATTTATGCAACCTCGGACGTTCAGAAACGAGCATCAGGTCTGTCCGGGTGGCCAAACTCGACCGCGTTGCGCGTTCGCCAGAGTTTCGGCGTCCGCGACCTGTCGTCAGTGATGCACGACTTGTTACGCACCCTCCAGGCGAAGTTGCGAAGATTCGGCGGCATACCCGCTCATGTCAGGAGTCCTGAAATTAGCCGGGTCGCGACCGGGGGACCCGGCGGTTTGCTGGGGTATTGGACGGCTCGAGTCGGCGGCGGCGATCAGGCCTGACCATCCTGCTGTCCGAATTAGCCAAGGGCCAGCGCCTCCTGTTG
>VGLJ01000012.1 GCA_016866775.1 Candidatus Rokuibacteriota bacterium | reverse complement strand
GACGGCGGTGGGTCCGCTTCCATCGACGGACCGAGCGGCGATCGACCCCGAGACGGTCGGCGACGACATGAACGGGGACATCACGCTGAAGCAGGTCGATGGCGCGCAGGCGTCGCTTCTCGAGCTCAGCCGGGCTCCCCTGTGGGCGCATGTCGTCCCCCCACAGGAGAGCATAATCGCTCTAGGACATTACTTAGGCAGGAATCATTAGCTGGAGAAGAACTCCAGCATCAGCCGATTGACCTCGTGCGCGTTCTCGTACGCGCCCCAGTGGCCGGCGCGGGGCACGCGGTGGACGTCCAGGGTCCCACCGACGGCCTCACGGATCTCGCCGATCAGGAGGTCGGCGGGCCGAAAGGCGGAGTCGTCGCCGATACCCCACAGCACGCGGAGCTTGCAGCGCCGCGCGTCCATTTCGCTGCGGAGCGCGGTGAGATCGCGCAACAACGTGCCCCCGGCGCTGACCTTGCGGCTGTCGAAGCGCGCGTGCCGGACGCCATCGCTCTGGATGTCGACCGCCTCGTCCGTGATGCTCGCGGGGTCGTGGAGCATGTTCACGCCCAGGTTGTGGCGCGCGATCTCGCGGAACTTCGTGTCATCACCGGCGGCCTCCTTGTAGCTGCGGATCGGCCGCCCGCCGAACTTGCGCGCGGGAAACCCGGCGGGGGACACGAGACACAGGTGCGTCACGCGCGGCGCGAGCCGGCGGGTGAGGTGGGTCGCGATCGCGCCGCCGAACGAAAAGCCGCCGAAGCGCAGCGGCGTCTCGCCGGGAAACATCTCCGTGATGAGCTCGTGCATCAGTTCGAGATATTGCGCGCCCGTCGTGTCGCGAGGCACCGACGCGGAGGCGCCGTACGACGGGTGATCGAGCGCGTGAACGGTGAAGCGCGCGGCGAGCGCGTCGACGTTCCGCGCCCAATGCTTCCACGATCCCATGCCGCCGTGGAAGAGCACGAGGTCGGGGCCGCTGCCCCGACGGTGCACGGCCATCCGGGGAGCGGCACCGGTCGTCATCGCGAGAGAGTATAGTGCCTGGGGGAAGGCTCTCTTGGGGAGGCCATGATGGTGCGTCTGAAGGAGCTGGGCCACATTCTCGTGCGAGTCCTCGATCTCGAGCGGTCCAAGAAGTTCTATTCGGAGGTCCTCGGCTTCCACATCCTGGAAGAAGACCCCGAGCACGGCGGCACGTTCATGTCGCTCCCTGGGCAGAGCCACTGCATCGACCTCTTCCAGGTGAAGGACGCGGCGCTGGCGGAGCGGCAGACGCCGGGCGCGCGGGGGCTCGGTCACATCGCGTTCCGCGTGGCCACCGAGGACGATCTCATCGACGCCAACGCGTCGCTGCGCGCGCACGGGGTCGAGATCACGCGCAGCATCGACCACGTGAGCCAGAAGAGCATCTACTTCAACGACCCGGACGGGAACACGCTCGAGATCTATTACGAGCTGCCGGACGCGCTCGAGATCTTCGCCCGCGGGAGAAACGACCGCGACGTGGCGATTACGCTCGAGCGCTAGGACAGCGGCTCGACGTCCACCCGCGCGGTGATCGCGTGGCGCGCGCGGGGCGCCAGGCGCACCGCGTGCGGCGTGCACGCCGCGGTCTCCACGCACACGAACCGTTGCCAGGCGTCGCCGATGTCGGCGACGCCGGGTCCCTTCTCGCGGCCCGGATTCCAGACGACCGTCACCGGCGAGCCGCCCTTCGCCACGACGATGCGCCGTCGGAGGACCGGGTCCTCGACCGTGCAGGTCGCCGTCGTGTCGAGGAACACGCGGTCGGTGTCGCCGGTGAGCATCAACGGCTCGTCACCCGCGCGCTGCTCCCTGGCGCCGTCGACCTTGTCGATGTAGCGCGTCCGCTCGAGGCCGTGGATGCGAATCCGCTCGACGTCGCCGACCGCGAGATAGGTATGGAGGGCGATCTCGTAGCCGATCTCCGTGGCGCCGGTGTTCTCGGCTTCGAACGTCATCGTCAGCGAGGGGCCGAGCGAGAGCGTGAGCGTCGCCGTGAACTCGGCGTCCCACAGCGCGCGTGTCTCGACGTCCGACGCGAGGTGCATCGTGACGCGCGTGTCACCGCCGGGATCGCGCGTGACGTCGCCGACGCGCCACGTGCGCGTGCGCGCGAAGCCGTGCGCCGGTTTCGCACGGTCCGTCGGATGGTTCGCGAACCACGGGAAGCACAGCGGTACGCCGCCGCGGATCGCCTTGCCCGCGGCGAAGATCGCGCGAGGGCTGAGGAACACGACGGAGGACGAGTGCCCGGCCGGCGTCCATTCGCAGAGCTGCGCGCCGTGCGCGGTCAGGCGCGCCTGGCAGCGGTCCGTGTCGATGCGGAAGAACGTGAAGCCGCCCGGGCCGACCTCCCGCGTGATGCCGGTTACTTCGCCGGCCACGTGTTCCGGGAGTGGAGGTCGTGCCCGTTCCGGAAGCCCTTGAGGTCGCGCAGGGCGTGCAGCGAGAAGAAGTCGCCCATCTTGATGCGGCCGACGTCGTCGTAGAACACGGCCTGGATCTTCTCGATGGCCGTCGTCGTGTGCGTGTCGAGCGTGGGCGGCTCTCCGATCATCGCCGCCGCCGGTGTCACGGTCAGGGCGAGAGCGAGGACGGAGACTCCGATCAGGCGCCAGGTCGTCATTGTGCCTCCCGTGGTGGCGGAGAGTATGCCCTTTCACCCGCGCTGGTGCCCGGGGTTTCAGAAGGTCGAGGTGCTCGGCCACGCGCCGTACCGCCGGAAACCTTGAGCGGACTCGCAGTTGTTCCTTTTTGCAAAGTCGATCTGACTGGCGCGCCGTATGCTGCCTGTTCCCGTCGGGTCATGAACGCTCGACGGTGGCTCGTCCTGGGTGTCGCGCTCCTCCTCGTCGGCGGCGCGGTCGTGGTCCTCGCGCTGAACGGCATCGTTCGTTATGCGGCCGTCGCGCAGATCCAGGCGATGACCGGGCGCAAGGCGAGCATCGACGCGGTCGACGTGCGCCTCCTTCGCGGGCGCGTGACCGTCCACAACTTCCGGCTCGCGGAGCGCGACGGCACGACGCCGTTCGCGGAGCTGCCGCGTCTCGACCTTCATCTCTCGCTCGTGTGGCTCCTCAGCGGTCACCTGCGCATCCACGAGCTGGTCCTCAGCGATTCGATCGTTCGTCTCGTCCGCCTGCCGAACGACGAGCTCAACATCTCGGACCTGCTCGGCCGGTCGGAGTCGAACGAGAAAGGCGGCGACGTGACGATCGAGCGCTTCCGGGTCGCGCGCGGGCGTGTCACGCTCGAGGACCGCGCGCTCGCCGAGCCGCGCACGCGGGCGTCGGAGCACATGAACGTCGACGCGCGCAATCTCTCGACGGTCAGGGACGACGGCACCGCGGTCGCGACGTCGATCACCGCGGGCGCGCCGCTCTCGATCGAGGTGAAGAGCCTGCGCCTCTGTCCGATCCATCTGCACGCGACCGCGAAAGTGGAGGGCCTCGACCTGACCCCCGCGCGCGTCTACTTCCCGCCGAACACGACCTTCGACATCGACCGCGGGCGGACGACGACCACCGTGACGGTCGCGCTCGACGCGCGCCACGGGCTGCGCGCCGACGCGAGCGGGTGGCTCGAGGACGTCGTGCTCGTGCAAGCCGGCGGACGGCGCGAGGTCCTCGCGCGGATCCCGAAGCTGACGAGCCGGCTCATCGGCTTCGGGTTGCGCGAGGGGGCGATGCGTGTCGAGCGTCTGGCGACCGACGGAACGATGAGCGTGCGGGATCCGTCGGCGCGGGCGCTGCGACCCTCGACGGTGCGCGCGAGCGTCAGCGACTTCACGTGGCCCGCGACCACGCCCGGGCGTGTCGACGTGCACGCGAGCATCCCGGGCGGCGGTCATCTCGCGGTCGCGGGGACGGTGCGGCCGCCGCCCGCCGCGACGCAGCTCGCGCTGCGTGCGACCGACGTCAATCTCGCCGCGTGGGCGCAGTTCGTTCCGGTCGGCGCACGCGTGCGCGGTCTCGTGGTCGCCGATGCGCGCCAGGACCTCGTGCGCGCGCAGCGCATCGAGGCGAGCGGGCTCGAGGTCGAGTGGCCGACGCGCATCGGCGTGAAGCGCGTCGTCGTCACGGGACCTCGCACGATCGTGGAGCGTGCGGGCGACGGCACGTTCCCATTGGTTGGACTTTGGGGGGTGCGAGACGCCCCCCCAAGCCCCCCACGCTCCGGGCCCGGAGTGAATCCGGGCCCTCCGCGAGTGCCGTGGGAGCCCGCCTGAAAGGCCCGGCGCCGGCGGTGCGCGTCGATGTCGGCGAGATCGTCGTGCGTGACGGTGCCGTCGCGTGGCGCGACGCGACCATCGAGCCGGAGGCGCGGCTCGACATCGCGGGCATCGACGCCGGCGTCGGCGGGACAGGGTGGCCGCTCGAAGGACCGCTGACGACGCGCGCGTCGTTCCGACCACCGGGCGGCGGGCAGGTGCGCGTCGCGGGCAAGGTCGGGATCGATCCGCCGAGCGCCGATCTGCGCCTGACCGCGAACAACGCCGACCTCGCGCCCTATCAGCCGTATCTTCCGACCGCCGCGCGCGTGACCGGTGCCGCGCACGCCGATCTCGCGGTCGTCGTGCCCTCGTTCGCCGACCGGCGCGCGACGGCACGCGGGACCGTGAGCCTGTCGGCGCTCGACGTGCGCGATGGGCAGCGCACGGTGGTGCGCGCGGAGCGCGCGACGGCGACCGAGGTCGACGTGGCGTGGCCGGAGCGCGTGACGGTCGGACGACTCGCGCTCGCGAAGCCGTGGCTGCTGCTGGAGCGTGACGACCAGGGCGGAATGCCGCTGCTCGCGCTCGTGCCCTCCACGAGCGGGACGGCGAAAGGCACGGCTCCGGCGGCGTCCGAGCCCGGGACGGCATCCGCGACCGCGATCACGATCGCGCGCGTGACGGCCGAGGACGGTGGGATGCGCGTCGTCGATCGCGCGATCACGCCGGCGTTCGCGGTCGACGTCGACGCCGCGCGCCTCCGCCTCGATGGCCTGACCAGCACCGCGGGCAAACCCGCGCGCCTCGACATGACCGCGCGCGTCGGCGGCACGGCGGACCTCGATCTCCGCGGCACGCTCGCGGTCTTGCAGGGCCCGCTGCGCCTCGACCTCGACGGCGAGATCCGCGAGTTCGCCGTCCCACGCGCGAACTCCTACCTGGTCAACAACGTGGGGTGGAAGAGCCGCGACGGCCGGCTGAGCGCGAAGCTGCGCGCGAAGGTCGACGGTGACGCGCTGTCCGCGAAGAGCGACATCCGCATCAGCCGGCTGCAGCTCGTCAAGGCGGGTCCGGACGATCAGGCGCAGTCACGCATCGGACTGCCGCTCGGGACGATCACGTCGCTGATGAAGGACCGCGGCGGCGACATCAAACTGTCGTTCCCGGTGGACGGCCGTCTGAGCGATCCGCGCTTCGACTTCCGCGAGACGATGTGGGCGGCGATCCGGACGGTGGCGATCAACGCGATCACACTGCCCGTGAGCTGGATCGGCCGCGTGCAGTTCAGCGCCGACTTGAAGATCCAGAAGATCCAGGTGGATCCGATCCGGTTCGAGCCGGGGACCGCTGATCTGACACCTGAAGGACGGGCGCGTGTCACGCGACTCGTCGCGTTCATGGATGAGCTGCCCGACGTGCGGATGACGCTCCGGCCCGTCGTGTCGGCGCGCGACATCGTCGCCATCAAGCAGCGCATCCCGGCGACGTCTGTCGCGCGGGAGACGCGGGCGTCGGCCGAAGGCGCGGCGCTCCCGCGCGCCATGCTCGAGCGCACGCCGGTCCCGGCGTCCGCCGTGCCCGACCTCGGCGACCGCCGCCTCGAGGCCGTCCGCACGGCGTTCAAGCAGGCGGGGATCGACGCGGATCGACTGCGCGAGACCGCCGTGGACGAGCGCCAGAGCGCGGAGGCGCACGTCGAGCTCGAGGTGCTCGAGCCCGAAGGGCCGCGGCCGTCGAAGGTGCGCGAGGTCCTGCGGCGATTCGGTCTGCCGCTGAAGGACGTCGATGATTGATCGCGGGCGGCGCGTCATCGTCGTGACGTGCATCGCGCTCGCGCTCGGAGCGTGCGCCACGTTCGATCCGCTCGAGGACACGCGCATCGAGGCGGAGGTGAAGGCGCGCCTGGTCGCGGAGAAGAGCGCGAACCTCACCCGAGTGGGCGTGGTGAGCCGCGACGGCACCGTGCGCCTCAACGGCGCGGTCGCGTCGCCGGAGCAGCGCGCCCGGGCCGAGACGCTGGCGGGCGGCGCGCCCGGCGTCAGGCGCGTCGTGAACGGGCTCGAGGTGACGACGTCGCGCTGATCAGGCGTGACCGGCGGGAAGCTCGGCGAGCTCGATCAACACGTTGCCCGTGGCGGCGGGATCGATGAACGCGATGCGCGCGCCGCCGTGGCCGATCCGCGGCGTCTCGTCCCGGAGCTTGACACCCTTCTGCTTCAGCTCCGCGAGCGCGCCCTCGATGTCCTCGACCTCGAAGCAGATGTGAAACAGCCCGGGGCCCTTCTCGCCGATCCACTGCGTCACGCCCGACTCGGGGCCCTGGCCTTCCAGCAGCTCGATGTACGTCTCGCCGACCGGAAGCATCGCCAGACGCGTCTGACCGATCTGCTCTTCGTACTCGAGATGCAAGCCGAAGGTGTTGCGCAGCAGGTCGATCGACTGTCCGAGCGAGTCGACGGCGATGGCGATGTGCTCCACGCGTTTGATCTTCATCGTGTCCGGCCCTTCTGCGCGAGCCACTCGGCCGCCGGCGGCACGTTCGGATCGCGCGGACGCAGCGTGTAGTAGGGGACCAGCGGGAAGTAGGCGTCGGCGAGGCGGCGCAACTCGACGATCGGCGCCGGGTGCAGATCGACGCGGAGATCGACGGTCGCGTACGGCGCGCGGTCGACGACGAAGAGCCCGCTCGACACTTCGCCGTCCGGCTGGCCGCCCGCCGCCTTGCCCGCTTCGAGCGCGCTCAGCAGCCGTTCCCACAACGGGCGTGCGGGCTCGCGCTGGAACGCGGCGAGCATCGCGTCGGCGACGTCCGCGCCGACGACGGCGTTCGCCGCGACCACGACGTTGCGGTCGACGCGATGCCCGGCCCATGGCTTGTTGCCGGAGCCGGTCCGCGCCGCGCCGAGCCCGCTCGTATCGAGGCAGCCGAGCTGCCGGCGCTCGACGAACTGATCGCTCGCCGCGATCTCCTCCAGCGCGCGCGGCGCCTCGTAGCCCGCGCGCAGCAACCCGAGCCCGTGGTGCCCGAGCGCCGGGTTCGTGCTCGCCTGCGAGATGACCGCGCCGACCTGCGGCTCCACGTGGATGCACCGCGAGCCCACCGCCATCTCGCCGGTCGCGATCGCGATGCCGAACATGCCGGTGCGCTCGCAGCGGCCGATGAGCGAGAAGGTCAAGACCGCGTCATTCCCACGATGTCGGCGCGCGTCACCGGCACGCGCGCGACGCGCGCCCCGAACGGCGCCAGCGCGTCCTCGATCGCCTGCGCGATCAGCGGGTGCACCGGCATGATGCCGCCTTCGCCCGCGCCCTTCGCGCCGAGCGGGTTGAGCGGCGTCGGCGATTCCAGGTGCCGGAGCTCGAACGACGCCGGCGCGTCGGCCGCCGTCGCCAGCGCGTACTCCATCAGCGTCGCGGTCAGACGCTGGCCGTGCTCGTCGTAGGCGAGCTGGACGTTGAGCGCGTCGGGAATGCCCTGCACGACGCCGCCGTGGATCTGGCCGTCGACGATCCCGGGCTGCAGCACGTGCCCGCAGTCGTGAGCGACGACCCAGCGGAGGATCGTGACCGCGCCGGTGTCGGGATCGACTTCGAGCACGACCGCGTGCGTGCCGTTCGCGAAGCTCGATTGCCCGACCTCGAAAAGGTTGTCCGCCTCGAGATCCGGGCTCTCGCCGGGTACGCTCCCGGCGTGGGCGGCCGCGGCGATCTCGGGCCAGCCGAGCGCCCGGCTCGGCAAACCACGCACGGAGAACTTGCCGCCTTCGCACACCACGTCGGCGGCCGAGGCTTCGAGCAGATGCGCGGCGACGCGGATCGCCTTGTCACGGACGGCGCGCCCGGCGAGCAGCGCCGCGCTGCCGCCGATCGCGGCCGTGCGGCTGCCGAACGTGCCGCCGCCGCGCGGGACGAGCGCCGTGTCGCCCGTGCGCACGTCGATCGTTTCGGGATCCACGCCGAGGACCTCGCCGACCACGCCGGAGAACATGGTGACGTGGCCCTGGCCCTGCGGCGCCGCGCCGCTGATCACGGTGACGCGGCCTTCGACGTCCACGCGCACGATCGCGCTCTCGTTCGGCGCCGTCGCCGTCGCCTCGACGTAGTTCACGATGCCGATCCCGAGATACCGCCCCTCCGCGCGGAGTCGCGCCTGCTCACGCCGCGCGGCGGGGAGGTCGAGCGCGTCGAGCGCCAGCGCGAGACAGCGCGCGTAGTCGCCGCTGTCGTAGTTCACCGGGCCGCGGCCCGCGGCGGTCAGGCCGGTGACGTACGGATAGGCATCGGGCCCGATGAGATTGCGCCGGCGCAGCGCGACCGGATCCATCCGGAGCTCGCGCGCGAGCGCATCCATCGCGCGCTCGATCACCGCGGTCCCGTACGGGCGTCCGGCGCCGCGATAGGCACCGACGGGCGTGGTCGTCGTCACGACGCCGCGGAATCGGAGATCGAGGGTCGGGATCCGGTAGGGGCCGACCGAATGGATCATCGCGTTCTGCAGCAGGTTGAGGCCGGAGATCGTGTACGCGCCCATGTCGTGGACGAACGTGTCCCGCAACGCCAGCAACCTTCCCTCACGCGTCGCGGCGATCTCCACGTCGTGGACCTGATCCCGCTCGACGCACGCGACCAGCGTGTGCTCGCGCCGCGTCTCGATCCACTTGATCGGCCGGCCGAGCACGCGCGCGAGCGCCGCGACCACGATGTATTCGGGGTAGTACATCGCCTTCGTGCCGAAGCCGCCGCCGACGTCGGGCGGCGCGATCACGCGGATGTGGTCCTCGGGGACGCCGAGCTGACCGGCGAGCACGGTCCGATGACGGTGCACGAGCTGGATCGCGCCCCACACCGTCAGCCGGCCGTCGTCCCACCGCACGACGAGCCCGCGCGGCTCGAGCGGGTGCGCGGTGCCGCGCGCGAGGCCGATGCGCGCACGCACGACCACGTCGGCGTCGCGGATCGCGGCGTCGGCGTCGCCGACCTGCTGGCGCCACTCCGCCGGGACGTTGGAGCCGATCTCGGGGTGCAGGACCGGCGCGCCCGGCGCGAGCGCCGCGTCGACGTCGACGAGCGCGGGGAGCGGGTCGTACTCGACGGCGATCAGATCGAGCGCGTCCCACGCGCGGTAGGGATCGTCCGCGATCACCGCGACGACGGGCTCCCCGACGAAGCGCACGACGTCGGTCGCCAGCGGCCGCAGACGGCACGGCACGGGCAGCGCGGGATGCGGGGCGTAGACCGGGATCGGCGCGTTCGCGCTGCCCAGATCGGCGGCGGTGTAGACACCCACGACGCCGGGCGCGTTCAGCGCCGCGGAGACGTCGATCGCTCCGATCCGCGCGTGCGCGTGCGGCGAGCGGAGAAACGCGGCGTGCAGGCAGCCGGGCATGCGGAGATCGTCGACGAACGCGCCGCTGCCCGTGATCAGCCGGGGGTCTTCGCGGCGGCGGACGGCGTCGGTGTGCTCGGCCATGGGCCGTAAGCATACAATCGCAGCCCTGGAGGGAACCATGAAGAGCCAGCGCCCGATCAGCAAGAACCTGAACGAGCCCGCACCCGGCACGTGGTCGAACTGCCGCGTCTACGGCAACCAGTTCTTCGTCGCGGGGATGACGGCGCACGACGGCAAGGGCGGCCTGCTCGGCGACGGCTCGATGTACAGCCAGGCGCAGGAGTGCTTCAAGAAGATCAAGCACATGGTCGAGGCCGCCGGCGGGGTGATGAACGACATCATCCGGCTCGACATCTACGTGACGGACATCAGGCAGCGCGAAGAGGTGTGGAAGGCGCGCAAGGAGGTCTTCACGGGCGACTTCCCGACCTCCACGCTCGTGCAGGTCGCGGCGCTCGCGACGCCGCAGCAGCACGTCGAGATCACGGCGACGGGCTTCCTCGGCAGCAGCGCGGGCTGATCCGACGGATCGCGGTCGACGGCGGCATCACGCTGCGGCAAGCGACGTGAGCGGGGCCTCGTCGCGGACGAAGCACCGCACGTCGCCGAGGTGCTCGTAGCGCTCGACGTGCTCGGCGAGGTCCGACTGCGCGGTGTCGAGGCCCATCCAGCGGACCGCCGCCTCGGTGAGCAGGACGTAGGCGCGCTTGGCCACGCGGTTCTTGAGGAGCTGGTGCGCGAGGATCACGTCCGCGCCCGCGACCTGGCCGCGGCCGCCGACCGACTGCCGCAGGAAGCGCCCGTGGTGCGCGACGATCTTGAGATCGAGCATGCCGACGTTCCGGCACGCGACGCAGCCGCAGCGCTGATTCGCCTCGATCTCGCGCCGTCGCGCGCAAAACGCGGCGAACGCGTCGTCGAGCACGTCGAGGAGTCTGGCGGGCGGGACGACCGCCTGGTCCGAGGCGAGCGCGAACACGGCGTCGCCCTCCACCTCCTGGATCTCGAGCAGGGGCGCGAGCCGCTCGATCACTTGCTCGAGCAGCGCCGCGATGATCGGCGGCCCGTGCTCGAGCTCCGTGGTCGTGACGAACGCGGTGAACCCGGAGATATCGGCCAGGACCAGGACCCCGTCTTCGGTGTGGCTCATGATGACCTGTGAGACACCGGACGGGCCCGTTCGTGAAACGGGTCAGAGACGATAAGCGCGCCGGGCGGTGCCGCTGAACAGCGCCTGCTTCTCCTCGGCGGACGCCCCGGCCGTGATCCGCTTGAACGCGTTCCAGAGCGACGCGTAGCCGATGCCCATCTTCTCGACGGGGAAGTTCGACTCGAACATGCAGCGGCTCGCGCCGAAGCTCTCGATGCAGGTCTCGATGTACGGGCGCCAGTAGTCCGCCAGCTGGGTCGACGACGGCGGCGCGGGCAGCGTGCCGTAGTCGTACGCCGCGAGCCGCATCATCATCCCGCCGAGCTTCATCGTGACGTTCGGGCAGCGCGCGAGCTCGACGATGTTCGTCTTCCACCCGCTGAAGACTTCGTCCTTCTTGCCGGCGTAGACACCGTAGCCGAGCGGACCGCCGCAATGGCCGACGATGAGGCTCGCGTCCGGACACACGCGCGCGAGCTCGATGATCCCGGGCAGCTGCGGATGGAACTGCCACGCGTCGAGCGAGAGCCCGAGCGCGGTCAGCCGCTTCAACCCCGCGCGGAAGTCGGCGCGCGCCATCAGGTGCAGGTCGCTCGCGGTGCGGCTGTTGCCGATCACCGGGTCCGCGTCCCACGCCGCGGAGTGGCGCACGCCACGAAAGCGGCCGCCCCCGGCGCGCACGTGCGCCTCGAGCACGGGCTCCACGCGATCGCCGAGCGTGAGGTCGGCGAAGCCGACGATCCCGGCCGCGACGCGCGTCGGGCCGTAGGAGCCGCTGTCGCTCATCGCCGCGATCCCCGTCACGAACTCCGTCTCGCCGACGGGCCGCATCTCGGCCGCTCCCTGCGCGCGGTACATCGCGTGGCACTCGACGAACACGGTCGCGATCACTTTGTGGCCGGTTCCGAGGTCGGCGAGCAGCTCGTCCAGGAAGTACCGGTGATCGGGCCGGTCCCAGAGGTGATGGTGCGTGTCGATGATGGGGAGGTTGGGCTCGAGGATCGGCTCGGCCGGGGCCTTGGCGAGCCAGTCCTCGCGCGGCGCTGTCATCCTTCCGAAGCGGGCTGGTGGCATGACCGGCAGTATGCCACCGGCCACGCTCGCTGGAATGGAGCTTGCTCCGTTGAAAAAACGTGGCGATCCAGGACCTCTGGTAAAAGACTCGGCGCGACGTGCGTCTGGCTGCAGCCGTTCTACCCGTCGCCGAACGGCGACAACGGCTACGACGTCAGCGACTACTACGGCATCCATCCCAAGCACGGGACGCCGGGCGACTTCGTCGAGTTCATGAACCACGCCGAGTCGCTCGGCCTGCGCGTCATCGTCGACCTGGTCGTGAACCACTCGTCGATCGAGCATCCGTGGTTCCAGTCCGCGCGCAAAGCGAAGGACTCGCAGCCGCTACTTCCCTTCGAGCGCCGCCAGCGGCGCGTAGTCGGCGACGCCGCCGTGGCCGCCGGCGAACTTCTGCGGCGTGATGCCGGCCTTCTTGATCGTCGCGACGACGGCGGCCTGCCCGGGATTCAGCTTTTCCGGGAGCGGCGCGCCCGGCGTCCAGATGTCGGTGACGAAGCCGAGCTGTGCGGCGGGGACGTAGCCGAGCAGCATCGCGTCCGAGTGGCCGTTGTTCTCGACGAGGTAGGCGTGCACCTCGCGGGTGCCGTCGCTCAGCACGTGCTTGTCGGCGACCTCGATGATCGGCGTGCGGCTCAGGTCGCGCGCGGGAAGATCCGGATTGCGCGTGAACGGCGCCGCCAGCACGCGCTGGTAGTACGGGGCGGCGCCCTTGCCGACGACGAGCGTGGCGCCTTCGGCCGCGTACGCGCGGAGGCCGCCCGCGTGGTCCATGTGGTGATGCGTGAGCACGAGGTATTTCACCTTCTTGCGGGGATACTTGTTCTGCGACGCCGCGATCACCCATGTCGAGTGCCAGTCGCTGACCGGCGCGTCGAACACGACGACGTGGTCCTTCATCTCGACGACGAGGCTGTGATGCGTGCCGCCGACCACGTGCTGGATGCCGGGCGCGATCTGCGCGAGCCGCAGCCCCGTGCTCGCGCGGGTGTCGAAGCTCGGCACGTCGGAGTCGAGATAGAAGCCGACGATCTGGCGCCGCAGCACCCACTGGTACGGCACGAGGCCCGTGGCCGGCTTGGCCGCGCCGCTCCGGGAGGCCTCCGGGATCGCGAGGCGATCGGAGGCGAACGCGCCGTTGATCTTCGCGTCGGTGATCTTCACGTCGGCGATGGTGCGGCCGTTCAGCTCGTACGTGCGGCGCGTCGCGACCTTGACGCCGTCGAACGTCTTCCAGTCGCCGAGCACGAGATCGAACGTGACGTCGCCCCAGATGTTGTCGTAGTCGAGCGTGCGGATGCGCGCGGGCAGGCCGGTCGCGCGATCGAACATCACGGTGAACGTCTGATTCGTGGTCGGGTGGTACTCCACCTCGGGATACGCGGTGCCGCCCACGGTCACGTCGGCGACGCCGGTCACGCGGTCGGGATGCTTGGACATCTCGAGCGCGAGCAACGGCGAGCTGCGCCGGAGCTCGCGGTGCGCGGTGGCGAGCCGCAGCGACGACATGGTATGCGCCGGCGGCTTGGCGTCGAGGCTCTGCTTGGTCCGGCTGCTGCCGTCGATGCCGCCCACGTAGCCCCGCTCCGGCGTGACGATCTCGGTGTACGTGAACGGGCGCGGTCCGGGATAGACGAGGCGGCGCGACCAGTCGATGCCGGTCGTTCCGCTCCGCACGTCGGTCGTCGCCTCGAAGATCGAGTCGCCGACCAGGCGCATCTCGCCGCCCGGCGCGTGCGATTGCTCCGGTTCCCAGTGGCGGACGGTGCCCTTCTCGTAGATCGCCATGACGCCGGCCAGCGTGTCGGCGCCGCCGGCCGCGTTGACCGCGCGGCGGACGAGGTCCTGGCTTTGGGACTGCATCGTCGCGCAGGCGACGACCAGGGGAATGACGAGCAAGCGCGCGGCGCGCCTCATGAGCCCTCCCGGAGAACCGTGATCGACCGCCAGAACCCTACCGGGCTACGCGCTCGGATTCAACCCGGGCTGGTACCCCTTCGCCGCGTTCGCGATGGTGAGCTGGGCGTTGCGCGCCTGCTTGCCGGGCGCGGGAAACGCGATGTGGGTCCAGCGGCCGAACTCGTGGATGATCTGGTCGGTCACGATGCCGGCCGCCGCGATCGCGCGGCAGACCTCGAGCGGCGGCCCGAATCCAGGACAGATGATGTCGGCGGCCGGGCCCTGCATGTGCATGCTGTCCTTCGAGCCACCGATCGCAGCGTTGAGCTCCGCGCACCGGTAGCCGCTCGACACGTGGATCGGCTTGCCGAGCACGGCGCGCACCTGTTCGAGCCCGGCGGCGAGGATTCGCAGGTTCGCGAGGACCTCGTCCGGCGGCGTGTTGTCGATGTCCTTGCGCGCGGCGACCTCGGAGGCGATCAGCTCCTCGAGGGAGAAGGGCTCGGTGAGCTGCATGCGGACACTCTACGGCATCACCGATTGTTCACTCGTCCACCGTGGACGTCAGGGGCCTCGCGGAGGTCGGCGGCATCCGCACGAGCCAGCAACGCCGCAAGCTCGACCCGGTCTCGCGGACGTGTCCGATCGTCGCGCGCGAGGATTCTCAACGCGATAAGATGCGGCGGAGCGCGGATTCGGCGCTGCTCAGCGACGTGAGGGTGGCCAGGAAATCGGGCGGCCCCAGCGATCCCCGTGCTCGGCACCGGGGCGCTCTTCGAGCCAGGCAGCCAACAGCGCTTCGATCTCGTCGTCGGAGGCGGACGGATGCTCACGGCGCAGCTGGGCTCGACGCATCGACTCGCCCAGTGCGCACAGGTCGAGCGCGGTTCGCGAGCGTGCGGCGACGACGGCGGCGGAGTCCCGAGCCGCGCGATCATTGGAGGCCGTCGGGGTCCGGACGCCCATTCGGTGGGCGGCGTGCCGGCGATGGCGGGGTCGCACCATCGCCGTTTTTTCGCCATCGTGCCTCTCCTCCTTCCGTCGCTGGACGGACTGCGGACCACGAACCATGTCTCGGGTGATGCTGGGTGTTGCCGGCGCGAACGGCGCCGGAAGGAACGCGTTTCTTCTTGAAACACGTCGAGGCGCTGGCCGAGCGCGCCGGCAGCGGGTAGGATCATGTCCCTGGAGGACGCGCCATGTCGCACAAAGGCTTCTCGCACATCGGGCTCTCGACGCTGGACCTCGACAAGACGCGCGATTTCTACGAGCGCGTCCTCGGCTTCAAGGCCGTGCGCTGCGACGTCATCACGGTCAAGGAAGGCGGCCGCATCCGCCACATCTTCTTCGACACGGGCCGCGATCAGCTGATCGCGTTCATGGAAGCGCGGGACGTGCCCGGCGTGCCGTCGGAGTACGACGCCGGGATCACGCGCGGGCTCGGCGTGCCGAGCGCGTTCTACCACTTCGCGTTCGAGGCCGGCTCGGAGGCCGGGCTCGAGGAGAAGCGCAACGAACTCATCGCGAAGGGCGTCGAAGTGACCGAGGTGGTCGACCACGACTGGGCGAAGTCGATCTACTTCAAGGATCCGAACGGCCTCCAGCTCGAGTACTGCTGCTTCACGCGCAACCTCAACGCCAACGACGCCCGGATGCAGGATCGCTTCACGATCTCGACGACCCGGCTGGGGCTCGAGGATCGCGAGGCGCTGGCGGAGCGCAAGTGATGGCCAAGGGCATTCTGATCGCCGCGATGAACATCGGGCGCGCGGCCGATGACGAGTTCCACGACTGGTACGACACCGAGCACCTGCCGGAGCGGCAGCGCGTGCCCGGGTTCCTCGTGTGTCAGCGGTGGATCGGCGCCGACGATCCGCGCGTGTCGATGGCGACCTACGATCTCGCCGACATCTCGGTGATGCAGAGCCCGGGCTACAAGGCTATCGGCGGCGAGAACCTCTCGCCGTGGTCGAAACGGATCGTCGCGAAGGTTCAGCGGATCATGCGCTACGAGGGCGAGCAGATCCTGCCGGGCGACGAGCTGCCGCCGGCGAACGCCGGCGGGCTCCTGATCAACGCGATGACCGTCCCGCCCGAGCACGAGACCGACTTCAACGCGTGGTACGACAAGGAGCACATCGCCGCGCTGAGCGCGGTGCCCGGCGTGCTGTCCGCGCGCCGCTTCCGCGCGACCGTGGGCGGACCGAAGTACGTCGCGCTCTATCACCTGACCGGGCCCGAGGTCGTCGAGTCGAAGGAGTGGGACGTGGCGCGCCAGAGCGAGTGGACCACGCGTATCACGCCGCACTTCCGCGACCGGATTCGCCTCGTGCTGCGACGCTACGTCCGGGACGGAGGCAAGTGATGGGCGTGCGTGAGCTGACCTACGGCGAGGCGGTGCGCGAGGCGATCGCGGAGGAGATGCGGCGCGACCCGCGCGTGTTCCTCATCGGCGAGGACGTGGCGGAGGCGGGCCATCCGTTCAAGACGCTGCTCGGCCTCGTCGACGAGTTCGGCACCAAGCGGATCATCGACACGCCGATCTCCGAGCCGGGCTACGCGGGCATCGGCGTCGGCGCCGCGATGACGGGCATGCGGCCGATCGTGGACGTGATGTTCGGCGACTTCATCACGCTCACGATGGACCAGATGGTGAACCAGGCGGCAAAGGCGCACTACATGTCAGGCGGCAAGATCAAGGTGCCGATCGTCTTCCGGACCACGCTGGGCGCGACGCGGCGCTCGGCCGCGCAGCACTCGCAGTCGCTGCACGCGTGGGTGAGCCACGTGCCCGGCTTGAAGGTGGCGCTGCCGTCAGGGCCGTACGAGGCGAAGGGCCTGATGAAGACCGCGATCCGCGACGACAGCCCGGTCGTGATCTTCGAGGACAAGATGATGTACCGGGTCAAGGGCCCGGTGCCGGACGACGACTACACGATCCCGTTCGGCGTGGCCGAGGTCAAGCGCGAGGGCCGCGACGTCACGATCGTGGCGACGAGCAGCATGGTAGACGTGGCGCTCGGCGCAGCGAAGAAGCTCGACGAGGTCGGCATCAGCGCGGAGGTGATCGACCCGCGCACGACGTGGCCGCTCGACAAGGACGCGCTGATCGACTCCGCGAAGAAGACCTCGCGCGCGATCGTGGTGGACGAAGGCTACGAGCGCTATGGCGTGACGGCGGAGATCGCCTCGGTGATCGCGGACGGCGCGTTCTACTACCTCGATGCGCCCGTCAAGCGCGTCGGCGCGATGGACGTGCCGGTGCCGTTCTCGCCGGTGCTCGAGGACCTCACGGTGCCGAACGACCAGCGCGTGTTCGAGATCGCGCGCGACCTCTGTCAGAAGAAGTGAGGACGCCATGGCGAAGCTGCTGATCTCCGCCACGCACGGCCACGACAACGCATCGCGCGCGACGATGCCGTTCTTCCTCGCGAAGGGCGCGAAGGAGGCGGGCATCGACGTCGGCATCGTCCTCGCGCTCGACGCGACGGTGCTGGCGAAGGCCGACGTGCGCAAGCACGTGCTTCCGCACGGCCAGCCGCCCCTCGAGGAGCTCTACCAGTTCGCGCGTGAGCAGAACATCGCCGTCTACGTCTGAGGCGGCTGAGCCAAGACCCGGGGGGTCTTGGATGAAGACCTCGAGCCGTTTCAGGTCATCGACGTCAAGCGCTACGCGCAGCTCATGATGGAGTACGACCGCGTGGTGTCGTACTGACGCCGCGCGCCGCTAGCGATAGCCGCCGAGCCGGACCGTGTACGGACGCGTCGGCGTGAGCCGCTGCCGCCTCGGATCGACCGCCAGCCCGAGCACGTCGAGCGCTTCGACGCCGAGGATCGGCTCGGCCACGTCGCCGACGAGCACGGTCGCCGGCGCTTCGCGATGACCGACCCGCAGGATGGCCGTGGCGGGACGCAGCTTCCGCCGGCGCCCGTCCGCGAGCGTCATCATGACCGCCGGGAGCGGCGTGATGCCGGCCGCGCGCGCGAGCGCCTTCGAGACCACGGAGTACGTGGTCCCCGTGTCGACGAGCATGCGGACCGAAAGGGACTTGTCGCCGGAGATCGTGACGCGCTTGTGAAAGTGTGCCATGGCTCACGGTATAGGGGCCGCGCTCAAGGGCGTCAATGTCCATTGTTGGATACATCTCGAGCGTATCCTTTCATGGACTTCCGGATGAGCCCTCGGACCGGCTCGACGCTGGTCGATGGGGGAGGAGACGATGGCGGTCGAGATCGACGTCGCACGGCGGCGGTTCACGCGCGTGACCGGCGCGACATCGACGGTGTCGCCGCGGGCTTTCCCCGATGTCACGCCGACGCTCGCCGAGATCTTCGCGTGAGGAACTGACGATGCCCGCGAACGTCATCATGCCCGCGCTCGAGATGGCGCAGGAGACCGGCAAGGTCATCCGGTGGCTCAAGACGCCGGGCTCGCGCGTGGAGAAGGGCGAGCCGATCGTCGAGATCGAGACCGACAAGATCACGGTGGAGATCGAGTCGCCGGCGGCGGGGGTGTTGCGTGACGTCACCGCGCGCGAAGGCGACGTGGTGCCGGTCGGCCGGACGATTGCCGTGATCGCGGAGGAGGCCGCCGCGCCGGCGGCTACCGCATCGGCGCCCGAGTCGCCACCCGTCTCACGTGGAGCGGAGGAAGGCGTCCCGGGCGCACCGGTGAAGGCGTCGCCGCTCGCGCGGAAGCTCGCCGAGCAGCACGGCGTCGACATCGCGCAGATCCGGACGAGGAGCGGGCGCGTCGAGAAAGCGGACGTGCTCGCGTACGTCGAGAGGGCTCGCGGCGCCGGCAACGGCGCGCGGCTCATGGCGGCGTCGCCGAAGGCGCGTCGTCTGGCGGCGGAGCGTGGTGTCGACGTGACGGCGGTGCGGGGCTCCGGCCCGGGTGGTGCCGTGCTCGCGTCCGATGTCGAGACCGCGCGCGTCGACGTGGCTCGGCCGTCGGCCGTGCCGGCGGCTCAGCCCGCCGCGGCGGCGACCGGCGGGGTCGGCACGGTCTGGCGCGTCATGGCCGAGCGGATGACGCAGAGCTGGACGACGGCGCCCCACTTCTACCTGGTGCGCGAGGTGAACGCGAGCCGGCTGATCTCGTGGCGCACGAAGGCGCCGGCGGGCGTCACGTACACCGATCTGCTGGTGAAGCTCGTGGCCGCGGCTCTGGTCCGGCATCCGCGCGCGCGTGTCTCGTGGAAAGACGGCACGGTCGTCCAGCACGCGGACATCGACATCGGGCTCGCCGTCGCGATCGAGGACGGGCTCGTCGTCCCGGTCATTCACCGCGCGGACACGCTGTCGCTGGCGGAGATCGCGGCGCGTCGTGAGGAGCTGGTCGCGCGCGCTCAGTCGGGCAAGCTTCGCCCGGCCGACATCACGGGCGGCGTGTTCACGATCTCCAACCTCGGCATGTACGGCGTCGACGCGTTCAACGCGATCGTGAACCCGCCGCAGGCGGCGATCCTGGCGGTCGGGCGCATCGCGGATCGCGTCGTCCCGATCAACGGCCAGCCGGCTGTCGTTCCCATGATGGTCCTGACGCTCTCGTGCGACCACCGCGCACTGGACGGCGCGCGAGGCGCGCAATTCCTCGGCGCCCTGGCTGATCTGGTCGACGAGCCGCTCGCGCTCCTGCAGTAGGCGCGCTACGCCGGAACGGTCGCCGGCTCATACAGGTAGCACGCGACGTCGTGGCTCGGCGCGACGGTGACGGGCGGCGGTGGAACCTCCGCGCACTTCGGCATCGCGAACGCGCAGCGCGTGCGGAAGCGGCAGCCCGACGGCGGGTCGATCGGGTTCGGCGGGTCGCCGGCGATCGGCGGCCGCTCCATCCGGCGATCGGGGTCCATGCTCGGCGCCGACGCGAACAGCGCCTGCGTGTACGGATGCTTCGGCGCTTCGGCGAGCGCCTCCGCGGTGCCCGTCTCGACCACCTGGCCCAGGTACATCACCAGTACCCGGTCGCTCACGTACTCGATGACGTTCAGGTCGTGCGAGATGAAGACGTACGTGAGCGCGCGCTCGGTCTTCAGCCCCTGGAGCAGGTTGAGGACTTGCGCCTGCACCGACTTGTCGAGTGCCGAGACCGGTTCGTCCAGCAGCAGGAGCTTCGGATCGAGGACCAACGCACGCGCGATGTTCACCCGCTGGCGCTGGCCTCCGGACAGCTCGTGCGGGTAACGGCGACCGTACAGGCGCGGATCCAGTCCCACCCGGCCGAGCAGGGCCCGGGCCTTGTCTCGCGCCTCCGCCCGCCCCACGCCGTGGACGAGCAGGCTGAACGCCACCGCGGCCTCGATGGTGAGTCGCGGATTGAGCGAGGCGTACGGATCCTGGAAGACGAGCTGCATGTCACGGCGCAGGCGCTTCATCCGTCCCGGCAATGCACGCCGCACGTCTTCTCCGTCGAACCACACGCTGCCCGCGTCCGGCTCGACGAGCCGGAGAATCAGCCGCGCGAGCGTCGACTTGCCGCACCCCGACTCGCCGACGATGCCGAGCGTCTCGCCCGGCTTGACGTCGAACGTGACGTCATCGACCGCGCGCACCCACGCCTGGACGCGCTGGAGCACGCCGCCGCGCAGCGGGAAGTGCTTGCGAAGACCGCGCGTCAGCAGGAGCGGCGCCGTGCCGGTGCGGCCGCGCGCCTCGAGCCCCGGAGTCGGGCTCACGAACGGATCTCCATCGCGTCGCGCAGTCCGTCGGAGACGAGGTTGAACGCCATCGACGTGACGAAGATCGCGAGGCCCGGGAGCGCCGGCACGATCGCGTTGACGTAGATCGACTGACGCAACGTGTTCAGCATCAGGCCCCACTCCGCGGCCGGCGGCGTCACGCCGAGCCCGAGGAACGACAGTCCGGCGGCGAGGATGATCGACAGCGAGACCTGCGTGCTCGCGAACACCAGCACCGGGCCGAGGATGTTGGCGAGCAGGTGATGGCGCAGGATGGGCCAGACACCCGCGCCGCTCGCGCGCGCCGCGGCCACGAACTCGAGCCCCTTCACCTGGACGGTCGCGGATTCTGCGACGCGCACCACGCGCGGGATGAAGACGATCGAGAGCGAGATCAGCGTGTTCGGCAGGCCGGGGCCGAGCGCGCCGGAGATCGCGATCGCGAGCAGGACCGCGGGGAACGCGTAGAAGACGTCCATCGTCCGCATCACGAGCGTGTTGGTGAGCCCGCCCGCGTAGCCCGCGATCACGCCGAGCACCGTGCCCACGAGGAACGCGACGACGACCGGCGTGAGCCCGGCGACCAGCGTCATGCGGCCGCCCCAGAGGAGACGGCTGAGCATGTCGCGGCCCTGCTCGTCGGTGCCGAGCGGGTGTGTCGCCCCGCCAATCGGCGCGAGCCTGAGGCGGATCGAGCCCGCGTTGGGGTCGTGGGGCGCGATCCACGGCGCGAGGAGGGCCGAGACCGCGATGAGCAGGAGGATCGCGCCCGCGACGAGCGTCGCGCGATCGCGCGCGAGCCGCCACGCGACGGTACGCCAGTACGACATCGGCGCGCCGGCAACCGTCGAGACCTCCTGCGGAAGGGCGACGACCGACATCAGTGGCGCGCGATCCGCGGGTCGATGAACGTCTGCAGCACGTCGACCAGCAGGTTCAGCAGGACGAAGAAGGTCGCGAGCACGAGGATGACGCCCTGGAGCACGGGGATGTCGCGCTGGAAGATCGCGAGGTTCAGCAGGTAGCCCGTCCCCGGCCACGAGAAGACGGCCTCGACGAGCACCGAGCCGCCGAGCTGGAAGCCGAACTGCAAGCCGAGCACGGTGATGGTCTGCGGCGCGGCGTTCTTCACGACGTGCGTGAAGACGCGGCGGTGCGCGAGGCCCTTGGCGCGCAGCGCGAGCACGAACTCCTGCGCGAGGACGTCGAGCGCGGCCGATCGGACGACCCGCGCGATGACGCCGAGCGGGATCAGCGCGAGCGCGATCGTCGGCAGCGCCATGTGTCTCGCATAGTCGACGACGCCGCCGTCGGACGCGGCCCCCATCGCCGGCAGCCAGTTGAGCTGCACCGAGAAGATGATGATGAGGATGATGCCCGCCCAGTAGTGCGGCACGGAGACGCCGATCACGGCGATGCCGCTCGCGATCTTGTCGAGCGCGCGGCCCTGCCGGAACGCGGCGAGCAGACCGAGCGCGATGCCCGCGACGAACGCCATCAGCGACGACGACGCCGCCAGCACGAGGCTGTTCGCGAGGGCGTCGCGCACGTCGAGGATGACCGCGCGCCGCGTGGCGATCGACTTCCCCAGATCGCCCGTGACGACGCGGCCGAGCCATTTCAGATACTGCACCGGCAGCGGCTGGTCGAAGCCGTACGCCTTCTTGACGGCTTCGACCTGCTCCTTGCTCGCGTCGACCGGCATCACGGCGGCGATCGGATCGCCCGGGGCGAGGTGCACCATCGCGAACACGATGATGCTCGCCCCGAGCAGGGTCGGGATCGCGAGCACGAGACGCCGGCCGACGTACCGCCACATCGACGCCGCCTACGCCCTCATCGCGTGACGCTCACCTGCGTGAGGTCGACGAACCAGCTCTGCGGCGGCACGAAGCCCTTCACCTTGGCGGACATCGCCCGCGGGTTCAGGTCGTGGACGATGAAGATCCACGGCGCCTCGTCGACGACGAGCTCGTGGAGCTTCGCGAGGATGGCGTCCTGCTTCGCGAGGTCGAACGTCCGCTCCGCCTCGTCCAGGAGCCGGTCCGCCTCGGGGTTGATGAACGGCATCGTGTTGACCGACGTCGGCGGCACCGACTTCGAGTGGAAGAAGCGCCCGAACGCGCTGAACGGCTCCACGAAGTTCCAGGAGATGTTCCACGCGTTCAGCCCCGCGTTCTCTCCGGTGAACCCGGAGCGGAAGCGCTGGGTGAGCGAGTTCCACTCGATCGGCTGCAGGTCGACGTCGATGCCCGCGTCCTTCAGGTTCTTCTGCACGAGCTCGTTCATCGCGAGCGGGAGCATCTGCCCGGAGCCCGACGTGGAGATCAGCGCGACGGCCTTCGCGGGCCGCTTCGAGGCGCCGTCGAACCCGGCCAGCTTGAGAAGCTCCTTCGCCTTCGCCGGGTTGTACTCGTAGGTCTCCTTGGGATTCCCGAACCACGGGTGGCCTTTGTACGCCACGCCCGTGCTGGGGACGCACGTGTCGTTGAGGAGGTTCTTGCAGATGCCCACGCGGTCGATCGCGTAGTTCGCCGCCTTGCGCACGGTCTTGTTGTTCCACGGCTCCTTGTCGAGCCGGAGCGTGTGGGCCCAGTTGTGCGGGTACTTGTTGGTGACGATCTGGAAGCCCGCGCCCTTGAGCTGCTGGATCGAGTCCGGCGGTGGCACCTCGATCCAGTCGACCTGCCCGCTGCGCAGCGCGGCGAGGCGCGTGGTCGGCTCGGGCATCGGGAGCAGCACGAGCTTGTCGACCTTCGGCTTCCGCTTCGGGTCCCAGTACTCCTTGTTCGCGTCGAGCTCGAGCCGCTCGCGCGGCACGAGGCGCGTGACCTTGAACGGCCCGGTGCCGGACGGCTGCTCGGCGAACTTGCGCCAGTCCTTCACCTTGTTCCACTGCGTAGGCGACACGATCAGCATGTACACGACCTGGTACGGCACGAAGCTGGAGACCGTCGGCGTCTCGATCTCGACCGTGGAGTCGTCGATCTTGCGCATCGCCTTCAGCGCCGCGAGCCGCCACGAGAGCTGCGCGCCGCCGTACGTGTCGTACTGCGGCGACTGCTTGTTCTTCACGGAGTCGAACGTGAACACGACCGCGTCGGCGTTGAACGGGCTGCCGTCGTGGAACTTCACGTTCTTGCGCAGCTTGAAGATCCACTTCTTGGGGTCGGCCTTGCTCACTTCCCACGACTCCGCGAGCCCGGGCACGAGCGCGGGGAGCTTGTCGCTGCGTGAGAGGTCCCAGTTGATGAGCGGCTCGTACACCTGGTAGCCGACGAATCGGAAGCCCTCGAAGCCGTTGTCGGGCTGGCCGCCGGTGTAGGGGATGTCGGCCGCGGTCATCCCGATCCGCAGCGTGCCTTGCGCCGACGCTCCGCTCGCGAGCGCGAGGGTCAGCATCACGACGACGAGTGAAGAGACGAAGCGATTCATGACAATCCTCCTCTGCCTGTGGCGCTGGATGCGAGCGCGGGCGACGACGCGAACCGTGCGGGCACGAGGTGACAGCGTGAACCGTGGCCGGGGGCGACCACGTGGAGCGGGGGAAGCGTCTCGAGACATGGCGGCTTCACGTGCGGACACCGCGGGGCGAACGCGCAGCCCGGGGGCAGCGCGACGAGATTCGGCGGCGCGCCCGGAATCGGGACGAGCGCGCGGCCTTTCTGGCCGCGCCGGACCGTCGCCAGCATGAGCCCTTCGGTGTACGGATGCGCCGGCGCGCGGAAGAGCTCGCGGACGGGCGCCTGCTCGACGATGCGCCCGCCGTACATGACCGCCGCGTCGTCGGCGATCTCGGCGGCCACGCCGAGATCGTGGGTCACGAAGATCACCGCGAGACCGAGGCGGCGCTGGAGGTCCCGGAGGAGCCAGAGGATCTGCGCCTGCACCGTGACGTCGAGCGCCGTCGTGGGCTCGTCCGCGAGGAGCAGCTCCGGCTCGCAGGCAAGCGCGATCGCGATCATCGCGCGCTGGCGCATGCCGCCGGAGATCTCGTGCGGATAGCTGGCGAGGCACCGCTCGGGCGACGGGACTTGCACGAGGTCGAGCAGCTCGCGGGCGCGGCGACGCGCGGCGGCGCGGTCGAGGCCCCGGTGCTGGACGAGCGTCTCCTCGATCTGGCGGCCGATCGTGTAGACCGGATCGAGCGCCGTCATCGGCTCCTGGAAGACCATCGACACGACACCGCCGCGAAGCGCCTGTCGCGCCTGCTCGTCCAGGCGATTCACGTCGCGGCCCTTGAGCAGCACTTCGCCGCCGACGCGTGTGCGCACGGGCGGATGCAGACCCAGGATCGAGCGCAGCGTGACGCTCTTGCCGGACCCCGATTCGCCGAGCAGCGCGAGGACCTGTCCCGGGCGTAGCTCGAAGCTGACCGCGTTGACGGCGCGGACCGCGCCGTCCCGGGTCGCGAACTCGACGCTGAGGTCGCGCACGCTCAGGAGTGACATGCGTCTGTGCCGCCGAGCGGCGCCGTCATCGTACAGGATTCGGCATGGGAGCCGTAGAGGAAAGCAAGCGCCGTGCCCCCGGGTGCGGCGACGCATTGGCGCGCACTCGCGGGACACCGCCGGATGAGGCTGCTCAGGAAAGCGGCGGCGCGCGGCGCGCTGCCATCCGGCGCGGCACTCGGCGACGGCCTCTAGTACTGGTCGAACATGCGCTGGACGCGGGTCACGTCGTCCGTGACCGTCAACGCGAGCATCAGCAGGATGCGCGCCTTCTGCGGCGAGAGATTGTCGGCGACGAGCAGGCCCTGCTCGCGGAACCGCGTGCGCAGGAGCACGCGGCCGCTGCCCGCCCGGCTCGAGATCGCGACCAGGGCACCGCGACGGCGCGCCTCCAGCAGGGCGGTCATCTCGGCCAAGGTCGTCATCCCCGGCGCCATCGACGCGGAGACGATCGCCCGCGCGCCCGCCTGGACGAACGCCGCGATCGCCGTCGCGTCGGCGCCCGCGTACGAGTACGCGATGTCGACGCGCGGCAGGTCGGACGCCCCGCGGACGTCGAACTCCGTGTCCGGCGCGTGGCGGCGGGTCGGCCGGCGGTAGATGGCGACGCGGCCGTCGGGATCGGCGTAGCCCAGCATCCCCAGGTCGTGGCTGCGGAACGTCTCCAGCCGGAGCGTCGAGCTCTTCGTCACCTCGCGCGCCGCCTGGATCTCGTCGTTGAGGAGCACGAGCACGCCGAGCCCGCGCGCCTCGGCAGAGCCGGCCACGCGCGTGGCGCTCACGAGGTTCATGCGCGCGTCCGAGCTCAACCCCGAGAACGGCCGCTGCGCGCCGACCACCACGATCGGCACGCTCACCTTCGAGGTGAGAGTGAGGAAGTACGCGGTCTCCTCGAGCGTGGCGGTCCCGTGCGTGATGACGATGCCGTCGACTCGCGGTGAGCGCGCCGCGACGTCCTCCACCAGCGTGCCGAGCTCGAGCCAGTCCTTCGGACCGATCGCCGGGCTCGACATCGCGCGATGGCGCACGGGAACGACGTCGGCGACGCTCGCGAGCTCCGGGATGTCGGCGACGAGCTCGTCGGCTTCGAGCTTCGTCCCGTGGTCCATGTACTGCCAGACGTCGAGCGAATCCTTCCCGACCGACGAGATCGTGCCGCCCGTGCCGATGATCGCGACGCGCGGGAGTGTCACGGCAGCGCCACCGATACGATCGTCACCTCCGCGTTGCCCTTGGGTCGGCGAAGCACCGCCGCGTCGCCGGCGCGTTTGCCGAGCAGCGCCTGGGCGACGGGCGAGGCGATACTGATCCGGCCGGCGGCGACGTCCATCTCGTCGGGGCCGACGATCTCATAGGCGATGAGCTGACCGGTCTCGTCTTCGAGCACGACCCGAGCACCGAACGCCACCCGGCCGTCCGGCGCCGACGGCTCGAGCACGTAGATCGACTCCAGCGCCTGCGCGATGACGCGTGCCCGTCGCACGCCGAGCTCGGATGCGCCGGCGCGTGTGAGGTCCGCCAGCTCTCGTTGCAGTCGTGCGAGCCCGGCGGGTGTGATTGGCAACGCGGCGGTGCGAGGCGGCAGCGCGTCCGCGTCGTCGGGGATCGGCGTGTCTTCGTTCGTGAAGGCCTTGGACACGTGGTAAGTGTACGCGCATGCGGATCCTGAGCCCGGCCTTCCGAAGCGAAAGCCGGAGAGACTCCCGGGAGATCGTCGAAACGACACCGGCGCGCACGAGGTACGTCCGGAGCTTCTGGAGCGTCCACGAGGATTCGCCCACGCCCAGCGCGCGCGGCTCCGCGCCGGCCGCCGTGACGATGCGGCGCAACACGTCGGCGGTGATCTTCGGCGGCCGTCCGGAACGAGGCCGCGGCAGGAGTCCCGGCACTCCCGAGCGCTCGAACCGGGTCAGCCAGCTCGTGACGGTTGGGCGCGAGAGGCCGAGGCGTCGCATGATCTCCGCGACCGGCACCTGTTGCTCGGAGAGGAGGACGGCCTCCGCGCGCCCGCGCCGCGCCCGGGGCTGCTGCTGGCGCATCTGCCGGAGCTCTGCGCGCTCGGCGGCGCTGAGGGCTCGGACGAATCGGCTCGGCGTGTCTGCCACCCATTACCTCTCCACGAGGCGGCCGGATCGTGGAAAGAGACTTATTGGTTTCGAGGCCGGCTTCTGGCGCACCCTACGCAGCGGTGGCGACCGTGTCAAGAGACGATTCGCCCGTGGCTGTCGTCTGACTCAGTGCGGTAGGCGCAGGACGATCTGCGAGTTGTGGTTCAGGATCTTGTCGACATCGCCCGCAGGCAGCCCGCACTCCGCCACGTAGTGGAACGTCTGGCGGTACGTCTCGAACGCCATCAGCACCGGATAGTCGCTGCCCGCCACGAGATGATCCGCCCCGAACGCCTTCCACGCGCAGAGCAGCGCGGCGTGCGAGCCGTGGCCCACGATGTCGTAGAAGAAGCGGCGCGCGGTCTCGCTCGGACGCTCCGGCAGATCCGGCAGGCGGCTCGGCACCTGGTTGTCGAGCCGCTGGAGCTGCATCGGGATCATGCCGCCGAGATGCGGGATCACGTACGTGATGTTCGGGTAGCGCTCGGGAATCCGGCGCGCGATCAGATGCAGGACGATCGCGGTGTCCTCGAGGGACGCGCCCACCGCCACCGTGAACTTGTAGTCGTTGATGAACGGCGAGCAGATGCCGTTCTGGATCGGGTGGTAGTTCAGCACCGTGCGCCGGCGGTTCATCTCCGCGTAGAGCGGCTCGAACTCCGCCTCCGCCGTCGAGCGGTCGACACAGGAACAGGTCATGGACACGCCGAGCATCCCGAGCTGGTCCAGGCCGCGCTCCATCTCCCGCAGCGACGCGTCGATGTGCGGCAGCGGCAACGACACCACCGCGTTGAACCGCCCGGGGTACTTCCGCGCGATCTCGGCGTAGGCGTCGTTGATCAGCCGGGCGGCGGCGACGGCGTCCGGCTCCTTCTCCGCGTACGGCGGGCTCGCGGCCGGCGACAGCACCTGCATCCCCACGCCGGCGTCGTCCATCTGCTCGAGCCGTGTCGGAATCTGCGACGGATCATCGTGGCGGATGGCCCGCGCGGTGATCGCCCGCGCCGCCTCCGGAAGACTCCGGCCGCCGATGCGGAGGAGCGTCTCGTTGTACGCCTGCGGAAAATAGTGCGCGTGGATGTCGGTGATCATGGCGGGCATAGAGTACAGTCAGACACGATGCTCGCGCTGCCGCCCTGGTACGAGACGCTGGACACGGCCTGTACCGCGTTCTTCTGGGTCCTGCTCGTGCTGCGGTTCTGGCCTCTGGTCGACCGCCGATCCTCGGGTGCGCGTGTTCTCGCGGGACAGTGGGGACGCCCGGGCGCCACGCAGGCCTTGTTCATCGCGCTCGGTCTCGCGACGCTGTTCGTCGTCGCCGAGGACGTGCTCGAACGCGAGCCGGCCGAGCTCATCTCGGTGCTCGACGTCCTCGCCCGCGACTGGGTGACGAGCGCCGCCGCGCATCCGTCGATTCGGAGCGCGGCCACGGCGATCAGCGGCCTGACGGGCATCGGGCTCGCCACCGGCGTTCTCGCGGCGACGCTCTGCCTCGCCGGCACCCGACGTTCGCGCGATGCCCTGCTGTTCGCCGCCGGCACCATCAGCGCGTGGGCGCTCGGAGGATTGCTCAAGGCCGTGTTCGCGGTTCCACGCCCCGGCTCGCTCGACCGCTACGGCTTTCCGAGCGGCCACACGCTGGTCACCCTCGTCGCGGCGGGGCTTCTGGTCCACATCCTCGCGCGGTCAGCGACGGTCCGGTCACGCGCGGTGCTGTACGCGCTCGCCTTCGTGCTCGCGGTGCTGTCCGGCGCCTCGCGGATGGTGCTCGGCGTGCACTGGCTGTCCGACGTCATCGCCGGCGTCGCCGTGGGCACGGTGTGGCTCGGCGCGTTCACGCTCGGCGGCCCGCTCGATGCCGGCTTCGCGATGCTCCGGCGTGCGGCGTTCGCGCGGGTCCGTCAGGTCGCCGTGTATCCGCCGTCGATCAGCAGGTCGCTGCCGGTCATGAACGACGACGCGTCGCTCGCGAGGTAGACGGCCGCGCGCGCGATCTCCTCCGGGCGGCCGATGCGGCCCAGCAGGTGCAGCGGCCCCATGCCCTTCCGCGCGTCCTCCATGCTCTTCCACTGGCGCAGCATGCGTCGTGTCTCGATCGCGCCGGGCGACAAGGTGTTCGCGCGAATCCCGTCCGCCGCGTGATCGGTCGCGAGGACCTTCGCGAACTGCACCAGCGCGCCCTTGGTCGCGCAGTACGCGGCGCGGCCCGGACGCGCCACACGGCCGAGCTGCGACGCGATCAGGATGATGCTGCCGCCGCCGCGCGCGATCATCGCCGGGATCGCCGCCTTCGTCATCAGGAACGCGCCGGTGAGGTTGATCCGGATCACGCGGTCCCACACGGCGTCGTCGATGTCGGGGACCTTGGCCGCCATGTCGCTGTCGGCCGCGCCGTACATCAGCACGTCGAGGCCGCCGAACCGCTCGACCGCGGCCGCGACCGCGCCGCGGCAGCTTCCGCCGTCGGTGACGTCGAGATGCACGGCCATCGCGTGGCCGCCGCCCTTCTCGATGCCGGCCACCGTGGGCTTCGCGTCCTCGATGTCGGCGCACACCACCGCCGCTCCGGCCGCGGCGAACGCGAGCGACGTCGCCCGTCCGATCCCGTTCGCGGCGCCGACCACCAGGGCGACCTTCTTCTCGAGGCTGAATGCCGGATCGATCATCGCGTCCTCCTTGCGGGCGTCCTACTGATACCCTTCCGGGCCAAAGGAGGCAACCACATGGCCCAGCCGACCCTGCCGCCGTGGATCCAGTCGCTGCAGCAGCGCGATCCCGAGTTCGCGAAGTCCTACCTGGCGCAGCGCGAGCGCATCCTCGCCGACGGCGCCATCCCCGCCAAGTACAAGATCCTGATGACGATGATCGTCGACGCGCTGCTCGCGCATCCCGACGGCGTGACGACCATCGCCAACCGGGCGCGGGCCGCCGGCGCGTCGGAGGCGGAGATCAACGAGGCTGTCGAGGTCGCTTATCTCTTCGGGGGCACGCCGGCGCTCGTGACCGCCGTCAACGCGTTCCGGACGTCGTAGCGGCGCACGCGCGCGCGACCAGCGCCGGATCGATCGCCGCGTCGCGCGGCGTCCACCGCGCGTCGATCGCCTTCATCGCGGCGTTGAACGACGCCGATGTCGTGACGAGGACGTACGCCGCGCGGCGCAGCAGCTCGACCTGATCGCGGCTGAGCTTGAACGTCGTGGGCAGCTCCTCCAGGCACCGGCGGACGCGATCGTCCGCGCCGCGGAAGCCTTCGAACGAAATCTCGATCGCGTGGAAGTCGGCCGGCCGGGCAAGGCCGGGCAGCGTGGCGCCGGGGCACCGAGCCTCGAGCAGGGTCTTGCACGCCGTGAAGTCCTGGAACGACTCGCGCAGGCGGTCGAAGTAGTCGGTGACGAGCTGCACGCTGTCGAACGAGTAGTTGTCCATGGGACCGCTGGTGACGAAGCCCAGCACGGACAGCAGGCCCGGCGCGTCGCGGCGCTGGTCCCAGGCGGTCTTGTGTTTCGTCTTCGCGTTGGCGGTGACCACGACCACGCGGCTGATCACGCCCTGGTTGATCTTCTGGATGACGCCCCAGCCGCTGTCGTTGCTCGTGAGCGCGACGTACGGCCCGCGCAGCCCGATGTTGTCCGCGAGGCCGCCGTCGAGGAGGTGGATGAACCGGCGATCCGCCTTCTCGTCCTGGTACGACGCGGCATCGAGCCCGCGCTTCCATCGCCGCGCGGGATTGTCGGGTGACTTCGCGTTCGTGAGCCACAGCGGCTCCCTGTAGCTGCAGCCCTCCGCCGCGAAGCTCTCGAGCGTCAGCGGACTCAGGAGGCCGGGAAACGCCGACGACGCCGCCACGCCGCTCGCGACCTTGACGGACGACAGATCCGAGCACAGCAGGTCGAACTGGTCCTGCGTGAACTCGAACCGCTGCCCGAGCGACATGTCGGTCGCGTTGAGGATGAGGTACGGCTTCTTGCCCATGAGCGCCGCGAACGTCTTGCCCTCGAAGATGGTCTCGTCGTAGAGGTCGGCCGCGAGGTTGATGCGATCGTAGTCGCGCGACAGCAGCTTGAACCACGAGGCCGGCCAGAGCGCGCGCCGCACGAGCTGATCTTGCGGGTGGATCTTCTCGTGGAGATAGACCTCGCGTCCCTGGTCGGTGAACATCGCGTCCCGGAACAGCGCGTCGTACGCCGCGGTGAAGCTTCCGCCCGAGACGGAGGAGATGACGTCGACGTCGTCGAGCAACGGCCGGTTGGTCGTGTGCCGCGCATCGCGCAGCGCTTCCATGACGCCGTAGGAGAACGCGGCGGCGCGCGTGCCGCCGCCCGAGAACGCGAGGATCACGAACAGGTCGTCGCCGGTGCCGTCCTTCGAGAGCGTGTCGTAGCGGTAGCCGCTCGTGCCGTCGAACGTCGCGAGCTTGTTGTTCACCCGCGGCGTCGCGCAGCCGGCGAGGAGCAGCGCCACGGCGACGACCGCGCTCGCGCGCACGCTAGACTTTCGTGAAGACGACGTGGAGGGGCGCGAGGACGCTCGTCTTCTCGACGACGAGCTTCTGCGCGGCCGGAGTGCCGTCGGGCGGCGGGCCGAGACGGAACGTGTGGTCGCCGTCGTCGATGATGATGGTGCGGTATTCTCCGTTCGGCCAGCGATTGGGACCCTGCGGCTTGTCGTCGACGAGGATCTCGCGTGTCTCGGGGAACTCGGCGATCACCCAACCCATGCCCGCCTCCTTCGCCGCCGCCAGCATACTAGGATTGGATTCTCGGGAGGGAGACCACATGGCACTGAAGGTGCGACGGGTGATCACGGGGCACGACGCGAACGGCAAGGCCGTGGTCAAGATCGACGAGGTCGCGAAGCATCTCCACGAGGGCCGGCCCGGCGCGACGGTGTGCAACGTCTGGACGACGGAAGGGTTTCCGGCCGACAACGACGGCAGCGAGGACGCCGGACTGCGCAAGGTCGGCACGACCATTCCGAACGGCACGATCTTCCGGATCCTCGAGTTCGCGCCGGGGCTCGCGCCGCGCAACCACCGCACCGACTCGATCGACTACATCGTCTGCATGTCCGGCGAGATCGACATGGAGCTGGACGACACCGTCGTCCACCTGAAGGCGGGCGACGTGATGGTCCAGCGCGGGACGATCCACAACTGGATCAACCGCGGCACGGCGCCGTGCGTGCTCGCGGTGATCCTCATCGACGCGAAGTCGGTGGAGGCCGGCGGCAAGATCCTCCGTGCGGAGGGTTAGCTACACCGCGCTGAGCGAGGCCGACTCGGGCCGCGCGTAGCTGATCGTCAGGATCTCCCAGAGGTGGCTGTCGGCGTCCTCCCAGTAGAGGTTCTTGCCGCCGAGCCGCCGGTTGATCTGCATGTCGGTCTCGCCGCGCGGGCGGCTCCGGTACTGCACGTTCCGCGCCTGGATGCGGCCGAGGATCGCGTCGAACTGCTCGTCGCTCACGCGGAAGCAGAAATGGTGGCCTTCGAAGCGCTCGCGATCGGCGAAGTCGAGCGTGAGGTTCTCGTTGACGTACACGGGCGTGAAGCTGCCCTGCGACTCCGCCCACGGCACGTCGAGCAGCTCCGCGAGGAACTTCGCGCCCGCGAGCCGGTCGTGCGACGGAACGATGACGTGGTCGAGCTGAATGGCCATGCGCTCGCCCTCCCGGTGGAGTAGGGTACGCCCATTGACCGCCGGAAAGGAGCCCGTCATGCCCCGCATCGCCCAGGTCTCCAGCAAGTCCGACGTGAAGCCCGAGCACCACGCGGTCGTCGACGCCGTCCAGAAAGTGTTCGGCAACGTGCGCGGCCCGTTCAGCATGCTGCTCCACAGCCCGAAGCTGGCCGAGCGCGTGCTGCCGCTCGTGACGTTCTTCCGCGAGGAGAGCGTGGTCGACGCGAAGCTCCGCTCCGTCGCGATTCTCGCCGCCGTGCGCGAGCGCGAAGCCGCGTACGTGTGGGCGGCGCAAGTCGGCGCCGCCCGGCGCAACGGGCTGGGCGAGGACGTGATCGACGTCCTCCGCGCGAAAGGGGGCGCGGGCAAGCTCGGCGCCGAAGAACGCGACGTCGTGAACTACGTCCGCCAGCTCCTGCGCAGCAACCGCGTCGACCAGAAGACGTTCGACGCGCTGAAGAGCCGGCACGACGAGCAGTGGATGGTCGAGCTCACGGCGGCCGCGAACTACTTCGGGTTCCTCTCCGGCGTGGTCAACGCGTTCGACGTCCCCGCGCCGCCCGACGGGGACAAGCTGCCCGCGTGAGGCGGCGATGAAATTCGGGCTCTACGCGTCCATCGCCAACCCGCCGCGCGGCGAGCACCTCGACCGCGCGATCGACGAGACCATCGCCGAGGCGCAGCTCGCGGAGTCCGTCGGCTTCGACTCCTGCTTCTTCGGCGAGCACCACCAGGACAAGGACGGCTTCCTGCCGTCGCCGCTGATCGTCGCCGCGGCGGTGGCGGCGCGCACGCGCACGCTGCGCGTGGGCACCACCGTCATCCTGCTGCCGCTCCATCATCCCGTGCGCCTCGCCGAGGACGTCATCACGCTCGATCTCGTGTCGAAGGGGCGCGTGGTGCTGGGCGTCGGCATCGGCTATCAGCCCGCGGACTTCCAGGCGTTCGCGGTGCCGATGGACGAGCGCCTCGCGCGCTTCGAGGAGAGCTTCGAGCTCCTCCGCCTGTGCTTCGCGGGGGAGCCGTTCTCGTTCCGTGGCAAGCATTATGTGCTCGACGACGTGCGCGTCATGCCGCGCCCGTACCACAAGTCCGGGCCGCCGCTGTGGATCGGCGCGAGCGTGCCGGCGGCGGCGCGCCGCGCCGGGCGCATCGCCGACGGCTTCGTCGGCACGCCGAGCACGAGCATGGCCAATGCGAGCGCGCTGGCGACGATCTACGCGGCGGCGGCGCGGGAGGCCGGGCGCCCCGCGCAGGTGATCCAGATGCGCGACGCGTGGGTCGCCGCCACGCGCGCGGAGGCGGACGCGGTGTACGGCCCGCACGTGATGACCGCGTACCGGTATTACTGGGAGAACAAGCTCGCGGAGTTCCGGTCGTTGCCGGCGGGCACGCCGTTCACGCTCGAGAACCTGGCGCCCGATCGGCTGGTGCTCGGCGATCCCGAGACGTGCGTGCGCGAGTTCCAGCGCTGGCAGAAGGCGACCGGCGCGGACTACTTCCTGCTGCGGCTGCGCCACGCGCATTCGGGCGGACCGCCGCACGAGAAGATCATGGAGGCGATCCGGCTCTTCGGCGAGCGCGTGCTGCGACATTGTTGATTGGGGGGCTCCGGGCGCCCCCCGAGCCCCCCACGCTCCGCGGCCCGGCGAAGCCGTGCCGCTTCGCGAGTGCCGGCTACGCGACCCGGCGGACGTTCGTGGGGACGTACGTGCCCGCGCGGTGCTGCGCGACGTAGTCGCCCCGCGCGAAGAGCTTGACGAGGATCGCGCCCGCGATGAAGCCGCCCACGTGCGCGCCGAACGCGACGCCACCGCTCTTCGCGCCCGCGATCGCCGCGAAGCCGCCGGCGACCTGGATGACGAGCCAGTAGACCAGCATCGTCCACGCGGGCAGCTTCATCGTCGTCACGAAGAACCCGATCGGGATCAACGTGTAGACCCGCACGGTCGGATAGAGCACGAGGTAGCCGCCCATCACGCCGCTGATCGCGCCGGAGGCGCCGACCATCGGCACCGGCGCGGCCGGGTCGAGCATCACCTGGAGCATCGCGGCGGCCACGCCGGACAACAGGTAGAACACCGCGAAGCGTCCGCGTCCCATCGAATCCTCGACGTTGTTCCCGAAGAGATAGAGGAACCACATGTTGCCGAGGAGGTGGAGCCACGAGCCGTGCATGAACATCGACGTGAAGACGTCGGTGAGCTGGGCGCGGCCTTCGGTGACGCACGCGAGCCCCTCGCCGATCTCGACCGCCGTCCCGGGCGGAACCGCGCCCGTCAATTCGCCCGCGATGAGGCCGAAGTTGCAGACCGACGCGGGCAGCGCCGGGCTGGTGCCGGCGCCCTGAACCATCAGCCACGTCGCGACGTTGGCCCCGATGAGCGCCCAGGTCACGACCGGGCGGCGCAGCGTGCGGTTCTCGTCGTGATAAGGGAACACGGCTCCTCCCCCACTCCCTCTCGCAAAAGTCGTGCTAAGGAAGTTGGTGATGCGAGTGCGCGTGAACGGGGTGCGGCTCTACTTCGACGTCGATGGCGCGGGCCTCGTGCCCGACGGCGCGACGATGCGCGAGGAGCCGACGCTCGTCTTGCGGCACGGCGGGCCCGGCTTCGATCACTCCGCGTACAAGCCGGCGTTCTCGGCGCTCGGCGCCGTCGCGCAGGTAGTCTACCTCGATCACCGCGGCAACGGCCGGAGCGAGGCCGGGCCGCGCGACTCGTGGACGCTCGCGCAGTGGGGCGACGACGTGCGCGCGTTCTGCGAGGCGCTCGGCATCGAGCGTCCGATCGTGCTCGGCGTGTCGTTCGGCGGCATGGCCGCGCTCGCGTACGCGACACGCCATCCCGAGCATCCGGCGAAGCTGATCCTCGTGAGCACGGAAGCCGCGGGTACCTCGTATCGCGAGCGGCGCGTGGAGCTCTTCGAGCGCCTCGGCGGTCCGGAGGTCGGCGCGCTCGCGCGCCGGCGGTTCATCGAGGGTCACACGGACGCGGCGACGCTGGACGCGTGGGTCCGGCTCGCGTTTCCGCACTACACGCGCAAGCCGCGCGATCCGATGGTCGCGCAGCGTGTGGTCCGCCGGCCCGAGGTGACGCAGTGGTTCACGCGGCCGGGAGGCGAGGGGCAGACGTTCGACTTTTTCCCCGCGCTCTCCCGCATCCGCTGTCCGACGCTCGTGATGGGCGGCGAGGACGATCCGATGGTTCCGATCGAATGCCAGATCGATATCGCCAGGGCGCTGCCGGCCGAGCTCGTGCGCTTCGAGCGCTTCGCCGACTGCGGCCACGGCGTGCTGACGGATGCGCCCGAGCGCGCGCTGGCCGTGATCCGCGAGTTCATCGCGTGACCCGCGTGGCCGTCGCGCTCATGCTCGTCCTCGTCGCGGCGCCCGCCTCCGCGCAAAGCCCCCTCGACTTCGTGACGTTCGACGGCATCCACTACCTCCGATGGGCGCAGGAGCCCGGGCGCGCGCTCACGAGGGAAGACCTCGGGATGGAGTTCGCCGCCGTCGAATGCTCGATGGCCGAGGATCGACGCCACTGCGCCTTCGGCCTCGACGCGGCGGCCGCGTTCATGCCGGCCGGCACACGGGTGTACGCCGTCCGTGGCTATCGGACCAGCTTCCGGCTCGCGGCCGTGGTCAACGACCGGATCTTCCTCTACCAGGCGTGGCGGAACGCGCGCGCGAAAGTCGGCGCCGACCTCTACGACGTCGCCGGCAGAGTCCGGGCGATCGACGTCGAGCGCGGTGAGCCGACTCCGGCGGCGCCGGGAACACCGGTGCGGATCACGTCGTCCGAGGACGTCGAGGCGCTCGTCGGCATCCTCACGCGCGGCGCAGTGCGGCCGCCGCGTCCGCAGGGGTTCGGCACGCCGCGCTACTGGCTCACGCTGTGGCTCGCCGACGGCACCACGCTCGGCCGTCCTCGATCGCTACCTCGGCCCTAGCTCGTGAGGCCGAGCAGCTTCGCCGCCGTGCCGCCGAGCATCGCGATCTTCTCCGCGTCGCTCAGCTCCGGCGTGCCGAGGATGTGGTCCACCGACGTCGACGTCCACGGGAACGGATAGTCGGTGCCCATCACGATCTGGCCGGGCCCCGCCTCGGCGGCGAGGTGGCGCAGCGCCTCCGGCGTGAACACGATCGAGTCGTAGTAGAGCTGGCGCACGTACTCGGTCGGCCGCTGCTTCATCGTGCCGGTCATGCGCTGCGGGAACGTCTGCATCACCGCGTCGGAGCGCGCGGCGTACGAGGGCAGGTAGCCGCCGCCGTGCGCGGCGCAGATCTTGAGACCGGGGAACCGGTCGAGCGTGCCCTCGAAGATCAGGTGCGAGAGCGCGATCGTCGTCTCGAGCGGGTTGCCGATCGTGTTCGTCAGGAGTCCGTTGCCCCCGAGCCGGCTCGTCGCCTCGAGCTCCGGCGTGCCCTGCGGGTGGATGAAGACGAGGACCCCGAGCGCCTCGGCCTTCGCCCAGAACGGGTGGAACTTCGGGTCGCTCAGCTCGAGCCCGGCCACGCTGCCGCCCGTGCCCGCGCCGCGCAGCCCGTACTTCTTCACCGCGTCCTGGAGCTGCTGCGCCGCCAGGTCCGGATGCTGCAGCGCCACCGTGGCGAACGCGACGAAGCGGTCGGGATGCGCCGCGCAGAGCTCCGCGAGCTTCTCGTTCTGGAGCTGGATGAGCTTCGCGGCGACGTCGCGCTCCGCCCTGTACCAGTACGGGTTGATGCTGAGCGCCTCGACGTCGATGCCCTGCTCGTCCATCGCGCGGAGCCGGTCCTCCATGCGCGACTGGAGCAGGCCTTGCGCTTCGACCTCGAGGCCCATCATCGCGTTCGCCTCGGGCACCGCGCAGTGCGCGTGGATGTCGACGGTCTTCACGCGCCTGCCGTTGACGACGACTTCCCGCCGGCGCGTGCGGGGCGCATCGGATCCGCCGCAGATCGTGAACACGACGTCGCTCATGACATCCTCCGGAAGGTTCGTGACTAGCCGCACTGGGGGCGCGGAGCGCCCGGGGCCTTGCGCGGGACGAGCGTGCACGCGAACGTGGCGGGCTGCGCGCGATACTCGGCGAGCAGGCGCTCGAGGCGCTGCAGCGTGCGGTCGCGCTTCGCGAGACCGACGCCGTAGATCGCGAGGTCGTTGACGAGCCGCGTGTAGAAGTGGTGCGGCGCGTCGCCTCCGCCGTCGCGGGCGACGCACGGCGACGGCTTCTCGGCCACGTCGAGCTGCGGGCCGAACGCGCGGACGAACTGCGTCAGGATGGGCTCGTCGCGCAAGTCGCGCGGCACTTCGGGGAAGCGTGCGAGGAAGCGGTCGACGCTCAGGGGGCTGGAGGCGCGCACCTGCGCTTCGACATCACGCGTCAGACGGATCTGCATGGCCGGATTATACCGGCTGCGCGCGGTGCTACGCGTGAGTCGGCGTGAGACCCTCGGCGGCCACGGCGTGTCCCACACGATCAGCGACAAGACCGCGAGCTGCCCGACGCAGCCCACGACGACGGCGCCGTCACGGCGCAGGGCCCGCAGCGACGCGCGATTGCGCCGCGCGCAGACGCCGACGACGATCCGGCCGCCGCGGGGGCGGAAGTAGGCGTCGCGCGCCGCGAAGAGGAGCCCGTGAATGCGCCGGCCGCGATGCGCCGGGACGACCTCCGCCCAGTGCGAGAACACGACGTCCGTCGCGACGGCCATGCGGCGCCCGAGCGCGGAGAACACGCCGAGCTCGGCAAGCTCGTAGCCGACGACCTCGTATCCGGCACCGTCGGGACGGTTCCGCCGGGCGAGGCACAGGACGCATCCATGCGCGACGCGACGGGTCAGCTCTTCGACGTCACGCGATGCCGGCCGGCGGCGTGGCCGTGAGGCCGTCGAGGTGCGCGCAGCAGTTGAGCAGCTGAACGCGCCACGGCGCGTCCGCCTCGACGAGCGTCACGGAACAGTTCTCCCAGCGCTCGGGGACGCCTTCGCCGTCGGGGAGCACGAGATACCGGCCCGCCAGCGACTTGCAGACGAGGCCGTGCGTGACCACGGCGAGATCACCCCGCGTGGCCGCCGCCATCTCGCGGATCCGCGCCCACGCGCGGTCGACGCGCGCGTGGAAGACGGGCCACGTCTCGCCGTTCGGCGGCGCGTAATCGGGATCGAAGGGATCCAGGCCGAGGTCCGCGTACGCCGTCCCGCGGATGTCGCCGAAGTTGCGCTCGTGCAGCAGCGGCTCGAACGTGATGCCGGTACCGGTCGCGCGCGCGAGAGGCTCGGCGGTCATCGCCGCGCGCCTCAGATCGCTCGAGAGGATCGCGGCGATCGGAGCACTCGCGAGGCGGCGCGCGAGCCGCTCGGCCTGCGCCTCGCCACGCGCCGAGAGCGGAATCTCAGGTCGTTGCACGATGCGCGCGGCATTGCCCGGAGTCTCGCCGTGACGGATGAGGTAGATCACGTGGAGTACGATAGCGCGAAACCCATGCGGATCGGGATCTCGCTGCTCAACAACTGGGGCCTCGAAGACCCGGAGGCCGTCGTCGAGCTCGGCGTGCGGGCCGAGGCGCTCGGCTTCGATTCGGTGTGGGCGCACGACCACGTCTTCAATGTCGGCCACGTCTTCGACCGGATCGGCGGCCGCCCGTACTACGAGCCCTTGACGGTGCTGAGCTTCGTGGCGGCCCGCACGCGGCGTATCCGTCTCGGCACGTCGGTGCTCGTGCTGCCGTACCACAACCCGATCCGGCTCGCGAAGACGGCGGCGACGCTCGACGTGCTGAGCGGCGGCCGTCTCATCCTCGGCATCGGCGTCGGCGCGATCCAGAAAGAGATGGAGGCGCTGGGCACGCCGTTCAAGGTGCGCGGCGCCTTCACGGACGAGGCGATCGCGGTGATGCGCACGCTGTGGCGCGACGAGGATCCGAGCTTCGAGGGCACGTTCTCGCACTTCGACGGGATGACGTTCTCGCCGAAGCCGCGTCAGGACATTCCGGTCGTGATCGGCGGCGTCAGCCGCGCCGCGATCCGGCGGGCCGCGCGGCTCGGCGACGGCTGGCAGCCGCTCGGCCTGTCACCCGACGCGCTCGCGCAGGGCATGGCCGCGTTGCGCGAGGAAGCCGACGCCGCGGGACGCGACGTCACGAAGATCCCGGTGTCGATCGCGCTCTCGCTGGCGGCGTCGCGCCCCGGACGCTACGCGCTCGGGGCGGAGCCTTCGGAGATCGCCGCCAACGCGAAGGCGTTCGCCGCGCTCGGCGTCGACACGCTGATCGTCTCCGGCAACACGAGCGACCTGCGCGAGGCGCGGTCGAGCATGGAGATGGTCGCGCGCGCGCTGCTTTAGCGTTGGGGCGTGGACGTCAGCATGTCGCGGGCGCGTGCCGAGCGCGTGAGGCGCCCGCCGCTGGCGTGCTCGACCCATTGGATCGCGGGGATGACGTGCTCACGTTCGGCCGGCGCTGACGGCCAGTACGTGCTGGCGAAGAGACTCGTGGGCTTGGTCATGATCACGAGCCCGTGCCCGACGGCGCGCCCCCGACGCGTCGACGTCGACAGCGACACGGATTCGATCTCGTCGAAGGTGAAGCGCTGCGCCGGCCACGGCCAGTTCGCGAACCGCAGCTCGACCGCATCGGCCGTGACCCTCACGACGGTGTAGTGCTTCGACGTCACCCAGGCCCAGCTCGTGATCAACAGGAAGACGACCACGCTCGTCTTGAGCGCGATGCGCCAGTATCTGACGACGCCGCGCCGTCGCAGCACCTTGACGAGAACGAACGCGACGAGGGCGGCGGCGACCAGCCCGAAGAGCACGTACCCGACGGCGGCGAAGAACGGAGCCGTGGAGAACCGGGATGAGCTGAGCAGCGGCACGTCGACGGGCAGGGCCATCATGAGTCCTCTTCGAGAGGATCGGCCCGGCCCGGGGAACCTTGAGCGCGGTCTACATGGCCATCGCGCCGCCGTCGATCAGGATCTCGCTGCCGGTCATGTACGCGGAGTCGTCGGACGCGAGATAGAGGACGAGGCTCACCATCTCCGAGACCGTCCCCATGCGGCCGAGGGGAATGCGCGCGAGCCGGCGCGCCATGACGTCCTTGTCGGGGAACGCGTTGTGGAACATCTCCGTGTCGACCGGCCCCGGGTGCACGGAGTTGCAGCGGATTCCGTCCTTCGCGTGCTGCGCCGCCGTCACCTTCGTGAAGATCCGGACCGCGGCCTTGCTCGCCGCGTAGGCCGGCTCCTGCATGAGCGACTGGCCGATGCCGGCGATCGACGAGATGTTCACGATCGATCCGCCGCCCGCGCGCCGCATGGCCGGGATGGCGTGCTTGGTGCCGAGGAAGACACCCTTCGCGTTCACCGCCATCACCTGGTCCCACTCCGCGACCGTGCGCTCCTCGATCGGGACGCGCTTGATCGTGATCGCCGCGTTGTTGACGAGGACGTCGAGCTTGCCGTAGCGATCGACCGCGGTCTGCACCGCGCGCTTCCAGTCGTCCTCGCTGGTCACGTCGAGATGCACGTACGTCGCCGCTCCGCCGCTCGCGCGGATGGCGGCCTCGACCTTCTGGCCGTCCGCGTCGCGAATGTCGCCGAACACGACCTTCGCGCCTTCCTTGACGAACGTCTCCGCCTCCGCCGCGCCCTGGCCCCGCGACCCGCCGCTGATCAGCGCCACCTTGCCGTCGAGCTTTCCCATGACCGAGGATGATACCCTCTCGCCCATGCTGCCGGGCCTGATCCTCTCCTCCGACTCGCACGTGTTCGAGCCGCCCGATCTCTGGGCGACCCGCATCGACAAGGCCTTTCGCGCCCGCGCGCCGCGGATCCAGCGTATCGACGGCGCCGACCAGATCGTGGTCGAAGCCGGCCAGGTCCTGTCCGGCATCGGTCTCATCTCCAACGCCGGCGCGCGGTTCGAGGCGCCGGAGACCATCTCGGGACGCGGGCGCTTCGAGGACGTGCCGCGCGGCGGCTACGATCCCGAGCAGCACCTCGCGGACATGCGGCTCGACGGCGTCGCGGGCGAGGTGCTCTACCCGTCGCAGGGCCTCTTCTACTTCCGCCTGAAGGACTCGGCGCTGATGTCCGCCGTGTTCCGCGCGTACAACGACTGGCTCGCGGAGTTCTGCCGCACGGATCCGTCCCGGCTCAAGGGCATCGCCATGGTCAACCTCGACGACGTCGGCGATGGCATCGAGGAGCTGGAGCGCGCCGCGCGCCTCGGCCTCGCGGGCGCGATGATCACCGAATTGCCGCTCGACGAGCGCCGTTACGACCAGCCGGAGTACGAGCGCTTCTGGGCCACGGCCGAAGCGCTCGAGATGCCGCTGAGCCTGCACACCGCGACGCGCCGCCAGGGCCGGATTCGCGGCGCGCCCGGGCAGACGCTGCGCGATGCGAGCAGCCGCGCCACGAAAGCCTTCGGACCCGCGACGTCGATGTGCGACCTGATCTTCTCCGGCGTCTTCGAGCGCTATCCGCGTCTCGTCGTCGCCATCGTGGAGTTCGAGCTCTCGTGGGTGCCGCACCTGCTCGACACGATGGACTACACGTACCGCGAGCGGACCGAAGAGGCGATCTATCGCTTCAAGGGCGAGATGCGGCCGAGCGACTTCTTCCACCGGAACATCGTGCTGAGCTTCCAGGAAGACGCGATCGGCATCCGGCTGCGCGACGTGATCGGCGTCGACACCATGATGTGGGGCTCCGACTATCCACACAGCGAGTCGACGTTTCCGCAGTCGCGGAAGATCCTGAGCGAGATCCTCGCGGGAGTGCCCGCGGACGAGCAGGCGAAGATCGTCGGCGCCAACACCGCGCGCGTCTACCGTTTCGACGTCCCGAGGCTGACCGCCCATGCTTGAAGAGCCGACCTCCCTCCGGATCGACGATCCCGGCATCCGCGCGCTCTTCACCGAGCACGCGCGCTTCCAGTCGTGGCTCGACGTCGAGGCCGCGCTCGCGGACGCGCAGGCCGGGCTCGGCATCATTCCCAAGCACGCCGCGGAGGAGATCCGGCGCAAGGCGCATCTGAAGTTTCTCGATCTCGACGCCATCCGCGCCGGACTCGCGAAGACCGGCCATCCGATCGTGCCCGTCGTCTGGGCGCTCGACAAGGCGTGCGACGGCGACGCGGGCGGCTACGTGCACTGGGGCGCCACGACGCAGAACATCACGCAGACGGGCCAGCTCCTCCAGGTGCGGAAGGCGCACGCGATCTTCCTGCGCCAGCTCGCCACGCTGCTGGTCACGCTGGCCGGTCTCGCCGAGCGCACGAAGGACATGCTGCTGCCGGGGCGCACGCACGGCCAGCACGCGGTGCCGGCCACCTTCGGATACAAGGTCGCCGTGTGGATCGACGAGCTGGGCCGCCACGTGGAGCGTCTACGCGGCTGCGAGGGGCGCGTGTTCGTCGCGATGCTCGGCGGCGGCGCCGGCACGCTCGCCTCGCTCGGTGAAGCGGGGCTCGCGACGCAGGAGAAGATGGCCGCGGCGCTCGGCATGCGGCCCATGCCCGTGCCCGCGCGCACGATCGGCGATCACCAGGCGGAGTACGTGCTGCTCCTCGGGATGCTCGCGTCCACGTGCAGCAAGGTCGGGCGCGAGATCTACACGCTCATGAAGCAGGAGTTCGGCGAGGTGGAGGAGCCGGTGCCGCCCGGCACCGTCGGCAGCAGCACGATGCCGCAGAAGCGGAACCCGAAGCTCTCGCAGGACATCATCGCGGCCGGCGCGCAGATCCGCGCGATGGTGCCGCTCGCGCTCGAGGCGATGCAGACCGAGCACGAAGCGGACCGGACGACGAGCATCATGATGGGCCGCGCGGTGGTGCAGGCGTGCGAGCTCACCGGCGACATGCTGCAGCGGATGATCGCGCTGTTCGACGGGCTGCACGTCTTCCCCGAGCGCATGCGCGAGAACCTCGATCTCTCCGGCGGCCTGATCATGGCCGAGGCGCTCATGCTCGAGCTGGGCAAGCAGATCGGCCGCCAGCGCGCGCACGACGCGATCTACGACGCCGCGCAGGCCTCGGTCACCGCGTCGCGCCCGTTCCGCGACCTCCTCGCCGAGGACGCGCACGTCAGCGCGACGCTCTCGCCCGCGCAGGTGGACGCGCTGCTCGATCCCGCGCAATACACCGGGCTCTGTCGCCAGTTCGCGGAGCGCGCTGCCGCTGCCGCGCGTGAGACCGCCCGCTCGATCACGTCGAAAGGATGACCATGCGATACGAGGCCCCGGAATCGGTGCAGGGAGCGGTCGCGTTGCTCGCGGCGGCGAACGGCGACGCGCGCGTGCTGGCGGGAGGCACCGACCTCCTGGTCCAGATGCGCGCCGACGTCGTCGAGCCCGAGCTGATCGTCGACATCAAGCGGATCCGCGAGACCCGCGCGGTCACGCAGGAGAACGGCGGGTGGCGCATCGGCGCCGCGGTCACGGGCGCCGAGCTCAAGGAGCACGCGCCGCTCAAGCAGGCGTGGCCGGGCGTGGTGGAGGCGGCGAACCTGATCGGCTCCACGCAGGTGCAGGGACGCGCGACCCTCGGCGGGAACCTCTGCAACGGCTCACCGGCGGCGGACAGCGTGCCCGCGCTGATCGCGGCGGGCGCCGTCGCGAAGCTCGCCGGGCCGCACGGCCAGCGCGACCTGCCCGTCGAGGACGTGATGCTCGGGCCGCGCACGCTGGCGCTGCGCCCCGGCGAGTTCGTCGTCTCGTTCCTCCTGCCGCCGCGCCCGCCGCGCTCCGCCGATGCCTACCTGCGCTTCATCCCGCGCACCGAGATGGACATCGCCGTCGTGGGCGCGGGCGTGAGCATCGCGGTCGACGGCGCCGGCACGATCACCGCCGCGCGTGTCTCGCTCGGCGCGGTCGCGCCGCGCGTGCTGCTCGTCGCGGAGGCGGCGCAGGCGATCATCGGGAGCCGGCTGGACGACGCCGCGCAGGAGCGGCTGGCCGCCGCGGCGCGCGCCGCGTGCCGGCCGATCGACGACAAGCGAGGCACGACCGAATTCCGCGTCGACGTCGCGGGCGTGCTCGCACGCCGCGCGGCGCTGATCGCGATGGACCGAGCGAGGACGCGCTGATGGCCAAGCACCACGTCGAAGCGATCGTGAACGGAGACCCGGTCGAGTTCCTCTGCGAGACCGAGGAGACGCTGCTCGACGTCCTGCGTGACACGCTGCATCTCACCGGGAGCAAGGAAGGCTGCTCGTCCGGGGACTGCGGCGCCTGCAGCGTGACGCTCGACGGCCGCCTGGTCTGCTCGTGCCTCGTGCTCGGCTGCGAGGTCGGCGGACGCACGATCGAGACGATCGAGGGGATGGCGAAGGGCGAGACGCTCCATCCGCTCCAGCAACGCTTCCTCGAGCACGCCGCGCTCCAGTGCGGCATCTGCACGCCGGGCTTTCTCGTCGCCAGCAAGGCGCTGCTCGAGAGAAACCCGAATCCGACCGAGACCGAGATTCGCTACTGGCTCGCCGGCAACCTCTGCCGGTGCACCGGCTACGACAAGATCATCACCGCCGTGCAGGACGCCGCCGGCGCGATGAGAAAGGGATGACCATGGCCGGGAACGGCACGAACGGACAGCAGTACGTCGGTACCCGCACGATCCGGCCGGACGGCGCGGACAAGGTCACGGGACGCGCACGCTTCGGCGCCGACTACAACCTCGCGGGCCAGCTCATCGGGAAGGTGCTGCGCAGCCCGCATCCGCACGCGCGCATCGTCTCGATCGACACGTCGAAGGCCGAGGCGCTGCCCGGCGTGAAGGCGGTGATCACGCGCGACGACTTCGCCGACATGCCGTCGGAGTTCATCCCGGCCGGCGAGATGATGATGAACTACAAGGACGTCACCCGGAACGTGATGGCGCGCGAGAAGGCCTTGTACGAGGGCCACGCGGTGGCCGCGGTCGCGGCGACGAGCGCGGTGATCGCGAAGAAGGCGCTCAAGCTCATCGACGTGACGTACGACGTCCTGCCGCACGTCATCGACGTCGTCGAGGCGATGCAGCCCGGCGCGCCGATCCTGCACGACGACCTGTTCACCGTGGGCGTCGAGCCGAAGCCCGACCGGCCGTCGAACGTTGCCAAGCGCGTCGAGATCTCGCAGGGCGACATCGACGCGGGCTTCAAGCGGGCGGACGTCATCGTCGAGCGCGAGTTCAAGACCGCGCCGGTGCATCAGGGCTACATCGAGCCTCACGCGGTGCTCGCCACCGTCTCCGAAGACGGCTCGGCCGAGGTCTGGGTCTCGACGCAGGGCCACTACATCGTCCGCGCGCACTGCGCGCGCCTGCTCGGCATGGACATCGGCAAGATCCGCGTCAACGCGGCGGAGATCGGCGGCGGGTTCGGCGGCAAGACCGTCGTGTACCTCGAGCCGCTCGCGCTCGCGCTCTCGCGCAAGGCGAAGCGGCCCGTGAAGATGGTGATGTCGCGCGAGGAAGTCTTCAAGGCCTCGGGCCCGACGTCGGGCGCGGTCGTGAAAGTGAAGATGGGCGCGACGAAGGACGGCAAGTTCGTCGCGGGCTGGGCGGAGCTGAAGTACCAGGCCGGCGCGTTCCAGGGCTCGCCGGTGCAGCCGGGCGTGATGTGCGCCTACGCGCCGTACGAGATCGAGCACGTGAAGGTCGTCGGGTACGACGTGGTCTCGAACCGCCCGAAGGTCGCCGCCTATCGCGCGCCGGGCGCGCCGATCTCCGAGTACGCGGTCGAGAGCGTCGTCGACGAGATCGCGAAGAAGCTCGGCATCGATCCGATCCAGCTCCGCATGATGAACGCGGCGCACGAAGGGACGAAGGCCGCGTACGGCCCGAAGTTCGGCCCGCTCGGGCTCGAGGAGACGCTCAACTCGATCAAGAAGACCGAGCACTGGAACACGCCGCTCCGGAAGTGGCAGGGCCGCGGCGTCGCGTCCGGGTTCTGGTTCAACATCGGCGGCGAGACGTGCGTGTCGCTCACGGTGAACGAGGACGGCACGGTGTCGCTGATGGCGGGCACGCCGGACATCGGCGGCCTGCGCGCGTCGCTCGCGGCCGTGGCGGCGGACGAGCTCGGCATCCCGTACGACAAGGTGCGGCCGATCATCGGCGACACGGGCTCGCTCGGCTTCAACTTCCTCACCGGCGGCAGCCGCTCCGCGTTCTCCGGCTCGATGGCGATCGTCGAAGCGGCGAAGCAGATCAAGTCGGAGCTGTGCGCGCGCGCGGCGAAGCTGTGGGAGATGAAGCCCGACGAGATCGAGTACGCCGGCGGGCACGTGAAGCCGAAGGTGGCCAGCGAGAAGGTCACGCCGATGTCGCTCGTCGACTTCGCGAAGGTGGCGGGCAAGACCGGCGGCCCGATCGGCGGCGTCGGCCGCATCAACGCGCAGGGCGCGGGGCCGAGCCTCGGCACGCACCTGGTCGACCTCGAAGTCGATCCGGAGACCGGGCGCGTGACGATCCTGCGCTACACGGTGGCGCAGGACGCGGGCAAGGCGCTGCACCCCGCGTACGTCGAGGGGCAGTTCCAGGGCGGCGCCGTGCAGGGCATCGGCTGGGCGCTGAACGAGGAGTACATCTACGGCGCCGACGGCAAGCTCCAGAACGCGGGCTTCCTCGACTACCGGATGCCGGTGGCCTCCGACGTGCCGAAGATCGACGCGATCGTGGTCGAGGTGGCGAACCCGCGGCACCCGTACGGCGTGCGCGGGGTCGGCGAGACGCCGATCGTGCCGCCGCTCGGCGCGATCGCCAACGCGATGGAGAACGCGACGGGCATTCGGTTCACCGAGCTGCCGATGTCGCCGCCGAAGGTGCTGAAAGCGCTCAAGGAGAAGTATGGCGCGGGTGGTGCTGGTCGGTAACCTCACGCAGCTCACGGGCGGCGTCGCCGAGTTCGACCTCTCGGCGACGTCCGTGAGGCAGCTCTTCCGTCAGCTCGCCGATCTGCACCCGGAGATCGCGCCGCACCTCGAAGAAGGCGTGGCCGTCGCCATCGACGGCCAGATCTATCAGGACGCGCTGCTCGAGCCGATCGGCGCGGACAGCGAGGTGTTCATCCTGCCGCAGATCGCGGGCGGATCGCTGGAGGACGTCCCATGAAGAAGCCGGTGCGGAAGCGAAGCGACGCGCTCGAGACCCACGGACGCTACGAGTACTCGAACGTCACCGCGCGGCCCGACTACAGCTGGCCGGATGGTCGACGGCTCGCCGTCTACGTCGCGCTCAACATCGAGGCCTTCCGGTTCGGCAAGGGGAAAGGCGCGGCCATCGCGCCGCCGGACCAGGCGCAGAGCCACAGCATCTACAGCTGGCGCGACTACGGCAATCGCGTGGGCATCTGGCGCCTCTTCGAGCTGCTCGACGACCTCGGCATTCCGGCCGAGGCCCAGATGAACACCGCGATCTACGGCGTGGCGCCCGACATCCCCGAGCGGCTCCGCAAGCGCGGCGACGAGATCCTCGGCCACGGCGTCACGAACTCCGACGAGCAGGGTCACCTTTCGGAGACGGCGGAGCGCGCGCTGATCGCGCAGGTGACGAAGACCATCGCGCAGCACGAGGGTGCCCCGCCCGCCGGCTGGATGAGCCCGTGGCTCTCGAACAGCGGGCGCACGGCCGACCTGCTCCAGGAGGCCGGCTATCGCTACTTCATGGACTGGACGATGGACGACCAGCCGATCTGGATCCGCACGCGCAAGGGACGGATCCTCGCGATGCCGTACCCGATCGAGGTCAACGACACGCGCGGGATCGTCTGGTACCGCTACACGGCCGACGAGTTCGCGGACATGATCGTCGACCAGTTCGACGAGATGCTGGCGCAGTCGCAGCGTCAGCCGCTCGTCTGCCCGATCTCGCTGCACCCGTTCGTCACCGGCCGCCCGTATCGTGTCCGCCGGCTGCGTCGCGCGTTCGAACACATCACGACGCACCGCGACCGGGTCTGGCTGACGCGTCCGCGCGACATCTGCGCGCACATCGAGTCGTTGCCGGCGGGCATCGTCCCCGGGAGCCGCTGAGCATGGACCTGAATCTTCGCGACCAGGTCATCGTCATCACCGGCGCGGCCTCGGGGATGGGACGCGCGATCGCGCGCGCCGCGAGCGGCGAGGGCGCGCGGCTCGTCCTGTCGGACTTCGACGAGGCACGGCTGAAGACGACGGCCGGCGAGCTCGGCGGAGAGGTCCGCTCGCTGCGCGCGGACGTCACCAGGCTTCCCGAGATCGATGCGGTCTTCGACCTGGCCGAGCGCGAGCTCGGCCGCGTCGACGGCCTGGTCACGTGCGCCGGCATCATCACGACGCTGCCGCTGCTCGAGGTGACGTCCGAGGAGTGGGACCGCGTCTTCGCGGTGAACGCGAAGGGCACGTTCTTCGCGGTGCAGGCCGCGCTGAAGCGGATGCTGCCGCGCAAGCACGGCCGGATCGTGACGATCGGATCGGACAGCTACAAGCTCGGCGGCGGCCGCATCGCGAACATTCCGTACGCGGCGACGAAGGGCGCGGTCGTGACGATGACGAAAGGCTTCGCGCGCCAGCTCGCCGGCACGGGCGTGCGCATCAACTGCGTCAACCCCGGCCCGTGCGATACGCCGATGCACGCGCCGCTCACGCCGTCGCAGCGCGAGATGGTCGCCGGCCGCATCCCGCTCGGCCGCTTCGGCCGCCCGGAAGAGATCGCCAACGCCGTCCTGTTCCTCCTGTCCGACGCCGCGAGCTTCGTCTTCGGCGAGAGCTTCAACGTGGACGGCGGAGTGCTGATGGAATGACGCGCGTCTTCTTCGCGGTCCTCGCCGCCCTGCTGCTCGCGGGCTGCACCGTCCTCACCTGTGTGCCGGCGACGATCGTCGTGGCCGAGATGCAGCAGCAGGAGCGACTCGAGTCGCGCGTCGAGTCGGTCCGTCCCCACCCGGTGAGCGGCCGCCCCGAGGCGGTCCGTCGCGACGCCGTCGAGCGCAGCTGCTGGGTGCGCGCCGCCGACGGCGACTGGACTCCCGTCGATGAGACGACGTGGCGCCGGGCCGAGCGTGGCAAGCCGCTCGACGTGTGCCGGTAGCGGCGCATGAGGATTCCCGCCATGTGAGCTTGCGCGGCCGCATCGTCACCTTGCGCTCGTCGTCGTCCTCCTCGCGAAAAATCGGATGTTTAGGCGAGGCACGGCGCTTGCTCCCGCCTCGGAGCCAAACGTCTCTCAGGAGGATGACGATGCGCCGTCTCATTCCCGGAGCGTTGCTGATCGCCGTCGTCGCGGTGCTTCCGGTCCTCGCGCAGCCGCACCAGCCGCACCACGTGGCCATGCCCGACACGCTGAAGTGGGTCGAGCCGGCGACACTTCCGGGCGCGCGTCTTGCGATCGTGCACGGCGACCCGAGCAAGGAGGGGCTCTTCGTCTATCGGGTCAAGATGCCGGCGGGCTACAAGATCCCGCCGCACACGCACAAGGCGAGCGAGAACGTCACCGTGCTGTCCGGCGTCTTCTTCGTCGGGCTCGGCGAGAAGTCGATCAGGGCTCGGGCCAGGAATTGCCCGTCGGCGGGTTCGTGTCGCTTCCGCCGAAGCACGCGCACTTCGCGTGGGCGGGCACGCAGGAGACCATGGTGCAGGTCCACGGCGTGGGCCCCACGGACCTCACGTTCGTGAATCCGGCCGACGACCCGCGCAAGAAGAACTAGCACCCCCGCTCTCCTGGCTGGCCGCCATCGAATCGGCTACAGTGCGGCCAGCCAGGAGGGCGACATGAAGCTCGGGCTCAGCATCGGGTATTCGGGCGCGGAGCTGAAGCTCCCCGTCGAGAAAGTGCTGCTCGCGGAGAAGCTCGGCTTCGACTCCGTGTGGACGGCGGAAGCGTACGGATCGGACGCGATCACGCCGCTCGCGTATCTCGCCGCGCTGACGAAGCGCATCCGGCTCGGCACCGGGATCATGCAGCTCGCCGCGCGGCCGCCGGCCTCGGCCGCGATGGCGGCGGGCACCGTGGACGCGCTCGCCGGCGGCAACCGTGTGATCGCCGGACTCGGCGTGTCCGGGCCGCAGATCGTCGAAGGCTGGTACGGCCAGCCGTGGGGCAAGCCGTACTGGCGCATCCGCGACTACGTCGCGATCATGCGCAAGGTGTTCGAGCGGAAGGATCCCGTCGCGCACGAGGGGCGCGAGATCTCGCTGCCGTACAGGGGGCCCGGCGCGCTCGGCGTCGGCAAGCCGCTCACGTCGATCCTCCACATGAACCCGCGGCTCCCGATCTGGCTCGGCACCGGCACCGAGGCGAACGTGAAGCTCACGGCGGAGATCGCCGACGGCTGGCTGCCGCTCGGCTTCGTGCCGCGCCTGATGCCGATGCTGCGCCCGTGGCTCGAGGAAGGGTTTCGGCGCGCCGGCGGCGGCAAGGGCTACGCGGACTTCGAGATCCAGCCGCGCGCCACCGTGATCATCACCGACGACACGAAGGGCGCGTTCGCGCGCATGAAGCCGAACATCGCGCTCTACGTCGGCGGCATGGGCCATCGCGACAAGAACTTCCACAAGGACATGATGGTCCGCCGCGGCTTCGGCGGCGCCGCGCAGAAGATCCAGGAGCTCTATCTCGCGAAGCGCAAGGACGAAGCGGTGGCCGCCGTGCCCGACGAGTTCTGCGACGAGATGTCGCTCGTGGGCCCGGTCGCGCGGATCACCGAGCGTTACCGCGCGTGGGCGGACGCCGGCATCACGGGGCTGACGATCACCACGGATCAGCCCGAGGCGATGGAGCTGATGGCCAAGCTGGCGGCCTGATGGCGCACCCTCATCGCATCTTCCTCGTGCGCCACGGCGAGACCGAGTGGAGCAAGAGCGGCCAGCACACCGGCCGTACCGACATTCCGCTGACGCCGACCGGCGAGCGGCAGGGCCAAGCGCTCGCGCGGCATCTCGCCGGCCACACGTTCGCGCAAGTGCTCACGAGCCCGCTCTCTCGCGCGCGCGAGACGTGCCGGCTCGCCGGCTTCGACGGTGTCGCCGAGGTCTCCGACGACCTGCGCGAGTGGAACTACGGCATCTACGAAGGCGTCACCACGGCGTCGGTCCGCGAACAGCAGCCGGGGTGGACGATCTGGACGTCACCGGTGCCCGAAGGCGAGACCGTCGACCAGGTCGGCGAGCGCGCCCGGCGCGTCATCGAGCGCGTCGACGCGATGAAGGGCGACGTCGCGCTGTTCGCGCACGCGCACTTCCTCAGGATCCTCGGCGCGTGCTGGATGGGGCTGGCGCCGATCCACGGGCGCCACCTGACGCTGGGCACCGCCTCGATCAGCGTGCTCGGCTACGAGCGGGAGACGCGGGTCGTCCAGGTCTGGAACCAGGATTGGCGCCTCGGTGTCGAGATCCGGGAGTGAAGCGATGATCGCGATCCGTCAGATCCACCCGGTGTTCGTGGGCGAGGTGTCGGGCGTCGACATCAGCAAGCCGCTCTCGCCCGAAGAGGTCGCGGCGATCGACGACGGGATGAATCGCCACGCCGTGCTCGTCTTCCACGACCAGTCCCTGACCGACGAGCAGCAGATCGCGTTCACGGTCAACTTCGGCACACTGGAGACCGCGCGCGGCGGCAACATCACGAAGCCGGAGGAGCGGCGGCTCCAGCCCGGCATGGCGGACGTCTCCAACATCCGCAAGGACGGGGCGCTGCACGAGCGCGAGTCGCGCCAGCGCCTGTTCAACCTCGGCAACATGCTCTGGCACTCCGACAGCTCCTACCGCGCCGTGCCGGCGAAGTATTCGCTGCTCTCGGCTCGCGTGGTGAATCCGCGCGGCGGCAACACCGAGTTCGCCGACATGCGGGCCGCGTACGAGGCGCTCGACGCCGCGACGAAGGCGGAGATCGAGGGCCTGATCTGCGAGCACTCGCTGCTCTACTCGCGCGGCTCGCTCGGCCAGGAGGACTTCACGGACGACGAGCGCGCGATGTTCAAGCCGGTCCGCCAGCGGCTCGTGCGCACGCATCCGGTGACCGGACGGAAGTCGCTGTATCTCTCCTCACACGCCGGCAAGATCATCGGGATGCCGACGCCCGAGGCGCGCGTGCTCCTCCGCGATCTCACCGAGCACGCGACGCAGCCGGCGTTCGTGTACGCGCATGTCTGGCGCCCGGGCGACTTCGTGATGTGGGACAACCAGCGCACGATGCACCGCGTGCGCCGCTACGACGAGAGCCAGCCGCGCGACATGCGGCGCACGACCCTGGCGGGCTCGGCGCCGACGACGGCGCAAGTCTAGCCCGAAGCGACTCAAGCCGTCGTCGCCTTTCGTGGAACGGCTTGAGCCCCTCGCAGGCCCAGCGTGTGTCGAACCTCGCGACCGCGCCCCACCGTCGACGGAGTTCGAGTAGCAGTCATGCCCTTCCTCTCAAGAAGAACTCGAGCACCCGGCGGCCGCGATCCTCGTCAATGCCCAGGGCCCTGCACAGACCCGGCAATGCCTTCTCCCGTTGACCGGCGAGCGCCAAGCGCATGACCTCTTCGAGATCCGTGTTGTCGCAGGGAAGGGCGAGGAACCGCAGCTGAACAGCTGCGATGCCGCTGTCTTTGCTGAGGCCCGGCTCGCGTGCGATCAGGACCTCGATCGCCCGATCCACCTGCCCGGCTCTCGATAGCGCTGCGAAGCTGCTGGTTCCCGTGCGCTTCACGCTCCATCGCCTGCGAGAGTTCGCTCTCGGAGAGCCCCACCGGGACTTCGGGATAGTGCAAGACGATGAATTGGACTCGCTGCTCGATCTCCCGTTCGGATAGGCCCCGCCATCCGGGAAGAGTCCGATTCAGGTCGACGACCATGACGCGGTCGACCATGGGAATGCGCCACACCGCGCCCGGGCCCGCGACTCGCGTCACTCGTCCGAGACGGAAGACAACGCGCCGCTGGTGCTCGCTGAGGATCGTAACCATGCTTTGCCCCCACTTCTTTTCCGTCCTCGTCGATGACCGTCCCTTTCTCACGCGCGACTCGGACCTGCGCGTCGCCAGCCAAGCGGCGTCGACGCAGGCACCGCCCCGCGGCGGTGGGGCTAACGTTATCCATCTGGAAGCAGATATCTCGACGGCGTCGGTCGGGGTATCGGCACGGCGACCACGAATGGCCGTTGCGGGATTGTCATGTTTCCGGTGAGCTTGGCGGCACGTCCTCGCGAACCGCCGTTCCGGCGGCATGATCAGTCACCGGTTCGTACCGCAGAGCGGGCGCCGGATGCGCGACACCCATAGCGAGTCGCCGAAACCATAGCCTTCTCGGCACGACGAGGCAACGCCGATCTCATGCACCGGTTCACCGGAGACGCGTGGATACGGCTAGATCACACCCTCCTCGCGCCAGCGCGCGAGGTCCTCGCGCGTGTAGCCCAGCATCCCCACGAAGACGTCCTCGTTGTGCTCGCCCGGCATCGGCGCGAGCCAGCGCACGCGCCCCGGCGTCTCCGGCATCTTCAGCGGCGTGCCCGTGGTCTTCACCGGGCCGTAGACCGGATGCTCGAGCTCGACGAACATCTCGCGCGCCTGCACCTGCGGGTCCGCGACCATCTCCGCCACGTTGTTCACCGGCGCCGCCGGCACGCCCGCGGGAGTCAGCACCTTCACGATCTCGGCCTTCGTCCGCCGGCCCGTCCAGCCCGCGATGATCGCCGCGATCTCGTCGCGACGATCGCGGCGCGCGGCGGCCGTGGCGAAGCCCGGGTCGGTGATGAGGTCGTCGCGCCCGATGATCGCGCAGAAGCGTGCCCACACCGCGTTGCTCGCGGCGGCGGCGACCGCGACGTGGCCGTCGGTTGCCGGGTAGATGCCGGTCGCGGAGCCGGCGAACGAGACGTTGCCCGCGCGCGTCAGGATCTCGCCGCCCACCGTGTAGCGCTCGCCGAGATTGTCGAGCGCGACGATCAGGCTGTCGAGCAGCGCCATGTCCACGCGCTGCCCGCGGCCGGTCCGATGCCGGTAGTGCAGCGCCGACACGATGCTGAACGCGCACAGCATCCCCGCGTAGTAGTCGGAGATCGACTGGCCCGAGCGCATCGGCGGCCCGCCACGCTCGCCCGTGATGCTCATGTAGCCGCTGATCGCCTGCGCGAGCATGTCGTAGCCGCGCTGCGGCGCGTACGGGCCGTGCTGGCCGAACGCGGTGACCGACGCGTAGATGATCGCGGGGTTCACCCTCTTCAGCTCGTCGTAGCCGAGGCCGAGCCGGTCCATCGTGCCGACGCTGAAGTTCTCGGTGACGACGTCGGCGCGCTTCACCAGCTCCCTGAAGAGATCGACGCCCCTGGCGGACTTCAGCTCGAGCGTGACCCCGAGCTTGTTGCGGTCGCGGTACTGCGCGACGGGGACGCGCTCCTCGACGCCGTCGCGCACCCGCTTGACCCCGAGCGACACCCGCTCGCGGCCGCGCTCGCGCGACTCCACCTTGATCACGCGCGCGCCGAGGTCCGCGAGCAGCATCGTGCAGAACGGCATCGCGATGACCTGGCCGAGGTCCAGCACCGTCACGTCGCCGAGCGCGGAATCGCTCAGGTTACCCTCCTTGACAGCCGTCGCCGCTTGACCTGTCGCGCGGCTTCGGGCTAGCCTACGGCACTTTTCGAGCAGCGACACCGATCTCCCGAGTGGAGGCGCCGATATGATTCGCGTGTTCACCCTCGCGCTGGTCCTGCTCGCGGCGGTCACCGCCGCGCTGCCCTACGTGCCGTCGGCAGCCGCCGCGGCCAAAGGCAAGATCGTCCTCGCCTGGCACGCCGGGTTCGCCTCCCGGTGGCTCGATCCGCAGGAGCACGACGGCACCGCGACGCCGGACAACTTCTTCTGGGCCCTCCACGACGGCCTCGTGAAGAACCAGGGGACCAAGCTCTTCGACCATCCGGCGCTCGCCGAGAAGTTCTCGATCGCGGCCGACGCGAAGAGCGCCACGTTCACGCTCCGGAAGGGCGTCAAGTTCCACAACGGCGACCCCATCACGGCGCAGGACGTGAAATTCAGCTACGAGAGCTACCGCGGCGCCAAGGCCGACGTCTTCAAGAACCGAACAGAACGGGTCGAGATCGTCGACGCCGGCACGATCCGCTTCGTCTTCAAGGAGCCGTTCCTCGACTTCGGCATCCTCTTCGGAACGTCGAACGTCGCCGCGCCCGGCTGGATCGTGCCCGAGAAGTACTACAAGCAGGTCGGGCCCGACGCCTTCAAGCAGAAGCCGATCGGCGCCGGCCCCTACAAGCTCGTGCGGCAGGAGCCGGGCGTGAAGGTCGAGATGGAGGCGTTCGACGGCTACTACCGCCCGGTGCACACGAAGGAGCTCGTCATGGTCGCGGTGCCGGAGGCGGCGACGCGCGTGGCGATGCTCGAGCGCGGCGAGGCCGACATCATCTACAACGTGCCCGGCGAGCTCATCAACAAGGTGAAGAGCATGAAGGGCGTGACGCTGGCGCCCGTGCTCTCGGGCTCGTTCTTCCTCGAGTTCGTCAACTTCCAGGACCCGAAGAACCCGTTCCGCGACACGCGCGTGCGTGAGGCGGTGAGCCTCGCCATCGACCGGCGCGGGATGAATCAGGTGGAGTCCGGCGGGCTCGGCAAGGTGTCCGGCAACTGGATCAACGACGACGTGCTGTACGCGCTCGACTGGCCGGAGTTCCCGCGCAACGTCGAGAAGGCCAAGCAGCTCCTCCGCGAGGCCGGCTATCCGAACGGCTTCGACGTCGACTGGGTGACGCCGCTGCCCGCGTTCTACTCGCGCGGCGAGCGCGTCATCGCCCAGCTCCGCGAGGTCGGCATCCGCGGCCGGCTCCAGACCATGGAGCGCGGGATCTTCTTCCAGAAGCTCCGCGGCGGGCTCAAGGAGTTCCCGGGCGTGCAGCTCATTCTGCACGGCGTCCGGATCGCCGGGAGCTGGTCGTTCTGGTACGAGGCGTACATGAAGTGCGGCGGCTCGAACTCGCGCGACCGGATCTGCGTGAAGGAGCTCGACGACAAGTTCGACCGCTACGAGAAGTCGGTCAACCCGGCGGAGCGCAAGAAGCTCGCGGAGGAGATCCAGCGCGCGATCCTCGAGAACCACTACCTCGTGCCCGTCTACCGTCACGCCTTCGTGAACGCGATCGGGCCGAAGGTCGCCGCGCAGAAGTGGCAGGACGTCTTCCCGACGATCACGACCGGCTACGCGTATCCCTGGGAGGATCTGAAGGTCAGAGACTAGTGGCCGCGTTCATCGCCCGGCGCATCCTCTACAGCGTCGTCACGCTCGTCATCCTGAGCGGAACGATCTTCCTGATCGTCCGTCTCACGGGTGACCCGGTGCTGCTGATGGCCGAAGCCGGCGCGAGCACGGAAGACCTCGCGCGCATCCGCCAGCAGTGGGGGCTCGACCGCTCGTGGGCCGTGCAGTACGTGACGTTCATGCAGAACGCGCTCACCGGCGAGCTCGGCAAGTCGTTCAACTACCGCCTGCCGGTGAGCGAGCTCTACTTCCAGCGCCTGCCGAACTCGCTGCAGCTCGGGCTCTTCGCGACGCTGATCTCGCTGCTCATCGGCGTCCCCGCCGGGATCGTCTCGGCGGTGAAGGTGAATACGTGGTGGGATAGCATCGCCAAGGGCGTGGCGCTGCTCGGGCTCTCGATCCCGGGCTTCTGGCTCGGCCTGGTGCTGATCCTCGTGTTCTCCGTGTCCCTGCGCTGGCTGCCGACCTCCGGGGCCGGTGACTGGCGGCACGTGCTCATGCCCGCCGTCGCGCTCGGATGGTACTTCGCGGCGTCGATGCTCCGGCTGACGCGCTCGAGCATGCTCGAGGTGCTCGGCAGCGAGTACATCAAGCTCGCGCGCCTCAAGGGGCTGCCGGACGTGGTCGTCATCGCGATGCACGCGTTCAAGAACGCGCTGATCCCCGTCTTCACGCTCGCGGGCGTGAACCTCGTGGTCATGGTCAACGCGGCCGTGATCATCGAGGTGATCTTCGCGTGGCCCGGCATCGGGCGGCTGCTCTACGAGGGGATCTTCCAGCGCGACTTCCCGCTGGTGCAGGGCGTCGTGATCCTGGCGGGCTTCATGATCGTCGGCATCAACCTGGTCGTGGACATCGCCTACGCGGTGATCGACCCGCGGATCCGGCTCACGAGGTAGGACCAATGGCGACCCTGCGAGGCGGCGAGGCCGGTCGGCAGTCGCGGAGGGCGCGGATTGATTCCGCGCCCGGAGCGCGGGGGGCTTGGGGGGTGCGCCTCGCACCCCCCATGTCGATCAGGTCGCGGCGCGAGGCTCCGCTCGCCGCGGTCGTGATCCTGGCGGCGCTGGTGTTGGTGGCGATCTTCGCCGATCTGCTGGCGCCGCACGATCCGACGCTGCCCGTCCCGGGCGCGAACGTCTTCGACCCGCCGTTCTGGATGGAAGGCGGCTCGACGGCCGCGCCGCTCGGCACCGACTTCCAGGCGCGCGACATCCTGAGCCGCCTGATCTACGGCACGCGCGTGTCGTTGATCGTCGGCCTGATGGGCACGCTGGTCGCGGGCGCCATCGGCACGCTGATGGGGATTCTCTCGGGCTACATCGGCGGCTGGGTCGACCAGGTCATCATGCGCGTGACCGACGCGTGGCTCGCGCTGCCGGCCATCGTGTTCGCGATCTTCCTCGCCGCGATGATCGGGCCCAGCATGTGGAACATCATCGTGATCCTCGGCGCGGTGTACTGGACGCGCTACGCGCGCGTGATCCGCGGCGAGGTGCTGACGCTGCGCGAGCGCGAGTTCGTGAAGCTGGCGGAGATCGCGGGCGCGAGCAAGCTGCGCATCATCAAGCGCCACATCCTGCCGAACGTCGCGAACACGGCCATGGTGCTCGCCAGCCTCACGGTCGGCGTCGTCATCATCGCGGAGGCGTCGCTCAGCTTCCTCGGCGTCGGCGTGCCGCCGCCGCAGCCGGCGTGGGGTCTGATGCTGTCCGAGGCGCGGCCGACGCTCCTCGCCGGCCAGTGGTGGCTGACCGTCTTTCCCGGTGTCTGCATCCTGCTGATCGTGCTCGCGACCCAGCTCTTCGGCGACTGGTTGCGCGTGAAGCTGGATCCGCAACAGAGGAACCTCTGACGGACGTCCTGACCGTCTCCAATCTCCAGACGCACTTCTTCACCTTCGGCGGAACACGCATCGTCAAGGCGGTCGACGGGGTGAGCTTCGCGCTGCGCGCGGGCGAGACGCTGGGCCTCGTCGGCGAGTCGGGGAGCGGCAAGACCACGACGTGCATGTCGATCGTCGGGCTCCTGCCGCGCGCCGCGCGGATCGTCGGCGGCAGCGTCCTCTTCGAGGGCGAGGAGCTCACGACGAAGAGCCAGCGCGAGCTGCGGGCGATCCGCGGCCGCCGCATCGCGATGATCCTCCAGGACCCGATGGCGTCGCTGAACCCCCTCTTCACGATCTTCCGTCAGGTGGCGGAGCCCGCGTTCTTCCACCAGCGGCTCCGCGGGCGCTCGCTCAGGAGCCGCGTGCAGCATCTGCTCAAGGCCGTCCGCATCCCGTCGCCGGAGTGGCGGATGCGCGAGTACCCGCACCAGATGAGCGGCGGCATGCGCCAGCGCATTGTCGGCGCGATCGCGCTCGCGGGCGGGCCGAGCCTGGTCATCGCCGACGAGCCGACGACGAACCTCGACGTCACCATCCAGGCGCAGTACCTCGACCTCCTCAAGGACATCCAGCGGGAGACGGGCGTCGCGCTGATCTTCGTGACGCACAACCTCGGCATCGTCGCGAAGATGTGCGACCGCGTCGCGGTGATGTACGCGGGGAAGATCGTCGAGCAGGCGCCGGTGCGCGAGCTGTTCGACGACCCGAAGCACCCGTACACGCGCGCGCTGCTCGGGTCCGTGCCGAAGCTCGGCAACAAGGACCCGCTCTACGCGATCCCCGGGCAGCCGCCCAACCTCGCGAGCCTTCCGTCCGGCTGCGCGTTCCACCCGCGCTGCCCCGAGGCGCTGCCGCGCTGCGCGGACGAAGAGCCGATCGACTTCCATCCGGGCGCGGGACACGCCGCCCGCTGCTGGCGTCTCGACGAGCACGCCGCCGCTTCGCATGGCCGATCGCATTCTTGAAGTCCGCGGGCTGAAGAAGCGCTTTCCCGCGCGCGCCGGCCTGTTCGGGCGCCCGCGGGGGTGGGTGAAGGCCGTCGACGGTGTCGACTTTGCGATCCACGCCGGCGAGACGCTCGGGCTCATCGGCGAGTCCGGCTGCGGCAAGACGACCACGTCGAAGCTCATCCTGCTGCAGGAGCCGCCCACCGAGGGCTCGATCATGTTCCAGGGCCGTGACATCACCGGCCTCGCCGGCGCCGCGCTGATGGCGTACCGCCGCGCGGTGCAGGTCGTCTTCCAGGATCCGTTCAGCTCGCTGAGCCCGCGGATGCGCGTCGAGGACATCATCGCGGAGCCGCTGGAGATCCACACCGATCTCGAGCGCGCCGCGATCCGGCAGCGCGTCGCCGCGGTGCTGGAGCTGGTCGGCCTGCCCTCCGACGTCGCACCGCTGTTCCCGCACGAGTTCAGCGGCGGCCAGCGTCAGCGCGTCGCCATCGCGCGCGCGCTCGCGACGGACACGAAGCTGATCGTGCTCGACGAGCCGGTGTCCGCGCTGGACGTGTCGGTGCGCGCGCAGATCATCAACCAGCTCGAGCACCTGCAGCGGACGCTCGGTGTGAGCTACCTCTTCATCGGCCACGACCTCGCGACGGTGGCGCACATCAGCCATCGCATCGCGGTGATGTACCTCGGCAAGATCGTCGAGCACGCGGACAGCGACGCGCTGTGCGCGCGCCCGATGCACCCGTACACGAAGGCGCTCTTCGAGGCGGCGCTGCCGTCACACCCCGACGACCGCCACGCGGCGACCGCGGTGGCGGGCGAGGTCCCGAGCGCCATGAACGTGCCGTCCGGCTGTCGCTTCCATCCGCGCTGCCCCGCGACGATGCCGATCTGCTCGCAGGTCGAGCCGGTCCTGCAACCGCGCGACGGCGGCGGCGAGGTCGCCTGCCACCTTTATTAGCGAGGCATCCATGGGGGTCACCCACGACCGGTTCGGCAATGCGATCGATTCCGCGGTCGGCTACGCGCGCGGGACCATCCTCCGTGGCACCGACGAAGAAGTCGCGAAGACGCTCCACGCGCGCCGCCTCGTGCGCGAGCGCATCGAGGCCCGCGGGGGGGACGCGATCTACGACCTCACCGGAATGAACCGCGGCGCCGGGCTCTCGCCGGAGGACGCGAAGCAGCTCACGAGTCACGTCGCGTTCTTCGCGGGCTTCGAAGGCGAGACCGAGCCGATCGCCATCCGCCACATGGGCGGCGACCCGGCCGTGCACGACGCGCTCATCCTCAATCGCGTGTCCGCCGCCAACTTCCTCGCGCTCACGACCTTGCTCGAGCGCGGCGATCGGGTCCTCGCGCTGGCCCCGGCCGGCGGCGTCAGCCATCCGTCCGTCACGCGCCCCGTCGAGATGGCGGGCGCGTCGCTCGAGGAGCTCCACGCGATCGACGAGCTCGTCAAGGCGTGGACGAGCGGCGTGGTGCCGCGGATGCTCGTCATCACGCCGATCACGGCCTCCAAGCGGCACCTCGACCTCGACGCTTTCCGCAACGCGCTCGCGCTCCCACGCCGTCCGGGCACCCTGATCTTCGTCGACGACGCGCACCTCGCCTCGCGCATCGGGTTCTTCGGCGACCCGCCGACGTTCGCGCTCGGCCCGATCGATCTCGCCGTGTGCTCGGCGGACAAGCACGTCGCGGGTCCGCGCGCGGGCATCCTCGTGGGGCGCCGAGACCTCGTCCGCGACCTGCGCTCGCGCGCCTTCGAGCTCGGGCTCGAGGCGCAGACGAGCCAGTACGTCGGCGTCGCGAACGCGCTGCGCCAGTTCGAGCCGAAGGCGATCGCGCGGGCGGGTGAGCTGGCCACCGAGGTCCTCCGCCTGCTGCAGGCGCGCTACGGGAAGGAGCGCGTCTATCTCGGCGGGCCCGGCGTGTCGATCACCGGCGAGGACGCGCTGGACATCGCGCGTGAGCTCGGCGGCGGTGGTGAGGCTTCCACGCTCGTTCCCGTCGAAGCCAACACGATCGTCGCGATGGAGATGCTGCGTGCCGACGGCGTGCTGACGATCTCGGCGGTGTCGATGCCGGGCAGCGCGCCGGTCGTGCGGCTGATGATGTATCCGGACGGACACCGCCTCGGCGCCGAGGCCATCGCGCAGTCGCTCGAGCGCGCGTTCGCTCGGCTCGCGCGCGCGCGCCGCGATCTCGACGGTGCGAGCAGAATGATCCTGGGAGACACACCATGACGAAGGCGCTGGAAGGCATCCGCATCATCGACCTGACGCAGTTCGAGGCGGGGCCCTCGTGCACGCAGACCCTCGCGTGGCTCGGCGCCGAGGTGATCAAGGTGGAGCCGCTCACCGGAGAGGCGAACCGCCTCGGCATCAGCGACAAGCCGGGCGTCGACAGCTGGGGCTTCCTCTTCTTCAACGCCAACAAGAAGAGCGTGACGCTGAACCTCAAGCATCCGCGCGGGCGCGCCATGCTCGATGACCTCCTCCGCCGCGCCGACGTCGTCGTCGAGAACTTCGGACCCGGGACGATGGAGCGACTCGGCCTCGGCTGGGAGGCGCTGCACGCGCTGAACCCGCGGCTGATCGCGGCGTCCGTCAAGGGCTTCGGATCGAGCGGGCCCTACGCGGGCTACAAGAGCTTCGAGTTCGTCGCGCAGGCGATGGGCGGCGCGATGAGCCTGAACGGCGAGGTCGACGGCCCGCCGCTCAAGGTGCCCGCGGGCCTCGGAGACACCGGCGCGGGCCTCCACCTCGGCATCGGCATCCTCGCCGCGATCGTGCACCGCCAGACCACCGGCGTGGGCCAGCAGGTGGAGGTCGCGCAGCAGGACGCGGTCGCCAATCTCACGCGCGTGCACATCCGCGAGCAGTACATGAACGGCGAGCCCGTCGCCCGCCGGGGCAATCATCAGTTCGGCAACGCGCCCGTCAACTGCTACCGCTGCCGGCCCGGCGGGCCCAACGACTACCTCTTCGTGCACGGCGTGCTGCCGGAGATGTTCCAGGCGCTCATGCGCATCATCGGCCGTCCCGATCTCGCGGACGATCCGACGCTGAAGACGCGCGCCGGCCGCTTCGCGCGCGTCGACGAGATCGACGCGCTGATCGAGGCGTGGACGGAGAAGCACACGAAGCACGAGGCGATGGAGATCCTCGCGGGTGCGGGCGTCGCGTGCGGCGCCGTGCTCGACTCCGCCGAGCTGCTCGCCAACGAGCATTTGCGCCAGCGCGGGATGGTCGTGGACCTCGAACATCCCGACCGCGGCCGTTTCCCGATGCTGGGCAACCCGATCCGGCTGTCGGACTCGCCGACCGACGTGCGTCGCGCCCCGCTGCTGGGTGAGCACACCGCGGAGGTGCTGGGCCGCCTCCTCGGGCTCTCCGCCGCGGAGCTGGCTCAGCTGAAAAGCGACGGCGCGATTTGACGCTCAGGTCTGGAGATTGCCGACGGCGCCGGCGAGCGTCTCGAGCTCCGCGCGCCACGACTTCGGCGTGACCAGCGGACGGACGACGAACTTCGAGAAGCCGACGTCGATGAAGCTCTCGATCTTCGCGCGCAGCGCCGGCAACCCGACCGGCGTCAGCTCGAGCGCGCGCGGGCTGCGCGCGACGAGGCGCTTCGCCGCCGCCGGATCGATCGGCGCCGTCGCGTAGCCCACGCTGAAGCCGAAGTGCTCGGGGCTGATCGTGCGATTCGCGCGCGCGGCCGCCTCTTCGATCACCGTGCGTCCGGCGGCGGCTTCCTCGGGCGTGCACTGCGACGGCAGCCAGCCGTCCGACAGGCGGCCGCAGCGCTCGAGCGCGGCGGGCACGTTGCCGCCGAGCCAGACTTCGAGCGGCCGCTGCACCGGCAAGGGCGAGAGCTTCACGTCGCGCAGCGAGCCGGCCGCGCCTTCGTGCGTCACGGTCTCGCCGGCCCAGAGCCGTCGCAGCAGCGGCAGCGCTTCGTCGATGAAGGCGCCGCGCCGCTTCGGATCGCCGCCGATCGCCTCGCGCTCCGGCGAGAAGGTGAGCCCGGGGACGAGCGTGACCAGCAACCGTCCCTGGCAGAGGACGTCGAGGCTCGCGAGCTGTTTCGCGAGCCGCAGCACGTTGCGACCGGGTAAGAGCGCCGTCGTTCCGATCTTCAGCCGCGGCCGCGTCGCCGCCGCCCACGAGAGCCCGACGATCGGATCGAGGCCGGGGCCCGTCAGCACCTCCGAGAGCCACAGCGAGTCGAAGCCGAAGTCGTCGAGCCCGGTGACGAGCTCGTGGAAGCCTTCGGGCGTCGAGGACGCCCCGCCCACTCCGATTCGGATCTTCATCGGCTCACCTCGTCGGCGCGGGCACGGCCGCGAGGACGGCGGGCAGGGCCGCCAGCACCTCGCGCAGGCACGCGCGCACACGCGCGATATTCGGCTCGGATTTCGTGGGGACGTCGCCGCGCGAGATCGTCGCGACCAGCTCCTCGCCCGGCGTCGTCGTCAGCAGCGCGGCGTTGATCTCGATCTGGATCGCGTGCACGCCGCCGGCGCCCGGTCGCCCGTGCGCGGCCACGATGTTCCCGCCGCTGTACCCGCTCACGTTGTGGTGCACCTCGAAGCCGGCGCGCGTGAAGATCTCCGCGACGGTGGCGGCGAGCTCCGGCGCGCACGTCGCCTCGCGGCACGTCCCCACGATGATCTGGTGGTCTTTCATCCGGCGCGGGCTGCCGGTGTGGCCGTCGAGCAGGATCGCGGCGCCGTGCGCCGCGCGCAGCTCGTCGAGCAGCGTGCGGATCGCGGCGTAATACGGATCGTAGAGGGTCCGCAGCCGCTGCTCCAGCTCCGAGGGCGCGAGACCGCGCTTGAAGATCGCCACCTCGCGCATCGTGTGCGTGCGGACGACGCCGCGGCGCGAGCGCACCTCGCCGTCGCGCACCTCGAAGTCGTCGCGGCGGCGGTTGACGTCCACGAACATGCGCGAGATCGGTGTGGCCAGCACGGTCGCGCCGTGCTCGTGCAGGTCCCCGTAGAGATCGCCGGCGAACAGGTCGGCGAAGCCGAAGGCGAACGTGGCGAAGCGCGGCTCGCAGTAGTCGTCGGCGGTGACGTGTGGCAGGGCCTGCGTGCCGTAGTGCGGCACGCTCACGACGATCGGGAGACGCGCGTCCGCGACCGGACGCTTGACGATCGGGAACGCGCGATCCATCGTGTTCAATTCTACGGGAATTGCTGGGCCACGCCCACGCGACTATCGTATGGTTCCCGGCGTGATCGTCCACCTGGTCGACGGCACCTTCGAGCTTTTCCGCTACTTCCTCTCCCCGGCGGCGGCCTTCGACCGGACCACGCCCGAGGCGCTGCGCGCGGTGCGCGGGGTCGTGGGCTCGGTGCTCGGCATGCTGGAGGACGGCGTCACCCATCTCGGGGTCGCGACCGACCACGTCATCGAGTCGTTCCGCAACGACCTCTGGCCCGGCTACAAGACCGGCGAGGGCATCGACCCCGTGCTCTTCGCGCAGTTCGAGCACCTGGAGAATGCGTTGACGGCGCTCGGCGTGGTCGTGTGGGCGATGGTGGAGCTCGAGGCCGACGACGCGCTGGGGGCGGCCGCGGTGATGGCCGCGGCCGATGCGCGTGTGGCGCAGGTGGTCATCTGCACGCCGGACAAGGACCTCGCCCAGTGCGTGCGGGAGGCGCGGATCGTGCAGCTCGACCGCCGCACCAGGGAGCTGCGTGACGCCGACGGCGTGCGCCGGAAGTTCGGCGTCGCGCCGGCGTCGATCCCCGACTGGCTCGCGCTCGTCGGCGACACGGCCGACGGCTATCCCGGGTTGCGGGGCTGGGGCGCGAAGTCCGCCGCGGCCGTCCTCGCGCGCTACGAGCATCTCGAGCGGATTCCGAAGCTCGCCGGTGACTGGGACGTCTCCGTGCGCGGCGCGCCGCGCCTCGCGACGACGCTCGCCGAGCAGCACGACGACGCGCTGCTGTTCCGCCGGCTCGCGACGCTGCGCACCGATGCGCCGATCGGCGTCGGCGTCGACGGCCTGCGCTGGAAGGGCCCGCGTGCGGAGTTCGCGGCCTGGGCCGAGCGTCTCGGCGCGCCGACGCTTCACGACCGCGCGATGACGCTGGCCGCCGCCCGCGGCTGAGGACCATCCATCGTCCAGCTCGCGCTCTTCCGCCTCCCCGACTTCCGCCGCCTCGGCGCGTCGATCTTCCTGAGCTCCCTCGGCATGGTGGGCGAGACCGTCGTGGTCGGCTGGCTCACGCTCGAGCTGACGAACTCGCCGTTCATGGTCAGCGCCGCGCTGAGCATGCGCATGCTGCCGCTCTTCTTCATCGGCGTGCCCGCGGGAGCGCTGGCCGATCAGGTGCCGCGTCCTCGCCTGCTCATGGCGGCCGGGTTCGGTCAGGCGCTCGCGGCGTCGACGCTCGCGATCGTCGTCCTGCTCGGGATGGTGACCGTGGCCCACGTGATGCTGGTGACGCTGGCCGCCGGCATCTTCCGCGGCGTCGAGCAGGCGGCGCGACAGAGCTACGCCCACGATGTCGTCGGTCCCGCGGCGCTCGTGAGCGGGCTCGCCGTGCTGGGGGTGGGCATGCGGAGCGGCGGGCTGGTCGGCTCGCTCGTCGTCGGCGCCGTCATTGCGCGCTTTGGATCCGGCGCCGCCTACCTCGTCGTCGCGCTCGGTTTCCTCGGCAGCGCGCTGGTGCTGATGCGGGCGATGGCACCGCCTCGCACCCGATCGGGCGCGACGAGCTCGGTGTGGCGAAGTACCGTCGAGTTCCTCGGCGCGCTGAGACGTGACCGGCGGCTGCTCGTCCTGATGATGCTCACGGCCGGCGCGGAGATCCTGGGCTTCGCCCATCAGGCGCTCCTGCCGAGTCTCGCGCGCGACATCCTCCACACGGGGCCCGCCGGACTCGGGGTACTGACGGCGGCGCGCTCGGTGGGCGGAATCCTCGGCCTCCTCGGGGCTTCGGCGCGGGGCGGGATCGGCGGCGGCGCGCTCTTCCTCGCGGTGCTCTTCGGCTTCGGCGCGGGCCTGATCGCCCTGGGCGCCGCTCCCTACGTGGTGGGCTTCGCCGGCGTCTTCGTCGTCGTCACGCTGGTGAACGCGATGGGAGGGCTCGCGGATTTGCTCGCGCAGAGCCTCCTCCAGCTCAGCGTGCCGAAGGAGCTGCGCGGACGCGCGGGCGGCGCGTGGGTCGTTGCGATCGGTCTGGCGCCGCTCGGCCAGCTCCAGATCGGGGCGCTCGCCTCGCTGTTCGGCGTCAGCATCGCGCTCGGAACGAGCGGACTGGCGCTGGTGATCCTCGCGAGCGCGACGAGTCTGCTCTTCCCCCGCCTGAAGCGCATCTAGAGCGCGCGGGCCTCCACGCGGACGCCGCCGTCCGCCGCGAAGTCGATACGGAGGACGGTGCCGGGGGAGCCCGCGTACCAGGCGGCAACGCCGTTCTGGCTCACGTCGGCCTGCACGTGCTGGTGGCCGAGCGCGACGTAGTCCCAGCCCGTGTCGCGAATCTCCTCGGCGAAGATCGGCGACGAGCGCTCCGGCCGCTGGCGCTCGTCGTAGAAGAAGCCGTGCGCGAGCGCCAGGCAATGGTGCCCGGCGAGACGCGACGGGATGTGCGCGAGCGGCTGGAACGCGAGCTCGTGCTCGGGCATGCCGCGGCCCCACACGACGGCCTCGAGCTCGGGGAACTCGAGCGTCTCGCCGTCGAGCCCCTGGATCACGTGGACGTGCCTGGCGCCCGTCGCGAAGTCGTGCCGGTCGTAGACGCCCTTCGGCTGAAGACAATCGTGGTTGCCCGGCAGGATGACGACCGGCTGGCGAAGCCGCGCGAACTCCGCCTGCACGAACGCGATGGTCTCGTCCGGCACGCGGTTGTGATCGAACAGGTCGCCGGCGATCAGCAGGAGATCGATCTCGTCGGCCAGCGCGCGGTCGATGATCCGCTGGAACATGCGCCGCTCGCGCTCCCGGTGCGCCGCCCGCTGCTCGGCGTTGCCGTACGAGTCGCTGTCGAGGTGCACGTCGGCGGTGTGCAGCACCCGCAGCGCGCGTCGCGGAGGGCCCGGATTCATTCCGGGCCCGGAGCGTGGGGGGCCTGGGGGGCGCCCGGAGCCCCCCATGGACTAACGATCCGCACGGCCGAGGACCGCGTGGAGCAGCACGTTGACGCCGGGCACCGTCTGATCGCGCTCGGCGTGCTCGGCCTCGTTGTGCGAGATCCCGTCGCGGCACGGCGTGAAGATCATCGCGGTCGGCGCGATCCGCGAGATGTAGTACGCGTCGTGGCCCGCCTGGCTGAGGATGTCGCGGTGGGGAACGCCGAGCTGCTGCGCGGCCTCGCGGATCAGCCGGATGCAGGACGGATCGAAGCGCTCGCTGCCGAACCGCCACTCGCTCGCGACGCGCAGCTCCACGTTCGCGCGCTTCGCGCAGTCGGCCATCGCCGCCTTGATCTCGGCCCACATGCGATCGGCGGTCGCCGCGTCGGCGTGACGGACGTCGCACGTGATCTGCGCGTACTCCGAGAGGATGCCGGCCTTGTTCGGCCACGCGACGATCCGCGGCACCGTCGCCTTGCCCTCGGTGTCGTGATACTTCCAGCCGACGTCGTTGACGGCGACGGCGAGCATCGACGCGCCGATGAGCGCGTTGCGCCGTTTGTCCATCGGCGTCGGCCCGGCGTGCGCGGTCTCGCCGTGCACGTCGACGTGCATGCCGCGCACGGCGTAGCCGCCGGTCACGATGCCGACAGGCACGGTCTCCTTGTCGAGGATCGGGCCCTGCTCGATGTGCAGCTCGAAGTAGGCGTCGATGCCGCGGCCGCCGACGTCCGTCTTGCCGTCGTAGCCGATCCGCTTCAGCTCGTCACCGAAGACCTTGCCGTCGTCGTCGCGCAGCGCGAGCACCCAGTCGACGTCGAAGACGCTCGCGAACGCGCCGGAGGCGACCATCGGCGGCGTGAAGCGCGCACCTTCTTCGTTCGTCCAGCAGACGAGCTCGAGCGGCCGTTTCGTGCGAACACGGTGCTGATCGAGCGACCTCAAGATTTCGAGCCCCGCGAGCACGCCGACGATGCCGTCGTACTTGCCGCCCGCGACCTGCGTGTCGAGATGGCTGCCGATCAGGACCGGCGGCAGGTGATCGTCGCTGCCGGGACGTCGCGCGAAGACGTTGCCGACGCGATCGATCGTCACCGTGCACCCGGCCTCGGTGCACCAGGTGACGAACAGATCGCGCATCTCCTTGTCGGCGTCGGTGAGCGCCAGCCGTCGCAGGCCACCGGCTTTCCCCGGCCCGATCTCGCCGGAGCGCATGACGGTGTCCCAGAAGCGCGCGCCGTCGACCCTCAGGTCAGGCATGCGCGCGACGCTCGTAGTGCTGGCGCGCCGAGACGACGGGCCGCTGGTGGCGGATGTTCCAGCTCATCGGAGATCCCCGCGTGGCATGCGCGCATGATACCCGACAGCTCGCGTGCGGAGGATCGGGGCGTCATCGCCGCGCGGCGATGACGCCCCCTTCGCCTCAGTTCGCCGGCTTGTTCTTCCCGCCCGTGGCGACGAAGCTTACGCAGTCGCCCTGGTTCTTGAACACGCCGAACGTCTGCCAGCCGCTCAGCGTCTCCTTGAAGCAGTCCATCGCGTGCTTGAACGCGCGGTCGCGATAGAGCCTAATACCTTCGGAGTAGAGCTCGACCCCGCGCGTGAGGTTGGGGAACTCTTCCTCGGTCAGGTGATCCATCGCCTCGTAGATCGCCACGGGCTCGTGCTTGCCCTTCACGCGCAGGAGGTCCATCTCGCGGACCAGCGTCTTCGCCGTCAGCTCCTGCTTCGTGGACTCGCCGAGCAGCACGCCGACCCCGTAGTACTTCGTCGCGCCCTCGAGGCGGGAGGCCAGGTTCACGGTGTCGCCGATCGCGGTGTACTCCATCCGCTTGGTCGAGCCGATGTTGCCGACGACGACGATGCCCGACGCGATGCCGACGCCGATCGCGATCGGCGCCTTGCCCTGGGCGCGGCGCTCGCGGTTGAGTTGGCGGAGGACGACCCACATCGTGTTGGCGACGCGGACCGCGTCGTCGGCGTCGTGCTCGCCCTTGAACGGCACGCCGAACAGCGCCATGACGGCGTCGCCGATGAACTTGTCGAGCACGCCGCCGTGGCTCAGCACGACGTCGACCATCTGCTCGAAGTACTCGTTGAGCATGGCGACCGGGTCGCGCGCGCCCAGCGACTCCGACATGGTCGTGAAGCTCCGGATGTCGGAGAAGAGGATCGACGCCTGCTGGTCCTTGCCGCCCAGCACCTGCTCGCCTTCCGCGAGGAGCTGGTCGGCGATCTCGGGCGACATGTAGCGCGCCATCGTGCTGCGGATGCGCTTCTCGCTCGTGATGTCCTCGACCACGATCATCGAGCCGATCTGCTCCTCGTTGATGTCGATGAGCGGGTTCATCGCGAGGTTCACCGACGCGATGTCGCGCTCGCCGACGTGCAGCTCCATCTCGACGGCGATCTCGCGCTTGCCGCTCTGCTTCACCCTCTCGAGCGTGTTCGGCACCCAGCTGTTCTGGCCGGTGAACGCGTCGGTGAGTGCTTTGCCGATCAGCTCGCTCCGGTCGCGCTTCATGATCTTCAGCGCCGCGTCGTTGGCGGTGAGGATCTTGTCGGTCGCGTCGAGCGTCACGATGCCGTCGGTGGTCGAGCGCAGGATGCCCTCGTTGTAGTTCTTCTCGTTGAGGACGTCCTCGAAGAGCTTCGCGTTCTCCAGCGCGATGGTGATCTGCGCGGTGAACGCCCCCAGCCGGGTCTCGTCCTTCGCCGTGAAGCGCCCGGCCTTCTTGTTGAGCACCTCCGTCACGCCGATGCAGTCGCCCGCCTTGTTGATGATCGGCATGGCGAGGATGCTCTCGGTGCGATACCCCGTGCTGCGGTCCACGTCCTGGTTGAAGCGCGGGTCCTTGTAGGGGTCGGTGATGCTCTCGGTCTTGCGCGTCGTGAACACGGCGCCGGCGATCCCCCGGTCGGACGGGATCCGGATCTCCTTGATCTCGAGCCCTTCGGCGATGCGCGAGAAGAGCTCGCCGGTCTTGCGGTCGTAGAGGAACAGCGTGCAGCGGTCGGCGCCCAGGAGCTCCGACGTCGCGTGGACGAGGCGCGTGAGCAGCTTGTCGAGGTTCAGCTCGCCCGCGAGCGCGTGGGAGAGCTGGAGGATCCGGACCTCCTCGCGGAGGCTGCCGACCATCAGGTTGAAGCCGCGGAACAGCGCGGCGTACTCGTCGGTCGACGACAGGCGCAGGTCGTGGTTCAGGTCACCCTGCTCGACCCCGCGCATCGCCTCGGCCAGCCGCGCGGCCGAGCGCGAGACCTCGGAGGCCGTGAGGACCGACATCACCAGGGTGCCGACCATGCAGACCAGCGCGACCCCGGCCGCGTACAGGGTGACCGGCATCAACGTCTCGAGCTGCGCCGAGATCCCGGCGGCGACGAGCACGCGGTCGGTCTTGAACACCATCGAGCCGGCGAGGAACAGCAGCGGCAGCATGTTCACGAAGACCGACAGGTAGAGGAGCTTGCTGCGCAGCGGCACGGCGATGAGCTGGCCCTGGTGCTTCGGATCGATCTCGTCGGTGTAGGCCCAGAGCTGCTGGATCTCGGGCACGATCTTCCGCGCGGTGACGAAGAACTCCGCGATCGCGCGGGTCGGCGAGGCGAAGAGGAAGATGTTGAGCGTGACGCCGATGATCTGCCACCAGGCGAAGCCGCTGTCGATGACGGAGTTGCCGACGACCATGCCGCCGCCCGCCATCAGCGCGGCGCTCGGACCGTGGAAGAACGTCACGCGCAGGAACGAGAAGTACGGCAGGTTCAGCGCGCGCACGATCGCCCGCGAGACGTCGTACGGCGACGGGCGCTCGCCGCGGTCCACCTGCGCCAGCACGCTCGAGATCGGCCGGATGTGGCGGGAGATCAGGTAGATGTCGGGCAGCGTGTAGCAGGGGATCACGAACGTGGCGATGATCAGGAAGTGGATCCACTGCTGCAGCGTGAACTCGAGGCCGAGGCCGATCAGGAAGAACGTCACGGCGACGGCGGCGGCAGAGCCGATGACGTACGTCCACACCAGGTAGTAGCGGAGCCGCGCCGCCGACGTGCCGCGTGTCGTGGGCGTGGCGGTGCTCAGAAGCGATACCCCATGGTGACGTCGAGCTGGAAGCCCTGCGGGTTGTCCGTCGCCTTCGTCCCGTACGGCAGCTCGGGGTTCGTGTACGTGACCTTCTTCGGCAGCGCGTAATAGAAGCCCGCGTCCATCTCCCAGTGCTTCCACGGCTTCACGCCGACGCCGACGGCGATGTGATGCTCGAACGGCACCTGCACGGCGGGGTCGAACGTGCGCTCGCGCAGCGGGTTGTTCGCCCAGTTGTAGCCGCCGCGCACGGTGACGACATTCGGGATGACCTCGTACGCGGCGCCGAGCGCGACGATGAACTGGCCACTGGACTCCGAGGACGTCGACGTCGCAGCTCACGCGCCCGAGGCCGAGCGAGCTGAAGTTCAGCTTGCCCTCGCCGCTGTGATAGTGGAAGTCGGCGGGCGACGTGTACGCGAGGCCGACCGTCACCATCGGCGTGACCTTCCACGCGGCGCCGATCTTCACGCCGCCCGCGACGTCCCACGGACAATCGCCGCCCGGCTCGCCGAGGCCCTGATTGCGCTGGCAGCGCTCGCCGAGGTCGACGCCGGAGAATGCGAGGCCCGCGGACGTCTTCGGAAACAGCCGGAACGACAGGTCCGAGTAGCTGATGTGCGGCGCGACGCCGATCGAGAAGCCGTCGACGATCTCGTAGCTCGCGGCGAACGCCAGCTTGATGTGGCGCAGGAACGAGGAGGCGTCGTCGCGCGTGCCGAACGCGGTGGTGAGGTTGCGGAAGTCCGTGCCGAGCCCGCCTTGCGTGAAGAGCCCGATGCCGACCGTCAGCCTCGGGATCTCGCGCACGTGCGCGGCGAAGCCGCCGTGCAGCGCGAGGACCGGGTCGTTCTCGCTGTCACGCGAGTTGGCGAACTGGTCGGTGTGGTGCAGGAACGGCTGCAGGTATCCGAGCGTGAGGTTCGCCACGCCGCCGTCGAATCAGCCCTTCGCGGCGGGGTCCGTGCTGCGCGGCAGAAGGAAGAGCGCCCCGGGGTTCGTATTGATCAGCGAGGTGTCGAGCACGCTGACAGAGTCCGCGCCCCCCCATGCCCTGGCTGGCGGCGCTGAACGCCGGGAGATTCACGAAATTGGTGGCCACGGCGGGGCGCGGAGCCAGCAACAGGAGGACCCCGAGCGCGGCGGCGAACGCCCCAGAGCGTCGGCGGACGGCGACCGGCATGGCCCCCTACTTAGGTGGTCCCGCGCTCGGGTGCCAACCTTTATTTCCGATCGGTTACCGGGCCTTCAGCTTCACGTCCTCGTACGGTGCCGCCCATGGGTAGCCGTTGATGAGGCCGAGGCCCGACTCGGCGACGCGCGGCCCGAACGCGTTCAGGACCGAGAGCTGCCAGATCGGCAGGTACATCACCTTGTCGTGCATCAACTGCTGGATCTTGTGGAGGAGCGCCTCGCGCTTCTTCCGGTCCATCTCGCCCGCCTGGTCGCGGAAGAGCCCGTCGACGTCGGGGTAGCTGCCGTAGGCGAACGTGCCGGTCGAGGCGGTGAACGCCTCGATGCGCGTCGCCGCATTCCCGCCGATGCCGCTCAGCCCGAAGATCAGATTCTTGAGCTTCTTTTCCTGGTACTGCTTGAGGAACCCGGCGCGCTCGACCGGGCGCAGCTTCACCTTGATCCCGGCGGCGAGCAGATAGTTGATCGACGCCTCGGCCTGCGCGGTCGTCGAGATGTCGCACCACAGATCGCCGGCGTCGAAGCCCTTCGGATACCCCGCTTCGGCGAGCAGCTGCTTCGCCTTCGCCACGTCGTAGGGGATCGGCGGCGGCTGCCAGTAGAAGTCGAAGCTCGTCGGGATGATGCTGCCGGTGATCTTCGAGTAGCCGAGGCTCACCGCCTGGTTGATCGCCTGGCGATCGACGGCGTGGGTGGCCGCGAGCCGCACGCGCCGGTCGTGCCAGGGCGAGCTCTTGTCGAACTGATCGGCGAACAGGATCCAGTGCGTGCTCGTGAACGGCGTCGGCCGCAGCGTGAGCCCGGCCGTGCGCTGCACTTCCTCGCCGAGCTCGCCGGGCAGCGCGTAGGCGCCGTCCGCGTCGCCGCTCTTGAGCGCGACGAGGCGCGTGGCGACGTCGGGGACCGACTTGAAGACGATGCGCTTCACGCTCGGGTTCTTCCGCCAGTAGGTGTCGGTCGCTTCGACCACGAGCTCGATCCCGGGGGTGAACGAGACGAACTTGTACGGGCCCGCGCCGACCGGCGCCTTCTTGAATCCTTCCTCGCCGACGCGCTCGACGTACTTCTTCGGCACCACCCAGTTCGCGCCGGTGGCGATGCCGCCGTAGAACGTGAGGAAGTCCGCCCACGGCAGCTTGAGCCGGAAGCGCACGCGCCCGGCGTCGGGCGTCTCCACCGCGGCCACCCGGTCCTTGAGCATCTTCGCGGAGATCCCGCGGTAGCGCTCGAACGAGAACTTCACATCCTCGGCGGTGACCGGCTCGCCGGTGTGGAAGCGCGGCCCCTTGCGCAGCACGAACTCGTACACGAGCCCGTCGGGCGAGACGGTCCACGATTCCGCGAGGCTCGGCGCGGCGTTGTTGCCCGGCATCGGCTTGATCAGCGCGTCGTGCAGGGCGTAGAGGATCATGAACGGAGACACCACGCCCGGCGTTTCCGCCGGCTCGAACAGGGTGGGCGCCAGCGAGAAGTGCAGGGCCCAGGTCATTTGATCTCGCGCTTGAGCGCCCGCCCGCTCGGCGGTCCCGACCACGGCGACCAGCAGCAACACAGCGACCGCCATCGCACGCGTGTTCATGGGATGAGCACCACCTTGAGTGGATCGCCGGTCCGCTGCTCCAGCGTGTCGATCGCGTCGTGGACCTGGCGCAGGGGGAACTGGTGCGTGATCAAGGGCTTGGCGGTGAGCCGGCCGGCCGCGAGCAGCGCGAGCGCGCGTCCGACACTCGTCCCGCCTTCACCACGCTCCGTGTAGATCGTGACGTTGCGTCGCACCGCATGGGAGATGTCCGCGGTGACCGGGCCGTGATAGAACGCGACGAGCAGCACCTTGCCGCCCGGCTTCGACATCTTGATCGACTGATCGAACGTCTCGTCGCCGCCCGCGCAGTCGATCACGAGATCGGCGCCCTTGCCCTGCGTCGCCTCCATCACGGCCGCGACCGGATCCTTCTCGCGGCTGTTGACGACGACGTCCGCGCCGAGCCGGCGGCCGATGCGCAAGCGTGACTCGCGCGTGCCCGTGAGGATCACGCGGGTGGCGCCGAGCGCCCGCACGAGCTGGATCGCCATGAGGCCGATCGGACCCGGCCCGAGCACGGCGACGGTCTCGCCCGCGAAGTAGCCGCCCGCGTTCTCCAGACCGAAGAGCGGGCTGCCGGAGGTCATCACCACCGTCGCCTCCTCATAGGAGACGCCGGCGGGGATGCGGTAGAGCGTGTTGACGTGGTTCACGGCGTACTCGGCGAGGCCGCCGTTCGTGGTGAAGCCGTTCGCGCGGTGACCGCGCGCGCGGTTGCCGTAGTTCAGGCAGGCGGTGTACTGCCCGCGGATGCAGTTCTCGCAGCGACGGCAGCCCATGTGCGCTTCGACGACCACCCGGTCGCCGACCTGAAACTCATCCACCGTCTTGCCCACGGCGACGATGTCGCCCGCGTACTCATGCCCGAAGATGAACTCGCCGTAGGGCGGCATCTGGGGCATGCCCTGGTGGATGATTTTCAGATCCGTCCCTCAGATGCCGCAGGCCCTCACGCGCACGAGCACGTCTTCCTCGCCGGGCTCGGGCACCGGCCGCTCCTGCAGCTCGAATCGGTGCGGCGCGACGAGCACCGTCGCGAGCATGGTTGCGGGAATCCCCATGAGGGCTCCTTTCGGAGAAAGGTGCCCGATAGTATAGTTTGCACACCCGTCCCCGAGGAGAGGCGCATGACGCCCGGGACCGTTCACGACGAGATCGACACCCTCCTGGATCGCGTCCTGCTCGACGGCCGCTACCTCGACGACGTCCGCGGCCGTCCTCGCGAGATCGCGCAACGCCTCGGCCTGGGCCTGTCGGACGATGCCGAGCGGCGCCTCGCCGAGACGGACACCGGCGAGCTGCTGGACCATCTCTACGCGAGGACGTTCAATGCCCGGACGGCGAACCTGCACCCGTACATCATGGGTGAGATGGAGGAGCGCAAGACGATCTCCATCGCGGTGGGCATCATCGCCGTCGTCGGCGGCGCCGTGATCGTCGTCGGCATCGCGGTCGTGATCAAGAGCGAGCGCGACCCGGAGTCGATCGTCGACCGTTCGCCGGCGAGGGGGCAGAAGCTCTAGTCCAGGCCCGCGCGTCGTGCGCCCGCGCGTCCTCCTCCTCAGCATGCCGTGGACGATGTTCCTCGAGCCGTCGCTCGGGCTCGGCATCCTGAAAGCCGCGCTCGAGGACGCCGGCATCCCGAACCGGGTGGCCCACCTCAATCTCCTGCTGCTGCAGTACCTGCGTCCGGAGTCGTACGAAGCGCTGTCGGCGAACTACGGGCTCAACGATTTCCGCTTCACGAACGTCCTCCAGGGCGTCGCGGTGACGCCCGACCAGCGCGAGGCGCTCCGGGCGATGCTGGCGGAGACGTACGGGCAGGTGGACCTGCGCGCGCGCGGCGAGGTCGACCTCGCGCGCTACGTCGACTTCGCCTTCACGTGCCGCGACGAGATCGTGCCGAAGTTCCTCGCGGACTGCCTCAAGGTCGTGGACGCGTCCGACGCGACGCTCGTCGGCTTCACGTGCATGTTCGACCAGACGATCGCGTCGCTGGCGCTCGCGAAGCTGATCAAGGCGAAGCATCCCGACAAGCTCATCGTCCTCGGCGGCTACGCCGTCGAGCTGCCGGTCGGGCCGATGCTGCTGCGCGCGTTTCCGTTCGTCGACGCGGTCTGCCACGGCGAGGGCGAGGAGAAGATCGCGGCACTCGCGCGCGCCTCGGTGGACCGCGCGCGGCTCGCGGACGTGCGGGGCCTCTCGTTCCGGACGCCGGCCGGGGACATCCGCCGCACGGCGCCCGCCGCCCCGATCGACCTCGACATGAGCCCGATTCCGGACTACCGCGACTGGTTCGACGACGTCGCGCGGCTCGCGGCGGACCACGCGGTCGCGATCAAGACGTGCGACCTGCCGCTCGAGAGCTCGCGCGGCTGCTGGTGGGGCCAGGTGTCGCACTGCACGTTCTGCGGCATCGACGACGAGACCATGCGCTACCGCTTCAAGTCACCGGCGCGCACGCGGCAGACGCTCGCCACGCTCCGTGACCGGCACGGGATCAGCAGCTTCCGGTTCTCGGATTACATCCTCCCGCGCGCCTACTACGCGACGCTCCTGCCCGAGCTCGCGAAGGAGGAGCCGCCGTACGTCCTGCACTGGGAGATGAAGGCGAACGTCCGGTCCGAGGACGTGCGGATCATGCGCCGGGCGGGGATCGACCGCGTGCAGCCGGGCATCGAATCGTTCTCGACGCCGGTGCTCCGGAAGATGGCGAAGGGCGTCACGGGGATCCAGAACGTGCTCACCCTCTGGCTCCTCATGGAGCAGGAGGTGACGATCTTCTACAACATCCTTTACGCGTTCCCCGGCGACGATCTGGAGGACTATCGCGACCTGTGCCGGCGCATTCCGCTGCTCTACCACCTCACGCCGCCGACCACGTACGTGCCCGTCCTGACGACGCGGTACGCGCCGATGCACACGGACCCGTCGCGCTTCGGCATCACGCCGCCGCTCCGTGCCGACGGGCGTTATCACATGATCTTCTCGGACGACTTCCGCGCGGAGACGGGCTTCAGCCTCGACCAGTACTGCTACGTGTTCGAGCGCCCGTATCCCATCCCGCCGCGCTCCAGCGGCAGTTCGACGTGCTCGTGTACCAGCTCCACCACTGGCGCAAGGAGCACCTGGCGCGCATGCCGGCGCTCGCGTTCGAGGCCAGCGCGGAGGGGATCGGCTTTCGCGACACCCGCTACGCCACGGAACCCGTCATCTCCACGTTCGGCCCCGACCACGCGGCGGTGCATGCGGCGCTCCTCCGGGAGATCGTGCTCGAGGAGCGCCTTTCGGAACGGACGGGCCTCGATCCGGGCCGCGTCGCCGCTGCGCTCGCGGACCTCGAGGCGGCGCGGGTGATCTACCGCGAGGGTACGAAGCTCACCGCGCTCGCGCTCCCCATGCCGTGCTATGCGCGGTGGCTGAAGAAGGCGGCGGCGCGCGCGGAAAACCTCGCGCGCCGGGACACGGTGCTCGCCTCGGTCTAGCGGCTCACAGGCCGAACGCGTCGGCCGCGAGACGGCGCAGCTCGTCGTTCAGGTCCGCGCGCAGGGTGGCGTGCGCCGGATCGCCGGCGAGGTTCGTCATCTCGTACGGGTCTCTCGAAAGGTCGTAGAGCTCGCTCAGGTCGTGATGCGTCCAGCGGATGTACTTGTGGCGCTCGGTGCGGACGGCGCGATACCCCATGCCGACGAGCCACGGCCACGCGCCCTCGCTGTAGTACTCGACGAAGAACGAGCGCCGCCAGCCGTCGGTCTTGCCGTCGAGCAGCGGCACGAACGAGCGGCCCTGCACGTGCGGGCCCGGCCGTCCACCGGCGAGCTCGATCAAAGTGGGCGCGATGTCGAGCGCGATGACCATCGGCTCGATCGTGGCACCGGCCGCGATGCGCGGCGGATAGCGGACGAGGAACGGCGTGCGAATCCCTTCCTCGTAGGCGAAGCGCCGCTCGACCGTGAGGCCGTGCTCGCCGAAGAAGAACCCGTTGTCGCCGAGGAAGACGATGCACGTGTCGTCGAGCCGGCCCGTCGCTTCGAGCGCCTCGCGCACCATGCCGACGCCTTCGTCGACCGACGCCATCATCGCCGCGCGCTTGCGGATCTCCTCCTGCGTGCCCGCATCCATCTTCGCGAGGATCGCTTGCGAGGCCGGCTTCGCGCGCTCGGCGAAGAGCGTGCGCAGCGCCGGCTTCTCCTTCGCCACCTCCTCGAGCGGCCGCACGCTCGGACGCGGCGGATAGTGCGACCCGGCATACAGATCGCGGTGGCGCTCGGGCAGCACGTAGCCGCCGATCCAGCTCTCGTCCATGCGGCCGTCCTGCCGCTGGATGATGTCGGGATGGACGGCCTTGTGCGCGAGGAAGAGCGCGAACGGCTTCGTTCGCGGGCGGCGGAGGAACGCCACCGCGCGCTCGTTGAGCAGATCGGTCATGTAGCCGCGCGCGGGCCGCAGCGCGCCGTCCTCCCACAGCTCCGGGTCGACGAGCTTGCCCTGGCCCGGAAAACTGACCCACGCGTCGTAGCCGGGGCGCGGCGAGGCGTCGTTGCCCATGTGCCACTTGCCGACGTGCGCCGTCTCGTAGCCGAGCGCCTGGAGCGTCACGTGGTAGTTCGCCAGCCGATGACTCGCCTGGTCGCGGCCGACGTTGTCGATGATCCCGTGCCGGCTCGCGTACTGGCCGGTGAGGATGCACGCGCGGTTGGGCGAGCAGAGCGGCGTCGTGTGGAACGCGTTCGTGAACACCGCGCCCTCGTGACCGAGCCGGTCGATGTGCGGCGTCTTCATGTAGGGGTGGCCCGTGATGCCGCACTCGTCGAAGCGGAGATCGTCGATCAGGATCACGAGCACGTTGGGGCGCCGGACGGCGGACATGGCAGCGATCGTATCAGTTTCGAGACATTGACCGCGCCATGCCGCGGGGCCTACGCTCCGCTCCATGACGGCCACGAAGCGGCCGGCCCTGCGTCGCTGGACGCGCCGCGAGTACGCGCGATTGATCGACCACGGCTTCCTCCACGAGGACGATCCGATCGAGCTGCTCGATGGGCTCTTGCTCGTCAAGGAGCCGCAGCACAGTCCGCACCGCACCGCGGTGCTGCTGGTCGCCAAGGCGCTGGAGCGGGCATTCGGCGACGGGTGGTTCGTGCAGACGCAGAGTCCCATCGCGCTCGGGCGGCGGTCCGAGCCGGAGCCGGACGTGTGCGTGGTCCGTGGCGCGCCGCGCGACTATGCCGCCGCGCATCCGAGACGGCCGGCGCTGGTCGTCGAGGTCGCACAGTCCGGTCTCCGCGTCGCGCGCGGACGAAAGGCCGCCGTCTACGCGCGGGCGCGGATCGCGGACTACTGGATCGTCAACCTGGTCGACCGCGTGGTCGAGCTGTATCGCGAGCCGGCGCGGCCCGGACCCGCGCGTCAGCGCTGGGGCTATGCGCTCATCGAAACGCTCGGCGCCGACGCAGCGCTCACGCCGCTCGACGCACCGGCCGCGATGGTGCGCGTCGCCGACCTCCTGCCGTGATGAAGGTCGAGCTTCCGTACGGCGACGGCGCGCTGAGCGCCACGGTGCCCGACGGCAGCCAGCGCCTGTCCAGCGCCGGAGAGAGTGCGTTACCGCCCGTCGCCGACCTCGACGCCGCCGTGCGCGCGGCGCTGGGCTCACCGCTCGGCATGCCGCGCATCCGCGAGCTCGTGAAGCCGGACGCGCGCGTCACGATCGCGTTCGACGACCACACCGTCGGCTCGTTCGGGCCGATCCGGCCGGTGGCGATCCGCGCCGTCCTCGACGAGCTCGCGGCCGCGGGCGTGGCGCGCTCGCAGGTGACGCTGGTGTGCGCGAACGCCCTCCACCGGATGTGCCGGCGCTCGGAGCTCGTGCGGCTCCTCGACGACGCGCTCGTCCAGGAGTTCGGAGGGAGGCTCGTCTGTCACGACGCCGAGGATCCCGACCAGATCGCGGATCTCGGCCCCACGGCCGAGCACGGCTACCCGGTCGAGGTGAGCCGGCACGTCACCGACGCCGATCTCACCGTGTACGTGAACACGAACTACATCCGCGGCTTCACCGGCGGCTGGAAGTCGGTCTGCATCGGGCTCTCGACGTGGAACTCGATCCGCGTGACGCACCACCCCGACGGGATGTCGATGTCGCTCGACCGCAACCGCATGCACGCGGTGCTCGACGAGATGGGCCACCACCTGGAGCAGCGTCTCGGCCGGCGTCTCTTCAAGATCGACACGGTGCTCGCCGATCCGCTGCGCGCCTCGCACGTCTTCGCGGGCGGCATCGACGAGACGCGGCGCGCGGCGCTCGAGGTGCAGGCGCGGCGGTTCCCGCCGCGCCGGGCGGCCGCGCCGGAGCGCGTCGACATCCTCGTCTACGGCGTGCCGGACTCGAGCCCGTACGCGATCTGGGCGTCTTTGAATCCAATTCTCACGATGATCTCGATGGGGCTCGGCTATCTCGGCGGGATGATCGACGCCGCGGGCAAGCCGGGCTGCACGGTCATCATGGCCGCCGCCGTGCGCGACGCGTGGGACCGCGTGCATCACCCGTCGTATCCGGACGTGTGGGAGCAGATCCTGCCGGTCACGCGCGATCCCTACGAGATCAGCGCGCGCTTCGAGGACGCGTTCGCGCGCCACGCCGGACACATCGACGCGTACCGGCATCGCTTCGCGTTCCACCCGATCCACGGCATCCTCGCCACGCATCCGCTCAAGCGGCTGCGGCACGTCGGGCGCGTGATCGTCGTCGGCGCGCGCGACGGCCACGTGCCGCGCCACCTCGGCTTCGAGGTCGCGGACAGCGTGGAAGAGGCGATCGCCCGCGCGCAGGCGATGCACGGCCGCGGCGCGACGGTCGGCGTCGTCGAGCAGGCGGCGATGCCCGCCGATCCCGATCGCGCGGCGCGGTGACCAGCGCCCGCGAGAAGCTGGCGCGCGAAGGGGCAGAGCGGCGCACGCGACTCGGCGAACGCCTCCAGGTCGATCCGCCCTCCGCGTCGAAGATCGCGTGGCTCCTCGACGTGATCGATCTCGGGCTCGACGGCGCGCGCAGGTACGTCGAGCGCTCCGAGACGATGGACGCGTTCATCGCCGAGCGCCTCGCGCGGCGGGACCGCGACGGCGCGGCGCTCGACACGGACGGGCTGCTCGCCGAGGCGAGCGGGCTGCTGGAGCGCGCCCGGCCGGCGCTCCGCCGCTACGACGCGCGGAAGGCCGTCTGGGCCGCGTGGCGCGCGGCGCGCGAAGCGACGACCGGGCGGCCGCGCTACGTGCGGGCCGAGGATCGTCTCGTGGTGCCGCGCGACGCGCCGGCGCCTCCGCCATCCGATCCCCGATGGCGGGACTATCGGAGCATCCACGCGCCACCGGAGGTGGTTCGCGCGCCGTCGAGCGCGCTGCCCGACGGCGCGATCCTGCCGATGGTCCGCTGCCTGTCGATCGCGACGACGAGCATTCGTACGGCGGCACGGCGCCGGACGATGAGCTCGTCGCCGCCCAGCTCCGCGCGTGCGCGTTCGGCCTCGCGGCCGGCTTCGGCGCGGAGACGCGCCTGGCGTTCGTTCGCATTGCGCTCGAGAGCGGCTGGAACGACGCGCTTCACGTCCTGCCGGATGGTGAAGAGAAGACGCGCCTGCGCGCCGACTATGCCGACAGTCCGTACGGTCCGCCGTAGTGGCGCGGCTCACGGCCGTGTTCGCGCTGGTGCTCCTGGCCATCGCGCTCGCTCGATGGTTCGGCCTGACCCCGATTCGCTACGCGGACGTCGTGACCGCGCCGGACCTGCTCACCCGGCGCGGCGAGAGCCGCGTGCGCCTCGTCGGCGCGACGCTCGACTGGGATCGTCGCGTCTACCGGGTGGAATCCGGGGAAGGTGCGCGGTTCTTCACGAGCAATCCGCTGACCCCTAGCGTCGTTCACGGCACGGAGCAGCTCGCGCGCGACGTCGAGCGTCTCGTCGGCACGCGCATTCGGCTGATGACCGGAGGGTTCGGGCCCGGTTGGGTGTTCTTCCCCCGCACGGTGCCGGGCAGCCGGCGGCGCGGCGCCGCGCCGGCGGCGCTCTTCGCCGCGCACGTCGGGGAAGAGGGATGGCAGATCGCGGACGAGGCCGCGCTCACTCATCTGCCGCGACACGTCGCGCCGGGCACCGGGCGCACGAGCGAGATCCGGCATCCACGCGCCACCGGAGGCGGATGGTCGCGTCGCCGGGCTCGAGCGCGGGCGCATTCGTGATCCTTTCCGAGGAGGTCCGCAGCGTCGGCGAGGCGCGCGCCCGCGAGTTCCTCGCGCGTCGCGAGCACGTCGGTCTCCTCACGGACGGCGCCGCGCCGGGGAGCCCGGGCGATCGGGTGCTCGACGCGGTCTGGACGCACGTCACGGGAGCCGAGCGACCGGCGGCACGGTATACGCTCCTCACGGTGCCCGGCGTGCGGGAGCGGACGCTGGAGATCTGGGTGTCCTGTCGCCGTTAGACGCGCGACCGGCTCTGGGTCGCGCTACGCGATGATCGGGTGCCGACGGGCGAGCTGACCGGCACGTACCGGCGGTTCAAGAGCGTCGAGGAGTTCGGCGAGGTGATCCAGAGCGAGCGTACGCGGCGCGCGCAGGGCGTGCTGCGCGTCGAGTCGTCCGCCAGATGATGCGGGGGAGGCCGTCATGGACGATCTGAAGACGCTGGAGCAGCTCAACGCGCACTACATCCGCTCGGTGCAGGAGTCGGACGTGCGCTGGTTCGACGCGAATCTGTCCGACGATTTCCTGAACAGCAACCCCGACGGCTCGCTCGTCGACCGCGCGGGCTTCCTCAAGCAGATCGCGCCGCCGTGTCCGATCAAGAGCCTCGCCATCGAGGACGTGCGGATCCGGATCCTCGGCGACGTCGCGCTCATCCACGCGCGCACGACGTACACGAAGCCCGACGGCGGCGCCGGCGCGGGACGCTACACCGACACGTGGGCGCGCCGCGGCGGGCGCTGGATCTGCGTGGCCGCGCACGTCACGCGCGCCTGACGGACGCCGCGCTCAGCCGGCGAAGAAGCGCGCCAGCAGCGCGCCGACGTCCGCGGGCGCCTCCTCCTGCAGGAAGTGGCCGCAGTTCGGCAGGATCGTGACCTCCGCGTGCGGGAGATCGTGCTTCACGCGCGCCATCGTCTCGCCGATGTCGGGCAGGACGCGATCGCGCGCGCCGTACACGATCCGCACCGGAATGCGCAGCGTCGGGAGCCAGCGCGCGATCTGCACGAAGCCCTTCCGCGACACGCCGATGCCGGCATCGGCCAGCGCACGCCGCGCCTCCGGCGTCCCGAACGGCGCTTGCACCGCGGCGAGGACCGCGGGGTCGAGCTTCGCGGGATCGGCGAGCCCGTCGCGGACGATCGTCTCCAGGCCGGCCGGGCCGGTGATCTGCTCGCGGAGCTCCGGTGACGCGCACGCCCGCACGAACTCCTTCGTGGCTTCCGAGAACTCGGGGTAGACGAGCGTGTTGAGGAGCGCGAGCTTCGTCACGCGCGCGGGGTGCTCGAGCATCCAGTGCAAGCCGATCGGCCCGCCGAGATCGTGGACCGCGAGCCCGACCTGCTCGATGCCGAGCTGCGTGAGGAACGCCTCGATGGCGCGCTCGAAGAACTCGAAGGTGTAGCGCACGCCGGCGGGCTTGTCGGACGCGCCGAAGCCCGGCAGGTCGACGGCCACGACGCGGTTGACGCGCGCGATCGGCGGCATGACCTCCCGCCAGAGGAACGACGACGTCGGCCAGCCGTGGAGCAGCAGGACCGGCGGTCCGCTGCCGAGCTCGCGGTAGGCGAGGCGGAGTCCCGCGGCCACGACGACGTTCATGGCAGCTCCTCCCTTGCGCGGCTTCGCGGCGCGGCGGCCGGGCGCAGGCGCTCGAGCGTGTCGAGCAACGCCCGCAGCCGCGCGCTCGCGTCCCTCCGGACGGCCGCCGCGTCGAGCCCGGCCCAGTCGAAGAAGCCGCGCCCCGCCTCGAGGCCCGTGTCGCCGCGCGCGACCATCGATTGCAGCATCGCGTTCGGCGTCGCGGTGTGATGCAGCGTCGGCACGATCGACCGCTGCGCGAACGCGTGGATCGTCAGGCCGGCGATGTCCTTCTGCTCGACCAGTCCCGTCACGCACATTCGCGGCCCGAGCAGCCAGCGGGCGACCTTGTCGATGGTGGCCGCGCTCGCGATGCCGGCGTCGATCATGTGATACGCCTCGTGCAGGATCGTGTGCTGGAGCCGGTTGATGACGTAGCCGACGACGGGCCGCGTGAGGACGATCGGCTCCTTGCCCGTGCGCTCGAGCGCCGTGGCCACGCGCTCGAGGATCGCCGCCGGCGCGGCCGGGCCCGCGACGACTTCCACCATCGGGAACACGTCGGCCGGATGGAACCAGTGGACGCCGACGAAGCGTTCGGGGTGCGCGAGCCCCGCGGCGAGGGTCTCGAGCGGCAATCCCGACGTGTTGGTGCCGATGATCGTCTCCGGCGGGTACACCGCTTCGACCTGCTTGTAGACGGCGCGCTTCGCGCCGGCCTCCTCGACGATCGTCTCGATCACGAGGTCCGACGGCGATGCCGGCAGCTCCGCGGTGACCGTCACGCCCGGCGGCACTCCCGCGAGCGAGCGCGCGCGGCGGCTCACGACGGTCACTCGGAAGCCGGCGTCGGCGAACGACCGCACGATCCCTTCGCCCATGACGCCGTAGCCCACCACCACGACACTCTCGATTGGCCGTGTCATGCCCGGCACGGTATCATCCCGCGCCGCCCCATGACGGACATGCTCGTGATGGTCAGTCTCGATGGCTTGCGCGGCGCCGCGCTCGACGACGCGGCCGCATCCATCCCCACGCTTCGCGCGCTCGCCGCGCGGGGCACCCGCGCGCGGCGCGTGCGTCCCGTCTTCCCGAGCGTCACGTGGCCCTGCCACACGACGCTCGCCGAAGACACGCGGCGCCGCCGCGATCCCGGACAACATTCCCGAGTTCCTCGAGCAGCCGTTGTGCGACGAGTTCGCGTCGCCGCGGCTGTGGCGCGAGCTGCGCGAGCGTGCGCTGCCCGTCGATCGTTACGGCGCGTGGAGCGCGCGCCACGCGCTGACGCCGATGCAGGACTGGCTGACGCTCGAGGCGGCGCTCCACATCGTCGCCACGCGCGCCCCGCGCCTGCTCCTCGTGCACTTCCTCGCGCTCGACGCGTTCGAGCACGAGCACGGGATCGCGAGCCCGGAGGCGCGCTGGGCGCTCGCGCACGTGGACATGCTGCTCGGCCGGCTCGTCGACGGCATCGATCGCGCGCGCGGGCTCGACGCGACGACGTTCATGGTCTTCGGCGACCACGGCTTCGTGGACGTGGACGACGCGCACTACCCGAACCAGGTGTTGCACGCCGAAGGGCTCGTGGACCTCGACGCGCGCGGCAAGGTGGTCGGGCGGCGCGCGTGGGTGGCGACGAACGGCGTCGCGGCCCACGTCTACGTGCTGGACGGCGCGCCGCGCACCGCGCTCGCGCGGCTCCGCGAACGCTTCGCCTCACTGCCGGGTGTGTCCGTGATCGAGAGCTCCGGCTTCAACGCCTTGGGCTTGCCCGCGGCGGGCGAGGACGCGACGCAGGGCGATCTCGTGCTGATCGCCGCACCAGGTGTCCGGTTCAGGGGACAGGCAACCGCCGAGGCCGCGGAGCGGGCGCCGCTCTATCGCGCCACCCACGGCCATCATCCGGACGCGCCCGAGCTGGGCGCGGCACTCGTGATGGCCGGACCTTCGATCCGCGAAGGTGTCGTGGTGGACGACGTCTCGATGCTCGACGTCGCCCCGACGGCGGCGGCTTCTCGGCGTCGGGCTTCCGGGTGCCGAAGGGCGGGCCCTGCCCGAGGGGATGCGCGAGAGCTAGTACTACTGTGTTACTAAATATCATCCCGTCTCCGGGAGCCGTCCACACGAGCGACAGGGCAATCGTTGCAGCAGGGCCCGGGCCAGGAGCTCGTACGCCGT
>VGLJ01000011.1 GCA_016866775.1 Candidatus Rokuibacteriota bacterium | reverse complement strand
TGCGCGTAGTTCCCCAGCAACACCAGGGTCATGCACGTCAGGAACCCGACGTCTTCCAGGCGTTCGCGGTCATAGGGCGTTGTCAGGCGCTCGATCGGGGACACCGGAGTCTGCTGGGCCATCGCCAAGGTGGGAACCTCCACGAGAGTTCGTTGAGCGCTGAATTCTCACACGCCGAAGAGGCTACTGCATCGTGCGGACGTTTGGCGCGACCGCGACCTCCATCTCCGTGAGCGCGACCACTTCGGGCGGCGTGAATCCCGGCGCCACCGCATCCAGGACGAAGTGGTCCTTCTCCCAGCGCAGCAGCGCGAGGTCCGTCACCACGTAGCTGACGCATCCGCGGCCGGTGAGGGGATACGTGCACTTCTTGCGGAGCTTCGGGCGGCCCTTGCTGTCCACGTGCTCCATCACGATGATCAGGTCGCCCTGGCCGGAGAGCAGGTCCATGGCGCCGCCGATGCCGCCGCGCTTCGCGTCGGCCGTGCTCCAGTTGGCGACGCTGCCGTCCTGATCGACCTCGTACGCACCGAGGATCACCGTGTCGATCCGCCCGCCGCGCGCCATCTCGAACGACGCGACGCTGTCGAAGAACGACGCGCCCGGGTTCAGCGCGACGTACTGGCCCGCGGCATTGTAGATGTCCGGATCGATGTCCCCCTCCTCGGACACCATCCGGCCGTAGCCGAGCACGCCGTTCTCGGCGTGCAGGATCACGTCTCGGCCCTCGAGATAGTTCGACACCATCGTGGGAATCCCGACGCCGAGATTCACGTACGTGCCTTCGCGCACGAGCTTCGCGGCGTTGCGCGCGATGCCCTCGCGCGTGAGCGCCGGCTTGTCGCCGTAGAGCCGCGGCTGGTCCGCGGGCCGCCGCTGAGGCCGGCGCCACGCCTTCGCGTCGAACACGTGCGTGGTCTTCACGACGCGCGAGACGAAGATGCCCGGCAGGTCGATCAGCTCGGGCGCGATCGCGCCGGGCTCCACGATCTCGTCCACCTCGACGATGGCGACGCGCGCGGCCTTCGCGAAGGCTGGATTGAAGTTCTGGCTGCCGCCGCGGAACTGCACGTTGCCGAGACGGTCCGCGCGATAGCCGCGCAGCAGCGCGTAGTCGACGCGGATCGCGTGCTCGAGCACGTAGCGCTTGCCGTCGAACTCGCGGATCTCGCGGCCCGTCGCGAGGTCGGTGTCGACGCCGGTCGGCGAATAGAACGCGGCGACCCCCGCGCCGCCCGCGCGGCAGCGCTCGACCAGGATGCCCTGGGGCACGAGCTCGACGTCCATGGTGCCGGCGTTGATCTGCTGCTCGCTCGCCGTCGGCGTGCCGGGCCGCACGGAGAACGCCGCGATGAGCTTCTTCACCTGGTTGTTCTCGGCGAGGATCTGGCCGCGCATCGCGCCCGCGTCGCCGAGCGAGTTGCAGACGAGCGTCAGGTCCCGCGTCTTCTGATCGCGCAGGGCACAGATCAGGGCGGTGGCGAAGCGGTGCGCGACGCCGAAGCCGGCGATGGCCACGGTCGCGCCGTCGGGGATGTCGGCGACGGCCCGCTCGGGCGACGGGAAGATCTTGTTCATGGTGGTCCCCACCTCTCGGTGCATGGATAATAGCCGCGGAGGATGACGATGAACACAGTGGCTACGGCGACCCGCGCGCTCCCCGCGTCCTCGCAGCGGATCTCCCCCCGGAAGTTCGCGCACGTCGTGCTCAAGACCGCCCACTTCGACGCGGTGATCGCGTGGTACGCCACCGTGCTGCAGGCGAAGGTGGCGATGCGCACCGACTTCATCGCGTTCCTGACCTACGACGACGAGCACCATCGTGTGGCCGTCATCAACGCGCCGAACGGTCCGGCGCCCGATGACGCCGCCGCCGGCGTGCACCACATCGCCTACACGTACGCGGATCTCGGGGAGCTGCTGGCGACCTACCGGCGGCTCAAAGCGAACGGGATCGAGCCCGCACGCTGCATCAACCACGGGCCGACGACCTCCATGTACTATCGCGACCCCGACGGCCTGCGCGTGGAGCTGCAGATCGACAACTTCGCCACCATGGACGAGGCCAACGCGTACATGACGGGCCCGGATTTCGCCGAGAACCCGATCGGCGTGATCTTCGACCCGGAGGCATTGATCCGCGACTACGAGTCGGGGCGGTCGTTCGAGGATCTGATCCGCCGGCCGCCGCTCCCGCCCGGCAAGACGCCGATGGACATGCGCGCGGAGATTCCGCGCCGCTGAGCGTTACCGCGCGGCGGCGCGGAGCCTGAACGTGGGATCGTGCTCCGCGCCGCCGGGCCGGCCGCGCCGCCAGCCGAGCGCGCGCGCATAGCTGCCGAAGAATCCCGCCGCTTCGATCCCAGCTTCCGTCACGGCCGTTGGCCCTTCCGCGTTCGGATCGACGTAGAGCGCGTCGGTCGGGCAATAGATCTCGCAGAGGAAGCACGTCTGACAGTCGGCCTGGCGCGCGAGCACCGGGGCCGCGTCCGGCATCGCGTCGAAGACGTTCGCGGGGCACGCCTTGACGCAGAGGTCGCAGGCGATGCAGCGGCGCGCCGAGACGATCTCGATCACGACGCGTTCCCGGTCGCCATACCGTCCGCGCGCGTGACGCTGATGTCATCGACTCCGCTGGCAAGGAGGGAGCACGCGAAATCCGGATTCGCGCCCGGCACGTCGCGGCGGCGATGCATGCCTCGACTCTCCGCCCGCGCGAGCGCGCTGCGATACGCCCAGCGGCTCGTCGCCGTCAGCGCGGCGGCTTCGCGCGTCTTGAGCGCGGCCACGCCGTCGCCGCGCGCAGCGTCGTGAAGATCGCCCCGCGCATGCGCTCGCAGATCCACCCAGCATGCATCGAGCCGGTCGAGCGACGCACGCAATGTCCCTTCGCGGCGGAAGAAGTTCCGATCCAGCGGCAGCATCTCGTCGCGGACGGTGCGTACGATGCCCTCGGCGTCGAAATCCGGGAACGCGCTGCCGGTGGGCCGCAGCCCCGCCTGGCCGAGCGGCGTCACCGGGCGATCCGCGCCGCGCGCGCCGAGCCGCAGCGCGAACGTCGCCGCCGCGCGTCCCGCCCAGTTGCCCGAGGCGATGGCCCACGAGGAGTTCGGCCCGCCGCCGCCGCTGATCGCGCCGGTCACGCGCTCGCGCGACGCCGCGTCGCCGGCGGCGTAGAGCCCGGGCACGCCGGTCGCGCAGCCGTCGTCCACGAGCCTGATGCCGCCGACGCCGCGCACCGTGCCTTCGCAGCGCATCGTCACCGGCCAGCGCTGGGTGAACGGATCGACGCCGCTCCGATCGAGCGGGAGGAAGCAGTTCGGCTGACCTTGCCTGAGCCACGGGCGCAGCTCGGGCGCGGCCAGATCGTATTGCGCGAACACCGGCCCTTCGAGCAGCGCGTCGGCCACCACGGCGAATCGATCGCGGCCCTCGGTGGAGATCGGCGTGCCGTCCTCCCGCGAGAAGCTCGCCCAGCGGAACGGCAGTCCCTTGTTCATCGCGCTCGGCTTCGGCGCGAACGCGTACTGCGCGGAGAATTCCATGCCCGAGAGCGCCGCGCCGGATTCCGCGGCCATCAGATAGCCGTCGCCCGTCAAGGTTGCCGCGCCGAGCATGCGCTCGCCGAACGCACAACCGCCGGTCGCGACGACGACCGCGCCGGCGCGGATGCGCCACTGACGGTGGCCCTGGCGATCGATTCCCGCCGCGCCGGCGACTGTCGCGCCATCGCCGAGCAGCTCCAGCGCCGGATGATGATCGAGCACCGTGACGCCGGCCGCGAGGACGCGACGACGCATGAAGTGCATGTAGTCGGGCCCGCGCAGGTTGGCGAGATACGGCGCGCCCTCGCCGTCGTTCGGGAACGGGTAGCCCCAGGCTGCGAGGCTGTGGAGCTTCTCCCATGCCGTATCGAGCGTCCGCTCGACCCAGTGCGGATCGGCGAGCCCACCGGTGCGCGGCTGCCGCTGCGCGATCGCGCGGCGGCGGCCCTCGCCAGGTGGCACGAACCACGTGCCGGTGTTCGACGGCGCCGTCGCGCCGCTCGTGCCGAGATAGCCCTTGTCGACGAGGATGACGCGCGCGCCGGCGTCAACGGCGGCGATGGCCGCCCACGCCCCCGCGGGTCCGCCTCCGATCACGAGCACGTCCGCCGACACGTCGAGCGCGTCGGCCGGCGCGCGTGTTACCGCGCCGGCCACACCGGCTCGTGATACCCGAGCGGCACCGACGGCCGCGCCCAGCGCGGCGGAGTCTCGGAGAGACGAATCACCGGCCCGAGATGATCGAGGCGGCCCCCCGGCGTGTCGCTCGACATCGACCACCGCTTCAGGTCGTCGGCGGTGAGCTCCTTCGGCACGCCCTGGAGCTGCGACTCCGGCACCTGGCCGCGCCCGACGAGCCAGCGCCCGGTCTGCGCGAGCGAGATCCGCACGAGCCAGCTTCCGCCTTCGCGCGCGCGACGGCCCAGCGCGACCATCGCGCCGAACGCCATCAGGTAGCCGGTCAGGTAGTCGATCGCCGACACGGGATAGAACTGCGGGCCCGGCGCAGCACCGGGGAAGAGCTCGCCCTGGCGCATCGTGATGCCACTCACGGTCTGGACGACGGTGTCGAAGCCGCGGCGCGACGCCCACGGGCCGACGTGGCTGAACGCGCACAGCGACACGACGACGATGCCGGGCCTGAGCTGCGCGAGCGCTTCCGGTGAGAACCCGCGGTTGCCGAGGGTGCCGGGACGATAGCCCTGCGAGAACACGTCGGCCTCGCGCACGAGCCCGCGCAGCGTCTCGACGTCCTTCGGCTGGCGGAGATCGAGATGCGCGGAGAGCTTGCCGTGCCCGGTGTCGAATTCCTGATACCCGAGGTTCGGCAGGTGCTTGGCGGTGATCTTCAGCACGTCCGCGCCGTGCTCGGCGAGCGTGCGCGCGCACGTCGGCCCCGCGAGCACGCGCGTGAGATCGAGCACGCGCACGCCCGAGAGCGGCCGGTCGCCGTCCGGAAGCTTCTCCGGCGTGCTGTCGCCGATCTTCAGCACCTCCAGGAGCGGCAGCGACGCGATCGCGGCCGCCTGCGGGTGCTTCGCCCACTCGTCCATCGTGCGCACCATGCCGCCGGCGCCCTTCGCGGCGATGATCGCTTCTTCGAGCTCGAGCGCGTCCCACTCGGCCACCGCCTTGCGCACGGCCTGGCGATCTTCCGGCACGCCGAGCACGCTCAGCGCGGCCGCGCGATGGTTCGGGAAGTTGCAGTGGAGGTAGCTCCAGCGCCCGTTCTTCGCGGGATACGTGCCCATCACCGCGTTCCGCTCGGTCGAGACGGGCGTGCCGTCGATCGTCATGTAGTGGCCGCTGCGGAGCGACGCGGTGGCCTGCCGCGTGTCGACCGCGACCTCCTGCCGGCGGCCGGTGCGCCACTCCCAGAGATCGGAGACGGCGAGGCCGACGGCGCCGAGCGCGGCGGCGCTGGTCTCGCCGATGCGAAACGGTGTCGGCAGGATCGGGTCGGCGACGGCGGTGATGTCGACCTGCTCCGCGAGCGTGGGGTTCCAGCCGACGACCGGAAGGATCGTGCGCAGGGCGTCGTGACTCATGTCGGCCTCCGCCCGGAGTATAAGCGCCATCCCAGCTTGCGGGACGTGCAAGGCCATCGTGCGGGGGCGGCGAGGGAGTCATCGCCCTGGCGCGGGAATTCGTGGACTTGCGCGGAGCGTGGCGTGACACGGCGCTTGCCCCTCGCAACAGGCCAACAACGCCGCAAGGAGGACGGTCATGCTGACGCACACGTACTCGTACGATGAGTGCCTCCGCAACTCGCTGAAGGTCGCGTGGAAGGAAGAGGACGTCCTCCGGAACAGAGACTTCGACTACGCGAAGCGCTTCCTGCCGAACCGGCTGGCCGGCGTCGACGGGATCGGGTGCCTCGGCGATGAGGAGAAGCTCAAGCTGAACCAGATCATCGGGAACGCCTACTGCCACATCTTCGCGTTCGTGGAGGAGTACATCATTCCTCAAGTCATGGAGGCGGCGCAGCGCAACGTCTTCGGCGACGAGGCCCGGCTCCGCGTGCTGCTGCGGTTCGCCGAGGACGAGAGCAAGCACCAGCTCGTCCTCGGGAAGTCGCGCCTCTGCTCGCTGCTCCTCACGAGCATGATCGAGTGGTACACGCAGATGCACTACGTCGAGCACGTCCGCTCCGACGAGAACCTCGACGAGCTCTTCCGCGACCTCGTCAAGTTCCACTGGCTCGACGAAGCGACGCACGCCGTCGAGGAGCTGCTCGAGCTCGGCGGCGCCATCGACGGGCTCCTGTCCCAGCAGGCGGATCTCGACATCGAGAGCCCGGGGGCGCGCGACGGGGCGACGCTACACGGAGACGGAGCGCGCGGAGATCAAGGCGCACATCCAGCGCGCGTACCGCTGGACGTTCATCGTCTGCGGTCTCGAGCACCCCATGTTCGTCCGGATCGTCGCCGAGCTCACGAAGGAGGGTCCGGGACGGCTCGCCGCGGCCGCGCGGGCGCTACGCGCGTAGCCCGAGGGCTTCGAGGCGGGGCAAGACCTCGGCGGCGAAGAAGGGCAGCTCCGCGAGGTAGTCGACGAAGTTGATCGCGACACCGTCGACACCCGCGGAGCTGAGCCGGGCGAGCTCCCGGGCGACCGCGTCCGCGTCGCCGATCACGCAGTAGGAGCCGCGGGCGAGGGCGCGTCGCTCGATCGGGCTGCGAAGCTGCCGGCCCTGGGGATCGGTGGCCGAGTGACCGTCCTTCGTCTTCATCTCGGCCAGGTACCCGATCGCGCCGAGATCGACATGGTCGACGACGTGGCGGACGTAGTCGTCGGCTTCTCTCTGAGTGCGCCGGCAGACGATGCCCACGGGCGTCCACACCTCGATGTCACGGCCGCGCTCGCGCGCCAATCGCTTCGTCTCCGCGATGCGATCGATGCTGGCCTCGGGGATGTCGATCGCGTCGAAGTGCATGTCGGAGTGACGGATGGCGAACGCGCGCCCCGCCGGCGAGCTGCCCGCGTTCATCATGCGGAGCGGGCGTCCGGCGTACGGCCGCGGCGCACCCTCCACGCGCCGGAGCGTGTAGTGCACGCCCTCGTGATCGAAGCGATCCTCGCCGGCCCAGACCCGTTTCACGATGCTCCACCACTCGTCGCCCTGCGCGTAGCGCGCGTCGTGCTCCTGCTTCTCGACGCCGAACATCCGGAACTCGTCCTCGTTCCAGCCGCAGACGATGTTCACGCCGAGCCTTCCGCGGCCGATGTGGTCGGCCGTGGCCATCTGCTTGGCGGCGACGAGCGGATGGTGCAGGGGGACGTGCACCGTGCAGAACACGTCGACGGATCGCGTCGCGGCCAGCAAGCCGCACGCCCAGGCGATCGACTCGAAGCTCGAGCCGTTCGGGTTGGAGTCGCCCCCGTAGCCCTTCCACCGCGCGATCGGGATCAGGCAGTCGAGCCCGAGCTCGTCCGCGCGTTGCGCGAGCGCGAGGTTGTTCTCCCAGCTCGCGTCCCAGCTTTCGGGCAGCGTCGCGTACGTGCGCCCGCTCGAGCAATTGAAGCCGAAGAGCCCGAGCCGGAGTCCCGCGACGTCGCGATTCAACGCGCGGCCTACTCGAACAGTGCCAGGTCGATCGCGTCGCCCATCGCCCGGTAGCCGGCGTCGCTCTGGTGGAGGTGGTCGCCACAGTCGTAGACCGGCAGCATGCTCGTCGGACGGTTGGGGTCGCGCACGGCCTGGTCGAAGTCGGCGATCGCGTCGAACACGTCGGTCTTGCGCACCCAGTCGTTGACGGCCTGCCGCACCGCCTCGCGCTTCGGGTTCCACGCGCCGGGCAGGAACGTCTCGTTCTCGAACGGCGTGAGCGTCGCGGCGATCACCTTGATGCCGTGCGCGTGGCCGCGGACGGCGAACTGCTTGAGCCCCGCGATCATCTGCGGCGCCGTCACTTCTTCCTCGGCCTTGCCCGGACGGTTCCGGAGATCGTTGGTGCCGAGCATGATGATGGTGTGCGTCACGCCGGGCTGCGCGAGCACGTCGCGATCGAACCGGCGCAAGCCGCTGTCGCCGCGGATGTCGTGCAGGATGCGGTTGCCGCCGAGGCCCTGGTTCATCACCGCCATCGGCCGTCCACCCGATCGCGCGATCAGCCGCCGCGCGAGCTGCGACGGCCAGCTGTGGTGCCCGTCGTGCGTGGAGATGTTCGCGTCGGTCAGGGAGTCGCCGACCGCGACGACGGCGCCCGTCTCCTTCGGCGCCACGACGTCGACGCCGCACACGAAGTACCAGTCGTCGGTGAGGCGCCCGACCGGCATGACCTCTTCGCCCGAGAAATCGCCCGGCGGCGAGATGTAGTTCGTCTGCCGCGCGTAGCGCCCGGTGATGCCGAAGCTCGCCGGCAGGTCCTGCGGCAGATGCACGCTCACGGCGAGGTCGGAGAGCGGCGCGAACGTCAGCTCGACCGGATCGCTGACGATGAGCGCGCCGGCGGCGACCGTCGCGCCGGTCTCGCCGCCGAAGGTGAGCCGCCGGTTGGAGCCGGGCACGACCGCCGGTCCGGTGCCGCGCACACCGATGAAGGCCGAGCCGATCGCGAGCGGCCGAGCCCCGTAGGCGTTGGAGATGCGCACCCGCACGCGGCTGCCGCCGATGCTGACGCGCGGGATCATCCGCAGCGTGTGATTCAGAAAGGCCGCGCCTTCGGCGGGCGCCGGCGCCGCCGTCCACGTTCCGACCCAGTGCCCGGTGGTTGTCATCGCGCTACCTCCGGTGCGAAGGTATCCCAGTCTATGACGACTCCGGGCGGCGCGCCGGTGGTGGATGCCGATGGTCACGTCCTGGAACCCGCCGACACCTGGCTGACATACCTCGAGCCGTCGTATCGCGACCGCGCGATTCGGATCGCGCACGACGAGCATGGCTACGAGGTGCTCCTCATCGACGGCCAGCCGCTCAAGACGCTGCGCGGCCAGCTCGGCGCGCTCGGCGGGATCGAGATGGACGCGGAGCGCCTGCTCACCCGCGGGCAGATGACGTACACGGAAGGCAGTCCGCGGGGCGGCTACGATCCCGTGGAACGGCTGCGCGTGATGGACGGCGAGGGGATCGACGCCGTGCTGCTCTATCCCACGATCGGCATCTGCTGGGAGGGACACGTCACCGACGGCGCGCTGGCGACGGCGTACACGCGCGCGTACAACCGCTGGCTCGCCGACTTCTGCCGCACGGATCCCAGGCGGCTGTATCCGATCGCGCACATCTCGCTGCTCGATCCGGAGGGCGCGGTCGAGGAGACGAAGCGCGCCCGGCGCGACGGGTGCGTCGGGATCTTCCTCTCGCCGGACGTGGCGGCGCGCGGCGGCCGACACTTCGACGATCCGGCGTTCGCGCGCTTCTGGGAGACCGCGCAGGATCTCGAGATGCCGATCGCCTTCCACGTGGTCGTGCGCGATCGCCAGTGGTTCCGCCAGTGGCAGCGCCGCGATCCGTCCGACGGGCTGTTCAGCTTCGCGTTCCTCGCCATCGACGTGATGGCGGCGTTCACGCAGATGCTCGGCACGGGGATGTTCGAGCGCTATCCGCGGCTCAAGTGCGCGGTGCTGGAGGCCGGCTCCAACTGGATCGTGGCGTGGCTCGACCGGCTCGATCACAAGTACCGGGTCATGGCCCACCAGACGCCGATCACGATGGAGCCGAGCGCGTACTTCTACCGCCAGTGCCTGATCTCCGCCGATCCCGACGAGTCGGTCACCGCGCAGATGGTCGAGCGCCTCGGCGCGGACTACTTCATCTGGGCGTCCGACTACCCGCACATCGACGCCTCGTTCGGCGTGGTGCGCGAGCTGAAGGAGCGGCTGGCGCCGCTCCCCGAGGACGCGCGGCGCAAGGTGCTGGGTCTGAACGCCCAGCGCTTCTACCGGCTACGCTCATGACGCAGGCCCAGGGACGCACCGCCCACTTCGCGCATCCCTACGCGTGGGCGCCGTTCTCGATCGTGGGCGAAGGCCGCTAGCGCGCGCCCTCCGCGAGCTGGATGAGCGCGTCGTGGATGCGCTTGTCGATCGCGATCCCTTCGCGCGTGAGCCGCGCGCGCTCGCGATACGCGCGCTCGCCGGGAATGCGGATCTCGTCGACGCCCTCCTGCCGCGGCGTCGCCTTGAGGACGGCGATCTTCTCGGCCAGCTCGCGCCGATAGTCGTCGAGCGAGGTGAGCAGATCCGGCGTGAACGCGATGAAGAGGTACTCCGCCGCCACGCCGAGCGCGTGCATCGCGAGCGCCAGCGCGTAGCCCTTGTGCCCGCCGAACGGCAGCAGGGCGCCGCGTCGCGCCGCCCGCGCGTCGGTCGTCGGCCGGCCCTGCTCGTCGAGCGCGACATCCGGCGGCAGCGGGATGCCGAGCCGCGCGCGGAACTGGAGATCGGTGCCCATGAACGCCGACGTGCCGAGGTCGATCACCAGCGGGTCGGGCTCCATCGGGAAGCCGAACGCGATCGGGTTCGTGCCGAGCACCGCCTTCGCGCCGCCGGGCGGAGCGACCAGCGGCGGCGCGGCCACCGCGTGGATGCCGATCAACCCGGCGCGCGCGGCCATCTCGACGTAGTACGCGCTGCGGCCGCTCATCCAGAGGTTGTCGACGCCGACGAGCGCGAAGCCGCTCGCGGTGGCGCGCTCGATCACCGCGCGCGTCGCGTGGTACATGCCGATCATCCCGCTCTGATTGCCGCCGTCGAAGAGGACCGCGACGCCCGTCTCCTTGATCACGCGCAAGGGATGTCGCGGCTGCTTGAACCGCGGATGCTCGGCCACGTTGAGCAGCTTCGGCAGGCCGGAGTACTCGTAGCCGCACAGCGCGGCGTCGAGCACGTGGTCGGTGAGGATGCACGCGTCCTCGGCGTCGTATCCGATCCCGCGCATCGCGCGCTCGCCGAGCGCGCGCGCGTCGGCTACGCTCAGGTGCACGCGGTCAGTGTCCAAGGAGGTCACATGCCGGACTATATCCCCAGTCCCCGACAGTGGGTGCGCGACCAGGTCGAGCTCTACGAGGGCAGCGGCGGCACCCAGGGCACCACGCTCCGCGACACCGGGCTGCCGGTCGTCATCGTGACGCACAGGGGCAACAAGACTGGCGCGGTCCGCAAGACCCCGCTCATGCGCGTCAAGGACGGCGCCAACTACGTCCTCGTCGGCTCGATGGGCGGAGCGCCGACGAACCCGGTCTGGGTGCACAACCTGCGCGCGAACCCCGCGATCGAGCTCCGCGACCACGCGGAGGTGCAGCGGATGAAAGTGCGCGAGGTCGACAACGAGAAAGAGCGCGCGCGGCTGTGGAAGCTCGCCGTCGCCGCGTATCCGCCGTACGAGGAATACCAGGCGAAGACCACGCGACAGATTCCGTTGTTCGTCGCCGAGCCGGCACGGTAAAGGAGAGCGCACGTGAAAGTCGTCGATGCCATCGCCCGCATCCTCAAGATCGAAGGCGCCGAGTTCCTGAGCGCGTATCCGACCACGCCGGTGATCGAAGCCGCGGCCAAGGCGGACATCCGCCCCGTGCTCTGCCGGCAGGAACGCGTGGGCGTCGGCATCGCCGACGGCTACGCGCGCGTGAAGAACGGCAAGACGCTCGCCGTCTTCTGCATGCAGTACGGCCCCGGCGCCGAGAACGCGTTCCCGGGCGTGGCCACCGCGTACTCCGACTCCACGCCGATGCTGATCCTGCCGCTCGGCCATCCGCGCGACCGCGCGCAGGTGTTTCCGCTGTTCAGCTCGGCGCGCACGTACGCGTCGGTCACGAAGTCGGTCGAGACCGTCGCCACGGGCGGTCAGATCGGGGACGTCATGCGCCGGGCGATCAGCCTGATGCGCATGGGCCGCCCGGGCCCGGTGATGGTCGAGATCCCCGCCGACATCGTGAACGAGGACGTGCCGGACGCGCTGATCGAGGCGTACCGGCCGGTGAAGGCGACGTCCGCCGGCGCCAACGTGCGCGACGTCGAGGCGGCCGCGCGCGTGCTGCGTGACGCGCGACGGCCGGTCATTCACGCGGGGCAGGGGGTCCTGTACGCCGAGGCGTGGGCCGAGCTGCGCGAGCTGGCCGAGCTGCTCGAGGCGCCGGTGATGACGACGATGGAGGCGAAGAGCGCGTTCCCCGAGGATCACGCGCTCGCGCTCGGCACCGGCGGACCGTCGGTGACCGGACCGACGCTGCACTATCTCCGCGAGGCCGACGTCGTGTTCGGCATCGGATGCAGCTTCACGCGCCACGGCATGGCCGCGAGCCTCCCCGCGGGCAAGACGATCATCCACGCCACCAACGACGAGCGCGACCTCAACAAGAACTACGTCGCGGACCATCCGCTGCTGGGCGACGCGCGGCTCGTGCTCCGCCAGTTCCTCGAGGCGGTCAAGAGTCAGGGCGGACGCCCCAGGGGACGCGAGAGCGTCCGCGCCGAGCTGGAGCGCGTGCGCGCCGCGTGGCTGACCGAGTGGAAGGCGATCCTCGAGTCGCCGGAAGTCCCGCTCAATCCCTATCGCGTCATCACCGAGTTCATGCGGACGATCGACCCGCGCGACGCCATCGTCACGCACGACTCCGGCAGCCCGCGCGATCAGCTCCTTCCGTTCTACCGCGCGGTGTCGCCGCGGACGTATCTCGGGTGGGGCAAGTCGCACGCGCTCGGCACCGGCCTCGGCCTCGCCATCGGCGCCAAGCTCGCCGTGCCGGACAAGTTCTGCGTCAACTTCATGGGTGACGCCGCCTTCGGCATGACCGGGCTCGATTTCGAGACCGCGGTGCGGGGCGGCGCGCCGATCTGCACCGTGGTGCTGAACAACTCGGCCATGGCGATCGAGATCCCGCACCTCGTGGTGTCGCACGACAAGTACGGCGCGCGCGACATCGGCGGCAACTACGCGGACATGGGCCGCGCGATGGGCGGGTGGAGCGAGCGCGTCGAGAAGCCCGGCGACATCGCGGGGGCGTTCGCGCGCGCCCGCAAGGCGACCGAGGGCGGGCAGGCGGCGCTGCTCGAGTTCATCACGAGCCAGGAGACGCGATTCTCGAATCGCGGCGCGTTGCGGTAGCGGTGGGCGGCTGGTCGACGGGTTCTTCGTCTGCGAGTCGCTCGGCGACCACGCGCTGAAGGGTTCACCGAGGGATTCGAGACCGCTGACATGCGGGCGGCCAAAGCGCTGCTCGACACGCTCGCCTGATCGCCGCCAGCGGATGTCGTAATCTACGTGTCCACGGAGGACCGCCGTGCTGATCGTCGACTCGCAGATCCACATCTGGCAGAACGGCAAGATGAGCGCGCACCACCGGCAGATCCCGACGTATTCGAAAGACGACGCGCGCGCCGAGATGAAGTCGGCCGGCGTCGACTGCGCGGTGATCCATCCGCCGAGCTCGCTCGGCGAGGCGGTCAACACGCTGGCCGTCGAGGCCGTGCGCGCGCATCCCGACACGTTCTGCATCCTCGGCCACTTCGATCTGCAGAGCCCGGACCGCGAGCAGATCGTGGCGCGCTGGCGCGAGCGGCCGGGCATGCTCGGCTTCCGCTTCACGTTCAACCAGCCGCAGCAGAAGGCGTGGTGGACCGACGGCTCGCTCGACTGGTTCTGGAAGGCGTGCGAGAAGGGCGGCTATCCCGTCGGGCTTCTTGCGGGTGGGCAGGTGGCGGCGCTGGCGAAGATCGCCGAGCGACATCCCGCGCTCAAGCTGCACATCGATCATCTCGGGCGCAGCGGCGGCGGCACCGGCGTGACGGACGACGCCGCGTTCGCCGACCTGAAGGACGCGCTCGCGCTCGCGCGCTTCCCCAACGTCGCGATCAAGATGTCGGGCGCGCCGAGCTATTCGAGCCAGCCGTATCCGTACAAGAACATCCACGGGTACCTGAAGCAGATCTTCGAGGCGTTCGGCCCCGACCGCGCGTTCTGGGGCACGGACATCACGCGCATGCCGTGCTCGTACCGGCAGTGCGTGACGATGTTCACCGAGGAGCTGCCGTGGCTGAAGGGCCGCGACCTTGAGCGCGTGATGGGCGGCGCCGTCGTCGACTGGCTCGGCTGGAAGCGCCCGGCCGCGTAGCGCGATCCCGCTCGCTGCTCGACGTCGGAGGGGCCGCGATGGCCCCTCCGACACGCGCCGCGGTCACTCCAGGTGCAGGTAGAACTGCTCCGTGTCGACGTACTCCATGTTCAGCAGCGACCAGAAGTCCATCGCGATGCCCTGCAGGACGTACTCGTACGACATGTACCCGTACCCCTGCTGGCCCCACGTCGGCCCCCACGAGTTGCGCACGAGCAGCGCGCCCTCGGTCGTGCGGTTGTCGACGCGGTTCGTGATCTTGAAGTTGTCGTCGTAGCCGACCGCGACCACCGCGTGGCCCCACTCCGCGTCGCCTCGCAGCTCGAGATCGGTGGGCAGGGGGATCGATCCGGCCCTGTCGCCCGAGTCGAACGAGGTGTAGCCCCAGAAGCCGAACATCGCGGGGATACCCGCCGCGATGTATTGCTTGACGCTCTCGAGCACCTCCTTGCGCGGACGGTTCCGCGACAGCGGATCGTGGGCGAAGTACTTGAGCGCCTCGAAGTTGTCGGCGACCCCGTACACGAACTGGGGCGGCTCGCGGTCGAAGTCGGACGCGGCGTCGGTGTAAGGCCAGTAGCGCTCGTCCGGCACGCCGAACAGCACCAGCGCGCCCATCGCGTTCCTGAGCCAGGCGCCCGTGTCGCTCGTGACCTGGAGGAGCGAGCGCGTCGTCTTGTAGACGAACAGCCGCGCGCCGTCGAGGTGATGGCCCTTGGCCCGGCGCTCGAAGTACTCCACGATCCCGACCGCGGCGTGCGCCGTGCACGAGCCGAGCCCGCCCTGGTTCTCGATCGGGCTGCACCAGGGCCGCAGGTCGACGCGCGGCGGCGGCGCCTGCAGCGCTTTCGACGCGCGCGCTCTGAGACGGATCACCTCCTCCCTGACCTTCGGGTGGTCCGCCGTGTAGTCGCGCGGGTCGACCATCGGCGGAAGCCAGCCGGTGCCCACTCGTTGTCCCGTGCTCTGCAGCGTGACGACTGCCGGTTTCATGACTGTCGGCATCCCGTCCTCCTCTCGGCCCGCCGCGATGGTCGGGCTCTGGAGGGACCGAGCAGAGGCAACGGCTGTACCAGACCGGAACGTCGTGAAGATGGAGAGTTAGCCGCGAGACACCAGTGGGTGGCGGTGGTCATGGCCGAGACGTGACCACCGATAGCTGACCACCGGCGCGCGGGCGTCGACAGGATTGCGAAGCGCGGGCGGCGGGTGTATCACCGGTCCGGGTTCTCTCACCCCGCGGGAGGCGCGACATGGCACGCGACGGCTACCTGATCCTCGACAGCGACCTGCACATGATGGAGCCGGACGATCTCTGGGCCCGCTACATGGAAGGCCCGCATCGCGCGAACCTGCCGAAGTTCTTCGGCGGGCAGCAGCAGAAGCTCGCCGAGAGCTCCGAGGACAAGGGCCACGCCGACACCATCATGGGGATGGAAGTCGCGGGGCTCGCGATCCCCGCGCACGGCAAGGCCGCGGCCGCGACGGCGTCGAGCCGCGAGCTGCGGCGCCGGAGCCGCGCGCGGCACCCGCACTTCCAGGTCGCGCGCGGACGCGGCTTCGATCCCGAGTCGACGCTGACCGCGATGGACATCGAAGGCGTCGACGTCGCCGTCATGTACGGCACGCGCGGCCGGCAGATCCTGATGCACGACGACCTCGAGCCGGACTACGCGGCGGCGCTGGCGCGCGCGTACAACAACTGGGCCGCGGACTACTGCCGGAGCCACCCGCAGCGGCTGAAGTTCGCCGCGCAGGTGGCGATGCACCACATTCCCTCCGCCGTCGAAGAGGCGCGGCGCTGCGTCCGGGAGCTCGGCGCCGTCGGCGTCATCGGCACGCCGAACCCCGTCAACGGCCAGCACCTGCACGACGAGGCGTGCGAGCCGCTCTGGGACGCGCTGGAGGAGCTCGACGTGCCGATCGGCTTCCATCCGACGGGCAACACGTCGCTCAAGGACGACGCGGGCCGGCGCTACGTGGGCCACGCCAACTTCCATCCGATCGCGCACGCGATTCGCAATCCGGTCGAGCTGATGGGCGCGATCGCCAGCATGACCACGGGCGGCATCCTCGAGCGTCATCCGCGCCTGCGTGCCGCGTTCCTCGAAGGCACCGCCGGCTGGCTGCACTGGTGGCTCTGGCGCCTCGACGACCAGTGGGAGAAGTTCGGCCCCGGCTGCGAGCACCAGCTCACGATGCCGCCGAGCGAGTACTTCAAGCGGCAGTGCTACATCGCGCTCGACGTGGACGAGGAGCCGGCGGTCGACGTCGTCAACAAGATGGGCCCCGACTACTTCGTCGTGTCCACCGACTACCCGCACTCCGACGGCGCGTTCCCGGACGCGATGAAGGAGTTCTTCGGGCTGCCGCTCAGCGCCGAGGCCCGGCGCAAGATCCTCTGGGACAACTGCGCGAGGCTGTACAACATCGACGCCCCGAAGGGGAAGTGATGGCGGACAAGATTCGCGTCGGCATCGTGGGAGCGACCGTCACGCAGGGCGGCAGCGGCTGGGGACAGAACGCGCACGTCCCCGCGCTCAAGGCGCTGCCGCACTACGAGCTCAACGCCGTGTGCACGGCGCACGAGGACACCGCGAAGGCCTCGGCGGCGGCGTTCGGCGCCGCGCGCGCGTTCCACAAGTTCGGCGACATGGCGGCGTCGCCGGACGTCGATCTGATCGTCGTGTGCGTGCGCGCGCCCGGCCATCGCGAGCTGGTCGTCGCGGGCCTGCAGGCGGGGAAAGCGGTGTTCTGCGAGTGGCCGCTGGGAAAGGATCTCGCGGAGGCGCGGGAGATGGCGGGGCTCGCCGCCCAGCGCTCGCTCAAGACCATCGTCGGGCTGCAGGCGCGCAGCGCGCCGGCGATTCTCTACGCGCGCGACTTGATCCAGTCGGGCCACATCGGCGACGTGCTCACGGCGCACCTGACGTGCGTGGTGCCGGCCGTCCTGCAGCGCGGCCCCGGCCGCATCTGGCAAGGCATCCGCGCCAACGGCGCCAATGTGCTGACGATCACCGGGGGCCACGCGATCGACGCGCTGTGCGCGGTGCTCGGCGAGTTCGTGGAGGTGTCCGCGCGCGTGTCGACGCGCATTCCCGAGTGGCGCGATCTCGACGGCAAAGCCGTGCCGGTCGATTCGCCGGACAGCATCAACGTCGTCGGGCGGATGGCGAGCGGCGCCGAGGTGTCGATCAACGTCGCCGCGGTGCCGTCGAATCCGGGCGGCAACCGCATCGAGATCTACGGGCGCGAGGGCGCGATGGTCCTGCGCGCGGAGGGCTCGTTCAACACCGGCGGGAGCGAGGTGCTCGTGGGCCGCGGGAAAGAGCGCCTCGCCGCGATGCCGGTGCCGTCCAAGTACATCGTCGTTCCGGAAGGGACGCCGACCGGTCAGCCGTACAACGTCGCGCAGGCCTATGCGCGCGCGGCGGACGCGCTGCGCGGCGCGGGATCGTTCGACGTCGACTTCAACCTCGCCGTGCAGCGCCACGCGCTGATCGACGCCATCGAGCGCTCCGCGGCGACGGGCCGGTCGGTGACGGTGGGTTAGGCGAGCAGGCGACCGAGACCCGCGATCGGCTGCGCGATCTCGAGGCGGCGGAGCGCCGCCCAGAGCACCGCCTGATTGCTGTTCACGACGGGCCTGTCGAGCCTTCGCTCGATGGCGTCGATCGAGTCGATCATGCTCGTCGCCGTGCAGCTCAGGAAGTAGCCGTCGGCCTCGGGCCGCTGGTTCTGCACCGTGAGCTCCGTCCACTCGCGTGGGGTGATCCGGAGATACTCGTCGCCGCCGCCCGTGAGGCCGAGCCCGAGGTCGTGCACGACCTCGTAACCCGCCTCGCCCAGGAACTCGATCTCGTGCTCGTTGGTCGCTTTCACGTACGGGCTGATGAGCACGAGCTTCCTGAGCTTCAGGTGCGCGAGCGCTTCCTTCACGGCGAGACCGGTGGTGAGCGCGCGACAGCCGCTCGCCTTCTCGACGAGCTCGAGAATCCGCTTCTCGCCCGTCTCGCCCTCGGCCATGGAGTTGGCGGTGCAGTGGAACACGATCACGCCCGGGCTCGCATCCGACAGCGCCTCCGCGGCGCGCGTGATGTCGTCGGCGAGCGCGTTCAGGGGCCGCGACCATTGCCCCGTCATGCGCAGCCGCGTGGTGTGCACGCCGACGCCGGCGGGCGCGAAGCGCTGGAACTGCACCTCGGCGGCGGTGTTGCTGGCGGGAACGATGAGACCGATGCGCGGCGTGGGCGACATACGACCTCCTCCTACTTCGGCAGCATCGCCACCAGCGGGTCGAGGTTCTTCGGATCCGGCTTCAGCGTCCCTGGAGGGACGCGCGTGATCAGCTCTACGATCTTGTCGTTGAACGGGGTGGCGATGCCGACCTGACGGCCCTGCTCCGAGACGTAGCCGTTCAGATACTGCACCTCGGTGCGGCGCCCGCGCATCACGTCCTGCAGCAGCGACGGCCGCCCGCCGGCGAGCTCCTTCGCGCGCTCCGCCATGTCGCGCTCGACGTCGGGGAGGTTCTTCCCCGCGGCGGCGTCGACGAAGCGCTGGGCATCGATGCCCCAGATCGGCTCCACCTCGTGACCGCGCGCGCGGCCGACCCTGATCGCCTCGGCGGCGAGGTGAATCGCGACGCGCCGGACGCCGTCCTTCGTCCGGACCTCGGCCGAGCCGAGACCCGAGAGACCGGCGAGACCGTTGGCCATGCAGTTCACGGAGAGCTTCGACCAGCGCTCGCCCCACAGGTTCGTCGTCACCTTCGTCGGCGCGACGTCGTTCATGATCTTCGCGAGCCGCTCGGCGCGCGCGGTCACCTTGCCGTCGTGCTCGCCGATCTTGAAGCCGATCTGGCTGTGATCGGTGCGGATGGCGTGCCCGGGCTCGTACATGCCGGCGCCGATCGTGATGACGGAGCCGAGGCAACGCTCGCGGCCCGCGACGGCGGCGACGCGCTCGTCGTTGATCCCGTTCTGGAAGTCGACGATCACGCCGTCGGGCTGCTTCAGGTACGCGAGCCCGAGCGAGACCGCCCACTCGGTGTCGTACGACTTCACGGCGATGAACACGGCGTCGAACGGCTCGGCCACCGACTGGAGCTCGTGGATCCCGAGCGCGCGCACCGGCACGAGGTGCTCGCCGCAGCTGCCCGAGAGCCTGAGCCCGACCTTCTTCATCGCTTCGACGTGCTCCGGCCACTGGTCGATCAACGTGACGTCGTGCCCCGCCTTCGTCAGCATGCCGCCGACCACGCCGCCGATCGCTCCGACCCCGATGATCCCGATGCGGTAGCTCATGACCCGGGAGTATAACCGTGCCGGGAGGAGCGAACCCATGGACCTATCGCGTCGCGACGTGGTGGTTGCGGGTGTGTTCGCGATCGGCGCTTCCGGGCTGGTGCTGAGTCGCTCCGCGGGCGCGCAGGCCGGCGACGAGGCGGCGGTCGCCGACGCCGTCGAGACCTTGCGCAAGGGGCAGCTCGACGCCGACAAGGCGAAGCTGGAGCAGGTGACGTCCGCGCAGCTCAGCTACGGTCATTCCGATGGCCGGGTCGAGACCAAGGAGCAGTTCATCAACGCGGTGCTGACCCGGAAGCAGGTCGTGAAGTCGATCGCCTTCCCGGAGCTCAAGACGTCGGTGGTGGGCAATGCCGCCGTCGTGCGCCACATCTACCTGTCCGAATCCGAGCGCGACGGCAAGACGACGCACACGAAGATCGGGGCGCTGCAGGTCTGGCAGAAGCAGGACGGCGCGTGGAAGCTGCTCGCGCGGCAGGGCTTCCGGCTGCCGGCGTAAGAGACTACGCCGGCTGAAGGGTCGGCGCGCCGGCGAACGCTGGCCGGATCTCGCGCGCGAAGCGCCGTAAGGAGGTCGGGCCGCCCGCGCTGTTGAGCAGCACGTACTCGGCGCCGCCCGCGCGCAGGATCTCGAGCTTGTCGGCGATGTCGTCGGGCGTGCCGTAGAGCGCGCTCGCGCAAATCGCCTCGTCCGAGATCAGGCGCTTTTCGTTCTTCTTGTCGGGCCGGATCGTCAGCCGGTCGATGCGGCGGCGCGCGAAGATGCGGTTCTCGTACGCCTTCGCGAGCGCGTCCGGGGTCTCCGCGACGTTGATCGAGCGCGTCACGCCAACCGTCATCGGATCGAACCGGCGCCCGCGTTTTTCCACTTCCGACTTGTAGAGCGCGATGCGCTCGGCGACCTCCTCGAACGACGCGTACTGGTCGAGCAGGAGGTTGTAGCCGCTTGAAGCCACCTTCTTGATCGACTCCGGGCTGCCCGCGCCTATCCAGAGCGGCGGGTGCGGCTTCTGGTGCGTGGGCGGCTCGACCACGACCTCGTCGAACTGCCAGTACTTGCCGTGATGCGACCACGGCTCCTCCCGGGTCCACGACGTGATGAGGACGTCGAGCGATTCCTCGAAGCGCTCCACCGCTTCCTCCATCGGCATCGCGAAGCCCGCGAACTCTTTGTAGCGGTAGCCCGACCCGATGCCGAAATCGAGCCGGCCCTGCGACAAGAGGTCGAGCGTCGCCGTCTGCTCCGCCAGCAGCACGGGGTTGTGCCACGGGAGGACGATGACCGCGGTGCCGAGGCGCAGCGTCTTCGTGCGCGCCGCGATGAACGTGAGCAGGTTCAGCGTGGCCGAGATCTGGCCGAAGCCGGTGAAGTGGTGCTCGACGAGGAACGTGCTGACGAACCCGAGCGACTCCGCCTCGACGTTGTAGTCGACGAACTCGCGGAAGCCGACGCCGCTGTCGGCGTCCGGCCCGCCCCGCTTCGCCTGCGCGCTGCCGAAGATTCCGAATCGCATTCTCCGCTCCTTGGGTGTCGCCCGAGGGACTATGCTACCGCACGTGCTGAGCCTTCACGCCGCGCAGCGGGAGTTCGCGCCGGACACGGTGTACGTCAACACCGCCAGCATCGGCCTGCCGCCACGGCGTACCGTCGAGGCCCTCGAGCACGCGATCGAGACGTGGCGCAGCGGACGCGCGGAGGCCGCGGGCTACGACGAGCTCGTCACGCGCTCCCGCGAGCGCTTCGCCGACCTCGTGGCCACGACGCCCGATCGCGTCGCCATCGGCCACCAGGTCTCGACGTTCAGCGCGCTCGTGGCGAGCGCACTGCCGGACGGTGCGCGCGTGCTCGCGGCCGAAGAGGACTTCACCTCCGTCCTGTTTCCGTTCCTCGTCCACGCGGATCGTGGCGTGCGCGTCGACACCGTGCCGCTCGCCGGGCTCGTCGACGCGATCGGGCCCGGCATCGATCTCGTCGCGGTGAGCGCCGTGCAGTCGGCCGACGGCCGCCTCGTGCCCGGCGGCCTCGACGCGCTGGCCGCCGCGGCCACGCGGCACGGCTGCCTGACCTATATCGACGCCACGCAGGCCGTCGGCTGGCTGCCGTTCGAAGCCGATCGCTTCGACTTCGTCTCGTGCGCCGCGTACAAGTGGCTGCTCTCGCCGCGTGGCACCGCCTTCGGCGTGATACGACCCGAGCGTCTCGCGATGCTGCGACCGCTGTATGCGGGGTGGTACGCCGGTGACGATCCGTGGACGTCGATCTACGGGCCGCCGCTCCGCCTCGCCAAGCAGGCGAGGCGACTCGACATCTCGCCGGCGTGGCTCGCGTGGGCGGGCACGTTGCCCGCGCTCGAGCTGCTGGCCGAGGTCGGCATCGCCGCGATCCATCAGCACGACCTCGCGCTCGCGAACGCGCTGCGCGACCGGCTCGCCCTGCCGCGCGGCGACTCCGCGATCGTGGCCGTGGCGACGGACGGCGCGATGGAGCGGCTGCGCGCCGCCGGCATCAAAGCCTCGGTCCGCGCCGGCGCCGTGCGCGTCTCCTTCCACGTTCACAATACCGAAGACGATGTGAAAGCCGTCGCCCGCGCCCTTGGCGGATAGCGAGGAGCTCCGCATGGACGATCACGCCGGCCGCCGCGAATTCCTGAAGCAGCTCACCGCACTCGGCGTCGCCGGCGTCGCCGCCGGTTTCGTGCGCCCAGCCGAGACACAGGGGAGGTCCGCCATGAAGACGCCCTACGATCCCGCCGGGAAGTTCGAGCTCAAGGTCAGCGAGGTCGAGTTCCGGAAGAACGCCCGGGGGCGCCAGCTCATGGCGCGCATCTATCAACCGCAGGGCGCAGGCCCGTTCCCGACCGTGCTCGATCTCCACGGCGGCGCGTGGCGTCGCAAGGACCGGCTCGCCGAGGAGCCGATGGACCGCGCGATCGCGGCAAGTGGCGTCCTCGTCGTGGCGATCGATCTCACGCTTTCGGAAGAAGCGCCGTACCCGGCGTCCGTCCGGGACGCGAACTACGGCGTGCGGTGGCTGAAGTCGAAAGCCGCGGAATGGAACGGCGACGCCTCGAAGCTCGGCGTATACGGCAGCTCCAGCGGCGGCCACGTCGCCCAGCTCATCGCGATGCGCCCGCGCGATCCGCGCTACAACGAGATCGCTCTGCCCGGCGCCGCGAACGTCGACGCGACCGTCGCGTACATGGCCAGCCGGTCGCCGATCAGCGACCCGTATGCGCGCTTCCAGCAGGCCGAGCGGAAGCAGCGCGCGAGCATGATCGAGAACAGCCGCATCTATTTCAACCCCTGGGAGACGATCTACGAGGGCAATCCGCAGCTCATGCTCGAGCGCCGCGAGCCCGTCGCGCTGGTCCCGATGCTGATCATGCAGGGCGGCCTCGACGACAACGTGCTCCCGGCCGTGCAGGAGAAGTTCGCGGCGACGTACAAGGCCGCGGGCGGCGTGTGCGAGCTGACGATCTTCGAGGGCGGCGAGCACGAGTGGGTGGCGAAGCCGGGCCCGCAGACGGATCGCGCGCGCGAGATGGTGAAAGCGTTCATCGCGCGGCAGCTGGAAACGTAGTCAGCTGAAAACGTAGGAGGAGCGCATCCGGCAGGTCGGCCTGGCGACGATGAGGGAGCGCCGCGACGGCCGCGGGATCCGGCTGCGGCCGCGGCTCCATGCGATTCTGGGTCGATCGTCGGGCGCGCAAGGTGGTAAGTCCTGCCCGCGCTCGGGGCGAAGCGGACGTGCCGCCTCGGACCGCCGCACGTCACGAACGACGGCGGTCAGCCCGGGTCACCGACGAGAGCGAACGGTGCCCAGAAGATCGGATGCGCGTAGCTGAAGATCGCCCGTCCTGTCGCGGGATCGACTCGCACGGCATCGTCGATCAGCGCGTTCATCGTCTGCTGCAGCGCCCTGGCCCGCGTCACGTCCGGGTGGCTCGCCTGTCGCGCGAAGAGGTCGGTCGTCAGCGCCCGTGCCGACGTCGTCTCCACCGGCCAGTGCGTCACGAGCAGCGCTCGCGCGCCTGCGTAGAAAAACGCCCGGCCGAGGCCCGACAGCGCCTCGGCTCCCACCCCGGCGGCATTCGCGGTGTTGCATGCCGAAAGCACCACCCAGTCCGCGTTCAGCTTCAGCGCGAGGATCTCTTCCATCGTGAGAAGCCCGTCGCCACCGACCTCCGCCACCTCCGGCGCCGTCAGCGCCAGGGCGGGTTGCGTCAGACCGTCCAGGTCTCCGGGGACAAGACCGTGCGTCGCAAACGCGACGACGCGATACCCCGTGAGGCCGGCACTCTTCACCACGTGCTCGTTCGCCGCCCGCCCGAGGAATACGTCGCGCTCGGGATCGGCGTTGACCGCCCGGGCGATGCTGCGGATTTCGTCGGCCGTGTCGGGCAGGCGCGGAAGCATGGCCAGCGTCCGTGTTTCCACGTCCGCGCCGGGAGAGACCGCGACATCCCGGAGTGCGAGCCCCGTCGGCGAACGTGTGGACCCGCCTTCGGCCCACGGCTCCCTGGACTCTGCGCTCGGCCGAGCTCGCCACCAGGCGCCTCAGCGTCACCAGCGCGCTCACCGACGGCAGCGCCGTCACCGCATGCTGCCGAATCAACCGGGGGACCTGGCGATATCCGGCGAACAACGGTTCGCGCTCCGGCACCGCGCCGACGACCTCGGTCGGCAACAACGCGAACGGTACCTGGCCGAGTGGTCCATGGCCGACGATCAGCAGACCGTCGGCGCCGCCCCAGCCTGACCGCACCGGCGCCAGGAACTGCCGGTAAAGCTCATGCGCTGCCGCCAGGTCGAAGGCCGGAATCTCTCCGAGCCGCTGAGCGCGAGGGTCCAGCGCCCGCCGCAGGCGAACGACCTTCTCCTCCAGCGACTTCTCGCCGAGGGGCACGCTCGTGAACACCACGGGCCGTCCGGGCGACACCGCCCAGACGTACGTGCGGTCCTCGGTCACGAGGGTCGCGATGAGCGCCTCCCCGCTGCGCAGCGCCGCGCGCGCCTCCTCCGCCGTCACGGGCGCCGGACGAACGAGCTGCGCATACGCCGGAAACTCGCGGGCGATCCGCTGCGCGAGCACGTGTCGTGCTTGTCGCAAGACGTCGATGCCGGCCCGGAGGTCGGCGACGGCCGCCGCGCTCATGGGACCCCCATACGCCGCCGTCAACCGGCCGTGGAGCGCCGCCAGCTGCTTCGCCGCATCCTGCTCCCGCCGGACGAGATCGGCGAGCGCCGGAGTCCGTGCCGCGCTGCGCGCCGCGGTCGCGTCGAGCGCCCGCTGGACGAATCGTCCTCGGACGATGTCTGCGAGCCTGAAGGTCTCGGCCGCCGCGCCGTCACGGGTCGACGCGATCTGGCTCAGCGCGTCGATGGACGCCGTGAGGATCCAGCGCTGCCGCTGGTCGCGTTCTCCGCGTGTGGTCGCCTCGTCTTCGACCTCGCCCGCGCGATCCATCAGGACCTTCGCCGCCGCCGCGAACTCGCTCAGCGCCTCGTGGGGGCCGCGGAGCGCGAGCCGAGCAATCGCGAAGAGCCCGCGCAGCCCCGCCGTCGCCACGTGGTCCTCGCCGTGGATGCCGACGGAGACGCTGATCGCGGACTCGAGCCGACGGATTCGGACGGCGGCGCACGGAGACTGCGGCGGCGGGCGTCCACCATGAACGCGCGGGAGTGCGCATCCGGCTGCAGCAGCGGGACGACGTCGGTGATCGTCCGCGGCGGAGGTACGAACGCCGCGCCGGTGAAGGACGCGGCGACCTGCCTGGCCTCTTCCAGGGTCATGGCCGGCGGAGTCGTGGCTCGGCACGCGGCCATGAGCGACACGAGGGCCACGAGAGCCCCGCCCTGTGCGATCCGATTCCTGCGACGCCGCCCGACGGTCATGGTCGCGCTCGACGGGCTAATCGAGTGTGGACGATCGCCGACCTTACGCGTGGAGGAGCTCGATCGCCTCCTCGTAGACCTCCATGTTCTTGCCGTAGGAGATCGCCGACGCCTGGGCCGCGCTCACGAGGTGACGCCAGCGCCACGGCAGCCGGGTGGCGTGGAACTCCTCGAACGTCGCCTGGTGGTGCTTGAAGGCGTGCATCTCGGTGAAGTTGTCGTGCACGACGATCCGGGCGAGACGGCTGATGAGCGCGTCCGGCTCGTAGCCGAGGTCGGCGTACTGCTGCGCGAGGTTCACGGTGTTCTTCACCTCGGGCACCGCGCGCATCTGGCCGAGGTTGGTGACCTTCGACCAGTCGGTCGGCGGCTGCGTGAAGATGCTCTCCTCGAGCGCATCCAGCAACGCGGCCTGGCTGCGATGGGGGAGCGCGGCGACCGCCGCCGGATCAGGCTGCGGCGGCGGCTCCATGCGGTTCTGCGTCGAGCGGACCTCGGGCCCCGTGTGCCACGTCAGCAGCGCCAGCAGCTTGTTGCGCAGGCTCACGCCCTCGAGCTTCAGGAGATACCGGCGCAGGTTCGCGCCCGTATGCAGGTGCACGTCCATCGGGTTCCCGGTGAGGGATCGCATGAACAGGCCGGCCGCGCCGATCGACAGGGCTTCTCCGGTGCCCTGGAGCGACAGTCCGTCCGCGAGCGCCCTCGCGAGCATCCGCGGGATCTCCGCGTAGGTGTCGCAACGGGTGATCGCCTCGCCCAGCTCGCCGATCGCGGGGGTTTCCTCGGGGCTCGTATGGAACCCCAGCGGGCGCCTCAGGAGCTCGTACTCCTCGAGCAGCGGCTCGATGTCCTTGAGCGGAGGCGGCGTGGGGAACCGGCTCACGTACCGGACGGCGGGACGCATCAGGAACGGCGTGTACTCGCGTCCCAGCCAGTCGAGCGCCCGCCACGTGAACATGGGGAAGATGAAGTAGTGATCGTCGAGCGCGTTCTTCGGGATCGCCACCGTCAGCAGCAGGTCCAGCGCCTCGCCGTGAGGGATGTTGTCCCAGAGCCAGAGGAAGTGACGATCGGCACCGTTGTACAGGCCGCGGTCCACGCAGGCGAAGAAGGCCTTCTTCGTCGCCTCGACGCCGCCGGAATCCACGGGCTCGGCATCCGCCAGGATGTACGGGCCCATGTTGGGATGGTTGATGTGCTTGTTCGACAGCGCGACGTGCTGGAGGACGGGCAGGAAGCGCTGCTCGCCCGACACGCGCTCGACCGTGTTGTGGAGCGCGTGGAGTCCGACGAGCGGGTGGAGCGGCCCGCCATGGTGGCCCGGCGGCAAGTCGGAGGAGCGAGTCACCGCGAGCGCCGACGCGGTCAGGAGCTTCTTGACGGACAGGCCGTCGCGTAACTTGCCCAGGGTGGCTTCGAGGATCCGGCTGGGCTCGGTCTCCTCGATGAACTGCACCAGCGGCTCGATGTCGTCGGCGAACCGGACGGGCCTGTGCATGACCTTCTCCTCTCGGGTCCGTGGGGCGTGGCGCGTCGGAGGAATCCTACTGCGCGGCCGAGTCCTGCGCACAACTATGTGTCTCGCCCAAATTGGCGACGAAAAGTGACAGGCTGACTCACTGTGGCGTGCAGGCTATGGCGCGCACGCCACAGCGCAAGCGCGCATCCGCCCGTCGCAATTCGGCGCGGGACAAGAATCGTCACACGATTCGTCGTCGTCGATGCGCGTGCGTCAGTTTGCGCCTTGACAATATTGCTCCAGCGGCGAGAATGCGCGGGGGACACGAAGTACGCCCCGCGCATCGCGGGACCATTTGCCTCGGGAGTCAGATGCGAATCTTTCGGCACGAAGTCGAAGTCGCCCTCAAGATGCTCCGCACGCTGGTGATGCTCGCGCTCATCCTCACGCCGCTCAGCTGGGGCTACGAGCAGTACCGCCAGGCGCGTCAGTGGCAGAGCGTCGCATGCGCGTATCGCGTGGACGAGCTGACGCGGCGATCCGGGCTCACCCACGTCGAGCCCGCGTCCGATTCGTGCAGGGTCCTGAAGCGCCTCGGAGTCCCGGTGGATCCGGACAGCCTGACGCCTCCTTCCATCGCGTTCCGGCGGGTGGCCTCGCGCAACTGACGGCCGCGCGTGAGCCGCGCACGCCGGGATCAAGGTCGGCGGCACGGCCGATCCTGACGTCATCCCGCTCAGGCATACTCCGAACCACGCTGCGGCCATGGCCGTGCCGGCGGGAGGCGTCAATGGCGGGGTTCCGGCTCGAAGAGGCGACGATCGACGAACTGCACGCCGCGATCCGGGCGGGCGAGATCACGTGCGTGGAGATGGTCGAGCGCTACCTCGCGCGCGCCCGTGCGTTCAACGGCGTCGCGAGCCTGCTGGTGACCGCGGACGGCGCGCCGGTCAAGACGGCGACGGGAACGATCCGCGCGGGCGCACCGCTCACGTTCCCCACGGAGACCGTCAGCGCGTCGACCGTCTTTCCCGATCTCGACAGGTACGAGGGCCCGCCGCTCGAGTACGGCCGGATGGAAGCGACCGCCTCCGATTCATCGGTGCAGCAGCAGTACGGGATGATCACGGGCATTCCGAGCGCGGGCCAGGTGAACGCGCTCGCCACGCTCAACATCCGCGGTGAGCGGTCGGTCACGTGCCGCGGCGAGTACGACCGGCATCCGTCGAAGGGCCCGTTGCCGGCCGGCGCGCCACCGGCGTGCGAGATCTTCCGCCACTATCCCGACGCGCTCGAGCAAGCGGCCGAGCTGGACGCCAAGTACGGCCGTCATCCCGACCTCGACGCGATGCCGCTCTACGGCGTCGTCTTCTCCTTCAAGGATCCGTTCGACACGAAGGACATGCGGAGCACGAGCGGCGGGGACGCGGCGTACGACATCGACTTCCCCGCGCGCGACCACGGGCTCGTCGATCAGCTTCGCAAGAAGGGCGCGATCGTTTACGCGAAGGCCGTGAGCACGGAGTACAACGGCCGCGCCGGGGATCCGGGCGGGCGGCACAAGCCGGCGGCGGTCTTGCCGTCGACGCTCGGCTACCAGCGCACGAGCTGGGGCGGCAATCCGGCGAACCCGTACGACACCACGCGCTCCGCGTCGCTCGGCTCGAGCTCGGGCTCGGGCGTCTCGGTGAGCGCGAACCTCGTGATGGCGAGCCTCGGCGAGGAGACGCGCGCGTCGACGCGCGGGCCCGCGAACCACAACGCGGTGGCGCTGATCCTGCCGCACAAGGCGCTGCTCGGCTTCGTCGGCGGGGCGATCGGCGCCGACATCTACTGCGACCGCACCGGGATCCTGTGCCGCACGATCACCGACTGCGCGAGGGTGCTCGACGCGCTGAAGGATCCGGTCCGCGGGTACTACGACCCGCGTGATCCGTTCACGACGGTCCCGCGCTCGTCGATCCTCGCCACGCCGTACGCGAGCCACGCGAGGATGGCCGGCACGCCGGGCGCGCTGAAGGGTATCAGGATCGGCGTGATCCGCGAGTCGATGGTGATCCCGCCGGGGTCGATGACCGAGGTGCCGATCGTCACCGCGGCGGCGAAAGAGATCAAAACTGTTCTCGGGGGCGCGCTGGGCGCGACGCTGGTCGAGTCGACGCATCGGCACGGGACGCGCGATCCCGACGCCGAGGTCATGAGCATGGACTTCCAGCGCGCGCTGGCCCGTCTGGTCCCGCTCTTCATGCCCGACGTATTGTTCCGCCTCGGCGCCGACGGCCAGCCGCTGTTCAAGGAGTTCGCGTCCGCGATCGTGCCCACCGAGTTCGTGGCCGGCAAGGTGTTCGGCACGGGCACGATGACGCCGATCGACTACTGCGTCGCGCTGGCCGAGGGCCGGATCGCGCCGCCGGTGAACCTCGACATCGCCACCGTCCAGGAGCAGGAGCTCGCGCCGACGTTCCGCTTCCAGGTCCCGCAGTACCTCACGCGGCGCGCGGAGGACTGGAAGCAGCGCGGCCTGCGCGAGACGCTGACCGACTTCGCGCAGCTCAACGCGCGCTCGAAGTTCTGGGGCGACGATCAGCGCGCGGCGTTCAAGAACTGGGAGGAGGTCGCCGATCCGCGCAACCGGCTCGACGGCCGCCAGGGCGTGACCGAGCGGATCATGCTGCGCGAGCTGCTCCGGCGCGTCGACATGATGGTGATCCTCGAGAACCGGCTCGACGCGCTCGTCCGGCTGCACACGCCGTGGCCGCCGGGCAAGATCGGGGGCGCGCACCAGCCGCGCGGCGGCCGCAGCAACTTGAGCCCGGAGTCGTTCTACGGCCCGAACGCGGGGCTCACGGAAGTCCTGGTACCGGCGGGCTACGTCACCACGGTCTACGACCCGGTCTTCACGCTGTCACCGGACGGCACGCGCTACGTCGCGACGCCGTCGACCACGCCGACGACGATCCCGGAGCCCGGCCTGCCGTTCTCGTTGGTGTTCCGCTGCGAGCCGGGCAAGGAGGACATCACGCTGAAGATCGCGTCGGCGTACGAAGCGGCGTCGAAGCGTCGCATCCCGCCGCCGGTCTTCGGCCCGCTGCCGCGGCGCTAGTGCCCGCGCCCCGCTGAACGACCGCCACGCGTGTCGTTCACGCGCCGCCGCGCCGCACGTCCACGCCGCGCTCCGGCCGCGGCCGGGTCGGAGCAATCCCGCGCAGTCGGTCGCCCGCAGCCCCGGCACCGCCAACCCCGGATAGAATGGCGCGCATGAAGAGCCCGGTCCGCGTCGTGCACTACGTCAATCAGTTCTTCGGGGGCGTCGGGGGCGAGGACAAGGCGGACGTCGGCGTCAGCGTGACGCCCGGCGCCGTCGGCCCGGGGCGGGTGCTCGAGACCGCGCTCGGCGCCGGCGCGCGGATCGAGGCCACGATCGTCTGCGGCGACAACTTCGCCAACGACCGCGCGGAGGAGTTCGCTCGCGCCGTGGCCACCGAGCTGGACCGCCTCAAGCCCGACGTCGTGGTTGCCGGCCCCGCCTTCGGCTCCGGCCGCTACGGGCTCGCGTGCGCGCAGGTGTGCAGGATCGCGCAGGATCGCGGCCTGGCCGCGGTCACCGCGATGCATCCGGAGAACCCCGGCGCGTCCGCGGCGCGCCGCGGGATCACGATCCTGCCGACCGGCACGTCGACCACGTCGATGCCGGCGGCGCTTGCCGCGCTCGCTCCACTCGCGCAACGTCTCGGCCGTCGCGAGACGCTCGGCCCGGCGGAAGTCGAAGGCTATCTGCCGCAAGGACGGCGCCGCGTGTACGACCGCGGCCGTCCCGGCTTTCAGCGCGCGCTCGACATGCTCCTCGACAAGCTGCACGGCCGGCCGTATCGCTCGGAAGTGCCGTACTCGGCGCCCGAACGTGTGCCGCCCGCGGCCCCGATCGCCGACCTCACGCGCGCGCGCATCGCCATGGTCACCACCGGCGGGCTCGTGCGGAAGGGCAACCCCGACAAGCAGGTGTCGGCGAACGCCGTGCGGTATCACCGCCACTCGGTCGCGGAGCTGGAATCGCTCTCGCCGAAAGAGTGGGAGGCATATCACGCGGGATACTTCAACCACCTCGTGAACAGCAACCCGAACTACATCCTGCCGCTGTCGTTCCTGCGCGACCTCGAGCGCCAGGGCGCGATCGGCGCGGTGCACGAGCACATCTACGCGCTGCCGGGCGTCAGCACGCCGGTCGCGGTCTCCGCGGGGCACGGGCGCAGCATCGCCGCGGACCTGAAGCAAGGAGGGGTCGACGGCGCGCTGCTCGTCGCCACCTGAGGGACCTGCAATCGTTGCGGCGCAACGATCGCGAAAGAGATCGAGCGGGTGGGGATTCCGGTGGGGATGATCTCCGCCATCTACAACTTCGCGCTGACGACCGGCGCCAACCGGGTCATCCGCGGCGCGCGCATCGAGCACGTGTGCGGCGATCCGACACTGAGCCCCGAGAAGGACTACGCGTTCGGGATGCACATCGTGCGGACGGCGCTCGCCGCGATCACGGTCGCGGTGCCCGGGCCGACGCTCTTCGATCCCATGCAGGAGCGCAAGTGATGCGTCTCGAGATGGGCACCTTCCCGGTTCACGACGTCACGTTCGGCGCGAGCACGCGGTACGACGCCGGCCGCCTCACCATCGATCGCGACGCCGTCCTCGCCGCCGTGCGCCAGGACCCGCGCATCGCCACCGCCGAGCTCGAGATCGCGCATCCCGGCGAATCCGTGCGCATCTGGCCGGTGCGCGACGTCATCGAGCCGCGCGTGAAGGTCGAGGGGCGCGGCGTCTGCTATCCGGGCATCTGCGACCGCGAGATCACGACCGTCGGCACCGGCCGCACGCACCGGCTCGCGGGCCTCGGCGTCGTCGAGGTCTCCAGCGTCAACTGGCACGACGCCGGCGGCGACTTCGTCGAGACGTACCTCGACATGTCCGGCCCCTACGGCGAGATGTACCCGTATGCGCGGCTCTTCAACGTCTGCCTGGTCGTCGAGCCCGACGCCGGCCTGGGCGAAGAGGTGAAGAACTACGCCGTGCACAAGGCGGCGCTGACGGTCGCGGATCGCCTCGCCGAAGCGGTGCGCGGGCTGACGCCGCCCGAGACGGAAGTGTTCGAGCTCGGGCCGGTCGATCCGTCGCTGCCGAAGGTCGTCTACATCTGGTGCGTGCACTCGCCGCAGGCGATGTCCGGATCGCCGACGGCGTTCTGCACGGCGACCTACGGGCTGACGCAGCTCACGCCGCCGTGGTACCTCCATCCCAACGAGATCCTCGACGGCGCGCTCACGGGGCCGTACCGCACGGCGTACGCCATGTCGTGGACGGTCGCCAACAACCCGTTGTTTCTCGACCTCTATAGACGGCACGGCCGGGACTGGAACTTCCTCGGGGTGATCTCGCTGCGCACGGAGTGGACCACGCAGACCGAGAAGCAGCTCATGGCCAACCAGACGGCCAAGCTCGCCAAGCAGCTCGGCGCGGACGGCGCGGTGGTCACGTGGGACGCCGGCGGCAACGAGTTCATCGAGGTGGTGCGGAGCATCCAGGCCTGCGAGCGCCTCGGGATCAAGACCGTCTTCCTCACGAGCGAGGACGACGCCACCGAGGGCGCGCCGACGATGCTCGAGCCCTTGCCCGAGGCCGACGCCATCGTGAGCACGAGCTTCTTCAAGAACGTCACGCTCGCCGTGCCGGAGGCGCCCGCGGTGGCGCGCGTGATCGGGGTGCCGACGAAGAAGATCCTGCGCGGCTCGGCGATCGGCCTGCACGCCGGCGCGGACGCGAGCCTGCCGACCGCCGGCCCGCTGCCGCCGCCGTGGCGGTACGACGACCACTATGGGTTCGGCAGCCTGAGCTGCACCGAGTGACGTTCTCTTCGTGGTGGTCCGCGCCACCGCGTCGATGACATGGAGGCCGGCATGACGAGGCGACGCACGGGGGTGATCCTGGCCGGGGTGCTGGCTCTCATGGCTGCCGCGCCCGCCGAAACGCACGCGGCCGAGCCGCCGGCGGGACAGATGACGTGGGCGCTGCACTTCACGCCTGCGCCCTCGCTGTTCGAGCCCGCGGAGACGCCGGGCCTGATCACGCCGTTCATGTTCCTCTACGCGCTGCACGACGGCCTCGTGAAGCCGATGCCTGGCAAGATCATGACGCCGAGCCTCGCGGAGTCGTGGACCGCGTCGGCGGACGGACTCGTCTACGAGTTCGTGCTCCGGAAGGGCGTGAAGTTCCACAACGGCGAGCTGCTGACGGCCGACGACGTCAAGTACTCGTTCGAGCGTTATCGCGGCGTGTCGTCGAAAGTGCTCAAGGAGAAGGTGGCGTCCGTCGACACCCCCGATCCCGGGCGCGTCCGCGTCCGGCTCAAGCAGCCGTGGCCCGACTTCCTGACGTACTACGGCACCCCGGCCACCGGCGCCGCGTGGATCGTGCCGAAGAAGTACGTCGAGAAGGTGGGTGACGACGGCTTCAAGAAGGCGCCGATCGGCGCCGGCCCCTACCGCTTCGTTTCCTTCACTCCCGGCATCGAGCTGGTGCTCGAGGCGTTCGACGGGTACTGGCGCAAGACGCCGAGCGTGAAGCGCCTGGTCCTCAAGGCGGTCCCCGACGGCACCACCCGCCTCGCGATGCTCAAGCGCGGAGAAGCCGACATCGCCTACAACGTCACCGGCGAGCTGGCCGAGGAGGTGAAGCGGACGCCCGGGCTCACGCTCAGGCCGACGCTGTTCATGTCCACGCACTGGCTCGTCTTCGCCGACCAGTGGGACGCGACCTCGCCCTGGCGCGACCGCCGCGTGCGCCTCGCGGCCAGCCACGCCGTCGATCGCCAGGGCGTCAACCAGGCCCTGACGCTCGGCCATTCCCGGATCACCGGCACCATCATCCCGGTCAGCGCCGATTTCTTCTGGCAGCCGCCGCTCTACCCGCACGATCCGGCGAAGGCGAAGCAGCTCCTCGCGGAAGCGGGGTATCCCAACGGGTTCGACGCGGGCGACCTGTGGGCCGACGCCGGCGCCGCCACGTATGCCGAGCCGATCCTCAACGACCTCCGCGCCGTCGGGATCAAGGCGACGCTGCGCCCGCTCGAGCGCGCGGCGTTCGTCAAGGCGTACCAGGAGAAGAAGCTGAAGAACGTGATCTACGGCTTGAGCGGCATCTTCGGCAACGCGGCCACGCGCATGGAGCCGTTCGTGATCTCGGGAGGCGCCTACGCCTACGGAGGGTATCCCGACATCGACGGGCTCTTCCGGGAACAGGCGGGCGAGCTCGATCCGAAGAAGCGCGAGGCGATCCTTCATCGCGTCCAGCGGCTCGTCCACGAGAAGGTCATGGTGCTTCCGATCTGGCAGCTCGCCCTTCTCCCCGCCTACGGCCCGCGCGTGGCGGAGTCGGGACTCGGGCTCATCAGCGACTATCCGTGGTCGGCGCCGTACGAAGACCTGAAGCTCAAGGCGAAGTGAGCCTCGTCCCAAGGAGGCCATCGTGACCAAGATCCTGACGCCGCCCCAGCCCGCGCCCATCATGGAGATCGCCCAGGATCTGCTGCCGCCCGGCCTGGAGCTGATCGTCGCCGATCCGAGCAAGCCGGAGTTCTACGACGTCGCCGGCGAGGCCGAGTACTACCTCGGCTCGCCGCGGACCGGCATCGGCAACGAGTTCTTCCGCGCGGCGCCGAAGCTCAAGCTCGTCCAGCTCACGAGCGCGGGCTACGACCGCGTCGACATCGAGGCCGCGCGCAAGGCGAGGGTGCCGGTGTCGAACAACGGCGGCGCCAACTCCGTCGCCGTCGCCGAGCACGCGGTGATGCTCATGCTCGCGGTGCTCAAGAAGCTCGTGTGGCACCACAACAACGTCGCGGCGGGGAAGTGGCGCGTGGGCGACGCCGTGGCCACGCGCACCTATGAGGTCGAGGGCAAGCGGCTGGGGATCATCGGCCTCGGCAACATCGGCAAGAAGGTCGCGCGCCGGGTGCAGGGCTTCGACATGGACGTGCGCTACTACGACATCGTCCGGCTCAGCGAGGACCAGGAGGACACGCTCGGCGTGCGCTACGCGCTGCTGACCGAGATCCTCCGCACCTCGGACGTCATCACGCTCCACGTGCCCCTGACCGACGTCACGCGGAAGATGATGTCCACGAAGCAGTTCGCGATGATGAAGAAGAGCGCGATCCTCGTCAACACGTGCCGCGGCCCCGTGGTCGACGAGGACGCGCTCCACCAGGCGCTCACCTCCGGGACGATCGCCGCGGCCGGCCTCGACGTGATGGTCGAGGAGCCGCCGAAGCAGAACCATCCATTGTTCTCGCTGCCGAACGTCGCGCTCACGCCGCACAGCGCCGGGCCGACGTGGGACAACTGGACGAAGGCGTACCGCAACGGCTTCGACAACATCCTGCGCATGGAGTCGGGGCAGGACCCTCTATGGGTGGTCCCAGAGCTCCGGGGCCTGCTGGGCTAGCGCACGGCATGAGGCTGGAGCTTCGGTGGTTCGAGGTGCGCGAGCTCACGGTCGCGCCTGCCACGGCGCTCGCGGGCGCGCCGGCGCGGCTCACCGGCGGGCGCCTCGAGGTCGATCTCGAGGCGCTGCGCGCGCAGCTCTCGACCGATCCGCGGCTCGCCGGCGTGCGACTCGACGCCGTCCACCCGGGCGAGCGCGTGCGGATCGGGCGGGTCTTCGACGTGATCGCGCCGCGCGCGAAGCTGGACGGCGGCGTCGACTTTCCCGGCGTGCTCGGGCCCATCGCGAAGGCGGGGCACGGGCGTACCGCCGCGATCGCGGGCGTGGCGGTCGTCGCGACGGATCAGCAATCCGACCAGGTGGCGGGCGCGCTCGCGGTGATCGACATGGCGGGACCGAACGCCGAGCTGTCGCGGTTCGGCCGCACGCACAACCTCGTGATCTCCGCGTGGCCTGCGGCGGGCACGGCGCGCTCCGAGTATCTCGCGGCCGTGAGGCTCGCGGCGCTGAAGGCCGGTGTCGTGCTCGCGCAGGCGGCACGCGATGCGGAGCCCGCACGCACCGAGGTGTTCGAGCTGCCGCCGTCACCGCGCGTCCCCGCGGAGCTCGCGCACCTGCCGCGTGTGGCGTACGTCTTCCAGATCCACTCGCATCAGCGTCCGACCGGTGTCGACGAAGGGATCCTCTACGGCGATCCGATCCGGCGGATGCTCCCGACGATCGTCCACCCGAACGAAGTGCTCGACGGCGGCGTGGTCCGCGGGTTCATGGGCCGCAACGCCACCACGTGGGCGATCCAGCACCATCCGATCATCCGCTCGCTCTACGCGCGGCACGGCCGCACGCTCTGGTTCGCCGGCGTCGTCGTCACGGTGGCTCACGCGACCGAGCCCGAGCGCGTCCGGTCGGCGTTCCTCACCGCGGGGCTCGTGGCACACACGCTCGGCGCGGACGGCGCGATCCTCACGAAGATCGGCGGCGGCGCGCCGCACGTGGACATGGCCCAGGCGGCCGCGCACTGCGAGGCGCTCGGCGTGAAGACGACGGTCATCGTCGAGGACATGTCGACCGACGGCAGCGCCGAGGGCATGATCCTGTTCGACTTCCCCGGGGTGGACGCGATGGTCAACGTCGGCGGCGGCCAGGAGCTCCTCGCGTTTCCCGCCATGGAGCGCGTGATCGGCGCCGACGATCTGGCGCCGAAGCTCTCGGGGGAGATGCGCGCGACCTACGGAACGCTGTGCGGCGCCATCGAGCAGATCGGCGCCACGACGATGATGGCGGAGGTGCGGTGATGCCGGAGCGGCTGCGCGTCGTCTGCTACGTCAACCAGTTCTTCGGCCAGATCGGCGGCGAGGAGAAGGCCGGGGTCGAGCCGCTGAGCCGGGACGGCGCGGTCGGCGCCGCGCGCGCCGTGCAGCAGGCGCTGGGCGACGCGGGCACCGTGGTCGCCACGGTGATCTGCGGCGACAACTACGCCGCCGAGCAGTCGGACCGCGCGCTCGCCGCGATGGTGGCCCTCGTGGCCGCCGCGAAGCCCGATCTCGTGGTCGCCGGTCCCGCGTTCCTCGCCGGCCGCTACGGCGTGGCGTGCGGCGCGCTCTGCGCGGCGGTGCAGGCGCAGCTCACGGTCCCCGCCGTCACCGGCATGCACGCGGAGAATCCCGGCGTGGATCTGTATCGCCGGTCGGTCTACATCGTGCAGACCGGCGCCGAGGCCACGCGGATGCTGCCCGAGGCGCAGCGGCTCGTCGCGCTCGGGCTCAAGCTCGCGCGAGGCGAGAAGATCGGCGCGCCGGCCGCCGAGGGCTACTTCGCGCGCGGCGTGACCCGCAACGTCGTCACGGAGACCACCGCCGCCGAGCGCGCGACCGCCATGCTGCTCGACAAGCTCGCCGGCCGGCCGTTCGCGAGCGAGGTGCCGCGCCCGTCGTTCGCGAGCGTGCCGGCGCCGAGGCTGGTGAAGACGCTGGAGGGCGCGACGATCGCGCTCGTCACCGACGGCGGTCTCGTCCCGAAGGGAAATCCCGACGGCATCGAGGCGCTGAACGCGACGCGCTACGGCGCGTACAGCATCGAAGGCAAGGACGCGCTCGACGCCGCGCAGTACGAGAACCCGCATCGCGGCTACGACACGACGTGGGTCAAGCAGGACCCGCACCGGCTCGTGCCGGTCGACGTCGCGCGCGAGCTCGAGCAGCGCGGCGCGATCGGCAAGCTGCACGAGACCGTGTATTCGACGGTCGGCGTCGCCACCACGCTGGCGCAGAGTGCTCGCATGGGCGCCGAGATCGCCGAGAAGCTGCGCGCGGCGGGCGTCGACGCCGTGATCCTCACGTCCACCTGAGGGACGAGCACTCGCTGCGGCGCAGCGATCGCGCGAGAGCTCGAGCGTGCGGGCCTGCCGACGGTGCAGGTGTCGACGATGACGCCGGTCGCGGTCATGGTCGGCGCGAACCGCATCGTGCCCGCCGCGGGCATCATCCACCCGCTCGGGAATGCGGAGCTGTCGCCCGACGACGAAAAGGCGTTGCGACGGCGCATCGTCGAGCAGGCGCTGCAGGCGCTCCGGACGGAGGTCGCGAAGCCCACGGTCTTTTCGTCGGCATGACTTCGCCGGTCCGCCTCGACGTCTTCTCCGACTACCTCTGACCGTGGTGCTACAACGCCGCGGTGCGGCTGCGTGAGATCGAGGAGGCGTACGGGAGCCGCGTCAGTCTCCACTGGCGTACGTTCCCGTTGATCCCGACCGCGCAGCCGGACCGCCGCGTGACGCAGAAGACGCGCGAAGGCTGGGCGCGCATCGGCGCCCAGGAGCGGCGCGCCGCGTTCGTGCCGCCCGCGCTCGACACGCCGCTGCCGTCGTCGAGCATTCCCGCGCTGGCCGCGGCGAAGTGCGCCGAGCGTCAGGGCGGCGAGCCGTTCCAGCGCTTCCACGCGCGGCTCTTCACCGCGCTCTTCCGCGACCATCTCGACATCGCGCGCCCGGACGTCCTGCGAACCCTGGTGCGCGAGGCGGGCCTGGACCTCGCGCGCTTCGACGCCGACTTCGCGGGCGACGCGTACGAAGCCGTGCTGCGCGACTGCGCCGAGGGCGCGGCGTGGTTCGGCGTCTCGGGCTTGCCGACGGTGATCCTGAACGAGAAGCTCTCGATCCCGGGCGCGGTTCCGACGGAGCGCTACCGCGAGCTCATCGACTGGATCCTGGCCGGCGAGCCTGGCGGCGTGATCCCGCTGGCGCCCGAGGCGCAGCGTGCGGTCGCCGGCCAGAGCACGATCGAAGGGAGCGGAACGTCGCGATGATTAGTCGATCGTGCCAGCCGGCGCGATCCACGTGCAAGGCTGCCCCGTCACGCGGGCGATCATGTCGAAATCCGCGTCGTAGTGGAGCAGGGTAAGGCCGTTCGCCTCGGCGGCGGCGGCGATCAGCAGATCCGGAACTTTCCGCCCTCGGAGCCCACGGCCGGCAAGCAAGCGCTGAACCTGTCGAGCACGTTGCACGTGCCCGGCTTCGGTTTCGATGAGGGGGAATGCCGCGAGCGCGGACGTGAGCCGCGTCCACTCGGAAAGGTTGCGCGCCGAGAAGCCGACCTCGAGGTCGGAAATACCGGCGCGTGCGACCTGGCCGGCGGCGGCAAGTGGTTCGAGCGCGGTGCGGACCGTTGGATGAGCCAGCCGGGTCAGAACGCTGGTATCGACGAGATGCGTCAGCGCCACGCCGCGGCCCGATCCCGCAGCTTCGCCTTCGCGAGCGTATCCAGCGCCTTCGAGACGCGGCGATCACGGGCGGGCGCCGCGCGGCGCAGCGCCTCGTTGACCGTATCCTTCAAGGTCTTCGTCCCGAGCTCCGCTTTCGCGGCAGCGAGCGCCCTCTCGTCGATGTCCACCAGACGCTTGGCCATCGATCGAAATATATCATGATGTCGACATGGATATCCTCGAGCCGCTCTGCTAGGCTCTCGACTGCCATGCCGCTCGTCTCGTTTCGTGACGTCGAGAAGACGTACCGGTCGCTGCAGGGCGTCGACTATCACGCGGTCGAGCACTTCAGCCTCGACATCGAGGCCGGGGAGTTCTTCTGCCTGCTCGGGCCGAGCGGCTGCGGCAAGACGACCGTGCTGAGGATGCTCGCGGGATTCGAGGCGCCCACGGCCGGCGAGATCCTGATGGACGGCCGCCCGGTCACCGGCGCGAGTCGCGACCGGGCCGTGGTGTTTCAAGGCGACGACTCGCTGTACGGCTGGCTCACCGCGATCGAGAACGTCGAGTTCGGCCTGCGCATGCGGCGCGTCCCGAAGGCGGAGCGCCGAGAGCGAGCGATGCGGTACCTCGATCTCGTCGGTCTCACGGGCCAGGCGCAGAAGTATCCCGCCGAGCTGTCCGGCGGCATGAAGCAGCGCATCCAGATCGCGCGGGTGCTCGCGAACGAGCCGACGATGCTGCTGATGGACGAGCCGTTCGCCGCGCTCGACGCGCAGACACGCGCGCTGATGCAGGAGGAGCTCGCGAATATCTGGCAGGCCGAGCGCACCACCGTCCTGTTCATCACCCACGACATCGACGAGGCGGTCACGCTCGGGCAGCGCATCGGCGTGATGCGCGCCGGTCCGCGCTCCGGCGTGAAGGGCGTGGTCGACGTGGCGCTGAACGGCGCGCGCAACCGCACGGACGACACGTTCCTCGCGTACTACAGGCAGGTCTACGCGATGATCCGCGACGAGGTCGCCGCGGCCATCGCGCGGACGCGCTAGCGATGCGGCGCCTGTGGAGCGTGTACGGCGGGTACGTGGTGGGGTTCGCGAGCCTGTTCGTCATCTGGCACCTCGCCTCCGTGTACCTCGTGAGCTCCGTGCTGTTTCCGCCGCCCGCGGTCGTGTTCAAGAAAGGCGTCGTGCTCCTGCGCAACGGCGTCCTGTGTGACAACCTCTCGGCGAGCCTCCAGCGCATCCTGATGGGGTTCATCGCGGGCTCGGTGCTCGGCATGCCGATCGGCCTGGCGATGGGCTCGTTCCGCCCCGTGCGCAAGCTCCTGGAGCCGTACACCGAGTTCCTGCGCTTCATCCCGTCGGTGGCGATGATCACCGTCGCCGTCATCTGGTTCGGCATCGGCGAGGCGTCCAAGATCTTCCTCATCATCTACACGACGATCTTCATCGTCATCCTGAACACGGCCGCGGGCGTCTCGGCCATCGCGCCCAACAAGATCCGCGCCGCGGAATCGCTCGGCGCCACGCGGGCGCAGATCTTCCTCCACGTGGCGCTGCCGGCGACGCTGCCGTACATCCTCACCGGGATGCGGCTGGCCATGGCGAACTCCTTCACGACCATCGTGGCCGCGGAGCTCATTGCCGCCAACGACGGGCTCGGCAAGATGCTGTGGGACGGGCGGCTGTTCATGCTGGTCGACGACATCTTCGTCTCGCTGGTGACCCTGGGGTTGCTCGGGTTCGCCGTGGATCGTATGTTCCGCTGGAGCATCTACACGTTCGCGGGGAAGTACTCGCCGACCACCTAGGCGGTCGGCCCGGGAGGAAAACGTCATGAGGATTCGCGGCGCGCTGTGCCTGGTGGTGGGTCTCCTCGCGTGGAGCGTTCTCGCGTGGGCGCAAACGAAGATGACGATCGCCACGGGCGTCGACCCCGTGTTCTCCGCCTACTACGTCGCGCAGGAGGAAGGCCTCTTCAAGAAGCACGGGCTCGACGTCCGCATCAACACCGGGCCGTCGGGCTCCGCGATGGTGGCCTTCCTCGTCAACGGCCAGATCGAATCCGCCTTCGGCTCGGAGATCGCCGGCGTCGCCAACCACAACCTCGATCCCAACGTGGTCGTGGCCGCGCAGGCCACGCGGCTGGTGCGCTGGCTCGCGGTCGTCGGCCGCAACATCGACAATCTCGATCAGCTGAAGGGCAAGAAGGTCGGCGTCGCCCGCGGCTCCGGCGGCGAGGTCTTCTGGCTGGCGATGATCGACAAGCTGAAGCTCAAGCCGGCCGACTACACGGTCGTCCACGTCGAGGCGCCGGAGATGGTGGCGGCGCTCGAGCGCGGCAACATCGACGCGTACGCGGTGTGGGAGCCGTGGGTGACGCGCGGGCTGGCCGCGGTCAAGAACACGAAGATCCTGAAGGATCAGGAAGGCATCCTGGAGCAGGGTGTCTACATCTACATGAATCGCGGATGGATCACGAAGCACCCGGCGCAGGCGGAAGGGTTCATGAAGGCCCTCGTCGAGGCGACCGACATCATCAACAAGGACCGCAAGCGCGCGGCCAGGGACGTCTCCAATTTCCTCAAGAATCTCGATCAGTCGATGGTCGAGCAGCTCATGACGAAGCTCACGTTCGACATGGAGCTGAGCCCCACCACGATCGACATGTTCCGGCTGGCCGAGTCGCAGCTGAAGGGGCAGGGCAAGCTCGCGAAGCCCGTCGACTACAACGCGTTCGTCTATCCGGAGCTGCTGCGCAAGCTCCAGCCCGCGAAGGTCACCTACAAGCCCTGACGATGAGGCCGGTCATCCGCGACGTCTCGCTCGTGCTCGCGCACGCGCCGAGCTTCGTCAGGCTCGGCTCGAAGCCCCTGCGCGAGCTCCGGCGCGTGGATGCCCCGCTCGGCTACCTGCTTCCGTACCTCCGCGACTGGGACGCGGCGTGCGGCTACGCGCCGAACCAGGTCTTCATCGGCAACGTCGGCGTCGACGACCTCGCCGCGCACGCTACGCCATGGCATCGCCATCCGGTCGGCGGGGCCCAACGCTTCGGCCCCGACGGCGAGATCATGCCCGAGCACGAATTCCTCGGGCTGCTGGCGGCGTGCGACGGCTTCGACCTGCTCGCGCTCGATCGCGACGTCGCCGATCGTGCGCGGACCGCGCTCGACACGCATCCGCTCATCGGGCGCGACTCCGGCCGTCCGGCCGTGCCGTCGGGCGTCGCCCCCGACGTGATACGCGAGCGGATCGAGAAGCATCGCGCGGTGCCGCTGCTCGGCGTCGACGGCCGTCTCCTCGGCGCCATGCTCCCGGGCCACGACGAGGACGACACGCTCACCGGCCAGGTCCTGATGGAGAACCTCGCGTGCAAGGCGACGGCGGCGCTCGCGCTCCGTCACCTCCTCGCGCGGCCGGGTGCCGTGGCGGCGACGGACGTCCGGTACGTCATCAACTGCGGCGAGGAGGCCGTGGGCGACCGCTATCAGCGCGGCGGCGGCAACGTCGCGAAGGCCGTGGCGGAATGGGCGGGGTGCACGCGCGCGACCGGCAGCGACGTGAAGGCGTTCTGCTGCGGTCCGATGCACGCGCTCATGCTCGCGGGCGCGATGGTCGCGTCCGGGCTGCACGACGACGTGGTGGTCCTCGCGGGCGGCTCGCTCGCGAAGCTCGGCATGAAGTTCCAGGGCCACCTGAAGCACGAGATGCCGATCGTCGAGGACGTCCTCGCCGGCTTCGCCGCGCACGTCGCGCGCGACGACGGAACCTCGCCCGTGCTGCGGCTCGACGCGGTCGGTCGTCACGAGGTCGGCTCGGGCTCGGCGCCGCTCGCGGTGGTGAAGGCGCTCTACACCGAGCCGCTCGGCCGTCTCGGGCTCACGCTGCTCGACGTCGACCGCTTCTCGCTCGAGCTGCACAACCCGGAGGCGACGGAGCCCGCGGGCAGCGGCAACGTGCCGCTCAACAACTACCGCACGCTCGCGAGTCTGGCCGTGGTCGAGAAGCTGATCGAGCGCGCCGATATCGGTCAGTTCGTGCGGACGCGCGGCATGCCGGGGTTCTCGCCCACGCAGGGCCACATCGCCTCGGCGATCCCGTACCTCGGCCACGCGCTGCGGGGGCTCACGAAGGGCACGCTCACGCGTACGATGTTCACGGGGAAGGGCAGCCTCTTCCTCGGACGGATGACCCAGCTCTCCGACGGCATCTCGCTGATCGTGGAGCGCAACGGGTGAAGAGGCGCGCCTCTGGAGGAGATGACATGGAGCTTCGAGGAAGGAAAGTCATCGCGCTCGGCGAGCGCGACGGCGTGCCGGGGCCCGCGCTGGCGGAATGCGCGAGCAAGGCGGGCGCCGACGTGGTGCTCACGCTGACCGCCTGTTACGTCTGAACGGCGGCGGGCGCCATGGGCCTCGAGGATCAGGCGGCGGTGAAGCGGGTCGCGGACGAGCACGGGAGCGACGTGGTGGTGTTGCTCGGCACTCCCGACGCGGAAAGCACGCAGACGCTCGCGCAGACCGTCGTCACCGGTGATCCGTCGTACGCGGGCCCGTTGGCCGGAGTCCCGTTGGGGCTCCCCGTGCTGCACGTGTTCGAGCCGGAAGTGAAAGACCAGGTGCCGGGCGACGTCTACGAGGCGCAGGTGGCGCTGATGGAGATGAGCCTCGATCGCGACGCGATCCTCGCCGGCCTGCGCGAGGCGCGGAAGACGGCGACCACCTAAAGCGGGAGGCTGTCATGAGCCGGTTGCAGGACCGCGTGATCATCGTGACGGGCGGCGCGCAAGGCATCGGCCGCGCGTATTGCGAAGGGCTCGCGCGCGAGGGCGCGAAGGTCGTCGTCGCGGACCTCGAGCGGGCGCACGCCGACGATCTCGTGCGCGCGCTGGCGAAGGACGGGCACGACGCGCTGGCGGTGCGCACGGACGTGGCCGACGCCGCCGACACCGAGCGGATGGCGCAGGCGACGCTCGACCGCTTCGGACGCATCGACGGCCTCATCAACAACGCCGCGGTGTTCCAGCGGCCGGCGATGTCACGCGTGCCGTTCGAGAAGATTCCGGTCGAGGAGTGGGACCGGCTGATGGCCGTCAACGTGCGCGGCGTGTTCCTCTGCTGCCGCGCCGTCGTGCCGGCGATGAAGGCGCGGCGCTACGGCAAGATCGTCAACATCAGCTCGGGCACCGTGTTCTACGGGGCGCCGAACGCGCTGCACTACGTGACGTCGAAGGCCGGCGTCATCGGCATCACGCGCTCCCTGGCGCGCGAGCTGGGCGAGCACCGCATCACGGTGAACGCGATCGCGCCCGGGCTCATCATCAGCATGGACGACGTCGATCCCGCGCGCGACGCGCAGAACGCGCAGCGCCTGCAGGCGCGCGCGATCAAGCGCACGGAGGTGCCGGAGGACGTGGTCGGGGCCGCCATCTTCTTCTGCTCGGCGGAGAGCGACTTCATCACCGGCCAGACGCTGGTCGCCGACGGCGGCGCCCAGATGCATTGAGTCAGATGGGGGGCCGCCTCTAGCGGCCCCCCCAAGCCCCCCTCAGGCCTGTCTCGACGGCGGGGTGCCGTCCACGCCGCGTCGTAACACGCGGCCGGGCGTGGCGCCGGTGTGGTCGCCGCCGTCGATCACGACGGCGCCGTTGACGATCACGGTCGACACGCCGATCGCGTAGCGGTGCGGCTCGGGATACGTCGACAGGTCGGCGATCCGCGCCGGGTCGAAAACCGCCACGTCGGCCCGGAACCCCGCGCGCAGCAGCCCGCGGTCCGCGAGCCCGAGCGCGCGCGCCGCGCCGCCGGTCGTCTTGTCCACGGCGGTCTCGAGCGGGAACAGCTTCCAGTCGCGGACGCACGGTCCGAGCAGGCGTGCGTGCGTGCCGTAGCTGCGCGGGTGCGGCTTGCCTTGTCCGGTGACGCCGGACACGGCCAGCGCGTTCGCGTCCGATCCCGCGAGGACCCACGGCGCGCCGGTGATCGCGCGCACGTCCCCGTCGGCCATCGACGTGATCAGGATGCGGGTCTCGCCGCGATCGGCGACCACGAAGTCGCACACCGCGTCGAGCGGATCGACGTTCCGGCCGCGCGCGATGTCGCCGAAGGTGCGCCCCGCCTGGTCGGGCAGGTGCGGCGCGACGGCGACGCGCACCACGTCCCACGACGGGATGCGACCGAAGTTCGTCAGTCCGTCGCGGGCGATGTCCTGTCTGAGCCGCGTGCGGGTGTCGCGGCGCGCGAGGCGCTCCAGCATCGCCGGGATGCCGCCGTCCATGATCCAGCGCGGCAGCAGGTTCCGGAGCGGATTGGTCGCGGTGTCGTACGGATACGCGTCGACGTCGACCGGCAGGCCGCGCAGGCGCGCCGCCTCGATCTCCGCGAGCAGCCGCGCGGCGCCGCCCCAGTTGTCGGTGCCGGACAGCTTCAGGTGCGCGATCTGCACGTGCACGCCGGTCGTCTCGGCGACGGCGATCGCTTCGCGAACCGCGTCGAAGACGTGATCGGCCTCGTCCCGGATGTGCGACGCGTACGCCGCGCGATGGCGTGCGAGCACGCGCGCGAGCCCGTGGATTTCCTCGGGGTCCGCGTAGCCGCCGGGCGCCGTGAAGAGGCCGGACGAGAGTCCCCACGCCCCGGCCGCGAGCGCCTCTTCGAGCAGCGTGGTCATCACCGCGCGCTCGCCGCCGGTCAGCGGCCGCTTCTCCATGCCCGCCGCCATGAGGCGCAGGGTGTGATGGCCGACCTGGAGGATCACGTTGACGGCCGTGGGCGGGAAGCTCGCGACGTACTCGGCGAACGTCGTCTCGCGGAACGGCAGCCACGGCGCGCTCGACGCGAGATACTCGCGGAGCATCGCGGCGCGGCCGGGGAGCGCGGGCGCCACGGAGAAGCCGCAGTTGCCGACGACTTCCGTCGTCACGCCCTGCCGGATCTTCGACTCCGCGCGCGGGTTGAGCGGCAGCGTGAAGTCGGAGTGCGTGTGGATGTCGATGAAGCCGGGCGCGACGACCTGGCCTCGCGCGTCGATCACGCGCCGCGCGGGCCGCGACGAGCGCGGCTCGATCGCCGCGATGCGGCCGCCTTGCAGCGCGAGGTCGGCCTCGCGCCCCGCGGCGCCGCTGCCGTCGACGACGTAGCCACCGCGGATCAGGATGTCGTCCACGCCAGGTCCCTCCTGGCGCGGATTGTAGCCGCGTCAGGCGAGCGCGGCCTCGGTGAACTCGCACCGCGCGTAGCCCTGCCGCGCGGCGGCGTCCAGGATCGCGTCCGCGTGCTCGGCCATCGCGGCGGCGCCGACGCGCTTCGCCACGATCGCGAAGAGCGTCATGCACGACACGAGCTTGAGCGCGTCGATCTCGGAGCCCATCAGCCGGTCGAGACGTGGCGGCGACGGCGCGGAAAGGTGCGACCGCACGGCGCCGGCCGCGGTGAGCAGACGCTCGCCGAGCACGGGATCGCGCAGGTACGCGGCGGCTTCGTCGGCGTCTCCGATGCCGTAGTGGATCGCGGTCGACGAGCGTCCGAGGCCGGCGAGCTGCGGGAAGACGTACCAGATCCAGTGGCTGCGCTTGCGTCCGGCGCGCAGCTCGGCGAGGGCGGTCGCGAAGCCGCCGTGCGCGGCGTCCTGGGCGTGACGGAATCGATCGAGGGCGGGGCGGTTCAGGCTGCGCCGGGGCCCGCGGTTGAGGTCAGAAGCGCCGGTGGGACGAGTCGGTGTCGGTGATGTCGAAGGACCATACCGTGACGCGGTAATGGTCGGCGGGCGGGAGGCCGGAAATCTTGAAGTAGGCGCGGCTGAGCTGGGGGACGCCGCCCGGCACCCACACGATCCGCTGGCCGACGACGTTGTTCGAGGCATCGAGCGCCTGCCCGAGCAAGCGCACGGTGGCGGGGCGCCCGTACTTGTTGTGGACGTAGCCTTCGATCTCGGTGCCGCCCGCCTTCGGCGTCGGCGTGGACTCGATCCGGAAGTAGTGCTCCCAGCCCTGCATGGTCGTCGTCACGGACGCCGAGGGCGAAAGGCCGGGCGCGGCGGCGCATCCGGCGACGAGGGCGAGGACGGCGACCAGGGCGGCGGTCGGCGGCTTCATCACGTTAATGCTAGCATCCGGCACCATGAGCCGGAACACGCCTGCCGTCCGCACCGACCTCGCGCCGACCGGGACGCTCCGCGCGGCGATCAACTACGGCAACTTCATCCTCGCCACGAAGGACAAGACCACCGGCGAGTCGAAAGGCGTCGCGATCGACCTCGCGCGCGAGGTCGCTTCCCGGCTCGGCGTGCCCCTCACGATCGTCGCGTACGACCTCGTCGGCGTGATGGTCGACGACGCGTCCAAGGGGGCGTGGGACGTGGCGTTCCTCGGCTCCGAGCCCGCGCGCGAGACCGTCATCGACTTCACCGCCGCGTACCTCGAGATCGAGGCCACCTATCTCGTGCAGGGCTCCTCGCCGCTGCGCGCGGCGGCCGAGGTCGATCGCGCGGGCATTCGCGTGGCCGCGCCGGCGCGCGCGAACTACGAGCTCTTTCTCAAGCGGACGTTGAAGCAGGCGCAGCTCACGTCCACCGACGGCGCCCCCGCCGCGTTCGATCTCCTCGTCTCGGGCAAGGTCGACGCGCTCGCCGGATTGACGGAAGCGCTGTTCGGGCTGGCGGCGAAGCTGCCGGGCTCGCGCATGCTCGACGGACGGTTCATGGGTGTCCAGCAGTCGATCGGCGTGCCGAAAGGCAAGAGCGCCGGGGTCGCGTATCTGCGGTCGGTGGTCGAGGACGCGAAGGCGTCCGGGCTCGTCGCGCGCGCGATCGAGCGCACGGGCGCGCGTGGGGTGACGGTCGCCCCGCGCGCGTAGGGGGGTTTTGGGGGTCCTCAGCTGTGGGGCCCCCATGTTCAAAGGGGGTTTGGGCATGCGCTTGGCGAACAAGATCGGCATCGTCACCGCGGCGGGGTCGGGCATGGGCCGTGCCGGTGCGCTGCGCTTCGCGCGCGAGGGCGCGCAGGTCGCCGTCGTCGACATCGACGCGACGAGCGTGAAGCGCGTCGTCGACGAGATCACGGCGGCGGGTGGCACGGCGCTCGGCCTCACAGCCGATCTGACGAAGGACGAGGACTCGCGCCGGATCGTCTGGGACACCGTCAATCGCTTCAAGGGGCTCGACTTCGTGTGGAACCACGTGGGGCATCCCGGGCCCGCCGCCGTCGAAGGCATCGACATGAGCACGTTCGATCTCGCGGTCGATCTCAACCTCCGCACGGTGCTCGTGACGACCGAGGCGGCGATTCCCGAGATGCGGCGCCGAGGCGGCGGCAGCATGGTGTTCACCGCGTCCACGTCCGGGCTCGTCGGCTCCGGCTTCAGCCCGGTCTACTCGATGTGCAAGTTCGGCGTGGTCGGCTTCGTGAAGAGCCTCGCGCTGCGGCTCGCGCCCGAGAACATCCGCGTGAACGCGGTCTGCCCCGGCCCGATCGACACGCCGATGCTGCGCGTGTTCGTCGCGCGTCCCGATCAGAAGTCCACGGCCGGCATGGACCCGGAGGAGCTCGTCGCCAAGCGCGCCGCGAACTCCGTGCCGCTCAAGCGCACCGGCAAGCCGGAGGAGATCGCGAACGCCGCGCTGTTCCTGCTCTCCGACGAGGCGTCGTTCATCACCGGCGCCGCGCTGCCCGTCGACGGCGGGGTGACGGCTGCTTGAGATGGGGGGCCGCCTCCAGCGGCCCCCCAAGCCCCCCGCGCTCCGGGCGCCGGCGAAGCCGTCGCCCTCCGCGAGTGCCGGCACATCCGCACATGGCTGAGCTCACCGGCAAGCAGCGGCGCTACCTGCGCGGCCTCGGACAGCGGCTCGCCGCGATACTGCACGTCGGCGTCGAAGGCGTCAGCGACGCCGTCGTCCGCCAGTGCGACGCGCAGCTCGAGGCGCATGAGCTGATCAAGGTCACCCGCAACGGGCGTGCGGCGGCTGTGCTCCTGAACGTGGACGAGTACGAGCGCCTCAAGGCGACGATCGACGTTCTGAGTGACCCCGAGCTCATGCGGCAGATTCGCGCGAGCGAGAAGCACTACGCCCGGGGTGCCAAGGGGCTCTCCTTCGAAGACGTATTCGGCGAGCCGCTGACGATGCCGAAGCGGCGTGGCCGGCGCTAGTCGCCGGTTCACCCTCGACATCCCTCCTCACGCCGCGGACGTCATCCGGCACCTGTCGCCGGATGTGACGCACGGGGTCCGCGCGGCACTCCGTGCGTTGGCCCTGGATCCACACGAAGGCGTGCCCCTCGTCCGGGAACTGGAAGGAACGTGGCGATATCGCGTCCGGCGCTACCGTGTCGTCTACGAGATCGACCTCCGCGCACGCGTGCTTCGCATCGTCGCGGTCGGTCATCGACGATCGATCTATGAAGAGCTGGCGGCGCGGCGCTAATCAGCGGAGCTTCGGGAGCACCCGCGTCGCGAAGCGCTCGATGTTCTTCCGCGCGAGGTCGTGCGGCATGCTGCCGAACTGGAACAGCCCCATCAGCACGCCGGCGCCGACCTCGCGCATCTGCGCGCTGATCATCCCGGCCACCTCGTCCGCGTCGCCGACGAGCGTGATGCCTTCCTTCTGCGTCAGGTCGAAGTCGAACGCATAGAACGGCACGTCCTCGGCCCCGCTCTTCACCGCGGGCGGGCCCTGCGGGATCTGGCCGAGCAGCTTCATCGAGCCGCGGTGATAGCTCAGGAGCTTCTGCCAGAAGTAGTCGAGATGCGGCTCGGCCTCCGCGCGGGCCTTCGCGCTCGTCTCACCCACGTAGACGTGGCGCAGGACATGACAGTCCGACGGCTGCGGCGTCCAGCCGTGGGTCGCCGCGAAGCGCCGGTACCGCTCGAAGACGTCCTTCGTCCGCGCGGCCGACCGATAGGCGGCGCCCGTCGGCACCCGGCGGCTCGCCGCCGTCTGGAGACCCTCGTCGCTGTCGGCGGGCAGGACGATCGGCGGGTGTGGCTGCTGGAGCGGCCGCGGCCAGATGCAGACGCGGTCGTAGCTGAAGTACTTGCCGCGCCACTCGAACGGCTCACGCGACGTCCATGCCTTGATGACGAGGTCCCACGCCTCGCGCATGCGCTCGCGCGCATCGCCGAGCGGCACGCTGAGCGCGAGGTACTCCTGCGGCACCCCGCGCACGAAGCCCGAGATGATGCGGCCGCCGGACATGAGGTCGAGCATCGCGACCTCTTCCGCGAGCCGGACCGGGTGCCCGTGCAGCGCCGGGAGGTTGCCCAGCAGGCCGATCTTGATCGTCCGCGTGCGCTGCGTGAGCGCCGCGGCGACGAGGTTCGGCGACGGCATCAGGCCGTACGGCTTCGCGTGGTGCTCGTTGATGCAGATCGCCTCGAACCCGTATTCCTCGTAGAGCGCCATCTGCTCGAGGTGCTCGGCGTAGACGCGCTGGCCCTTCTCCGGATCGAAGAGCGCGTTCGAGTCGGGGTAGTGCGACGGCTCGGTCAGGTGGGGCCACGGCATCAGGTCGAACGCGTAGACCTTCATCGATCTCCCCAGGGCGTGCGCGCGGACACGGAGAGGAACTCGAGCCGCTGATACGGGAACGCGTCCTCGATGTCGGTGCTCTTCCACCCGAGCTCGATCGGATGCGAGACTTCCATGAACGCGCTCGCGAGGACGAACAGGGTGCGGTCGGCGGCGTCGAGCGTCTCCCAGCTCCGGCCGTTCAGGTACGTGAGGACCGCCTCCATGCGCGGCAGCATGGCGTCGTAGAACCGCCGCGTCGTCGCCAGGTCGCTGGTCACGCGCTTGCGATGACGGTCACGCTCGACCGGCAGGATCCAGTCCGCGAACGGCGCGAGGTCGGCGAAGGCCGGCGGGAGCGCGACGTCCGTCATGGCGCCGCCAGCATCTCCTGCGTGACCTTGTAGCGGTGCTGGAGGCTCATCTCCTGCCGCGAGAGCTGCGGGTGCGTGAGCGCGCCGGACGACAGCATCTCCTGCTGCGCCTCGAGCGTGGTGAGGTCCTCGAGGAACACCTGCCGGCCGCGGCTCAGGAAGAACTGGTGGCTGACCCGCTCGCCGATCGTGGCCGGCGTGTAGAACCAGAAGTCCTGCACGACCTCGGTGGTCGTGGCGTCGACCGGCCAGAAGAAGAGCTCGATGTGCCAGTGGTTGCCGAAGAGGATCACGACGTTCGGGAAGAACTGCACCACGTCGAACGCCCAGTGCTCGTAGCGCGCGGGGTTCACGCCCGGCGGCATGCCGGTCATGTCGCCGTCGAACGCCGGCAGGATCTTCCGCCCGTACTTGACCGCCAGCGCTTCGGCCGGCGTGAGCACGTGGTCGGGATTCGCGGGCGCCGAGTAGCGATGGTGGCGCCGGAACATCTGCATCAGCGGCCGGTGGCGCTGCGGGTTGATCGTGCCGCCCTGGTAGTCCGGCACCGAGTTCCGGTGGATGTAGAGCGTGTGGTACCCCTCGGTGAACGAGTTCACGCAGAGGTTCCAGTTGCACTTCACGATCACGCGATTGCTCGACGCGCGCACGTGTCGCGCGAAGTATCCGCCGTAGTCGCCGGCCAGCTCGCCGAGCCACGCGCGGAGCGGCTCGCGCGGCTCGGGCTCCACGTTCACGAACACGAGGTCTTCCCACACCTCGGTGTGCACGGGCCGAAGGCCGAGCGAGGCCTTGTCGAGATCCTGGAACTGGTGCTCGTCGGTGACGACCAGCAGCTCGCCCTCCGGCGAGAACGTCCAGCCGTGGAACCCGCAGCTGAACTGGCGCCGGCAGCCGTGCCCTTCGCGCACGAGCTTGTTGCCCCGGTGCGTGCAGACGTTGTGGAAGCTCCGCACCTGCCCGTCGCGCCCGCGCGCGACGAGCAGCGACGTCTGCAGGGTCGGCAGGTTGCGCACGAGATAGCTGCCGGGCTCCGGCACGTCGGAGGCGTGCGCCACCGGCAGCCACGCGCGCCGGAAGATCTTCGCGCGCTCCTGCTCGAAGTGGGCCGGCGCGAGCTTCTCGAGGATCGGCACGCGGTGCGCCAGGTCCCCGGTCTCGCCGCGGAACTGCGTCTGCACGCGTGCGCTCATCGCGGGCATTGTATCCTCGAGCGGCGCATGCGTCTCGACGGCAAGGTCGCGGTGATCACGGGAGCGGCGGCGGGCATCGGCGTCGCGTACGCCCGGCGCTTCCTCGCCGAGGGCGCCCGCGTGGTGATCGCGGACGTCGTCGATCCCGTCCCCGCCGCGGAAAAGCTCGAGGCCGCCGAGCACGTGCTCGCCGTGCGCACGGACGTGAGCGACGCGGCCGCCGTCCGCGCGATGGTCGACGCCGCCGTCACCCGCTTCGGCCGCGTCGACGTGCTCGTGAACAACGCCGCGGTGTTCGCGACGCTCCGGCCGCAGCGGTTCGACGAGATCCCCGACGCGGAGTGGGACCGCGTGATGGCCGTGAACGTGAAGGGCGTCTGGAACTGCGCGCGCGCCGTGGCGCCGGTCATGCGCGCGCAGCGGGGCGGCCGCATCGTCAACGTCGCCTCGGCCATCGTCGCCAAGGGCACGGCGATGCTGCTCCACTACGTCACGTCCAAGGGCGCGGTGGTCGCGATGACCCGCGCGCTCGCGCGCGAGCTCGGTCCCGACGGGATCACCGTCAACGCGGTGGCGCCGGGCCTGATCCTGAGCGACACCGTCCAGGCGAACCCCGCGATCACCGACTTTCAGGTCGACGCGATCATGCGTGCGCGCTCGCTCAAGCGCGAGGCGTTTCCGGAGGACGTGGAAGGCGCGGTGGTCTTCCTGGCCTCCGACGACAGCGCGTTCATGAGCGGGCAGACGCTCGTCGTCGACGGCGGCTCGGTGTTCTCGACGCTGTGACGACCCCCACTCCCATCGTTCCGGTCATCGACCTGGCACCGGCGCGCGACGGCGCGCGGGCGGCGCGCGCGCGTGTCGCGGCGGCGATCGACGACGCCTGCCGCGAGATCGGCTTCTTCGCGATCACCGGCCACGGCGTGCCGGACCGCATCGTCGACGACCTGCGCGCGGCCGGGCACGCGTTCTTCTCGCGGCCGGCCGCCGAGAAGCTGGCGGCGCGCCATCCCGTGCCGGGGACCAATCGCGGCTACCACCCGGTCGGCGGCGAGACGCTGTCGGCCTCGCGCGACGCGCCGGCGCCGCCGGACCTCAAGGAGTTCTTCCACGTCGGTCCCGTCGACACGCGCGACGACGCGGCGTACTACACGAGCGCGCTCGGCCGGCGGCACTTCGAGCCGAACATCTGGCCGGCCGCTCCGGCGGGATTCGAGCGGGCCGCGACGGCGTACTACCGCGAGATGAGCGATCTCGTGGTGTTCCTGATGCGGCTGGCGGCCGTCGGGCTCGACGTCGACGAGGCGTTCTTCGACGACAAGGTCGACCGTTCGATCGGCACCATGCGCCTGAACTACTACCCGGCGCAGCCGGCGGCCCCGCAGGCGGGTCAGCTCCGCGCCAGCGCGCATACCGACTACGGCGGGTTCACGATCCTGAGCGGCGAGGATGTGGCCGGTGGGTTGCAGGTGCAGACGCGCGGTGGGATGTGGATCGACGTCGCGACGACACCGACGACGTTCGTCGTGAACATCGGGGATCTGCTGATGCGCTGGACGAACGATCGATGGCTCTCGAACATGCACCGCGTCGTCAATCCACCGCCGGCCGGGGGGCCCGGCGCCGCGCGGCTGTCGATCGCGTTCTTCAATCATCCGAACTACGACGTGCTCATCGAATGCCTGCCCTCGCAGGGGCGGGCGAAGCACGCGCCCGTGGTGTCGGGCGACTATCGCGACCTGAAGTACGCGAAGACCGGACTGACGCCCGCGCCGACCGGCTGACGGGAACGTCCCGCGCGAATCACGCGCGCGGCGCCGGATTCGGACGGCGCGGCGCCACGACCCAGAGCAAGGCCGGCGCGAGCAGCGCGGTGCCGGCGGCGATCGGGAGCGCGAGCGCATAGCTGCCGGTCCGATCGAAGAGCCAGCCCGCGATCCACGGGCCGGCGGCGCCGCCGAGCGAGTTCATGAAGTGCAGCAGGCCGAAGATGCGCGGAAAGCGCGGGCCGCCGAAGAGATCGCTCGCGATCGCGGGCGTGAGCGGCGCCGTCACCGCGTAGCCGACGCCGATGAGGATCGCGTACGCGTAGGGCAGCGGCGAGTGGGGGTGAGCGCCGGCCAGCGCGAGGAACAGGACGCTGAGCGCGACGCACGCGAAGGCGAGCGTGTACGTGGGCTCGCGGCCGACGCGATCGGAGAGCGTGCCCCAGCCCGTCTTGCCGACGATGCTCGCGATGCCGACGACGCCCACGAGGGTCGCGCCGACGAGCGCGGAGGCGCCGTGATCGACGAGGTAGGCCACCTGGTGGACGAGCAGCATCTGCGTCGCCACGCTGCCCGCGAAGAACACCGCGCCCGTCATCCAGAAACGCCACGAGCGGAGGACCGTGCGGACCGCCCAGTGCGGACGAGACGACGTCGCCGCGAGGGCGGGGCGTGCGACCGGCGCGCCGGCGTGGCCCGCATTGCGGACGAGCAGGAGCGTCGCCGGAATCACCCACACGGCGACCATCGCGGCGAGCACGCGCAGCGCCCAGCGCCAGCCGACCGCGTCGATCAGGAGCTGTGTGATGGGCACGAGCGCGAAGATCCCGACGCCGATCCCGGCCGAGGCGATCCCGAGCGCAGTGCCGACGTGCGTCGGGAACCACGCGCGAATGAGCACGACCGACGGCACCCAGCCGGCGGCGCTCACGCCGAGCGCGGCGAGCACGCCGATGACGACGTAGAGCTGCCAGACGGCGTCGATGTGCGCGCCGAGGAGCAGCGAGCCGGTCAGCAGCGCACCCCCGGTGGCGATCACCGCGCGCGCGCCGAAGCGCTCGACGAGCCAGCCGAGCGGCGGTCCCGACACGCCGTGCATGACGACGAGCAGCGAGAACGCCCCGGCGACGACCGAGCGGCTCCAGCCGAACTCGCGCAGGAACGCGACGAGGAAGACCGAGTACGCGTACCAGAAGCCGTACGCGAGCCCGAGCGTGACGAACGTCGCGACGACGACGCGCCACGCGCCGGCGCCCGCCCGCTGGAAGACCGCACTCGGCGCGCGGGCGATGACCACCGACATGACTACGCCCGCCGGAAATCCGGCATCACGCGCTCGGCGAAGAGGCGCAGGCTCCGCATCGCCTTCTCGTGTCCGTAGTACGGCGGATAGTGGAGCAGCAGCGACGTGAGCCCGGTCTTGTCGCGGAGCTCGCGCAGCCGGCGCGTCACGGTCTCCGGCGAGCCGTGCAGGAGCGTGGTCGCCGCCAGCTCGCCGTAGTCGAGCTTCACCGCGCGGTCCTTCTCCGACACGTTGCCGAGATAGCCGGCCGTCGCGCCGCTCAGGAAGTGCGTCAGGTGGCGGATGATGCCGTCCTCGCTGTCGCGCTTCGCGTCCGCGTCGGTTTCCGCCACGTAGACCCAGCGCGCGACGTCGACCTTGCCGTGCGCCGGATTCGCGGCGAGATGCGCCGGCGCCTCGGGGCCGTGCCGGCGATAGAAGCCGATCTGCCGCGCGAGCGTGTCGAACGACGGCAGCGTCGACAGCATCAGCCCGAAGCCGTGCCGCGCGGCGTACGCCATCGAGCGCTCGGTGCCCGCGGCCATGTAGAGCGGCGGATGCGGCGTCTGCCGGCTCACCGGGAAGATCTCGAACTCGCCGTCGATGGTCGAGCGGAAGTGCGTGCCCTTGTGCGTGACCCGCCGCTCGTGGAGCAGCGTCAGGATCAGCTCGATCGCTTCCTCCTGCACGTCGCGCCGGGCCTCGAAGTCACGCCCGAAGCCCTCGAACTCGTACGGCCGATAGCCCGAGCCGAGCCCGAGCACGACGCGGCCGCCCGAGAGGATGTCGACGAACGCCATGTTCTCGACCACGCGAATCGGGTCGTAGAGCGGAAGCGTGACCACCGCGGTGCCCAGCTGGATACGCGACGTGCGCGCGGCGAGGTACCCGAGGTACGTGAAGACGTCGGGCATGATGCCGTACTGATTCGAGAAGTGGTGCTCCGCCACCCACGCGGTGTCGTAGCCGAGCGCATCCGCCGCCTCGATCTGGGCCGTGACCCGCGCGTGCACGTCCTGGTGCGGGTACGGCTCGCTGGCGTGATTCGGATGCGACGTGAACAGGATGCCGAACTCCATCGAGCGCTCCTTCGTTGGACATGGGGCCCCACAACTGAGGACCCCAAACCCCCTGGATTACGCCGGCGCGAAGACGCCGGTCGTCGTGTCCGAGACCGCGGCGGGCGCGCCCGCGATCGTGACCGCGCCCGTGAACGCGGGGTCGCGCTGGAGCACCGGCACCACGCGATCCGCGAAGAGGCGCATGTTGAGCTCGGCCTCCTCGTGGGGCATCCCGCCGAAGCCGAACTCCGTGACGAGGTGATCGACACCGGTGAGGCGGCGGATCTCGGCGACCTGCTGGATGCAGTCGTCCGGCGTGCCGGTCACCTGGATCTTCACGTAGAACTCCGTCGCCTTCTTGCGGAAGCTCTCGTCCTTCATCTTCGAGTACGTCTTCGCCATCCCGCCGTAGAACTCGTAGCCCTTCACGGTCGCGAGGTGGCCGTCGGAGAAGTGGTAGTGCGTGTCGATCGAGTCCCACTTGCGCGCGAGATACCGCGTGGCGCGCTCGTGCGCCTCGGCGCGGCTGTCGGCGACCGAGACGTTCGTGAGGATGATCGGCGGACGCGGCGCGTGTCCCACGCTCAGCGAGATCGCCTGGTAGCGCTGGATGTCCTGCGCCGCCTTCGGCCACTCGTTCTGCATGATGACGAGCACGCCGAAGCCCAGCTTCGCCATGATCTCCGCGGACTCCGGGCTCACGGACGACGCGTAGAAGCGCCGCTCGGGATGCGAGATCGGCCGCGGCCGGATCGAGGTGCGCGGGATCGTGAAGAACTCGCCGTCCCACTCGAACGAGTCGTTCGTGAGCGCGGTGACCACGATCTTCGCGGACTCGACGAAGCGGGCGCGCGCTTCCTCCATCGGGATCCGGAAGCCCGCGTACTCGACGCTCGCCGCGCCGCGGCCGAAGCCGAACACGCAGCGGCCGCCCGACATCACGTCGAGCAGCGCGATCTGCTCGGCGACGCGGATCGGATCGTGCCAGGGCAGCACGATGACCGCGGTCCCGAGCGTGATCCGCTTCGTGCGCCCGGCGTAATAGCTGAGGAGCTGCGTCGGCGCCGGCGACATCGCGTACCCGGTGAAGTGGTGCTCCAGCGCGAAGAGCGAGTCGAAGCCGAGCGGCTCCGCCAGGTCGCCGAGCGCCAGGTGCTCCGCGAACACCTCGGCGTCGGAGCGTCCTTCCTTCTGCAGCATGTTGAGCGCGACCCCGACCTTCATGACGTCCTCCCACCCTTGCGTTCGTCCGCGCGATGCCCCAGCCGTCCCGAGAGCGCGCGGGCGGCGGCCCTCACTTCCCCCGCGAGCATCTTGAGGCGCGGCCGCACACGCTCCGTCGGGCCGCCGATCGCGCACGTCCCGGCCACGCGCCCGAAATGGTCGAAGACCGGCGCGGCGATGCCCGACGCGCCGGCGACGAGCTCGTCGATGGTGATGCACACCCCGGTGCGGTGGACGTCGTCGAGCGACGCGCGGAGCGCGGCCAGGCTCGTCACGGTCTGCGCCGTGTGCCGCGCCAGCGGCAGCGTCCTGAGGATCTCCTGGCGCTCCTCCTCCGGCAGGAACGCGAGGATCGCCTTGCCGCTCGACGTCGCGTGCAGCGGCCGCCGGTCGCCCACGCCCGCCGCGTAGCGGATCACATGGTCGCTCTCCACGCGGTCGACGTACACGACCGAGCGGCGATCGCTCGACAGCGTGCCGACGAAGACCGTCTCGCCGGTGCGGCGCATGAGCTCGACGGCCGCGGGCCGCGCGACCTCGATCAGCTCGCGCTGCGCCGGCCCCGCCGTGCCCAGCCCGAGCGCGCCCGGGCCGATCCGGTAGTCGCCCGCGCGGCCCTGCACGAGGTACCCGCGCGCGGTGAGCGCGCGCAGGAGCGGCAGGAGGCTCGACTTCGGCGCCGCGAGCCGGACACTCACGTCGCGGAGCGCCAGGCCCTCGGGACTCTTGGCGAGCAGCTCGAGGATGTCGACCACGCGGTTCGCGGCGCGGTGCCCGGCCGCCGACGTTCTGGTTCTGGAATAACGTTCTGTATTCGGCACGGCGCTCAGGATACCATGCTCCCATGCCGCCGCGCTGGGACATGACCGCCGTCTACCCGAGCCTCGACAGCGAGGAATTCCGCGCCGCGTTCGCCCGCGCCGTCGACGGCATCGCCGAGCTCCGCGCCGAGTTCGACCGGCGCGGCATCCGCGGCGGCGACGGCGCGAGAGTCGACTCCGAGACCGTCGCCGCCTTCGACGCGATCGTGCCGCGCCAGAACGCGCTGGGGGAAGAGCTGCGCACCGTCGGCGCGTACGTCAGCGCATTCGTGGCCACGAACTCGCGCGACGAGACCGCGCAGGCGCGGGACAGCGAGCTCTCGCAGCACCTCGTCGAGCTGCGCAAGCTCGGCACGCGCTTCGTCGCGTGGATCGGCGCGCTGGACGTCGACGCCCTCGTCGAGCGCTCCGCCACCGCGCGCGCGCACGGGTTTCCGCTGCGCAAGGCGGCGCGCGCCGCGCGCCACCAGATGACCGAGCCCGAGGAGGATCTCGCGGCGTCGCTCGGCCCGTCCAGCGGCATCGCGTGGGCGCGCCTGCACGGCAACGTCTCCTCGCAGCTCGTCGTGGAGGTCGCGGGGAAGCCCGCACCGCTGCCGATGAGCGCGGTGCGCGCGCTCGCGCACGATCCGAGCCCCGACGTCCGCAAGGCGGCGTACGAGGCGGAGCTGAAGGGGTGGGAGCGCGCGGCCGTGCCGCTCGCGGCGGCGCTCAACGGCATCAAGGGCGAGGTCCACACGCTCAACCGGCGCCGCGGCTTCACCGACGACCTCGAGCCGGCGCTGTTCGCCAACAACATCGATCGCCCGACGCTCGACGCGATGCACGCGGCGTGTCGCGAGGCGTTCCCCGACTTCCGGCGCTACCTTCGCGCCAAGGCGCGGCGGCTCGGCAAGCGATCCCTCCCCTGGTACGACCTGTTCGCGCCCGTCGGCGGCGAAGGCGTGCGCGCGTGGTCCTTCGAGGACGCGGGCGCGTTCGTCGTCGAGCAGTTCGCCACGTACTCCGCCAAGCTCGCCGAGCTGCCGCGACGCGCGCTGCGCGAGCGCTGGATCGACGCCGAGCCGCGTGAAGGCAAGCGCGACGGCGCCTTCTGCATGGGCGTGCGGGGCGACGAATCGCGCGTCTTCCTCAACTTCGGCCCGAGCTTCAGCAGCGTGAGCACGCTCGCGCACGAGCTGGGCCACGCGTACCACAACACGAATCTCGCGACGCGCACGCCGATGCAGCGCGACACGCCGATGGCGCTCGCCGAGACCGCCAGCATCTTCTGCGAGACGATCGTGGCCAACGCCGCGCTGCAGGCCGACTCGGCGGCGGACAAGCTGGCGATCCTCGAGCACCAGCTCCAGGGCGCCTGCCAGATCGTCGTCGACATCCACTCGCGCTTCCTCTTCGAGTCGCGCCTGTTCGAGCGGCGCGCGCGGCGCGACCTGTCGGTCGGCGAGCTCAACGCGCTGATGCTCGAGGCGCAGCGCGAGACGTACGGCGACGGGCTCGATGCGGCAACGCTCCACCCGTACATGTGGGCGATGAAGCCGCACTACTACTCCACCGCCCGCTCCTTCTACAACTGGCCGTACACGTTCGGACTCCTGTTCGGCCTCGGGCTCTACGCGCACTATCGCAAGGTCCCGGACGGCTTCCGCGCGGGCTATGACGAGCTGCTCGCGTCGACGGGCCTCGCCAGCGCGGCGGAACTGGGCAGCCGGTTCGGCATCGACATTCGCGCGCAGGCGTTCTGGCGGGCGAGCCTCGACGTGGTGCGGGAGATGGTCAGGCAGTTCGAGACGTCGACGGCGTGAGCGCGCGCCGCGCCGGCCCGAGGCTCCCGCGCCAGCGGAGCCCGATGGCCAGCGTGAAGACGAGCCCGACCGCGCAGTACATGCCGACCGTCGCCGCCCAGCCCATCCGGCCGATCAGCACGCCCGCCGCCATCAGCCCGAGGGGCATGCCGTAGACGGCGAGCTGACGCGCGCCCATCACGCGCGTGCGGAAGCGCGCCTCGGCGGCGGCGAGCATGGTGGCCATCAGCGAGATCATCGCGATGCTCTGCACGAATCCGATGACCAGCATCAACGCGAGCCCGACGCGGACGTCGCGCGCGGCCCCGAAGCCGAGCAGCAGCGCGTACCAGAGCGCCGCGTAGACGATCATCGCGCGCTCCGGGCGTCGCGGACCGCCCGTCGCGACGATCACGATCGAGCCGGCGAGCGCGCCGAGGCCGAAGCTCGCGACGAGCCAGCCCAGACCGGTGCTGTCGACCGTGTAGACCTCGCGCGCGACGTACGGCAGGAGCCCGCTCGTCACCGGATAGGCCGAGATGTTGATGAGGAACGCCAGCAGCATCGCCGCGAGCAGCGCCGGCGTCGTCGCGACGTGGACGAGGCCGTCCTTCACGTCGCGATAGGGCGACGGCCGCGCCTCGGCGCCGCGCGCCGCCCGCGTGGGATCCGGCGCGGGCCGCGAGCGCGCGACGCCGAAGGTCAGCGCGAAGCTCGCGGCGTAGAACAGCGTGACGAAGACGTACGCGGTGCCGATGCCGAGCGCGGCCGAGAGCCCGGCGCCGGCGAGCGCGCCGGCGACGCGCGCCGAGTCCTGGCTGGCGCGCGAGAAGCCGAGAGCGCCCATCTGCTGGGGCGGCGGGATCGTCTCGCCGATGAGCGCGTTGCGCATCACGAGGTCGTTGGGCCGCACGATGCCGGTGAGCGTGGCGATCGCGAGCACCCAGACCGGGGTCAGCCAGTCCCAGGCCGCGAGCGCCGTCACGGCCGCCGCGAGGAGCACGTACGCCGCGCGCATCGTGCAGAGCATCGTGCGGACGCCGAGGCGATCGCCGAGCATGCCGAAGACCGGCGACGCGAGCGTGCCGAGCGACTGGAGCGACCCGAACGCGGTCAGCATCAGCACCGAGCCGCTGTCGACCATCACGTACCAGCCGAGGATCAGCGTCTCCATCTCCGTCGCCCACGACGTCAGGAGGTCGGCCGGCCACTGGAACCGGAAGCTCCGGACGCGGAAGGGGCCGGTCACGCGACCCGGTAGCGCTGGACCGCGTCGGCATCGAGCTCGAGCCCGAGGCCCGGCGCCGACGGCGCGACGAGCGCGCCGCGCTCGCGACGGGGCATCGCCGCGAGGATCGCCGCGGAGCGCGGCACGTACTCCACGAGATGGCCGTTCGGCACGGCCGCGAGCAGATGCACCTGGATCTCGGGCACGACGTGGCCGCACACCGGCACGCGATGCGCCTGCGCCAGCGCCGCGATCTTGCGCCACGGCGTGATGCCGCCGACGCGCGCAAGATCGAGGATCACGACGTCGACGGCGCGCGCCTCGAGCAGCGCGCGGAACGCGTCGAGGTGATAGAGATGCTCGCCGCCCGTGACCGGAACCGTCAACGCGCGGCGCAGCTCGGCGAGTCCAGCCAGATCGAGATGGTGCACGGGGTCCTCGAGCCACGCGATGCCCGCCTCCTGCAGCACGCGGCCGGTCTCCCGCGCCTGCCGCAGCGTCCAGCTCTCGGTCGCATCCACCATGATGCGGACGTCCGGGCCGACGGCCTCGCGCACCGCGCGGACGCGCTCCGCCTCGCGCTCGGCGGTCGGCTCCTTGCCGATGCGAAGCTTGACCGCGTCGAAGCCGTCGTCGACGTGACGGCGTGCGGACGCGGCGAGCTCGTCCGGCGACAGGCTGTACCAGAGCCCGTCGCTTCCGTACGTCGGTACGCGATCGCGATAGCCACCGAGCAGCCGATGAAGCGGCTGGCCGAGCGTCTTGCCCGCGGCGTCCCACACGGCGATGTCGAGCGGCGCGAGTGCTGCGTGCAGCAGCCCGCCCGGCCCGACCCAGTCGCCGCGACGGGCGAGCCGGTCCCACGCGGCCTCGGGCTCGAGCACGCTCATGCCGATCAGCGTCTCGCCGAGCTCGCGCGCCGCGTGTCCGATCGCGGTCATCAGATCGGGACGCGGGTAGACGATGTAGCCGACGCCCTCGACGCCGTCGGACGTGGTGATCCGCGCGAGCACGTGCCAGTTGGCATCGACGGCGCGCGCGCCCGCGACGTAGGGGCGGTCCACGGGCACTCGCACGACATCGACGGCGACGTGCGTGATCTTCATCCCGCGCGCACCGCCACGGCTTCGATCGCGCGCACCTCCTCGTCGGAGAGCGCGATCTCGTTGCTCGCGAGGTCCTGCTTCATGTGCTCGGCGTTGCTCGTGCCCGTGAGCGGGAGCATCCCGACCGCGAGCGCGAAGCGAAAGACGACCTGGGCCGGGGTGGCCCCGTTCCGCGACGCGATGCTCCGCACGAGCGGATGCGGCAGGACCTCCGGGTTCGCGGTGAGCAGCGAGAAGCCCTGGTACACGATGCCGTGCTCCGCACAGAACACGCGGACGTGGTAGTCCCACCCGAAGCGCGCGAAGCAGCGGTTCTGCACGAACGCCGGCAGCTCGGCGCCGGCGGCGGCCATCTGCTCGAGGTGGCGCAGCGAGACGTTGCTGACGCCGAGGACCCGCGTGCGCCCGGCGTCGCGCTCGGCGCGCATCGCCGCCCACACCTCGGCGTCGTGAACGGTCCACTCGTAGCCCGACGCGGGGCCGTGCAGTACGTAGCTGTCGACGTGATCGGTCTCGAGGTGCTCGAGCGAGCTCGCCATCGACTGCGCGACCTGCGCGGAGAGGCTCGCGTCGGCGTCGTACGGCAAGCGATGGTCCTGGCCCGCCTGGTACGTGAACTTCGTCTGGAGAAACAGGTCCGCGCGCGTGACGGCGCCGGCGCGATACGCGGCGGCGAGCCCGCGGCCGACCGCCGACTCATGATAGTGGCGGCGCTGGTTCGCCGTGTCGATGCCGCGAAACCCCGTGCGCAGGGCGAGCTCGGTCAGCGCGGCGGTGCGGTCTTCCTTCCACGCGGTGCCGTAGAGGAACCCGGGATGTGACGGCATGGCCGAAGTCTACCTTGACGACGCGCCGGCGCGGGCGCACCATGCGGCCCGATGGTCGAGGTGCGCCGGCTGGGCCCGCAGATCGGCGTCGAGGTGCGCGGCGTCGACGTCACAACGCTCGACGACGCGGGCTTCGCTCCGCTGTATCGCGCCTGGCTCGACGGCAACGTGCTGGTCGTCCCGGACCAGGAGCTCACGATCGACGAGTTCCTGCGCTACAGCCGCCGCTTCGGCATCGTGGTTCCGCACCCCTCGAAGAGCACGCGGCACCCCGACTACCCCGAGATCACCTTCCTCGGCGTCAACAAGTTCAAGGCCGACGGCTCGCTCGACATGGCGATCTACCGGCGCGGGGCCGAGGGCTGGCACACCGACGGCGCGTACGACGAGGAGCCGTTCAAGGCGACGCAGCTCTATGCGCTCGCGGTGCCGAGCACCGGCGGTGACACGCACTTTGCCAGCATGTACGCGGCGTACGACGCGCTACCGCCGCGGCTGAAGGAGCGCCTCGACGGACGGCTCGGCGTGTTCACGTACGGCGGGCGCCGGAAGGCGACGCAGCTCCTGAACGAGGAAGACCGCAACTGGACGCCGGTCCGCCACCCGATCACCCGCACGCACCCCGAGACCAAGCGCAAGGGACTCTACTTCGATCCCGGCAAGATCCTCCGCATCGAGGGCGTCGACGAATCCGAAAGCGACGCGCTGATCGACGAGCTGACCGAGCGGATGATCCATCCCGACGCCCAGTACCGCCACAAGTGGCGCAAGGGCGACATCGTCATCTGGGACAACCGCTGCTCGTACCACAAGGCGGCGGGCGACTATCCACCCGAGGAAGACCGCATCCACTGGCGCGTCTCGATCAAGGAGGGCGAGAGGAATATACCGTAAGAACCACACGAAACCAGCTCGAGACCCCGGGAGAACGACGCTAGCCGGTGAAAGAACTTCGCGCGGCCCGGCGACTGCCAGTTAGCCCCAATCCGAAAATAGAACGGGAATCGATCGGCGGCTGACATGCATCAGAGGGGCTTTCCGACGTATCAAAGGAGTGGACGTGCCCACGTCACTCTTCGATCCGGGGAGGCCCCTCTGATGCGTTTGAGCGTAGGCAGCTTGCGGCAGGTGGTCAAGCGCGATTTGCCGATCGAGTTCATCCCGCAGCAGCTGACGTCGTACGGCGGACTCGAGCTGCTCCACCGCTATGTACGCCGGCTCGGCCTGTACCCACGATTGCGTCGCGCGTGCGCGGACCTCGGCGGCGACTACGGCGGCGCACGGCTGAGTCTGCTGCTGCTCGCGCTGTTCTACGTCGGGGCGCGACGGGTGGAGCACCTGAAGTATCTCGTCGGCGATCCGCTCGTCCGCCGATTCAGCGGGCTGGCTCGGATGCCCTCGGCGCGCACGGTCACCAATTGGCTGCGCCGATTCACGCACGTGACGCTCCGCCCGCCGATCCAGCTCAACCAGGAACTCGTGCTCGAGTCGCTCGCGCGCCTCGACGTGCCCCGTCTGACCCTCGATGTCGACGGGACGGTCGTCCGCACCGGCGCCACCGCGGCCTGGGCCTTAATGACGGCGCCCATGCTTCGCCTCAAGCGCGTGAAGGGAGACGTTCCCTAACCCCAGACTCGACGACGTCTTCGGACCTTCGAGGCCCGCGACCACCCGGTCGCGGGCCTTTGTCGTTTCTGGGGCGTCGTCGCCAGGAGAACGAGAATGGCACTCTCAGGGATCTGGCTGCCGATCATCACGCCGTTCGTGAACGGGAGCGTCGACTTCGCGAGCTACGACCGGATGCTCGCGCACTACCTCGCGCGGGGCGTGAGCGGCGTGTTCCCGCTGGGAACGACGGGCGAGGGGCCGACGATCGACGAGGACGAGATGGAGGCGATCGTCGATCGCACCGTGAGCCTCGTCGCGGGGCGCGTGCCGGTGTTCGTCGGCATCGGCGGCAACGCGACGGCGAAGGTCTTGAAGACCCTGAAGCGCCTCCAGCGTTACGCGTTCCCGGGCATCGTCTCGGTGTGCCCGTACTACAACCGGCCGAGCCAGGACGGGATGCGGGAGCACTTCACGCGGATCGCCGAGGCGACCGACAAGCGGATCCTGATCTACAACATTCCCTACCGCACGAGCATCAACCTCGCGAACGAGACGTTGCTGCGGCTGGGGGAGCTGCCGAACATCGTCGGCGTGAAGGACTCCTCGGGCAACCTCGCGCAGTCGATCGAGCTGCTGCGCCTGCGCCCGAAGGGATTCGCCGTGCTGACCGGCGACGACCCGTGGCTCTACACGATGCTCGCCCACGGCGCCGACGGCGGGATTCTCGCGTCGTCGCACGTCGACACCGAGCGGTTCCTCCGCGTGTACGAGCGCATGGCGGCGAACGATCACCAGGGCGCGCGCCGGGAGTGGGCGCGGCTCGAGGCGCTCGTTCCGCTGCTCTTCAAGGAAGCGAATCCGATGCCGATCAAGCATTGCGTCTGGCGCCAGGGCCTGATCGCGTCGCCGGAGCGCCGGCTGCCGCTGACACGGATCTCGTCGTCGCTCGCCGATGAGCTCGACCGGACGTTGAAGGCGACCGAGGGGGCGGGCCGCGAGGGACAATTCCCCCATGAACACCGAGCGACTTCGCATCTTTCTCGTGATCTGCGCCGCGGCGATCGCCGCGGTCGTGCCCGCCCTCGCACAGGACGCTCCACGCTCGCCCACGCCGAAGGACAGCCGGCTGCCGGCGCGCCAGGTCGACGTCGCGCGCGGGCTCGAGCACCCGTGGGGTCTCGCGTTCCTGCCCGACGGACGCATGCTCGTGACCGAGCGGCCGGGGCGCCTGCGTCTCGTCTCGCGCGAGGGCGAGCTGTCGGCGCCCGTCGACGGCGTGCCGAAGGTCCGCGCCGGCGATCAGGGTGGCCTGCTCGACGTCGCGCTGAGCCCGAGCTTCGCGCAGGACCGTCTCGTCTATCTCTCCTTCGCCGAGCCCGGCGACGGTGGCGCGAGCACCGCGGTGGCGCGCGGGCGTCTCGGAGAGCGCGGTCTCGACGACACGAAGGTGATCTGGCGGCAGCAGCCGAAGGTCGGCGGCGGCAAGCACTGGGGCTCGCGCCTCGTCTTCCGTCGCGACGGCACGCTGTTCGTGACGCTGGGCGATCGCTTCCTCCAGCTCGAGCACGCGCAGAACCTCGGCGACACGCTCGGCAAGATCGTCCGGATCAACGCCGACGGCTCCGTGCCGAAGGACAATCCGTTCGTCGGCCGCGAGGGCGCGCGACCGGAGATCTGGTCATACGGTCACCGCAATATCCAGGCGGCGACGCTCGACGCGCAGGACCGGCTGTGGACGGTGGAGCACGGCGCGCGCGGCGGCGACGAGCTGAACCAGCCGCAAGCCGGCAAGAACTACGGCTGGCCGGTGATCACGTACGGCCGCGACTACTCGGGCGCGCAGATCGGCATCGGCACGCACAAGGCCGGGATGGAGCAGCCGGTGTACTACTGGGATCCGGTGATCGCGCCGTCCGGGGCGACCTTCTACACCGCGGACAAGTTCCCCGACTGGCGCGGCGATCTGCTCGTGGGCTCGCTCCAGCCGGGACGGCTCGTCAGGCTCAGGCTCGCCGACGGCCGCGTGCAGCACGAGGAGCGCCACGTCATCGCGCCAGGGGAGCGCGTCCGCAACGTCCGCCAGGGGCCCGACGGCTTCGTCTATCTCCTCACGGACCATCCGCGCGGCCGCATCATCCGGCTCGAGCCCGGGGGCTAGAGGGCACTCGCGGAGGGCCCGGATTCATTCCGGGCCCGGAGCGTGGGGGGCTTGGGGGGCGCCCGGAGCCCCCCATGTCCCAACAAATTCCACCGAGGATCAGCACGATCGCGATCACCAGCGACGCCGTGAGCGGCTCGCCCAGCCACAGCGTGGCGACGACCACGCTGAACGCCGGCGTCGCGAGGAGGCCGAGCGAGATCGTCACCGCGGGCAGACGCCGCGTCGCCATCGCGATCGCCCAGTAGGGAAGTCCCGTCCCGGGAATTCCCCCGTACGCGAGCAACGCGATCAACGCCGGCGTCCACGCCCACGCCGGCGCGCCCTCGAGCGTGAGCGACAGCGGCAGCAGGATCACCGTCGCGAGCAGCAATTCCCACGGCAGGAGCTGGAACGGCGTCGCGCGCCAGCGATGGCCGCGGATGTGGATGATGCTGCCGGCCCACAGGAACGCACCGCCCAGGATCGCGGCGTTGCCGACGACCGCCTCGCGGCTCGTCCAGTCGAACGCGAACGGGTTGAACAAAACCGCCAGGCCGGCGAGACCGATGAGCACGCCGACCGCGCGGCGCGCGGTGAGCGGCTCACCGAGAAAGAGGCGCGCGCCCGGTGTGACCCACAGCGGGGTCGTGTAGGCGAGGACCACCGAGCGGCCCGCCGGCACGACCGCGAGGCCGAAGCTCGTCAGCACCGTGAAGCCGACCATGTGCAGCAGCGTGATGCTCAGCAGCACCGGCACGTCCGCGCGCGGCGGAATGATCAGCCGGCCGACGGCGAGCGCGAGCGCGAAGAGCACGACCGCGGCGATCATCGACCGCAGCGTCACCGCCCACAGCGGCGGCACGGCCGCGAGCACGAGCTTGTTCACGGGCCACGTGAGGCCCCAGGCGACGACGACCGTGGCCAGGAACGCGATGCCTTCCTGTCGCTCGCGCATCGCGCGACGCTAGCACGGGACGGAGTAGGATCAGCGTCATGTCAGGACCATTGACCGGTGTCCGCGTCGTCGACTGCACCACCGTCGTGCTCGGGCCGTGGGCCGCGCAGCAGCTGGGCGACCTCGGTGCCGACATCATCAAGGTCGAGCCGCCCGAGGGCGACACCACGCGCCAGCTCGGCCCCATGCGCAACCCCGACATGGGCGCGTTCTTCCTCGCCGTCAACCGCAACAAGCGCTCGATCGTGCTCGACCTCAAGAAGGACGACGCGCGGAGCGTGCTGCGGCGTCTCGCGTCGAACGCCGACGTGCTCCTGCACAACTACCGGCCGCAAGCGGCCAAGCGCCTGGGCATGTCGTACGAGGCGTTCCGCGCCCTGAATCCCGGTCTGATCTACGTGGGCACCTACGGCTTCCGGGCCGCCGGTCCGTACGGCGAGAAGCCCGCGTACGACGACATCATCCAGGCGGTGTCGGGCGTCGCCTCCACGCTGACGCCGCTCGCCAACGAGCCGCGGTACGTGCCGACCATCGTGGCCGACAAGACCAGCTCGATGACCGTGCTCGCCGCCGTGCTCGCCGCGCTCTATCACAAGGCGCGCACCGGCCAGGGCCAGGAAGTCGAGGTGCCGATGTTCGAGAGCCTGGCCGCGTGGGTGATGGTGGAGCACCTCTACGGCGAGACGTTCGTGCCGCCGCTCGACAGTGTCGGCTACAAGCGCGTGCTCAACCGCTATCGCCGCCCGTACAAGACGAAGGACGGCTTCCTCGCGATCCTGCCCTACACCGACAAGAACTGGCGCGACTTCTTCAAGATCGCCGGGCGGCAGGACCTCGCCGACGATCCGCGCTACGCGACGCTCGGCTCGCGCCTCCAGCACATCGAGTTCCTCTACGAGGAGATCGGCCGGATCGCGCCGGCGCGCACCAATGCCGAGTGGCTCGCCGCGCTCGACGCGAACAACATCCCGGCGATGATCGTGAACTCGCTGGAGTCGCTGCTCACCGATCCGCATCTCGAAGCGACCGGGTTCTGGCAGCTCGTGGATCACCCGAGCGAAGGGAAGATGCGGCTGCCCGGCATCCCGGCGCACTACGGCACCACGCCGGCGTCGATCCGGCGGCTGCCGCCGCGCCTCGGGGAGCACAGCGTCGAGATCCTGCGCGAGGCCGGGCTCGCGGCCGGCGAGATCGACGCCCTCCTCGCGTCCGGTGCAACGCGCGTCCCGAAGTAGCCGGTGCCCACCGTTCTCGTCGCCGGCGCGTCCGGGCTCGTCGGCTTCGCGGCGGCGAAGCACTTCGCGTCGCTGCCGGGCTTCAAGGTGCTCGCGGTGTCGCGCCGCCTCCCGGAAGGTCTCGACGGCGTCGAGCTGATCTCGGTCGATCTCACCGACCGCGCACGCTGCGCGGAGGTGTTCGGCGGCATGTGCGAGGTCACGCACCTCGTCTACGCCGCGCTGTACGAGAAGCCGGGACTGATCCGCGGCTGGCGCGAGCGCGATCAGATGGAGACGAACCGCGTGATGCTGGAGCACCTCTTCGAGCCGCTGCGCGCGGCGGCGCGCGGGCTCGAGCACGTCACGCTCCTGCAGGGCACGAAGGCGTACGGCGCCCATCTCGGTCCGATCGCGATTCCGGCGAAGGAGCGGCAGCCGCGTCACGTCCACGAGAACTTCTACTGGCTGCAGGAGGACTACCTGCGCGAGCGGCAGCGCGGGCAGGCGTGGTCCTGGACCATCCTGCGGCCGCAGGTGATCTTCGGCGAGTCCTTCGGGAGCCACATGAACCTGATCCCGGCGATCGGCGTCTACGCCGAGCTGCTCCGCGAGGAAGGCCGGCCGCTCGCGTTTCCCGGCGGGCCGCCGTGGGTGCGCGAAGCCGTCGACGCGGACCTGCTCGCGCGCGCCTGCGCGTGGGCGGCGACGTCGCCCGCGTGCGCGAACGAGATCTTCAACATCAACAACGGCGACGTGTTCGAGTGGCGCCAGGTGTGGCCGGCGATCGCGGACACGCTCGGCATGGACGTCGGCCCCGACGAGCCGCTGTCACTCGCGGAGGCGATGCCGCCGCGTGAAGCGGAGTGGGCCGCGATCGTGCGCCGCCACGGCCTTCGCGCGCCCGAGCGCTTCGCGGACTTCGTGGGGCAGGGCTTCTACTACGTGGACGCGCAGTTCGCCTACGGCGCCAGGCGCCCGCCGCCGACCACGCTGGTGAGCACGATCAAGGCGCGGCAGGCGGGTTTCCACGACTGCATGGACACCGAGGACATGTTCCGGAAGTGGTTCCGGCGGTTTCAGGACCTCAAAGCGCTTCGCGCGCCAGGAACTTGAGCATCGCCGCGTTCACGTCGTCGGCGCGCTCCTGCTGCGTCCAGTGGCCGCAGCCGGGCAGGATGATCGTCTCGCGCAGGTTCGGCACGAACATGGTGAGCGCGGGCAGGAGCTGATCCATCCCGCGGAAGCCCATGACGAGGTCGCGATCGCCGGCGACGTAGAGGGCCGGCACCGTGACCTTCGCGCCCGTCCACGGCGCGAGCAGCTCCCAGCTCCGGTCGATGTTGCGGTACCAGTTGAGCCCGCCGCGGAATCCCGTCCGCGCGAATTCCCCCGCGTAGAAGTCGATGTCCGCCTCGGTGAGCCACGGCGGGACCGGCGCCGTGAGGTCGCGCCCGCCGAGGAAGCCGCGGCTGCGCGAGATCATCCCGGAGCCGCCGCCGACCTTCACCGGCTCCGATCGCGCGTCGCCGGAGCCCCAGAAGAGGACGCTGCGGAGCGTGTGGCGCGGGTCACGCTCGAGCTCGGCTTCGGCGACGCCGGGCTCCTGGAAGTAGAGCTGGTAGTAGATCGTGTCGTCCGTCTGCGGCATCACCGTCGTCGGCCGCCTGGCGCGGCGCGGGATGAACGGCACGCTCAGGCCGATCACCGCGCGGAAGACGTCGGGGCGCAGCAGCGCCGCGTGCCACGCGACGGGTGCGCCCCAGTCGTGCCCCGCGATGACGGCCGGCTTGTCGCCGAACGCCTTGGCGAGACCGACCATGTCGCCGACGAGATGAAGCAGTGTGTACTGATCGATCGCCTCGGGCCGGTCCGTCTGCCCGTAACCGCGCATGTCGGGCGCGACCGCGTGGAAGCCCGCGTTCGCCAGCGCCACGAGCTGGTGGCGCCACGAGTACCAGGACTCCGGGAAGCCGTGGCACATGATGACGAGCGGCCCACGGCCGGCCTCCGCGACGTGCATGCGGAGGCCGTTGGTCTCGACGAACCGGTGGAGAATTTCCGTCACGCGGGCTCCAGGCCGATGATCTCGTTGAACCGTCCGAAGCCGATGTAGAGCGTGGCGTGCAGGGTGAGCTCGAGGATGTCGGCCTCGGAGAAGTGACGCCGCAGCTCCGCCCAGAACGCGTCGTCGACGTTGCGGTGATCGACCGCCAGCTTCTCGGCGTAGCGGACCGCCATGCGCTCGCGCGGACTCAGCCGGTCCGAGCGCTCGTCGTCGATCGCCGCGATCTTCTCTTCCGTCGCGCCTGCTTGCCGGGCCCCGGCATAGCGGGCCTTCATTCAGTACCGGCACCCGTTGAGCGACGCGACCTTCAGGCGCATGAGCTCGCGGATGACCGGATCGACACTGCCTTCCTTGGCGAGCGTGGCGCGCAACGCCGCGAGCGCCTTCATGACGACCGGGTTCTTCGCGTGCGTCCGGGCGCTGACCGACGTGCCCGTCTGGAGCTCGGCCTCCTCGCAGAGGTGCCGGATCTCGTCGTCGACCTGGTTGATGCTGAGCGGCTCTATCCTCGCCATCGTCGTTCCTCCCGGCGTTAGACTACGCCATGCGCCAGGGTATCCGCACCGAGCTCCCTCTGCCGACCATGCTCGTCTCGAACGAAGAATTCCTGCCGCTGCCGCAGACTCCGGAGCAGCGCGCGGTCGAGCACCGGATCCTCGCGGACGCGGGCCGGCTCGCGCCGCGGCTCGGGCTCACGCGGCGCGACTTTCTGCGCACCGGCGGCGGCATGGCGGCGTCGCTGCTGGCGATGAACGCCGTCTTCGGCCGGTTCTTCGACGTGCTGCCGGTCGAAGCGGCGGAGCCGTCCGCGTTCGCCGCGCGCAGTGGCGACCCGTTGTTCATCCTCGACGCGCAGCTCCACTACGTGAGCGCGGGCTACGACCCGACCGACGCGGAAGGCGGACGCAGGGGCGGCATCCCGAAGAACGCGCTGCTGCGCCTGCGCCAGCGCTCGCGGCCGCTCAATCCCAAGCTTGCCTCGGATCGCGGCACGATGGCCGACCTCTCGTGGGAGAACTTCGTGAAGGAAGTCTTCTTCGACAGCGAGACGGCGGTCGGGCTCATCTCGACGCCGCCCGGCCCGTACCCGTGGGAAGCGGTGCTGCCGCCGAAGGAGATGACGCACATCCGCGACGAGATCAATCGCATCACGCAGTCGCGGCGGATGCTCGCGCACGGGCTCGTGAGCCCGCAGCTCGGCCAGGCCGACCTCGACTTCATGGACCAGCAGGCGGGCGCGATGAAGGTGGACGCGTGGAAGGCGTACACCGGCGCGAACCCGAAGGGCTTCGACCGCGGCTGGTTCCTCGACGACGAGAAGATCGCGTACCCGATGCTCGAGCGCGCGCGCAAGCTCGGCGTGAAGCGTTTCTGCGTCCACAAAGGGCTGCCGCTCGGCCCCGTCGCCGACTACAACCACCCGCGCGACATGATCAAGGCCGCGAAGGACTTCCCGGACATCGACTTCATGGCGTACCACGCGGGCTTGCTCGGCCTGAACGCGGCGAAGCCGACGGGTGAAGTCCCGTGGACGACCGAGTTCTGTCAGATGAAGAAGAAGGAGCCGGGGATCCGCAACATCTACATGGAGCTCGGCTCGACGTTCGGTCAGCTCGTCACCACGAACCCGACGGCGTGCGCGCACCTGATCGGGCAGGTCGTCGACGCGTTCGGCGCCGACCACGTCCTGTGGGGCACGGACTCGATCTGGTACGGCACGCCGCAGTGGCAGATCGAAGCGTTCCGCCGCTTCGAGATCCCGCAGGCGCTCATCGACGGGCACAAGTACGCGCCGCTCACGCGGCAGGTGAAGGAGCAGATCTTCGGGCTCAACGCCGCCCGCGCGTTCGGCATCGACGTGAACGCGAAGCGCAACGAGATCCCGAAGGACTACCTGAGCCGGATGAAGATGGCGTATCTGGAAGAAGGCGCCACGCCGAGTCATCGCTGGTACGGCTGGGTGGCGTCGTGAAGTTCGGGCTCCGGTACGCGAGCCTCGGCCGCTTCGCGAACGGTCCCGCCGCCGTCGAGCTCGCGCAGGCGGCCGAGGCGGCGGGCTTCGAGTCGATCTGGACGGTCGAGCACGTCGTGGTGCCGCACGCCTACCAGTCGCGGTATCCGTACTCGCCGACGGGGAAGATGGGATCCGGCCTCGAGGACTTTCCGATCCCGGATCCGCTGATCTGGCTCGCGTACATCGCGTCCGCGACGCGGACGCTCAAGCTGGGCACGGCGATCCTGATCCTGCCGCAGCGCAATCCCGTCGTCACCGCGAAGGCGATTGCGACGCTCGATCACCTCGCGGGCGGCCGCCGGGCGCTGCTCGGGATCGGCGTCGGCTGGCTCGCCGAGGAGTTCGCGGCGCTCGGCGTGCCGTTCGAGGATCGCGGGCCGCGCACGGACGAGTACGTCGCGGCGATGCGCACGCTGTGGACGCAGGAGCGCGCGAGCGTCCACGGCCGGTTCGTGAATTTCGACGACGTCTTCTGCCGCCCGTTGCCCGCGGCGCCGATCCCGATCATCGTGGGCGGCGACACGAAGGCGGCGGCGCGCCGCGCCGGACGTCTCGGCGACGGCTACTTCCCCGCGCGCGGCGCATCCCAGGAGCTGTTCGACGAGATGCGGCGGGCGGCGGAGGAGGCCGGGCGCGATCCCGCGTCGATCGAGGTCACGGTGTCCGCGCCGACCGAGGTGAAGGAGATCGAGGCGCTGGCGAAGCGCGGGATCGCGCGCGTGGCCGTTCCCATCAGCTCGGGCGCGGGCCTGCCCGCGCAGGTGAAGACGCCGGACGACGTCCTCCGCTACGGCAGGGACGTCATCAGATCTTTTGGAGATGGGGGGCGCTAGGTGCGCCCCCCAAGCCCTCCACGCTCCGCGCGACGGCAAAGCCGCCGCGCTCCGCGAGTGCCGAGGCGCCCGTGCTACCCTGACCGGCATGGCTGACGAATCCGGCGCCCCCGAGCTGAAGATGGACGCGGCCTCCCTCTATCGTGAGGACACGTATACGGATCGCCGCATCGGCACGATCCGCGTGCTCACGCCGGTGACGCGCGACGGGACGACCGACATGGCGCGCGCGATCCTCTACGTCGGCGAGACCCAGCTCCTGACGACGGGCGGCCTGCTGCCGCTCGTGTTCGAGATCGAAGCCCGGTCGCTCGGCGAGGCCGTCGACAAGTTCTCGGCGGGCGCCGAAGCCGCGATCGAGCGCACGCGCCGCGAGATCGAGCAGCTGCGCCGCGAAGCCGCGTCGCAGATCATCGTGCCGGACCGGATGCCCGGCGGCCTCGGCGGCCCGGGAATGGGTGGCCCCGGCGGCGGCGGTCTGATCCGCCCGCGCTAGTCGGGCAGGACGGCGACCGCCGAGATCTCGATCAGCGCGCCCTGCCGCAGCAATCCGGCCACGATCACGCCCGTCGCCACCGGGTAGGGCGGGCGGAAGAACTCGCGGCGCACCGCCGCCGTCCCGCGGTAGTTCTCGGTCGTCGTGATGTATTCCGTCGTCTCCACCACGTGCTCGAAGCCCGCGCCCGCGGCACGCAGCAGCGTGCCGAACTTCTGGAGGATGAAGCGCGTCTGGCCGACGATGTCGCCCGGCGCGACGAGCGCGCCCTTGTCGTCGACCGCGGTCGTGCCGGCGATGAAGAGCAGGGTGCCGGCCTTCAGCGCGGGCGAGAACGTGTAGCGCTCGGGCCAGGTGGTGCCGGGCGCGGTGATCATGCGCGGCGTCGCCATGGAACGCTCCTCTCGCGGCGGCTCAGCGCCGCCGCAGCACGAACCGCTGGATCTTGCCGGTCTCCGTCTTCGGAAGCTCGCGCACGAACTCGACCTCGCGCGGGGCCTGCGGGCGGCCGAGACGCGTCTTCACGACCTCGACGATCTCATCCGCGAGCGACGGCGTCGTTGCAGCACCGGGGCGCAGGACGACGAACGCCTTCACGATGTGTCCGCGCAGCGCGTCCGGCTTGCCGACGACGGCCGCTTCGGCGACCGCCGGGTGCTCGAGGATCGCGCTCTCCACTTCGAACGGGCCGATGCGGTAGCCCGCGCTCTTGATCACGTCGTCCGCGCGGCCTTCGAACCAGAAGTAGCCGTCCCCGTCGCGCCGGCCGAGATCGCCGACGGTCATCCAGCCGCGACGGAACAGCTCCCCCGTGCGCGTCTCGTCGCTCCAGTACCCGAGCGAGTAGTAGCCGGTCTCGCTCGGCGCGAGGGCGATGTGCCCCACGGTGTCCGCGGGAAGCTCCATGCCGTCGTCGTCGACGATGGAGACGCGCGCGCCCGGCATCGGGCGGCCCATCGAGCCCGGCTTCACCGCCATGTCCGCGGCGGCGAGGTTGCCGATCGGCAGCCCGAACTCGCTGGAGCCGTAGTGGTCCATCACGGTCACGCCCCAGAGCTTCTGGAAGAAGCCCACGACCTCCGCGTTCAGCGGCTCGCCGCAGCTGCTCGCGCACCGCACGCGCACGGGATGCGCGCGCACCTCCGCCTCGCCGAGGGCCATGATCCCGCGCAGCAGCGTCGGGGTCGTCGCGAGGTTCGTCACGCCGAGCGCGCTGATCCGCTTCAGCGCGGCCTCCGCCGTCGGCGTCGCCTCGTGGCTGACGACGGCGACGCCGAGCGCGAGCGCGGTCATGTAGCAGATCAGGCCGTAGCCCCAGCCCGGATCGCCGGTGGGCCAGAAGACGTCATCCGGCCGCAGATCGACGCCGAGCGTGATCCACGGATGAACGGCGAGCGGAAAGTTCGTGGCGATCTTCACGCCTTTCGGCGGCCCGGTGGATCCCGAGGTGTACAGCAGCACCGCGGGATCGTGACGATGTACTTGGGGGGTGCGAGACGCACCCCCCACGCCCCCCTCGCTCCGGGCCGGGAATGCATCCCGGCCCTCCGCGACTGCCGAATCGATCGTAATGATCCGCGTGTCATCCGACAGCGATGGCACGCGGTCGCGATAGTCGGCGTGTGTGAACAGGATCCGCGCGCCGCTGTGAGCGACACGGAACGCGATCGCGTCGGGACCGAAGCCCGTGAAGATCGGCACGTAGATGGCGCCGATCTTCCACGCGCCGAGCATGATCGCGATGGTTTCCGGGACGCGCGGCAGGTAGCCCGCTACGCGGTCGCCCTTCGTCACGCCGGCGCTCGCGAGGAACCCGGCGACGCGGCTCGCGAGCCGCGCGAGCTCGTCGAACGTGAGCGTGCGCCCGTCACCCGCCGTGCCGGGCGCGCCCGCCTTGCCGAACCAGCGGAGCGCGATGCGGCCCGACCGCGCGTGGCGGCCGACGATCGTGTCGCAGAGATTGACGTCGCCGTCGGCCGTCCACCCGAGGGCGTCGAGGCTCTCGCGCCACACGAAGCGCGCCACGGCCTCGTCGTACGACGGCCGCGCGCTCACCGGACGGTGAGGAGACGCCGCGGGTTGTCGACGAGGATCGCGTGGATCTCGGCGTCGGAGAATCCGCGCCGCCGCATCATCGGCACCACGTTCGCGAAGATGTGCCCGTACCCGTGGCCGCCGAAGGCCACGAGGCGTGTCCGGTAGCAGATGTCGTGCGCGATCACCACGCGCGCGAGGTGGCCGCGCGCGATGAGCGCGCGGATCGCGCGCAGGCGCACGGCGTCGTTCGGCATGTCGATGTCCGCGAGCCGGTAGTACGAGCTCTCCTGACCGAACAGATCGAACTCGAGCACGCAGCCGGTGTCGGCGAGGCGCAGCATTCGCTCGGTATCGAAGATCGTGCGGTCGATGTGGCTGATGACCGTGCGCTCGATCGTGCCCCCGTGCGCGCGGAGGAAGTCCGCGACCTCCTGCGGCTGGTCGGGATGACGCCCCGGGTGCACGTTCACCGCGAGCCCGGTCTCCCGCTGCGCGATCAGCGCGCCGCGCATCACGCGCCGCTCGAGCTCCGTCCACGGCGCCTGGCAGCCGATCTCGCCGATGATCCCCGCGCGCACGCCGGTGCCCCACGCGCCGTCCTTCGCGGCGGTGATCATGTCGCGCGCGAAGTCGTCGACGCCGCGGTCGCGGTTCGCCGCCGGCTGATACTCGTCGACGTAGTGGCCGCAGCCCATCACGATGTGCGCGCCCGTCGCGCGCGCGATCTTCACCAGCGCGTCCGGCTGCGGACCGAGGCCCCCCGACGACAGCTCGACGATCGAGCGGCCACCCGCCGCGAGCATCCGTCGCACTTCGTCGGTCGCGATCTCGGCGTCGTCGAGGAGATAGTTCCGCGCGGCGGGCAGGGTGCCGTAGTTGATCGCCCAGATCGTGTCGAGGCGAAGCTCGGGTCCGAGGTCGGCGGGCGCCCGCTTCGACGGCGGACGGATGTCGACCAGCAGGTGCTCGTGCATCAGTGTCGGCCCGAGCGCCTCGGGGGCGATCAGGCCGAGCACGGTCTGGACGTGCGCCACGGCTTACTTCACGAGCGCGCGCAGCGCGGCGAGGTGCGCTTCCGTGTGGACCTTCGGGACGAGCACGGCGTCGTCGTAGCCGAGGTCGGCCAGACGGCGAAGCCGCGCGGCGGCCTCCGCCGGCGAGCAACGCATGTGGAACGGCTCCGTGCCCGGGACATCCTTCGTCGGCGCGTCGAGGTCCACGACCAGGTTGGTGACGATCGCGCGGGTACCGCCGGCCTCGCGGTAGCGCGTGATGCCCTCGGCGATCGCCTCGAAGTTGCTGCGCGCGCCCGACGCGATCCACCCGTCGAACGCCTTCGCCGCGCGCGGGATCCATTCCTTGCCGCGCCAGCTCCCGATGAGCACGTTCGGGCCGCCGAGCGCCGCCGGCCACGGGCCGAGCTGCGCGGCGCCGACCTTCTCGCCGGCCCAGAGCCGTCGCATGAGCGCCAGCGACTCGTCCATGTCGCGCAGCCGGGTCTCGAACGGCACGCCGATCGCGTCGAAGTCGGCCTTCGTCGACCCGGCGCCGACGCCCAGCAGGAGACGGCCGCGACAGATCAGATGCGCGGTGAGGATCCGGTGCGCGAGCTCGACCGGCCGTCGCAGCGGGACCTGGAGGATGCAGGTGCCGACCTCGATGCGCGAGGTGACGCCCGCCGCGACGGAGACCGCGATGAGCGGGTCGGGAATGATGAACCCGCGGCCGATCGCGTCGAACGACCACGCGTGGTCGAAGCCGAGGCGCTCGACGAGCCGGGCGCCCTCGATGAACGCGTCGCCGGTCAGCGGGCTGCCGTCGGGCGCGGTGCGGGGGAGGCTGACGCCGAGGCGCATCGCTACGCCGCCGCCGTGACGGCCGGGAAGCTGCGCAGCAGCCGGCCGAACCCCGCGATCGGCTCCGTGTGACCGAGCCGGCGCAGCGTCATCCAGATGCTCGACTGGTTCGACGTCACGACGGGCTTCCCGGTGCGCCGCTCGATCTCCTCGACGGCCTCGACCGACCGCCATGCGGTGCACGAGCAGAGGAGCGCGTCGGCGTCCGGGCGGCACGCGCGTGACGCGAACTCGACGACCACCGCCGGGTCCTGGTCGTTGATCCCCTGGTTGCCGGCCTTCGCCGCGGTCGGCTCGGCCTCGAGGTTCAGCACCTCGAAGCCCTGCGCCGTGAGGTACGCGCGCAGCCGCTGGTTGTTCCACTCCGGATACGGCGTCGCCACGGAGATACGCCGGGCGCCGAACGACCGCAGGGCCTCCACGACCGACGGGCTCGTCGCGACCGCGGGCACCCCCGCGGTCTTCTCGATGAGGGCGATCATCTCGCGGTCCCACCCGGGCCCCTTGAAGAAGCTCCCGGTCGTGCAGCCGTACGAGATCGCGTCGACGTGCGCGGTGGCGAGATAGCGCGCGCCGCTCTCGATCTCGCCGTTCATGCGCAGCATGCCTTCCTCGCCGAGCGCGTCGTTGGTGAGCCAGAGCCGCTGGCCGTGGACGGTGTAGCCGCGCGGCGCGACCATCTGGAAGTCGGCCTCGCACGTCGTGTTCGTCGAGGGCACCATCACGCCGATCCGCTTTCTCATACGGGCCTCCTACTTCATCAAGCTCGGCAGCCACAGCGACAGCGCGGGAAACGCGATCAGGAGCGCGAGCCGGACCACGTCGGCGACCACGAACGGCATCACGCCGCGGAACAGCGTGCCCGTGGAGACGTTCGGGAGCAACGTCTTCATGACGAAGAGGTTCATGCCGACAGGCGGGCTGATCAGGCCGATCTCCACCACGGTGACGATGAGGATACCGAACCAGATCGGGTCGAAGCCGAGGTGGACGACCACGGGGAAGAAGACGGGGATGGTGAGGAGGATCATCGACAGCTCCTCCATCGCGGTCCCGAGGACGACGTACACCGCGCAGATCGCGGCGACGACCATGATCGGACTGAGCTGCCACTCGGTGACCAGCGCCTTGAGCCCCGCGGGCATCGTCGTGATGTTGACGAACTCGGCGAACATCAGGGCGCCGATCAGGATCATGAACAGCATGGCGGTCGTCCGGGCGCTCTCGACCAGCGAGACGTAGAGCGTCTGCCAGGTGAGCGCGCGCCGCCAGAGCGCGAAGGCGAGCGCGCCCACCGCGCCCATGCCCGCGCCCTCCGTCGCCGTGAAGAGCCCGCCGTAGATGCCGCCCATCACCCAGAGGAACACGACCGTGACGCCCCACACGTCGCGGAGCGCGCGCCAGCGCTCGGCCCAGCTCGAGCGCCTTCCCGGCGGCCCGGCGTCGGGGTCGCGCCACGTCATGTAGAGGACCGCGCCGCACAGGAGGACGGCGCCCACGAATCCCGGAATGAAGCCGGCCGCGAACAGCTTGCCGACGTTGGTCTCGGTGAAGATCGCGTAGATCACCATCAGCGTCGACGGCGGGACCATGATGCCGAGCGTGCCGCCCGCCGCGATCGCGCCCGTCGCGAGCTTGTCGGAGTACCCGAACCGCTTCATCGGCGGGTACGCCACCTTCGCGATCGTGGCGGCGGTGGCGATCGAGGAGCCGCACGGGCCGCCGAACGCGGCCGACGCCCAGACTGTCGCCATCGCGAGCCCGCCGCGCGTGTGACCGACGAACGCGTACGCGGCGCGGAACAGCTCCTCGGCCATCCCGGCGCGCGCGATGAACGTGCCCATCAGGATGAACAGCGGGATGACGGACAGCGTGTAGTTGCGGCCGGTCTCGTAGATCTTCGTCTGCGTCATCGCGAACGCGACCGCCCAGTTCCAGTCGCGCATGTACGCGTAGCCGACGATGCCGACGATGCCCATCGCGAGCGCGATCGGCACGCGCACGAACGCGATCACCACCATGAGGAGCAGCCCGGCGAGCCCTTCGATCATTGCGGCACGGCAGACCCCGTGCCGGGGCCGAACGCCTTGTAGAGGTGGATCGCGCCGGTGAGCCCGATCATCACCGCCATGAAGTAGACGAACGGTCCGTAGACGACGCGCAGCACGTCCGTCGCGTCGCGATACCCCCAGATCTTGTCGGCCTTCAGCCACACCTGCCACGTGAGGAAGGCCATGATCGCGGCGCTGATCACGTGGACGCCGCGCTCCAGCCGCTGCCGGGCGGAAGGGGAGAGGAGGCGATCGATGAAATCCATCGTGACGTGCTCGTCCGCCCAGGACACGAGGGGCAGGCCCGCGAAGATCAGCACGACCAGCATGAGCTCGGTGAGCTCGAACGCGCTGGCGATCGGCCGGTTGAAGAGGTAGCGGAGGACCACGTCGACGAACGTGAGGAACATCATGAGGAAGAGGATGATGGAAGCGGCCACGCCGAGGAGACCTTCGGCGTGCCGTTTCCACCGGTGCTCGGGAATCTTCACAGGGCGGGAAGGTATCATGGCGCCGCGGTGAATCAGGCAAGGAGGAGCCCATGCGTCCACGTCGCCTGTTCGCTTTCGCCACCGTCCTCGCCGTTCTCGCCCTCGTCGCGGCGCTGATCGCGCCCGCGACGCCCGCCCAGCCGCGGACGTTCGTCTGGAAGGTCCAGAGCTCGTTCCCGATCACCGACTATCCGCATCGCTCGCTGATCGAGCTGGCCAAGTCGATCGAGCAGATGTCCGGCGGTCGGCTGAAGATCGAGCCGCTTCCCGTCGGTGCCGTCGTCGGGTTCTTCGAAGTGCTCGACGCGGTGAATCGCGGCGCGCTCGACGGCGGGATGACGTGGCCCGGCCTGTGGGCCGGGAAGAACACGGCGGCGGGGCTCTTCGGCTCGCCGCTCGGCGGGCCGTTCGGCATGGGCCAGAACGAGTTCACGGCCTGGCTCTACTCCGGCGGCGGCCAGGAGCTCTACAACGAGCTGCTGCAGAAAGAGCTGAGAATGGACGTCGTCGCGCACTTCACGACGATCCAGCCGTTCTGGGAGGCGTTCGGCTGGGTCAAGAAGCCGATGAACAACCTCGAGGATCTGAAGAAGCTGAAATTCCGGTCGTCGGGGATCGGGCTCGAGATGTTCCGGCGCATGGGCGTCGCCACCGTCGGCATGGCCGGCGGCGACATCGTGCCGTCACTGGAGCGCGGCGTGATCGACGGCGCCGAGTGGGCGATCCCGAGTCGCGACATCGTCATGGGGTTCCACCAGGCGGCGAAGTATTACTACATGCCGAGCTTCCGTCAGCCGCCCACGTTTCACGAGCTCATCGTGAACCGGAAGAAGTGGGGGGAGCTGCCGCCGGATCTCCAGGCGATCGTGAAGTACGCGGCGCTGGCCGAGATCACGCGGCTCAGCGCGTACACGGTCGACCAGGACGCGAAGGCGGCAGAAGACCTCGCGGCCAAGCACGGCGTGCAGATCCTGCGCACGCCGGACGAAGTCCTGCGCGCCGAGCTCGACGCGATCGACAAGACCTTCGACGCCGAGGCGCAGAAGAACCCGTTCTTCGCGAAGGTGCTCGCGGCGCAGCGAGACTACGCGAAGAGGACCGTCGCGCACGCGCAGCGCATGACGCCGCCGATGGAAATTGCCGTCCGGCACTACTGGCAGAAGCGATAGATCGCAGACGCGATGGATTCTCGAGGGGGGCCTCGACAGCCCCCCTCGCGAACAAGCGCTTACTTCGCCTTCTTCAGCTCTTCGCGGAACTCGGCGAGGATGGCCTTGGCGTCCACGCCCTTCGCGCTCGCCTGCTGGATCCACTCGTCGATGATCGGCGCGGAGCGCTTCTTGACCTCGGCGACGAGCTCGCTGTTGGCGTTGACGATCTTCACGCCCGACTTCTTGAGCGCGTCCAGGCCCTTCACGTCGGCGGCGTCCCACGACTTGCCGGCGTGGCGCGCGATCCACTCGCCGGAGATCTTCTCGAGCGCTTCCTGATCCTGCTTGGGCAGCTTGTTCCACTTGTCCTCGTTCATGAAGAAGCCGAACGCGGAGCTGTACATGCCGCCGGGGAACAGCGTGGCCTGCTCGAGCACGGTGTCGAGCTTGAACGACACCACCGACTCCATCGGGAAGAACACGCCGTCGGCCACGCCGGACTTGAGCAGCTCGAACGACTCGGGCGCCGGCTTCACGAACGCCGAGGCGCCGAGCGCCTTCGCGACCTTCTCGGCGACGCCGCCACCCGTGCGGATCTTCAGACCCTGGACGTCGGCGATCGAGTGGACGGGCTTCTTCGTGAACATCTGGCCCGGCCCGTGCGTGAACACGCCGAGCAGCTTCACGCCCTTGTACTCGCCGAGCTTGTGGAAGTGCTTCCAGTGGATGCGGGAGTACGCGATGGAGTTCGCGAGCGCGGTGTCGCCGGCGCCGGGGAGCTCCGGCATCAGCGGCATCACGTGGCGCTGCGGCGTGTAGCTCGCGGTGACGAACGACAGGTCGACGAGGCCTTCGCGCACGGCGTCGAACGTGCCGGGCGGCGCCGACGGATGCTTCGGCAGCATCGTGAACTTCACGCGGCCGTTGGTGACTTTTTCCGCCTCGGTGGCCCAGCCCTGCAGCACGACCGCGGTGATGTGGTGCGTCGGCGACACCCACGACGACATCGTGAGCGTGGTCGTCTGCGCGAGCGCCGGCTGCGCGGCGGCGACGCCGCTTGCGACGAGCGCGGCGATCAGGAATGTCCTGCGCTTCGACATGCGCCCTCCTTGGGAGTGATCCGTTTGCCGGCCGGTAGTGTAGCAGTAGACTCGACCGGCGATGGCAGGGAGGCGCGTCGCGATGCCGGTCGTGGCGGTCGTCGCCGTCGCGCTCGCGGCGGCGGCGCTCGTGGCGCTGACGCTGCGCACGCCGGACGTGCCGATGTACACGCCGACGGCCGGCGCGCCGCAGGACGCGGGCCGCGCGCTGATCGGCCCGCGCGTCTACACCGTCGACGCGACCAGCGGTGAGACGTGGCGCCGCTTCTCGTTCCGTCTCGGCGCCGTCGTGGACGACGCGGCGGATTGGGATCTCGCGTTCCGCCGGTATCAGGTCATCGCGAACAGCGGGCCGGGGTTCTCCGGCCGCGCGGGTGTGCTCGATCTCGGACGTGTCCGGTTCGACGACGTGCGCACGGTCCCCGCGCAGGGCTATCGCGAGAACGAGGGCACGACCGACCCGCGCAATCCCGCGATCGCCGGCTGGTACGAGTACGGGTTCTTCTCGCACATCCTGACGCCGAAGCCGCAGGTGTGGGCGGTGCGAACGACGGACGGCCGCTACGCGAAGCTCGAGATGCTCGGGTACTACTGCCCCGGATCGCGGCCCGGATGCGTCACGTTCCGCTACGTCTTTCAGGGTGACGGCTCGACGCAGGTCGCGCTGCGTTAAGCTACGGCCGATGTCTCGCGATCACGCATTCGACGGCTATCACCGTCGCGACGTGCCGCCGCCGGATTCCGAGCTCACGCAGGTCGGCCCGGGCACGCCGTGCGGCGAATATCTGCGCCGGTTCTGGCAGCCCGTCGCGTTCGCGCGCGATCTGACGGAGACGCCGCTGCGCGTGCGCATCCTCGGCGAAGACCTGGTCGTGTTCCGCGATCGCAGCGGGCGCGTCGGCGTCCTGCATCTTCACTGCGCGCATCGCGGGACGTCGCTCGAGTACGGCATTCCGGTCGAGCACGGCATTCGCTGCTGCTATCACGGGTGGGTCTACGACGTCGACGGCCGCTGCCTCGAGACACCGGGCGAGCCGCGCGGCAGCCGCCTGCACGAGCGCGTGTGGCAGGGCGCGTACCCGACGCACGAGTTCGCGGGACTGGTGTTCGCGTATCTCGGCCCGCCGGAGCGTCGCCCGTCGTTTCCATTGTGGGATTCGTACGAGGTGGCGGGCCACACGCTGATGCCGGCCGCGAAGTTCACGCTGCCGTGCAACTGGCTCCAGGTGAAGGACAACAGCATGGACCCGGTGCACACGGCGTTCCTCCACGCGCTCAGCAGCGGATATCAATTCACGCCGGCTTTCGGCGTGGTCCCCGAGCTCGACTGGGCGCTGACGGAGGCGGGCATGGTCTACATCGCCACGCGCCGCATCGACGACCTCGTGTGGGTGCGCGTGTGCGACTTCATGCCGCCGAACGTCCACCAGTTCACGCGCGAGATCGAAGAGGCGGCGGCGCCCAAGGCCGCGAGCCGCCCGCTGATCATCCGCTGGGCCGTCCCGAACGACGACACGCACACGACGAACTTCGAGCTCGCGCAGGTCGATCCGGCGTGGGGTCTCACCGCGGAGCAGGTTGCGCAGCCCGGCTTCGGCCAATCCGACGACCGCCCATATGCCGAGCGCCAGCGCTTCCCCGCCGACTTCGACGCGCAGTCGAGCCAGCGGACGATCGCCGTCCACGCGCTGGAGCGCCTCGCGTCGACGGACCGCGGCGTGATGATGCTGCGCAAGATCGTGAGCGACGGCATCCGCGCGGTGGCGTCCGGCCAGGACCCGTTCGGGACGCAATGGCCGGCCGGGCGCGCGATTCCGACGTTCACGCAGGACCTCGTCGTGAAGGTGCCGCCGGCGCCGGACGCCGACGCCGACCGGAAGCTGCTGCGCGCGACGGGCCGGTCGGTGCTGGGCGCGGGCGCGGAAGCGGGTGAGCGATAGGCGCGTACCCCGCGCGTCTCTCGAAGCGAGGCCGCTAGCTCGCGAGATCTCCATCCGGCGATGGGTGCTCTTCATCAGTCGGCGGACACTCGTCAGTCGGCGGACACTCTCCAGGTCGTGCCGCAGTCGCCCTCGGGTGCAGGACGTCGATCGCGTAGCCGACATCCAGGCGTTCCCCGCGCCACTCCGGAGTGAGCGTGTGCGAGTTCACGTTGACTGCGTCCGCGCCGTTGGTGTCTCGCAGCGCATTCAGCGGATCGGCGGGTACCGCCGGCGCGGCCGGGACATCAGGAATCGCCCAGCCGTTCGGCCGGCGAAACGTCAGCCCGCCGTGCTTGTTCCGCTCGATCTGATAGCCCTCCTCGTGCACCGCGCGGTGATGTCGCCGGCACAGGAGGGCGAGATTCGACAGCGTCGTGGGGCCGCCGCGTGCCCAGTGTTCGATGTGATGCCCCTCCGCGATGCGGACACCACAGCCCGGGAACCGGCAGCCCTGATCGCGGTGGTGTAGCGCACGCCGAAGCGCCGGCGGAATCGTCCGAGTTCGCGCGCCGATCTCGACGAGCCGTCCATCGGCGTCCTCGCGCACGACGACACGGCTCGCGTCGCACGCGAGTCGCTGTGACGTCTCCGCGGAAACGCGCGCCCCGTCTTCGAGCACTGACTGGCCGGGCTGATCGCCATCCGCCAGGACCGGCGCATCGATGTGCACGACGACTTGATAGCGCTCGCCCGGTGCCCCGGGATCGAGCCCGTGGCGGAGTGCGGTCTCGGCGAGCGACACGAGCGCGTCGGCACGTTGCTGTGGGAACGTCGGCGTTTCCGCGGAAACGTTTTGCACGGTGGCGAGGGCACTCTGGGCGCTGTGCGGGCGAGGGTAGAGTTTCTCGCGGGCGGCATCCAGTGCCCGAAGCAGGAGCGCGCCCGCCTCCGCGGTCAGTTGCCCTCGAACGACTACTGTCCCGTCGTCGGCCGGATACACCTGCAGACCCCGAAGGACGTACCGACGCTTGGCCTCGCGCGCCTCCGCTTGCCGGTCGACGTAGCGCCAGCCCCGCACAATGTGCGCGACGTGTTCGGCGGTCCCAGCCCGGGCGACGGCAAGCAAACGCTCCTCGGTGTCGGCTGTCGCCACGCGAGTGATGGCGCGGACCTTCGCGTACGAGATCTCACCGCGCGCGAGGGCCGCGGCGAGACGCGGCAGCGTTCCCAAGGCACGGGCGACTCGGACCCGTTCACGCGCCGCACCGGGATCGAGACCAACGCGCCAGCTCAGCCACGCGGCGCACGAACGAAAGCCATTGTTCCACCCACCACGCGCATCGAACTCTCGGATGCGATCGAGCAGCCTTGCGGTCGCCGCCTCGAGATGCGCGGACAATTCAGCGATCTCATCACCGAGGCGATCCAGGTCGGAATGCATCTGCGGCTCGGGAGTCTTCATAGCGCTCTCCATCTTTCTTGGTGCGGCGACTCTACACCTCGAATTCGGAGGCCTTTACGCGCCATCAGGAGCGACGATCGGCGCGCCAACCCTGATTTTTTCGCTCGTGCGCCGCAACGCGCGCTCACGACGATGGCGGGCATCTTCAGCGAGGAATTTGCGGATCGATATTCGATCGAAGCCGATGCCCTCGAGAAATGTGTCAAGCGAAAAATCGGGGCAGGACACCTACATGGGTCGCGGAGGCGGGGATTAATTTCAGGACTCCTGACATAGCCCCGGCGTGAGCACGTATGTACTTGGGCTCTTCCCGCGTGTGCGTAATAATACGCGCATCCTCAGAGGGAGGAATGCGCCGGATGCCGACGCAGCTGCACCTGCCGGTCCAGCCCGCGGGAGCGCGGGAGATCAACGCCGTCGTGGCAATGGTGGAGCGGGACGAGCGGGTCGC
>VGLJ01000010.1 GCA_016866775.1 Candidatus Rokuibacteriota bacterium | reverse complement strand
GTGCGGAAGAGACAACTCGCCAGCGCCTACTCGCCGCCATATTGGCGCGGATTGCGGCGGCGCGCTGAATGCCGAGTTCACGCTTATGCGCCTGAGATGGCTCCGTATCTGATCAGGCCCGTTCTAGAGATGCTCTCGGACTGGGGTGCGCGGGGGACAAGAAATTGAAAGATCCGTCGAAGCAGGTACTTTTCATAGTTTTGCTGCTGACCGCACTCGTCAGTGGCTGCACGGGAATACCACAGGGCGTCGAGCCAGTGCGTCCCTTCGACGTTCAACGCTACAAGGGCGAATGGTTCGAGATCATGCGCCTCGACCACAGCTTCGAGCGCGGACTGACGAACGTGACGGCGACCTACACGCTGCGCGATGATGGGTCTGTCGGCGTGCTCAACAAAGGCTTCGATCGCAAGAACTGCCGCTGGAAGGAAGCCGATGGTCGCGCCGTGTTCCAGGGCGACCGAGATACCGCGAGCCTCTCCGTGATGTTCTTCTGGCCGTTCGCCGGCGGGTACCACGTCTTTGCACTCGACCAGCAGGATTATGGCTGGGCTCTGATATCGGGCCCGTCCCGAAGCTACCTCTGGATCCTGGCACGCCAGCCGAACCTCTCCGCGGATATCAGGAACCGTCTGGTCAGTCAGGCCCGCGGCCTCGGCTTTCCGGTGGACGATTTGATCTTGGTCGATCACGCCAAACCGGACTGTGCGCCGGGTCAACCTCCCGCAAAATGAAGACCGCACAAATGAGACAGCAAAAGTCTGTTGGTCGACCGCAACCGCGCAAGCCCCGCCGGGGCAAAGTCGTCATCGTCAATGACAAGATGCAGCGGGGCTATCGCTATTTTCTGACAGAACCTGCCGGGCGCAATTTCGATCCAGAGTTCAAGCCTGAGCTGACACCCAAGGAAATGCTGGCGCTCGGTGTCTTCGGCGGCAAGTACATGACCGACTGCCGGAAGGAATTTCCTTCGAGCTGGTTTACGCGCGCCAAGCTCTCGCCGTCAGGCAGAAACGACACCCTCAATTATTTCGGTGTCGATGCGAGCAAGCCGTTATCGGTATGGCGTCAAAACGGTTGGCTTCACGATGACGATCCGCGCGGTTGGTTCCAATGGTATTGCCGCTACTTCATGGGGCGGCGGATGCCCGAGGAGGACAGGCGCCAGATCAAGCGCTGGAAGGCGTTTCGACGGCACATCGCGCAGATCAGACAAAACTGTGAGCCGGGTGATCCCTTTTGCAGACCGCGCCAGCGGCAGGCCTTGCTGCACTGGGCCTATGACAGCCGAAATATCTGAGAGCTCCTGACCATGCTTGATGATTGCGAGCATGACCGAGCTTTGAATATGACCGCGTGATCCCGCGCGACCTTCTGCAAAACCCGGCTGTCCGAAACTGGCTTGGCGGCATCGAGCCTGCCTGGACCCTGCTGGATCAGACTAGTTTTCACGCGCTGCGCAAACCTCCCGCGCCACGCGACGGCGCGATCAGGCTCGCGAGCGATCTGACCCCCGAAGAGATCAGCCAGTCTGCAGTGACCCGCAATGCGTTGATCCTCCTGCACACAGCGTCCGTGGGACCAGGACTAAAGCTCACGGCGACCGGCAATCTGTCTCGACAGGTTGTGGCTGAGATGTGTGAACTGTTTACCTGGCCCGGCTTCGACAAGGCGGAAGCATTTCGGCTTCACAAGGTGGTCAACGAGCCTGACTTCCTGCCGCTCTTCCTCGTGCGCCATCTCGTCGAAGCTTCGCCCCAGAGAAGAGGAAACGCAGCGAGCCCACGAAAGCGCTCGTACCAGTAATCGAACTCCGGCCAGTCCCATCTTGGCGCCAACAAGACTGGCTCGATAGCTTCCCTCATCTGCTCGATACCCAAGCCGAGTCCATCGCTGCCGACCATTGCTTGGGCGAGGCAATCAGCGCGTCCTGCGTCGAGGCGCGAGAGTTTCCGGCCAATGTAGTTAACGAAGAATTGTATCTGGGCGACGGTGTCGCAGTCGGTCATGCCCTTGGGCAGGTCTCAGTAGTCACGCTCGTATCGAATACCTATGCGTGCGTCGATCGAGTGCCCTTGAGCCTATGTCGATGGACCAAAGTCGGTCAACTAGCTGGGGACCTGTGCCGGCCACCTGCCGGTTGTCACAGTCTTCGATGATTGGTTCCCCGGGTCCGACCAGTTCGTCGTACTCTACCGTAACTCCTCGCCGTTCCCCGTCTAGCATCTGACCGCCAAGCCGCGGCATCGTGGCGCCACTGACAAGGAGGCGTCCGATGAACGACGGCACGCGGAGCATTCGCCGAGAAATCGCCCGGCACCAACAGGGCCGGCGCCCGAAGACCATCCGGTATCCGACGGCGCTCCAGGAACAAGTGGTCGCGTTCGCCCGGCGCCGCCGAGCGCGCGGCGTTCACATTGCGGCGATCGCCCGGGACCTCGGCCTCGCGGACTGGACGTTGAACCTGTGGCTGCGGAAACGGTCCGCGCCCGTTCGGCGCGCCGTGGAGATCGTACCCGCCGCGACGGCGCTCGCGCCGACCACGCCGGTGCTGATTACTCCGCGCGGGCTGCGCGTCGAAGGCGCGCCCCTCGACGCGCTCGTGACGCTGCTCCGCGCGCTCGGATGACCGGCTCCACGCGGCAGGTCACCGTGTGGGCGTACGGCGCCCCGGCGGATCTCCGGAAAGGCTTCGACGGTCTCAGCGGGCTCGTGAGCCAGCGGCGCGCCCAGGATCCGCTGTCCGGCGACTGCTACCTGTTCGTGAACGCCACGCGCAAACGCGCGAAGGTGCTCCTGTGGGACGGCACCGGCCTGTGCATCTACGCCAAGCGCCTCGAACGCGGCCGCTTCGCGTGCCTGTGGCGCGCGGCGGAGGCGGCGGCCCGCGTCGTGCGCCTCACGATGAGCGAGCGGCAGCTCTTTCTCGAAGGCAGCACGCTCGTCGGGCGCGTCGCGCTCTCGCCCGCGCCGTTTCACGTCGAGGACACGCAGAAACTTCTTGCTCGTCGGGGCCGCTGATGCTGGAGTGCGAGCGTGCTTCGACTCGATGCGATCCGTGATCCTGAACCGGTGCGTCAGGTCGCGGTGCTCCTCGAGCGGGAGAACGCCACCCTCCACACCAAGATCCAGCAGCTGATCGCCGCGCTCGCCCGGCTGCAGGGCGAGGCGGCCGTCAGCGTCCAGCGCGAACTGGCGTGTCTGAAAGAGCTCCTCGCCCAGCGCGAGCGCGCGCTGTTCAGTCCGTCGTCGGAACGCCGGCCGCGGCCGGCGTCGGACACGCTGCCCAGCGAGCCGACGCCCCGGCGCGGTCACGGCCCGACGGCGCAACCGAAGCTGCCGATCGTCGAGATCGTCCACGAGCTCGCCGACGCCGACCGCGCGTGTGCGCAGTGCGGCGGGACGCTAACGGAGATGAAGCACCAGACCGAGGACGCCGACGAGATCGACGTCGTCGCGCGGCGCTTCGTGATCGTGAAGCATCAGCGGAAGAAGTACCGCTGTGCGTGCAACGGCTGCATCGCGACGGCGCCCGGCCCGCAGCGGCTGACCGTGAAGCCTGACGCCCGAGGCCAGCGTTATTCACCGGCGTTCGCGGTCGAGATCGCCATCAACAAGTACCTGGACCATCTGCCCCTCGAACGCCAGGCGCGCGTGATGGCCCGGGAGGGCCTCACGATCGAGTCCCAGACGCTGTGGGATCAGCTCAACGCCCTGGCTACGGTGCTCACCCCGACGTACGAGGCGCTGCACCGGCATGTGCTGACGGCGCCGGTGATCGGGGCCGACGAACCGTGGTGGCGGCTGATGGGCGGCAGTGCGCCGAACAAACGCTGGTGGGCGTGGAGCGTCACCTGCGAGGACGCCGTCGCCTACACGATTCTCGAGAGTCGCTCGCAGGACGCCGCGCGGCGCGTGCTCGATGGCTATCGCGGCGTGGTGGTCGCCGACGGCTACGCGGCCTACGACGCGCTCGCGCGGGCCGGCCCCGGCGTCACCCTGGCCCATTGCTGGGCGCACGTGCGGCGCAAGTTCGTCGAGGCCGAGGAGCATTATCCGGAGCCCGGCACGCCGGCGCTGGAGCTCATCGGCCAGCGCTACGCCGTCGAGCGGGAATGCCCGGCGATCAACGCCGCCGCTGGCGACGAACTGCGCACGGACGCGCTCGCCATGCGCGCGGCCCTGCGCCGAGAGCGGTCGGCGCCGATCGTGGCGGCGATTCACACGTGGGCGCATCAGCAGCGCGCGCTCCCCGAGGGCGCTCTCGGCAAGGCGATCGCCTACATGCTGGGGCTCTGGCGCGGCCTGACGCGGTTTCTCGACGATCCGCGAATCGCGCTGGATAACAACGCCACCGAACGGGCGCTGCGCGGCCTGGTCGTGGGCCGGAAGAATCATTACGGCTCCCGGTCCCAGCGCGGCACCGAGGTCGCCGCGCTCTTCTACAGCCTCATCGAGTCGGCGAAGCTGTGCGGCGTCGAGCCGAAGGCGTATCTGCTGACCGCGACCCGCGCCGCCCTCGCGACGCCCGGCGCCGTCACGCTCCCGCACGCGTTGCTGACGTCCTGACCGTCGAGCCCGCGTCGGCCTCGACGGGCGTCACCCCGTGGGGAAACGCGAGGACGTACGGTGCTGCGGCAGACGGTGCGCCAGCGCTGGCAGGCGAAGCTCAAGGCGGTCAAGGCCGAACTCCGGCGACGCCTGCACGAACCGCTCTCGGTGGTGGGCAGCTATCTGGGCTCGGTCGTCCGCGGGCACGTGCAGGACTACGGCGTGCCCATGAACGGGACCAGCATCGTTGCTTTTCGCCAAGCCATCGGCCGGCTCTGGATGTGGGCGCTTCGGCGTCGCAGTCAGAGCCATCATCTGTCGTGGGAGCGAATGACCCGCTACATCGACCGGTGGCTGCCCCCCGCGCGCATCTGTCATCCCTATCCCCTCGTCCGCCTCGGCGTCATCACCCAAGGCAAGAGCCGGATGCGGTAATGCCGCATGTCCGGATCCGTGGAGGGGGTCATGAGCAATCATCGATTCCTACTCCGACTCACCCGGCGGGTCAGAATGGTCGGCAATCTAGTCCAGCGGCGAGAGCACCGCAAGGGAGGGAGCGTCGCATGTCGCAGCTCGTGTTTCTCCACGGGCCGGGCGCCGGCGCCTGTGCCGACGCGTTCCACCATCAGCTCGAGCATTTCCCGAACAGCGTCGCGCCGACTCTGCCCGGCCACCTCGAAGGGAGTCGGTGTCCCGACGTCGCGCGCTACACGGACTGGGTGCGCGGCTGGCTGTGGGCGCAGGGTCTGAAGCACGATCTCGTGCTGGTCGGGTACACGCTGGGCGCATCGATCGCGCTGCAATACGGCCTCGACTATCCGGACGAGGTGAAGGGGCTGGTCGTGATGACCGTCGCCGCGCGGCCCAAGACGCGACCCGCGGGCACGTACGAGCTGCGCCTGCGCGCCGCGGAGGACCCGAAGGGCTACGAGGAGTGGCTGGCGTATCAGCGGCACGCCATGAAGCTCGTGAAACCCGACGTACGCGAGCGACTGATCGAGCGGCACCGTCAGGTGGGCCCGCTGTCGCAGTTTCACGACCTCAAAGCGATCGACGCCTTCGACGTCCGCGATCGCCTCGCGATGCTCGAGCCGAAGCTGCTCATCCTTCGCGGCATGGACGATCCCACCAACCCGCCGGAGTACGAGAAGGAGATCCACGACGCCGTGCCCGGTTCACGGTATGTGAAGCTCTCCGGCGCGGGGCACTTTCCCCCCACCGAGATTCCGGACGAGGTCAACGCGCTGATCGAGGAGTTCGTCGCGACGCTGTGACGACTACCCCTTCCAGAGAGGGGCGAGCTGCGTCGCGACCACCTGGTCGTACGTGACCTCGCCTTCGAGCGTACCGACCGCGCGGGCGAACGCGCTGATGTGCGCGACCATCTCCGCGGTGACGGTCGCGTCGTAGAAGGGCGCATCGCGCGCGATCTCGTACGCGATGAGGCTCAGCTCCTCCGCGGGAAACAGACGCTGCGCGGCTTTCGCGGCCAGCTGCGGATCGGCCTTGAGCGCCTTCTGGGTCTTCACGATGGCGCGCACGGCCGCGGCGGCGACCTTCGGCTGCTCCTTGACGAGCCGTTCCGTCGTGATGAGCGCCGGGAAGGTGAAGTGGCGAGCCGCTGGAGGGCCGTCGCCCCGGCGCACGTCGAGCAGGATCTTCGCGATGCCGCGCTTCACGCCGAGGTCCGCCCGAAGGCCGTTGCCCCAGTAGCCGTCCGCGATGCCTTGCTCGATGGCGTCGACGCCGTCCCACGCCCAGTTCTGGCTCGTGCGCGGGAGGCTGGGCACGATCCGGACGTTCTCTTTCCGAAGGTCGAGGCCTGCTTCTTCGAGCACCCGTTTCAACGTCAGGCCGGGGAGGACCGACGCGCTGATGCGCAGTCCTTTCACCGCGCTGACGTCGCCGCGTTCACATGTGATGTCTGAGCGAACCGCCAGGAACCAGTACGTGTGCCGGGACAGCGCGCACAGGACGGCGCCGCCCCGCCAGCCTGGAAAGCGGTGCAGCCCCGTGTAGGGAGAGCCGCCGTAGAAGTCGACGACGCCGTCGCGCAGCGCCTGCGAGGGATCCGCCGGCGTGAAGACGAACTCCATGTCGACGCCTTCCTCCCGGAAGAACCCGAGCTGCACGGCCGCGATGGCGACGAAGTACGAAGGAGAGATCGAGTCAGCCACGGTGATTCGCATCGTCCCCTCCTCGGTTCATTCGCCTGATGAACGCCGAGCGACAACGATGAAGACCCGCGTCTCCGATCGATGATCCGGCGATGCCAACGTGTGGAGAAAGGCGCGTTCGAACTCGGGGAAACGCGCTCCGAGGAATGCCTCGAGCCCAGCCATGCGCTGCAGTCGAAGCCGCCATGCGTCGAGCACGTCGGTGTGTGCCGGCCCCTGAAAGCTCAGCTCGTCGTCCGGCAACGTGCCTTCGTGGATGATGGTGAGCCCGGCGCGCTCGGCCGCGCCAGCCAGCCGATGGCCACACTGGAAGTCGTAGCCGCCGGCTGCTCTCGCCCGCGTATAGAACTCATTGATCTCGTCGCTGAGGGATGACGGCAACGGCTGGTGTCCGAACAGGTCGTCGATCTCGACGAGCGCCATCCATCCGCCCGGAACGACGCACTCACTCCATCGCGCCACCGCCGATTCCAGTCGGGGGACATACGCCGCGACGAAGCTCGCCCATAGACCATCCACGGGCCCGAACGAGGCCGGCGTGAGCTCTCCGAGATCCAGGTGCTCAAAGCGAACCTCCGGATAGCGCGCGCGGCCTTGATCAGCTCCGCATTTCCGTCGACGCCGATCACCCGCGCGCCGAGGCGATGGAAGCGCGCGGCCATCTGGCCCACGCCACACCCGAGGTCGAGTATTCGCTGGCCGGCCTGCAAAGGAATGCGGGCAAGGGCCTCCTCCCGATGTCGCCATCGCTCTGCCCGTTCGTGCTGTGCGGAGAGCGCGGTGCTCATCGGGAGCAGCGAGGCTCAGAGCGTGAGCGCGCCGGCGAGATCGGAGAGGTGCTCCAGCTCGTCGAGTCGATCGACGAGCTCCTCCACGCGAGTGACGGCGGCGGGGCTGAGCGCCACGCGCGCCAGCTCGCGAAACTTCGCTCGAACCTCGTCTTCGCGATACGGATCCTGGAAGTCGCCGCGCGCGCTTTCTCTGAGCCGGGTGACCTGACGCCCGTCGGTGAACGTGACGGTGACCCGTGCCGGCTTGAGTCGCGGCACGCTGGCGTTGAGCGCAGGATCCTCGCGCACCGTGATTCTCCGCCGGAGCGCGGCGATCTCGGGATCTCGAACCGCCTCTTCCGTGAAGGCGTGATACCCCGCGTTTCCCCGGAGAATCAGCGCCGCCGCCGCGTGCGGCAGCGAGTACTTCGCGGCGAAGTAGTTGATCGGGTCGGGGTCCCGCATGTTGGCGGCGAAGCGATACGTCGCGACGTCGACGCGCACGATGCTTTCGGGAAGCGGCGCGTGCTCGGCGAGGATGGCTTCGAGGGCGTCGAGCGCCGAATAGATCGGATTGCAGCAGGCGCGCAGCCGGAAATAGTTCCGTGTGATCTCCCATCGCCGGCCGAGCTCTTCCGTCACCGCCTCGGGGCGGAAGCCATCGCCGACCAGCCGCGCAAACGCTTCTTCGATCGCGTTCGGCTGCGCGGCGACGCCGGCCAGCGCCAGCTCCGGCGCCAGTATTCCGGCGAAGCCGCTCATGCCGCCCGCGACGTTCAGCGCGGTGGCGCCGGCGACCGCGTTCGTGTAGGCCGGTGTCAGGACCAGGATCGCGCCGATTCTGAGCGCCAGGCTCGTCTGGTCGCCGTTCAGTCCGCGCACCCGTGCGCCGGCGCCCACCGCGCCGAGCAAAGGCGCCTGCCCGTTCTGGTGAGCGAGAGGGCGCGCCGTCAGTCCCGCGCCGATCCGGGCCGCGACCTCGTACCCGAAGATGAGCGCGGCCAGCGTCTCCCGGCCGGATCGTCGCAGCGATTCGGCGCCGGCCAACGCCGTCGGCAACGCCTGCACGGCGCCCTGACAGGAGACGTAGCGATGTCCTTCGCACAGCTCGATCGAGCGTCCGGCCAGTCCGTTGAGAAATGCCGCTGTGCGCGGATCCGACGCCGGCGCCCCCGGCGCATAGATCGTTGCGCCGTGGCCGCCGGTCGTGGTCAGTCGCGCACGCACGCCGGCGACTTCGGGCTGGACCGAGCCGGCGAGAATCACGCCGACCGTGTCGAGCACGACGAGCTTGGCATGCTCGCGGACGGCCTTGGGAATCGCGTCCCACGGCGTGCCGGCGATGAAGTGCGCGAGCTCTTCGACGGCGTTGCCCATCAGGCACGCACGCCGATGATCTTCTTCCAGTCGACCTTCTGCTGGTAGGCGTAGGCGACGCGCATGAGGAGCGGATCGTCGAAGAAGCGCCCGACGAGCTGCATGCTGACCGGGAGCCCAGCCGACGATTTGCCCACAGGAAGCGCGAGTGCCGGGTGGCCGGTGTAGTTGAAGGGCTGCGTGTTGCGGCTGCCGCCCCTGCTCGCCGACAGGAGATTGTCCTCGACGGCCTCGAGGTAGCTGCCCGGCCTGTGGTTCCTGGGCGCCGTCATGATGCAGGTGGGCATCGCGAGCACGTCGACGTCCGCGAGGACGGCGTCGTAGGCCTTGATGTACGCGGGCCGCACGTTCTGGGCCTTGGCGTACACGCGTCCGTGGTAGTTGCGGCGGCTCAGCTCGGCGGTGATCAGCGAGAGCTTGGTGCGCGGCGCGAGCACATCGGCGTGCGATGCCCACAGCGTGTTGATGGCCGCGATGAGCGGGGCAGGGTAGTAGGTCCGCGTGAAAGCGCCGAAGAAGCCGGTCTGGAAAATCGCCAGGGCGCCTTCACCCGAGAGCGCGGCCTGCGCGGCGCGGATCGCGTGGTGTGCGGGGATCGAGACCTTCGACACGTTCGCGCCCGTCTTCGCGAGCACGTCGGCCGCCGCGAGCACGAGCTCGCGCACGTCCGGCTCCGCGTCGTCGAAGCCTTCCTGGAGCACACCGATGCGCAGTCCCGCGACTCCGTCGCCGATGCGGGCGAGCACGTCCATGCGAGTGGGGACGTCACGCGTCGAGCGAGGATCGTACGGGTCGTGCCCCGCCGTGGCCTGAAGCGCCGCGGCCGCGTCCTCGACGGTGCGGGTCATCGGACCGGTGTAGTCGATGCTCTGATCCGAGCCGAACCCGATGCCGAAGTGCGACACGAGCCCGAACGTCGGCTTGTGGCCGATGATCCCGCAGAACGCGGCCGGGATGCGGATGGAGCCGCCCTGGTCGCCGCCGAACGAGATGTCCACCTCGCCGTTGGCCACGGCCGCACCGGAGCCTGACGACGATCCGCCGGTGACGTGCTCGCGGTTGTGGGGGTTGAGCGGCCGGCCGTAGTCGCCGATGGCGCCGCCGGTCCCGAAGCCACCACTCAGGCCGTTCATGACGTTCTTGCCGATGATGGTGCCGCCCGCTTCCAGGACACGCGTGACCACGGTGGCGTCGAAGTCAGGGATGAAGCCTTCGAGGGCGAAGGACCCGAAGCTCATCGGCATCCCGGCCACCGCGATGTGATCCTTGAAGCTGACGGTCTTGCCGGCCAGGACACCGCCGGCCGCTCCTTCGATCCGGCACTTCCAGGTCCACGCGTTGAGCGGGTCTTCGTCCGGTGTCGGCCGGGACCCGGGGGTCCGCGCAGCCGACACCATCGGCGGCTTGGGCTCCGGGAGCCGTGCTTGCACGAAGGCATCGAGCTGGCTGAGCTGTTCGAGGAGGAACTTCCGGTACAGCACGGCCTCGTCCGGACTCAGATGGAAGCCGAGCTCCCTGGCGACCGCCACGACGTCATCGACGCTCGGGACCGCATACATGGTGTGTCTCCTCGTGGTGCGGAGAGATTTGAACGCAGGTGATCGTGCGTCGGTGTGGCGGCTTAGTCAATCCGGGCTCAGCAAGCCCGTCGTCAGCGGCGCCGTCGAAAGGTCGCCAGCAGCATTCCCACAGCGACCGCCGCGATCCCCGCGCCTTGAGCCGCGGAGACCCGTTCATCGAGAACAGCAGCCGCGAGGAGCGTCCCGAAGACCGGGACGAGGACGAAGAAGAACGACGTCTGTGAAGCACCGAGCGCGTGAACGGCCCGCACATAGAGCAACACCGCGGCGACGCTCGTGACCACGCCCTGGAACACCGCCTGGCCGATGATCTCCCCGGGTGGTACGGCCGCGAGCGACCGCAGATCGATCAGAGCCGCATAGACGGGAAGCCAGAGAGCGGCGGACACGACGTTGATCACTGCCGTGGACATCAGTGGGGCGACGTGCCAGCGGCGCAGGAGCACCGTATAGAGCGCGTACGAGAACGACGCGACGGCGAACATCGTGTCGCCGAGCCAGGTGCTCGGCCCGACCGACCACAGCCCCGGTCCCGCGACGAGAACGATCCCGACGAGCGCCACGGGAATCCCGACGATCGCCCGTAGCGTGATGGGCTCTCCGAGCATGACCCGCGCAAGCAGTGCGCCGGCGACTGGGGTAAAGCCTGGAGTAATCACCGTCGCGTGCACGGCGGGCGCGAACTGAACGCCCACCATCACGAGGAATGCGTACGGAGCGCCGCCCAGGAGCGTCAGCGTTGCTCCCCGCATCCATCCGATTCCACCGAGGTTCCGCCCGCCGCCCCACTTCAGCAAGAGCGGCACGAACACGAGTCCGGGGAGTGCGTAGCGCAACGCGACCAGGTTTCGGGACGTCAGCCCGGCAACCGCGCCGTGGCGCCCCGCGACGAAATACCCGCTGAACAGGAGCATCGCGAGGACAAGCCCTCCAAAGGCGATGATCCGGTCGGGGCGCACTCGATCAATCCGTGGGCTCGAGCCGCCTGTATCGAAAGTCGCAGTGACTCGCGCCTTGCATGATGGTCTGCGTGCGCGTGAGGGTGATGTCCGGACCGAAGCCTTCCGCGACGGGAAAGTCCGCGCCGCACGCCAGGAGGAGCCCCAGCTCGGGTTCGCCCAGCTCCTTGTAGAACTGCGCGTAGCGGCATGCGGTGACGTTCATGTCGAAGGTGTTCGGCGACTGCTCGAGCACGGCGTACGCGAGCGCGTCCCCGGCCGCGTACCTCTTCCACGCCGATGCCACGATCCCGCCGCCCGCGAGCTCGGGCGCAATTACGTCACACGTAAGAATCGGTACACTACCGTTCGTGCACATTCCGGCCGCGCAACCGCGCCCCTCGTTCGGCTCGCTCCTGCGCCATTGGCGCCTGGTGCGCCGCATGAGCCAGCTCGCGCTCGCGACCGAGGCGGAGATCTCCGGGCGGCACCTGAGCTTCCTCGAAACCGGGCGTGCGCGGCCGAGCCGCGAGATGGTGCGGCAGCTCGCCACCGTGCTCGACGTGCCGCTCGCGGAGCGGAACACGTTGCTCGTGGCGGCCGGCTACGCGCCCGTCTACGGCGAGCGCGCGCTCTCGGCGCCCGAGCTGGAGCACGTGCGGCGCGCGCTCGAGTTCATTCTCGAGCAGCAGGAGCCGTATCCGGCGATCGTCTTCGACGGCGAGTGGAACCTCCTGATGGGCAATGACGGGGCGAAGGGGATATTTTCGCTGTTCCCCATCGTTTCGCCGGCCGGCCGCAAGGCGGCGCGCAACGCCATGCGCACGATCTTTCCCCCCGGAGCGCTGCGTCAGTTCATCGTCAACTGGGAAGAGTTCGCCGGGCCGCTGTTGCAGGCGCTGCATCGCGAAGCCGCGGACGGCGTCAACGGCACCGCGGCGCGCTTGCGTGATGAGCTGCTGACGTACCCCGATGTGCCGGCGCGGTGGAAGGTGCCCGAGCCGCTGTCCGCCCTGCCGCCGCTGTTGACGATGCGGTTGAAACACGACGACGTGTCGCTGGCGTTCTTCTCGACGCTCGCCATGCGGGCCATGCCGCGCGGCATCACGTTGCAACAGCTGCGCATCGAATGTGTCTATCCAGCGGACACCCTCACCGATGAAGCCGCACGACGCCTCGCGATGGCCGCATCCCGGAACGATGGCTGAACGCGCTGCTGACGTGGTGATCGTGGGCGGCGGCATCGCGGGGATGACGACCGCCTACTATCTGGCGAAGTCCGGCGTGGCGAGCGTCGTCGTCGAGCGCGACGCGATCGGCAGCCACGCGTCGGGTTTCGCGTACGGAGGCCTGAGTCCGCTGAGCGGCTTCGGCATTCCCGGCCCTCAGGCCGAGATCGCCACGGACGGAATGCAGTTGCATCGTGAATTGTCGAAGGGCCTCCTCGAGGAGACCGGAATCGACGTCGACTTCCGGATGCGCGCCTCGCTTGCGCTCGCCTTCACCGATGCCGACGCGCGGAGGCTCAAGGCCGCGCTGCCGTGGCAGCAGAACCAGGCCGGCTACGCGGCGCGCTGGCTCGACATCGAAGACGCCCGGCGGGTCGAGCCGCGAATTTCCGACGAGACGCTCGGGGCAACGCTCACCGAGGGCGGCGGCGCCGTCGAGCCGTATCTCTTGATGCTGGCGCTCACCCAAGCGGCCGAGCGTCTGGGCGTCACGGTTCGGCACGGACGCGTGATCGGTCTACGACGCCACGGCGGCCGCGTGACCGGCGTGGTGCTGGAGCGCGAGGTGCTGAGCTGCGCGACCGCGGTGCTCGCGATCGGCCCGTGGAGCGCGGAGGCATCGGAGTGGATCGGCGTGCCGATCGACGTGCGTCCGCTCAAAGGCCAGATCATCCGTCTGCAGGCGCCGGGTCCGCCGATCGAATGTTCCGTCGGCTGGGGCCACAACTACGCGACGACCAAGACCGACGGTCTCTTGTGGGCGGGGACCACCGAGGAAGACGCCGGCTTCGACGAGGAGTCGACGATCGCTGCGCGTGATGAGATCGGCGACGCGCTCGTGAAGATGCTGCCCGCGATGGCGGACGCGCAGGTCGCGCAGCAGACCGCCTGCCTCCGTCCGGTCGCCTCCGACGGGCTGCTCGTGCTCGGCTCAGTGCCGGGGCTCGATCACGTCTACGTGGCGACGGGCGGCGCTCGCAAGGGCATCCTCTACGGTCCCGCCATGGGGCACGCGCTCGCCGATCTCGTCCTCGGCCGGAAGACGCGGATCGCGCTCGACGCCTTCACGCCCGGCCGCTTCGCGCGCGCGGATCCAGCGGCTTGAGCTTGCGCCGCGCGCCGGCCGCCGGCATCATGCTGGCGTTCGGTCTGATCCTCGGGCCCTCCGGATGTTCGGGCCCGCCGCCGCCGCCGCCGTCGGTCGTGGTCACGACGAGCACGTCGACCGAGTACTACCTGGTCCGCGGGACGACGGCGGCCGCGATCTTCGAAGAGATCACCAAGAACGGCCTCTTCGAGAAGACCGGCCAGCCCGCGCTCGGGCTCACGGCGGCCCGAGTGGAAGCTCGCGTCGGACGGCCCCGGCAACGCCCCGTTGCTGACGATCACGCTCAGGCTGGTCGTCACCCTGCCGCGGCACGAGCACCCCGAGGTGCTTCGCGGCGACGTCCGGCGGCACTGGGAGCGCTTCGCCGCGCGCATCGCCGCGCACGAGCAGCGCCACGTCGACATCTTCGTGGACGGCGCGAAGGCCATGAAGGCCGGCATGGAGAAGCCGCGGGCCGGGGGCGCCTCCTGCGCCGAGATCGAGAAGGCCATCGACGAGCTCTGGACGCGCGGACAGGCGGAGATCGACCGGGCCCAGAACCAGTTTCACGTCGAGGACACCGCGAAGAGCAACGCCGAGCGCGGACCCATGCAGTCCGACCTCGACGCCAACAAGGCGCGGCTCGCGGCCGTCGAGGCGGAAATGCGGCGGCCCGGCGTGAGCCGCGACGAGCAGGCGAAGCTCGCGGACGAGTACACCCAGCTGATCGCCGCGATCAACGACCTGATCGAGGGCCTCAACTGGACGCCGTGATTCCCGTCGGACGGGCTTAGATCACCTTTCGCTCGCGAAAGCCGGCGATATCTTCCGCGCTGTACCCGATCTCCTTCAGCACCTCGTCGTTGTGCTGGCCCAGCTCCGGGGCGACCCCGATCTTGGGTGGGGTTTCGGAAAAATGCCACGGCGAGCCGTGCACCTTGAGGGTCTTGCCGTGGTTCGGATATTCGACCTCGGTGACGTAGCCGTTGGCCAGCACGTCCGGATCGTTCGACGCCTCCAGGAGCGTGTTGATCGGCGCCGACACGATGTCCGCCTTGCGCAAGAGCTCGACCCACTTGTCGCGCGGCCCGGTCGCGAAGAGCTTGTCCAGCGCGGCAAGCAGGGTTTCGCGCCGCTCGTCGTTGCCGATCACCACGCCGAGATCGCCGAAACCCGCGTCCACCAGCGCCGCGTGGAACCCCAGCGCGTTCATCGCCGTCTTCCACTTGTCGGCGCCGTTCAGCTGGAAGACGAGCGGCTTGCCGTCGACATCGTTGAAGCTTGCGCTCATGCCCGGGTGCGCCGGCGTGCCGGTGATGCGCGCCTGACCGGTGACCGGATTGCGGTTGCGCCACATCGCGGTGGTCAGCGTCCAGCCCATGAGCCGGATCTGCCCGCCCAGCAGCGAGCACTCGACTTTCTGGCCGATGCCCTGCGTGCGCGCGCAATGCAGCGCCGCGAGCATGCCGCCGAACGCGAGGATGGCGCACGTCTCGTCCGCGACCGAGACGACGCCGATCTTCATCGGCTGGCCCGGCGTCGAGTACGCCTCGGCGATGCCGCCGAGCGCCTGCGCCATCGAGTCGGTGCCCGGCAGATCGGCGTGCGGACCCTTGGGCCCGTATCCGGACACCGACACGTACACGAGCTTCGGGTTGACCTTCTTCAGATCCTCGTAGCCGAAGCCGTTCTTCTCCGCGGCGCCCGGGCGGAAGTTCTGACCGAAGATGTCGGCGCGCGCGACGAGCTTGTAGAGGATCGCCCGCCCCTCCGGCTCTTTCAGATTGAGCGTGACGCTCTTCACGCCGCGATTGCACGTCTCGAACATCGTGCTCGGCAGACCGGGAAACACGCTGGCCGCGCGCGACGTGTCGCCGCCCGGCGCCTCGATCTTGATCACCTCCGCGCCGAGATCGGCCATCAGCATGTGGGGCACCGTGCCCGCCTGGGCCGTCGAGCAGGCAACGACTTTGACGCCGGAGAGGGGGCCACTCGAATCTGGCATGGCAGTACCTTAGCAGGAGGGAGGGGACATCGAACATGGCACGACTGAGCGGGAAGGTGGCTGCGGTGACCGGCGGGGCCTCGGGGATCGGCGAGGCGACGGTGCGACGGTTCGTGGCGGAAGGAGCCAGGGTGGCCTTCGCCGATCGCGACGCGGAGCGGGGCAAGCGCGTCGCGGCCGACATCACGGCGAGCGGCGGCGACGTCGTGTTCGTGGAAGCGCACATGCAACGCGAGACGGAGGCCGCGGCCTTCGTCCGGCAGGCGGCCGAGCGTTTCGGCCGGCTCGACATCCTCGTGAACAACGCCGGCGTGCGGCTGTATCACACGGTCGAAGACGCCTCGGCCGAGAGCTGGGACGAGATCCTCGGCGTGAATCTCAAGGGCTACGCGTTCTGCGCGAAAGCGGCGATTCCGTTCCTGCGGCAGGCGGCGCCCAGCAGCATCGTCAACGTCGCCTCGGTGCGATCGGTGACCAGCATCGGCAAGACGACCCAGTACGACACCACGAAGGCCGCGGTCGCCGGGCTGACGCGCGGGATGGCGGCGGATCACGCCGCCGACGGCATTCGGGTGAACGCGGTCGGCCCCGGGCCGATCTACACGCCGTTTCACGAGAACCGCAATCGATCGATCGGCCGGACGTTCGAGCAGTACCGCGATGACGCCGCGAAGGGCACGCTGCTGAAGCGTCACGGCACGCCGGAGGAAGTGGCCGCGTGCATCCTCTTCCTCGCGTCCGACGACGCGTCGTACGTGACCGGCACGCTGCTGTTCGTCGACGGCGGCTACACGGCGATGTGACGAACGTTAGCTGAGAGGAACCGCGAGGACCGCCGCGGGCCGCTTTCCGACCGTGTACACGTCCAGCGGCGTCAGCGCGCCGGTCTTGTCGTCGATCCGGTACGACGCGAGACGCCCGGTCGCGGTGCCCGCGGAGAACAGGAACGTCCCGGTCGAGTCGAGACCGAACGCCGTCGGGACCGACTCGGTCGCCGCATGCCCGGCCGGCGTCAAGCGGCCGGTCGCTTGGTCGACGGCGAACCCCGCGATGCTGTTGTGGCCGCGGTTGCCGACGTAGAGGAACCGCGCCGACGGCGTCAGATAGAGCTGCGAACAGGTATTGCGCACGGTCACACCGGCGGGCAGAGAGGGAGTCGTTTCAACGAAGGAGAGCGTGCCCGAGGAGCGATCCAGGCGATAGGCCGTCACGCTGCATCCCTGCTCGTCGGAGAAATAGACGATGTCGAGCGAGGGATGGAAGCGATAGTGCCGCGGCCCGATCGGCCCGGGCGGCTCGAGCGTGCCGTTCGGGTGGAGCCGCCCCGTCGTCGCGTCGAATCGAAACTGCGCGATGAAATTCGGGCCGGGGATGTTCTTCGGCGGCTCCAGCACGTTGTCCATCTGCCGCGCGATGTGCGGCACGAAGGCGAAGCGGTTGGATGGATCGGTCAGGATCGCGTGGGCTCCCGGTGCGGTGTTCTGCCGATCGATCGCGGGCCCGCTCACCGCGCCGTCGCTTCCGAGCGGATGCACGGACGCGTACCCGCCCTGATAGGAGACCGACAGGAGGTATTTGCCGGTGCGGTCGGCCCTGAGATACGTCGGCCAATGCTCGGTCGCGACGCGTCCCAGCGAGCGCAGCGCGCCGCTCGACCCGTCGATGCGACAGCTCTCGATCCCCGGCGTCCCGCGATACCCGACGTACAAAACGCGCTGGTCCGGGCGTAGCCCGAAGATCGACGGCGCGCCGGCCGCCGGCGTCTCGGCCCTCGGCTGAAGCTTGCCGGAGCTCGCGTCGATCCCGAACGTCACGATCTTGTCGTCGTCCTGCAGGGCCACGTAGAGCACGTCCGCCATGTCGCACCTCCGGAGTTGCGCATACACTACCGCGAGAGGAAGGGAGAAGCGTGATGCGCATCGTGGACGCTCAGATCCATCTCTGGGGCAGCGGATTGCCGAGCAACATGTCCCATCGCCAGGTCACCGCGTTCACGACCGAGGAGGCGCTCGGTCTCATGAACGAGGGCGGTGTGGACGCTGCCGTGATCCATCCGCCGGGCTGGGATCCCAATTCAACCGAGATGGCGTTCAAGGCCGTGCGCGACTATCCCGGCCGCTTCGCGATCCTTGGAAGCTTCCCGCTGAATCAGCCGGACAAGCGCGGCCTCGTCGATTCGTGGCGGAAGCAGCCGGGGATGCTCGGCCTGCGCTACACGTTTCTTCACGACCCGATGCGCACCTGGATCGCCGATGGAACGCTCGATTGGCTGTGGGCCGCGGCCGAGCGCGCCGGCGTGCCGATCGCGATGCTCGCGACCGATTCGCTGGCGCACATCGGCAAGGTCGCCGAGCGCCACCCGGGCTTGCGCCTGACCGTCGACCACCTGGGCGGCCGGGGAGGCCTCACCACGCTCAAGGACGACGCGGCGATGGAGCACATGCCCGAGCTCGTCAAGCTGGCGCGGCATCCCAACGTCGCGGTCAAGGCGACCGGCGCGCCCGGTTATTGCAGTGGACCGTACCCGTTCACGAGCATGCACACGTACCTGCGTCAGATCTACGATGCGTTCGGACCGGCGCGCATGTTCTGGGGAACCGACATCACCAAGATGCCGTGCTCGTGGCGGCAGTGCGTGACGATGTTCACCGAAGAGCTACCCTGGCTGCCGGAGCGTGACAAGCCGCTCGTGATGGGCCAGGCCGTGTGCGACTGGTGGGGGTGGAAGCCATGACACAGACGCAGACGCCGCAACTTCGCCCGCTCGGCCCAGCGCTGGGAACCGAGGCCCTCGGGATCGATCTGTCGAAGCCACTCGATGCAGGCACCTTCGCCTGGATCCAGGCGGCGTTTGCCGAGCATCCCGTGCTGGTCTTCCGCGATCAGGATCTGGGCGCGCGCGAGCTCGCTGCCTTCGGCCGCCGCTTCGGGGTGCCGCGTCCGCACGCGCTCACCAAGTATCGCCACGCCGAGTGTCCGGAAGTGTCCTGGCTGACCAACGTCGAGGAGACGGGCAAGATCGACTGGTACGGCGTCAAGCGCGCCACCGACTGGCACACGGATTCGACCTACGAGGACACGCTGCCGCTGCTCGCCATGTTGCACGCCAAGGAGGTGCCGTCGGAGAAAGGCGGCACCATGTTCGCCGACATGCGCGCGGCCTACGACGCGTTGCCCGAGGCACAGAAACAGCGGCTGTCCGGCCTCACCGGATTGCACGGCCGGACCGACGGTCCCGTCGGCGAGCGCCTGTACGGCGCCGAGAAGGGCAAGACCGACAAGACGTACGACGAAGTGCCGTGGCCCGCGGTCACGCGGCATCCGGTGACGGGACGCTCGATCCTGTTCGTCAATCCCATGCACACGCATGGGTTCGTCGGCATGAAGCGGGAAGAGGCGTGGCCGCTCATCGAGGAGCTCGCCGATCACGCGACCCAGGAGCGCTTCGTTTACTACCACCGCTGGCGCGTCGGCGACGTCCTGATCTGGGACGAGCGCGCGACGATGCACCGCGGCGCCGGCGACTACAAGCCGGACGAGCGCCGGATCATGCTGCGCACGATCGTGTACCCGAACTGAGAGGAAGAGGCGGACACGCAATGCACTGCGGCGTGATGGTCACCGGCTACAACCAGGGCGACTGGGAGCGCCTGCTCGCGGAGGACTACAGCCGCCCGCCCGCGGTGACGGACGCCGCGAACATGGACGACACGCTCGAGCTGGGCGAGCTCGTCGAGCCGCTCGGCTTCGACTCCATCTGGGCCACCGAGCACTACGGCTCCGCGTATTCGATGCAGCCGAATCCGCTGCAGTACCTCGCGTACTGGGCCGGACGCACCAGACGAGTCGACGTGGGGACGGCGGTGATCGTGGCCCCGTGGTGGAATCCCGTGCGGCTCGCGAGCGAGATCTCGATGCTGGACATTCTGCTCAAGGGCCGTCGCCTCCACCTCGGCATCGGGCGCGGCATCTCTCCGCACGAGTACGCGTCGCTCGGATACCCGATCGGTGAATCGCACGCGTACTTCTACGACGTGATCGGAGCCCTCAAAGCGTCAGACGGTGCCGAGCGCTTCACCTTCGACGGCAAGGTCTACAAGATTCCGCCGACCACCATCCGACCGCAGGCGCGGCACAAGGGCGATCTCACCACGCGCATCAAGGCGGCGTTCACCACCGAAGCCTCCGCGCGGATGGCCGCGGAGAACGGGCTCGGACAGATGTTCGTCGCCGGCGCGGGCCTCGACGAGATGACGGCGCAGGTGCGGCGGTTCAACACGATCCGCGCCTCGATGGGGCTGCCGCCGGATCAGCCCACCACGCTGTTGTGGATGTACTGCGCGGAGACGGCGTCCGAGGCCGAGGAGGGATGGGAGTACTTCCACAACCAGCTGCTCGCGGCCCAGCACCACTACTTCGAGTGGAACAACCCGGGCTACGCCGGCATTCCGGGCTACGAGGAATATCTGAAGCGCCAGACCGCCGACGTCGGTGTGGCGGACGCGGGTCTCGCCGCGCGTCGCGCCACGCAACCGATCGGCACGCCCGACGAGATCATCGAGAAGATCAGAACGCTGCAGCACGCGATCAGCCTGGAGATGATCGTCGTCCACTTCTTCTACGGCGGGATGCCGCGCGCGAAGGCGGAGAAGAGCCTGCGGCTGTTCGCGGAGAAGGTCCTTCCCGCGGTGCAAGCGATGCCGACGCCGATCAACCCCGCGTCGCGGGGTCAGCCGAAGCCTTGACCCGAGCGCCGCTCGCCGTCACGCTCGGCGCCTTCGTCGCCGGGCTCCGTCTCCCGGATCTGCCGCCCGCCGTCGTCGACAAGGCGAAGGCGCTCGTGAACCACGCGCTCACGGTCGCCATGGCGTGTGCGGGCACAGAGCGGGCGGTGGCGGCGCGAAGCGCGGTGCTCGGCGCGGAGGCGCTCGGTCCGCGGCGTCCGGGGCGCGGACAGGGCGCCACGCTGTGGGTCGATGGCACGCGCGTGACGCGCGTCGGCGCGACGTTCGCGAACGGGGTTGCCGTCGCCGTCAACAACCAGTGCGACTCGTACCACATGCTCACGCATCCGGGCGTGCTGATCATCCCGGCCGGGATCGCGACCGCCGAGGGCGAGGGAAATACCGGCGCCGAGCTCATCGCCGCGCTCGTGGCCGGCTACGAGGTGCAGTGCCGGGTCGCCCGCGATTTCATCCCGTCGACACCGGCGCACGGGTTCCGGGCGAGCCCGGTGTACGGCATCCTCGGGGCCGCGGCGACGACGGCGAAACTCCTCGGACTCGACGCGACGGCGACCACGCACGCGATCGCGCTCGCCGCGAGCTTCGCGGGCAGCCTGATCGAAGGACAGCGCACGGGCGCGCGCGACGCCGACTTCGCGGAGGCGCAGGCCGCGCGCAACGGCGTCTGGGCGGCGACGCTCGCCGCGCAAGGCTTCCAGGGTGCCGCCACCGCGCTCGAGGGCGAGGGCGGCTTCTATCACGCGTTCACCGGCAGCCACCGGGGCGAGCTGACGTACGCGTACACGGGACCGCTCGAGGCGGATCTCGACGAGGTGGTCGCGGACCTCGGCAAGCGGTGGGAAGTGCTCGACGTGAAGTTCAAGATCTATCCCACACCCGGGTTCAACCAGCCGGTCGTCTGGCTCGCGAGCGAGATGACCGCGCGTCACCGGCTGATCGCCGAGGAGATCGAGCGCGTGAGGCTCGAGATGAACTATCTCGAAACACTCTATCCTTCGCCGCGCTTCCCGCGCCCTCCGGCGTCCGACGGCAGCGGCTTCGGCCGCACGGCATACATGGTGGCCGCGACCCTGGTGAAGGGCGACTACCCGGTGCTCGAGCGGAACGTCGAGGACCCGCGTGACCCCGGCGCCGAGATCGCGGCCGACGAGGCGGCGAGGATCGCCGCGCTCCAGCGTCGCGTGGAGGTGCTCGGCGTCATGGGGCGCCCGAACTTCGCGCCGCGGCTGACCGTCGAGATGAAGGACGGCCGGCGTTTCGTCGGCGAGTACGGCGGCCGGGAGCTGATGTGGGACTTCGCGCGCGATGCTCGCGAGCTGCGTCGCTTCGTGCCCGGCCTGCCGATCTCCGAAGGCCAGTACGACCGGCTGGTCTCGACGATCGCCGCGCTCGACGCGGCGCCGTCGGTGGACCCGCTGGTGAGCCTCACGCTCCGAGGTTCGGAGTCGGCTCCAGCGGCAGCCCGGGATGACCGGTCAGCCGCTGCCCTTCCTCCCACATAGCGAGCGCCTGCTTCTTCATCTCCGGAAACACCTCGGCGATCTTCTCGACGTCGAGATCCGCCGCCACGCCCGGATAGCCGGCGCGCTCGATCATCGCCGGCAGCTTGCCCTTCTCGAACTGCTCCAGCGTCCAGGCGAGCGGATCCTCGACCAGCGTGCGATCCCAGTAGATGCGATGGTTCTTGTTGCGCGGGCCGTAGTGGTAGTGCGCGCCGTTCCAGAAATGATCGAAGGCCAGGAGCTCGGTTTCTTCCGTGTACTTCTTCCCCGGCGTCCCGCCGATATCGGCCAGCACGTGGATCGCGAGACCGCCGTCGCCCATCGCCAGCCGCCGCATCTCGAGCCCGAACCGGATGGTGCCGGCCTCGAAGATATGGGTACCGCGGTTGTGCTTGACGGTGTTGCGCTTCGTCGCGCGCAATTCGCGGGCACATGCTTCGACGTCCGGCAGGACCCGAGTCACCGCCGCCATGTCGACGCTGTCGGCGAGCTGCGGATAGCCCGCGCGTCCGAGCATCTTCGGCAGCTTCGTCCCCAGCGTGCGGATGGTCCAGCCGATCGGGTTGCCGTCGACGGTCGAGTCCATCCGGTAGAGGTTCGTCGTGGGCGCGCCGCCGAGCATCGCCGGCCCTTCCACGCGCAAGTCCGCATTTTCCGGGCCGTAGACGTAGCTTCTCTCGAAGTCGAAGCAGTTGAACCGCAGCAGCGTCGTCTCCTTGCCGGCAACGTCGGCCATCACCAGGATCGCGACGCCCTGATCCGGATGATCCTGAATGTTGCCGTCCCACAGCTCGTGGCGGACCGCGAAGGTCAACAGACCGGCGGAGAACCTCGCCTTCTTCGTCTCTTCCATCGTCAGCGCTCCTTCCAGCGGTGTGCCCCGCGGCTTCGCCCGGTTAGATTACGCCTTCGCGCTTCATCTCCGCCACCGCCTGAGCACTCAGACCCAGCCACTCGCTCATCACCTGGTCCGTGTGCTCGCCGAGCATGGGCGACGACGTGATGCGCGTGGCTTTCCCGTCGACGCGCACCGGCCAGCCCGGCATCTTGAACGGCCGGTGCACGGGATGGACCATCGTCTGCATGATGCCGCGCTGCTCGAACGTGACGTCCTTGTTCAGCTCGTCCGTGTCCAGCACCGCTCCGGCCGGAATGCCCGCTTCGCCGATCAGCCTCATCGCGTCGAGCTTGGTGTGCTTGCGAGTCCACGCTGAGATGACCTCATCCACCTCGGCTTCCCGCTCGACGCGGTCGGCCGGGGTCAGGTAGCGCGTGTCGCCGATCAGATCCTGCCGGTCGATCAGCTTCAGCAGCCGGTCCCAGTGCTCCGGGTTCGCTCGACTGGTCATGATGTAGACGTAGTCGTTCGGCCCGCCCGGCGCGCACGGATACAGTCCCATCGGCGCGTTGCTCACGCCGGGCACCTTGCTGCCGCCGCGCTGGGCCGGCTTGCCGGTCAGGCCCTGCGTGGCGAAGTTGATGCGCATGTAGTGCAGCATCGCGTCTTGCATTGCCACCTGGAGTCGATGGCCCTCGCCCGTCTCGCGGCGCTTGTAGAGGGCGCCCAGGATCGTGATCGCCATCAGCATGCCGGTGCCGGTGTCGCCGATCGAGATGCCGGGCCGGGTCGGCGGTCCGTTCTTGTCTCCGGTGACGCTGAAGGTGCCGCCGCACGCCTGGGCGATCATGTCGAACGCGAGATTGTGCTCGAACGGACTGCCTTCGCCGAAACCCTTCACCTGGGCGTAGACGATGCTCGGATTGATCGCCTTCACGACGTCATAGGAGAGGCCCAGCCGCTCGATGGCGCCCGGGGCGAAGTTCTCGATCATCACGTCGGCCTTGCGAATCATGTCCTTGACGAGCTCGAGTCCTTTCGGGGACTTGAGATTGACCGTGATCGACTTCTTGTTCGCGTTGAAGGCGTGGAAATAGTAGGGATCGGTGTCGGGCTGCCCGGGGCGAAGGCGCCGGCCGGGGTCTCCCATCTTCGGGTTCTCGATCTTCACGACATCGGCACCCAGCCAGCCGAGTGCCTCGGTGCAGGACGGTCCTGCCTCGAACTGGGTGAAATCGACGACCTTCACGCCCTTCAGGAAGGTGAAGTCTGAGACGCTGGCGGACATGGACTCCTCCGTGTCGACGATCTCGCGAACGCCCGTGTAGCATACCCTCACAGGAAATCGTTGACGGGCTCGCTTCTTCCGGCCGACAATGGGCTCGCATGACTCGCAGCACAGCGCGCACGACCACGATGACGCCCCGGCTGGGGTCCCGGACCACGGGACGCCCAGCCGCACCGGTCGCATGCGCTCGTCCGCGACGCTGAACCACTAAACTCGCTCGAATCGCCACGAGGCCCGCGACCACCACACGGTGATCGTGGGCCTTTTCCTTTTCAGGAGGTCCAAGGACATGGGGGACGTCGACGTTCACATTCGAGGAATGGGGTCCGGTCAGGTGCCGGCGGGCACGACCGTCGAGGAGACCATCGAGCGGCTCGGCGGAGGCTCGCGTAAGAGAGCCGTGGCCGCGAAGGTCGGCGGCCGCGCCGTCGATCTCGCGACGCCGGTGACGCCGACGGAGGACGGCCGCCCGGTGGAGATCGACCCTCTCTTTCACGACACTCCCGAAGGGCTCGAGGTGATGCGGCATTCGGCCGCGCACCTCCTGGCCGCGGCGGTGCTCGATCTCTTTCCGGGCACCAGGCTCGGCATCGGCCCGGCCCTGATGGACGACCCGCGCTTCGGCTTCTTCTACGACGTGATTGCGCCGCGCGCGCTCACCGACGCCGACTGGCCGGCCATCGAGGAAAAGATGCGGGAGCTCGCGAAGCTTCGCCTCGCCTACCGCCGCCGGGAGATGACGAAGGCCGAAGCCTTGCGCGTTTTTGGCGAGAGGAGCGAGCCCCTGAAGTGCGAGCTGATCGAAGACAAGGGCGGCGAGCAGGTGAGCGTCTACGTGATCGAAGGATCACCGTTCATCGACTTCTGCCTCGGACCTCACGTTCCGGATACCGGCCGGCTCGGGGCCTTCCAGCTCCTCTCGCTGTCCGGCGCCTACTGGAAAGGGGACGCCGCTCGCCCGCAGATGCAGCGCATCTACGGCACCGCCTTCGCCACGCGGGCGGAGCTCACCGCGTGGCTCCGTCAGCGAGGGGAGGCCGACCGGCGCGACCACCGCCGTCTCGGGCGCGAGCTCGACCTGTTCTCGATCCACGAGGAGTACGGCGAGGGTTTGATCCTCTGGCACCCCAAGGGCGGGCTCGTGCGCAAGCTGATGGAAGACTATCTCCGCGACCAGCTCCTGGCGCGCGGCTACGGTCTCGTCTACACCCCGCACATCGCGAAGCGCGGCCTCTGGTGGCAGAGCGGGCACGAGGAGAACTTCGCCGACTCGATGTTCTCGCCGACCACTGCCCAGGACACGGAGTTCCGCCTCAAACCCATGAACTGTCCGTTCCACATCGGCATCTACAAGTCGGCGCCGCGTTCGTATCGCGACTTGCCCATGCGCCTGGGACCGCGTGCGCGAGGAGATCGTCGCGTGCCTCGACTTCGCGTTCGACGTCTACCGCGTCTTCGGATTCGAAAAGTACAAGGTCGACGTGTCCGTCCGAGGTGCCGATTCCGGCAAGCGCTATCTCGGCGGGGACGAGGACTGGGAGAACGCCGAGGGCGCGCTGGTCGCCGCTCTGGACGAATTGCGCGTCCCCTATCGACGGATGGAGGGCGAAGCCGCGTTCTACGGGCCGAAGATCGACGTCCACGCCGAGGACGCGATCGGCCGCCTGTGGCAGCTCACGACCGTGCAGTTCGACTTCAACCTGCCGGAGCGTTTCGGGCTCGAGTACGTCGGCGCCGACAGCCGGCCCCACCGGCCGCTCATGATCCATCGCGCGCTCTGGGGCTCGGTCGAGCGCTTCTTCGGCGTCCTGGTGGAGCACTACGCGGGAGCTTTTCCACTGTGGCTCGCGCCCGTGCAGATTGCCGTGCTGCCGATCACGGACCGCGTCCTCGCGTACGCCGAACGCGTGGCCGAGTCCCTGCGTCGGGCCGGCCTGCGCGTGGAAGTGAACGCGCGCGGCGACACGATCGGAGCGAAGATCCGCGGCGCGCAGCTGCAGAAGATCCCGTTCATGGTCGTCGTGGGCGACCGCGAGGCGGCGGAGGGAACAGTCGCCGTCCGGGACCGCTCGCATGGGGACATCGGGGCCATGGCGCTCGCCGAGTTCGAGCAGCGGGCATCGGAGATGATCCGGTCGCGCGAGCCCCGGGTCTCGCGCCTGGGCTAGGAGGAGACGCGATGGACGACCGCGTCGTTCGGTCCGAGCACGACCTTCGGCGGATGTACCCGGCGCCGAGCGTGCGCTCCGTTTCGAAAGAGCGGCCGCGCATCGACGACGACTCCCGCGCGTTCATCGCGCACTCGCCGTTCCTCGTCATGGGTACCGCCGCGGCCGACGGCACGTGTGACGTGTCACCGAGAGGTGACGCGCCGGGATTCGTGCACGTCCTCGACGAGCGGCGCCTGCTCGTTCCCGACCGCATCGGGAACAACCGGCTGGACGGCCTGAGCAACGTGGTCAGCAATCCTCACGTCGCGCTGATGTTCTTCATCCCCGGCCGCGAGGACATGCTGCGCGTGAACGGCCGCGCGACGATCCTGCGCGAGCCCGACGTGCTCGGGCGATTCGCGGTCGACGGCAAGACGCCGCGCACCGCGCTGCTCGTCGACGTCGAACAGTGCTACTTGCACTGCGCGCGCGCGGCGAAGCGTGCTGCGCTCTGGGATCCGTCGCGGTGGCCCGCCGCCCAGGCGGTGCGGTCGATGCAGCGGATCATCTGGGACCTGTTGCCCGTCAAGCCGGCCGGCACGACCGTCGACGAGTACGAGCGCGAGTGGAACGAGCGCACCAAGACGCTCTACTGAACGGCCCTCGACTCCGCCGTGTCGCCGTTTGACTTGGGTGTACCGGGAGCATACGCTCCCGCGCAATCGCACTTTACCTGTCCGGGAGGCGCCAGATGAGCGCGCACCATTCGCCCGAAGAAATCCGCAAGGGGCTCACGCATCCCGTCGTCGACGGCGACGGGCATTGGGTCGAGTACACCCCGGTCTTTGCCGAGCAGATCCGCAAGGTCACGGGCGATCTCGGCGCCAACGGCTTCCTGCAGTCGCAACGTCGCATCCCGGATTCGCTCGGCATGACCCTCGCCCAGCGCACCGAACGCGGCGTCGCGATGGAGGGGTTCTGGGGCCGGCAATCGACCAACACCCGTGACCGCGCGACCGCGATGATGCCGCGGATGCTCTACGACCGGCTCGGCGAGCTCGGCGTCGATTTCGGCATCGTCTACCCGACCGCCGGGTTGGGCATCCCGCGCATCGCCGATGACGCGACCCGGCGCGCGGTGATCCGCGGGTTCAACGTCGTCACCCGCGAGTACTTCAAGGACCTCGCCGACAAGCTGACGCCCGCGGCGGTGATCCCGGTTCACACCCCGGACGAGGCGATCGAGGAGCTGGAATTCGTCACCAAGCAGCTCGGCGCGAAGGTCTGCATGTTCGGCAGCGGCGTGCGCCGGCCGATCCCGCACGCCAAGGGCGCCCCCGCCGACCTCGCCCGCTACGCCCAGGGCTTCGATCAGCTCGGCCTCGACAGCGAGTACGATTACGACCCGCTGTGGCAGAAGTGCCGCGAGCTCGGCATCGCGCCGACCTTCCATACCGGCGGCCGCTCCTATGGCGAGCGCAACAGCCCGTCGAACTTCACCTTCAATCACATCGGCCATTTCGCGGCGGCCGGCCACAACGTCGCCAAGGCGCTGTTCCTCGGCGGCGTGACGCGGCGCTTCCCCGACCTGCGCTTCGCGTTCCTCGAGGGCGGCGTCGGCTGGGGCTGCCAGCTGTTCTGTGACCTGATCGAGCACTGGGAGCGGCGAGGCGCCAAGGGCCTGGCGAACATGGACCCGACCAAGCTCGATCGCCCGCTGCTGCGCGGGCTGGTCGAGAAGTACGGCCACGCCGACATCGCCGCCGAGCTCGACCGCCGCGGCGGCTGGCCGCTCGAAGAGGACTTCCTCACCGGCGGGATGCCGCCCGACGACTACATCCACTGCCAGATCAGCCAGAAGCAGGACTGGCTCGACCTCTACGCCACGCCGTACTACTTCGGCTGCGAGGCCGACGACCGGATGAACGCGGTGGCGTTCGGCAAGGCGATGCCGCTGGGCGCGCGCATCAACGCGCTCTACAGCTCCGACATCGGGCATTTCGACGTCGTCGACATGCGCGACCCGCTGCCCCAGGCGTTCGAGCTGGTCGAGGACGGGCTCATCACCGAGAGCGACTTCCACGACTTCGTCTTCGGCAACGCCGTGCGGCTGTGGGGCACGCAGAACCCGCGCTTCTTCGAGGGCACGGCGGTGGCCGGGGAAGCGGCGGCCCTGTTGAAGAGGGGCGCCCCGGACCCGGGCGGCGCAGCGAGATAGTTTGGACTGCGGGCGCCTCGCCCGCAGGGGTTCTCGCGCTCATGGCCGGGTCACGCCCGGCCACGAGCGTGTTGGGATGAACCGATGAAGCATCGCGGCCGAGCTCGCGCGCTTCGTGACGGGCACGCGCGCCGACGAGCTGCCGCCGTTGGCACTCGAGCGCTACCGGCTCGGTCTTACCGGACCCGTTACGCAGCTCGTGAGGGACTGGCTGGACGGCGTCACTGCCGTCCACGGCATCGCGCTGGTCGCGAACGCGGGCGGGACCAACGTCGCGTTCGACGGCAAGGAAAGCAACGCGACGTCGCACGAGCCGCATCTTCAGGTCACGCTCAGCAAGGTTCCCGATCCCATGGCAGGCCCGATCGCGATTCAGGCCTTCACGACAACGGGAGCGCAGACCTATACACCAACCGACGGTGCGTTGGTCGCGATCGCTATGCGAATCCGACGACGCAAACCGTGACGATCGGAAGCGACGGTGCCGGCGGGTACTCGCCGCCGCCGGCCTGGCGGTGGGCGAAGTTGAGCGTCAGCCAGCGCTGGGTGAAGGCGCCGTAGGCCGATTTCCACGACTTCGTCTTCGGCAACGCCGGGTCGGGAGGGCTCCGAGAGACACGATCATCCGAGCGTCGCGAGCGCGTCCGCGGCCCGCGCGATCCAGTACGGCATCGCCATCGCGCGGTAGTCGGCGAGCGCCGCCGTGATCTCCGTGCGGGCGCCGGAGCGATCGTGGTCGAGCGCCCGCGCGTGACCGAGGCCCAGCCGGCCGTGCGCGATGAGCGGTCGCATGCCACGCGCGCCGGCCAGCGAGATCGCCTCCTCGAAGCGCGCGTGCGCGACGTCAGGTACCGCCAGCGCGAGCGCGATCGCCTCGTCACCGCGCCGCCCGGCCTCTTCGACATCGCCCGCGAGCAGACGTGCCTCGCCGAGCATCTCGACGACGAGCGCGTGGCCGTACGCGAAGCTGATCGCGCGCGCGCGCGCCGCCGCGCGCGGACCGAACGGTTTGTGCTTCGCGGCCCGCGCGCGTGAGGTAGTCGGCGGTCTTCGACCAGACGCCCGCTCCGCGGTAGTGCAGGCCCAGCGCCAGCAGGTAGGGCTCGAGCTGCGCGCGGTAGAGATCCTCGATCGCGTCGGCGACGCGACGGTGGAGGAGCTGACGACGCGGAAGGAGGAGGGCCCCGTACGCGACGTCGCGGATGCGGTCGTGCGTGAAGTCGAAGTGCTCGCCGACGCCGTGGAGGATCCCCCGGCGCACGAGCTCCTCGACAGCCCTCGCGGCGTCGCCTTCGTCGAGACCGCTGGCACGATGCAGCAGCGCGAACTCGAACGCCCGTCCGATGACGGAGGCCACGTCGGCCAGCTCACCGCCGCGCTCCGAGAGACGCGAGAGACGACGGGCCACGATTTCCCGCACGCGGTCGGGAACACCGAACGCCCCGGACGAGGCCGTGGTCCCTTCCGCGGAAGCGAGCACGGTCTCCACGATCACGAAAGGGTTGCCCTGGCTGACCGCCCAGGCATGATCCGCGAGCCGGGCCAGCACCATGTCGTCGCTTTCCGTCCGCGCGAGCGATCGCGCCAGCTCGTGCGTCTCCGTCCGAGAGAGGGGCGGCAACGGCACTCTCACCACGGCGCGATCCCGTTCCAGCTCGTCGAGTGCGGCGCGAACTGCGGGCGCCTCGTCGATCTCCTCGACGCGCGCGGTCACGACCAGGAGAAGCGCCCTCTCACCCAGACGACGGCCATTCGCGGGCGTCTCGGGGTCTCCTCGCGGATCTTCGTGATCGGCGCGCGCCCGCGCATCAATCTGATCCTCTATCGCGGCGTGCTGGCCCCGCACGCGCGCTGGCGCGGCCGCGTTGCCGCGTACGACACTCGGATCACGGCGGGATCGGAGTCGGAGGAGCGTGCGCCTGAGGCTGTGGCCACCCACGCCGCGTTGGCCCCGCCTCCGCGCTATTACGAGTGGGCGAAGCTCATGCGCCGGGCCGCGCTGCGGAGGCCGCCTGCGCTTGCTGGGCCTCATCGAGGAGCCGCAGGCGATTCACGCGATTCTGGAGAGCCTCACGATCTCCGCCGACGTCGCCGATCGCGCGCAACCAGAGATCGCGAGGGGGGCTGAACTCGCCGCAGCCGCGCCGGGTCGACGATCGACCAGATGGTGATCGCGCTCGACATCGCGCCGACGCTGATCGAGCTGGGCGGCGGACAACCGGGGCCGCACATCCAGGGCCGCTCGTTCGTGCCGCTGCTCGACGGCAGGCCGGCAACGTGGCGGCGCTCGTTCTTCATGGAGTACTACAGCGAGGGCGCGTGGCCGTGGCTGGTCGGCATCGGCTATCGTCGCTGCGCGCGGAGCTGCACGAGGAGCTGCGCCGGCTGGCCGCCGACGCGTTCGGGCTCTAGGCCCGGCGCCGCGACCACGGCGCGAGCATCGCGATCAGCGCGCGCGGCGCCGGGGCGCGGCGGGAACGCAATCCACCACTCGCGCCTACGCCTCCCGCAGCAGGAGCCGACGCACCCCGGGCGCGAGCAGGCGCGCGCGCTCCTCGAGCTCCCGCGGCCCCACGCTCGTGATCGGGTGCGGGCACACGAGGTACGGGAAGTCCGGCACGCCGAGCAGGCGCGTGTAGGCCTCCGCCGTGTGCACGAAGACGCTCGTGATGATCGTCGCGGTCGGGATCCCCTGCCGCTCCAGCGTCACACCGTCGAGCAAACTGCCCGACGAGCAGCCCCCTCAGTCGCCGACGCCGGTCACCACCACGTCGGCGTGCCGGTGGAGCGATTCCAGGATCTCGGGCTTCGGCGGCAGCGACGCGGAGTGCTTCTTCGCGTAGTAGACGTCGGCCCACTGGAACTCGTCCTTCAGCAGCGCCGCGATGGCGCGCAGGATCGGCTCGGACCCCGACTTCGAGTTGTCGAGGAGCCCGAGACGCGCCCCGCGCAAGTCGGCGGGGCGCGGCGCGAGCGCGAAGGCCTCGCGCGCCATCGCGCCTCCCGTGGGATCGATCAAGCGGATCGTCGGTGTCGTCATGTGCGCCTCCGGATCTCGACGGTGGTGGTCGGCATCCCGATGTAGACCTTGAAGAGCGTGCTGTAGATCCCGCTGTCCCCGCCGGCCTTCACGATGGAGATGTCGTCGGGCCGCGGCGCCGCGAGCACGCGGGCCGTCTCGTCGCCCGGCTCGACGGCGCCGCGCTGGGCGCCGAGCCGCTTCAGATCGGCGCGCGTGCGCCAGGCCCGCTCCGCGACGTACTGCTGCATGCGCGGCACCGTCCAGCCCTGGCGCGCCAGCATCTCGGCGTGCCAGTGCCCGACGATCCAGAACCACTCGGTGGCGGTGAAGGTGAAGTGCACGGCAAGGCCGTGCGTGGCCATCGCGTCCGCCACCGCGTCCATCAGGCTCTCGGCGGTCTGCCCGTAGCGGTTGCCTAGCATCTCCGGGTCCTGGACGCTGGCCACGGTCACCGTCGACGCCGCCGCCTCGAACCCGCGCCGCACGTGGAGCGGCGGCCACGCGCTGCGCTCCTCGTCCTCGCCGAAGCAGACGCCGGCCTTCACGAGCGAGCCCATGCAGCCGCGGTCGAGGATTCCGGGGCGCGACTCCAGCACGTTCATGAGGACGAGCCGGATCGCGCGGGCGATGGTGGCGTTCGCGCGGTTCGCGGACGAGAGCAGGTTGTCGGTGCAGCCGAGGCCGATGGCGCGCCGCACCGGCCCGTTCACGACGATCAGCCAGCCCGGCGCGTTCGTCGCCGCCGACACCTCGTGCAGGATGTTCGGATCGTGCTCGAGGAACGCGTCGAGGGCGGCGCGCACGACGGGGAAGTGCTCGGGCAGGCAGCCCGCCATCACCGCGTTCGCCGCCAGCCGCTCGGCGGTGATCGCGCGCCGGCGCACGGGCACCTCGCCCAGCACGTGGTTGGGCGCGAGCCCGGCCGCCTCCAGCATCGCGCTCACCTTCGCCGCCGTGGGCGGCACCACGGGCAGGCCGTCCGTCCACCCGCGCCGGTAGCATTCCTCCACCGCGTCGATCGTGTCCGGGACGTCGTGCTGCGCGGCTCGCAGGTCCAGGCTGGCCATGGCGGAAGCCTAACAGGCTATTGTCGGGCGCGTCGAGCCTCCTCACCATCGTCGCGGACGATCTCACGGGCGCGTGCGACACGGGCGGCCTGTTCGCGGGCGCAGGGCCCACTCCGTCGTCGACTCGAACAACGGCCGGATGCCGACGATTGACTCTCCGCTGACATCGGGGTGTGGCGCAGCCCGGCAGCGCACGGTACGCCTCACCTGAGGCTACCGCGCCCCGGACTCCGAGACGCCACCCGACATCCCTCCCGGGCTACTACGTCGGTCGCCATCCGCGTAAGTGGCGGTGTCGGCTGACCAAATGGATGTATGTCGATTCCGTGCTTTCACGCCGCAGGAGTGGCGATCGCCTTGCGCCCATGACGCACGCGGACGCGCAACGGTTGATCGCGAGAAGGACTGGCCAGAGGAGGGCGGTCGACCTCCAGGGGGGGCGCCGGCGAAACGAGCCGGCCGTCCCGGGCGCCGGCGCGGGCGATCCGTGGCCGGTCTTATCGCGACGCCGAGCGATGTCGCAGAGATTGAGAGCCGGGAGGCAACCAACCCATGGGATCCCGCGCGCACAGAACGTCCCAACAGCCGACCGATCCGCACATCACGCGGCGCCAGATCCTCGAAGGCGCCGCAGCCGCGCCCGGGGCACTCGCTCTTCTGGCGCCGACGACCGCCGAGCCGTCGACCTCATCCATGGCCCCGCTGCCGCCACCGGCAGCGTCCGAAGGCATCCTCCTCCGCATGCAGCGTGAGGTGCGGCGCTCGATCCAGAAGCCGCTCGAGCAGCGGCGGTGGGGGATGGCCATCGACACGCGCCGCTGCGTCGGGTGCTCGGCGTGCACGGTGGCGTGCGCCGTGGACAACAAGCTGCCGCCCGAGATCTTCTATCGTCACGTCACCGAGGAGATGACGGGGGCGTATCCGAACGTTCGCCGCCGGTTCTTCTCGCAGGGGTGCATGCAGTGCGATGAGCCGCCCTGCATTCCGGTGTGTCCCGTCGAGCCGACGAAGGCCACCTACCAGCGCCGCGATGGCGTCGTGGCGATCGACTATGAACGCTGCATCGGCTGCGGCGCCTGCGTCGGCGCGTGCCCCTACGACGCGCGGGCGCTCGACACCGGACAGTTCTTCACGGACGGCACGCCGCGGCGGGAGCCGTACGAGAGCGTGACGGCCTGGGAGTACGGCCGCGCGTGGAAGCGTGACGGCAAGGCGGACCCCGTCGATAAAGCGCGCAAGTGCCATTTCTGTCTGCATCGGGTCGAGGTCGGCATGCTACCGGCCTGCGTGACCACGTGTATCTCCAACGCGATCTCGTTCGGGGACCTGAACGATCCGTCGAGCGTGGTCAGCGAGCTCTCGCGGCGAAGCAATGTCACGCGGCTCAAGGAAGATGCCGGGACCAAGCCGCGTGTCTTCTCCCTGACGCAGGGAGGCTGCGATGACCGAGAGCCGACGCGCGTTCCTGAAGACGACGGCGCTGCTGGGAGGCTCGGCCGCGTCCGGCGCGCTCGCGGGGTTCTGGGAGCGAGTGGACGTGGCCGAGGCCAGCCCGGCCACCGCCTATCCGTTCACGCGCCCGGAGCGCGTGCTCTATTCCGTGTGCCAGCAATGCAACACGCAATGCGGCATCAAGGTGAAGATCGAGGACGGTCTCATCGCAAAGATCGAGGGCAATCCGTACTCACCCTGGAACATGGCGCCGCATCTTTCCATGGCGACACCGATCTCGGAGGCGGCGGTCGTGGAGGGTGCGCTCTGCCCGAAGGGCCAAGCCGCGATCCAGACCGCGTACGATCCGTACCGTGTTGTGCGCGTGCTCAAGCGCGCCGGCAAGCGCGGTGAAGGCAAGTGGATCTCGGTGTCGTTCGACCAGGCGGTCACGGAAATCGTCGACGGCGGCGTGCTCTTCAAGGATGTGCCCGGTGAGGAGCGCCGGCGCGTCGAAGGGCTCAAGGAGCTCTGGGCGATTCGCGACGCCGAGGTCATGCGGGCGCTGGCAGAGGACGCGAGGAAGGTCGCGGCGAAGGCCATGACGCTCGCGGACTTCAAGACGAAGCACGCGGCGAATCTCGACAAGCTGATCGATCCCGATCACCCCGACCTCGGCCCGCGCAACAACCAGTTCGTCTTCATGTGGGGGCGCGTCAAGGGCGGTCGCGGCGACCTCATTCGTCGCTTCATCGAGACGGGGTTCGGGTCCGCGAACGCACACGGCCACACGACGGTCTGTCAGGGCTCGCTCTACTTCACGGGCAAGGCGATGAGCGAGCAGTACCGGTTCGACCCGGCAAGCCGGAAATGGTCGTGGACGGGCGGCGCGAAATTCTACTGGCAGGGGGACCAGCAGGCCGCCGACTTCATGCTCTTCGTCGGCGCCTCGCCGTACGAAGGCGATTACGGCCCGACGAACCGGGCGCTGCGGATCGCGCAGCGCGTGGCGGACGGCACGTTGAAGATCGCCGTGGTCGACCCGCGCGCGTCCAAGATCGCCGGAAACGCGTGGAAGTGGATTCCGATCCAGCCCGGCGGCGAAGGCGCGCTGGCCCTCGGCATGATCCGCTGGATCATCGAGCAGCAACGGTACGACGCGCGGTATCTCGCCAACGCGAACCGCGGGGCCGCGCAGGCGGGCGGCGAGCCCACCTGGAGCAACGCCGCGTGGCTCGTGAAGATCGACAAGGGGCAGCCGACGACATTCCTGCGCGCGTCCGAGATCGGGCTGCCGGTCGACAAGCGTGTCACGAAGGATGCGAGCGGTGCCGAGGTCGCCTACGAATTCGATCCGTTCGTGGTGCTCAAGGGCGGCCAGGCGGTGGCGTTCGACCCGTATTCGGACAAGACGCCCGTCGAGGGCGACCTCGCCGTCGCGACCACCGTGTCGGGCGCGGAGGTGAAGTCCGGGTTCCAGCTCCTCTCGGAGTCTGCCGGCGCGAAGTCCCTGGACGAATGGGCGGCGCTCGCCGGCATCGCGACCACCGACATCGTCGAGCTCGCCCGCGAGTTCACCGGTCATGGCAAGCGCGCCGTCGCGGACATCCACCGCGGCGTCTCGCAGCACACGAACGGCTTCTACCAGGTGCTCGCGCGGTATTCGCTCAATCTCCTCATCGGGAATTACGACTGGGCCGGCGGGCTGGTGAAAGCGACGACCTACGATGCGGGCGGTGGCAAGTCCGAGAGGGTCAAGCAACCGGACGGCACCGAGGTCGCATGGGCCCAGCCGTTCCCCGTGGGCAGGATCGCCGGGGCCCTGCCGCCGTTCGGGGTGAGCGTCATCCGTCACGGCGACAAGTACGAGAGCACGACGCTCTTCGACGGCTATCCGGCGAAGCGGCCGTGGTTCCCGCTCGCCTCGGACATGTACCAGGAGATCATCCCCTCGGTCGGCGACGCGTACCCGTACGCGGCGAAGGCGCTCTTCATCTACATGGGCTCGCCCGTCTACGCGCTCCCGGCCGGGAACACGAACATCGAGATCCTCGCCGACCCGCGGAAGATCCCGCTCGTCGTCGCGAACGACATCGTCGTCGGCGAGACGTCGATGTACGCCGACTACATCTTTCCGGATCTGTCGAACCTCGAGCGCTGGGAGTTCGCCGGGTCACACCCGAACATGGTGTGGAAAGTCATGCCGGTGCGTCAGCCCGTGATCGCGCCGATCCCGGAGACCGTGAAGGTGTACGGCCAGGAGATGCCGATTTCGCTGGAGGCGATGCTGCTCGGCATCGCCGAGAAGCTCGGGCTCCCGGGATTCGGGCCTGACGGCTTCGGACCGGGCAAGCCGTTCACGCACCCCGACCATCTCTATCTCCGCATGGCGGCAAATCTCGCCGTCGGCGACCGTGCGTCGGACGCGTTGCCGGACGCCACCGCGGACGAGGTTCGCATCTTCACGGAGGGCCGGCGCCATCTGCCGACGGCGGTGTTCGATGTCGCCCGGTGGAAGACGACGGTCGGCGAAGCGCTGTGGCCGAAAGTCGTGTACCTGCTCAACCGAGGCGGGCGCTTCGACGACTTCGCGAAAGGGTACGACGGCAAGCTCGCGCGCAACACGTACGGCACGCTGATCAACCTCTATCAGGAGAAGACGGCGACCACGAAGAACTCGATGACCGGCAAACCGTTTCCGGGCGTCGCGAGCTGGCTGCCGTCGCCGGTCGATTCGACGGGGCGGCCCATCAACGACGAACGCGCCGGATACGATCTCCGGCTCATCACGTACCGCGAGATCTCTCACACGAAGCCGCGGACGGCCGCGAATTACCTGCTGCTCTCCGTGCTCCCGGAAAACGGTGTGCTGATGAACTCGCGCGATGCCGCGCGGCGCGGGCTCAAGGCCGACGACCGCGTTCGGCTCGAATCCGCGTCCAATCCCACAGGGGTCTGGGACTTCAAGAATGGGACGACGCGCGCGATCGAGGGACGTCTCGTCGTGACGGAAGGCATTCGCCCGGGGGTCGTCGCGTTTTCGCTGGGACACGGGCACTGGGCGTACGGCTCGAGCGACGTGACGATCGATGGCCACGTGGTGAAGGGCGACAAGCGTCGTGCGGCCGGCATTCACGCCAACGCCGCGCTGCGGGTGGACCCGGTGATCAAGAACACGACTCTCAGCGACCTCACAGGTGGCAGCGCCGTGTTCTATGACACGCAGGTCCGAGTGAGAAAGGCCTGACGGTGTCGGCCTGAAGGCGTTCTTCTGCCCGGAGCCTCCACGCCGGCGGCCCGCCCAGCGCCTGCTCGGCGTCGTCTTCCGAACCGCTCACCTGCTGAGCGTCGGGACGCTGCTCGGGGGCCACGTGTTCGACGTCGAACCCGTGCGGCTCGTCCCGTTCCTCGTGGCCGCGATCGTGACCGGGGCCGGCATGATCGCGCTGGAGCTCGCGTCGACGTGCGCCTGGCTCTTCGCGGGCAAAGGCCTCGCGGTGCTGCTCAAGCTCGCCCTGCTCCTGCTCGTTCCGGTGTTCTGGGAGCACCGGGTGGTCGTCCTCGTCGCCGTCACGATCGTCGCGGGTTTCGGCAGTCACATGTCAGCGCGGTTCCGACACTATTCGGTGCTCGCGGCCCGCCGTGCCGCTGCGCACCGTGGTCTTCTGGACTGCGACCTTCGCTGAGCCCGCGACGCTCACGACGAGCCCCTGCGCACTTCGAAACGGGCGCAAGCGGGAAAACTGATAAACTTTTCGCCGACATCGGGGTGTGGCGCAGCCTGGTAGCGCACCTGCTTTGGGAGCAGGGGGCCGGAGGTTCAAATCCTCTCACCCCGACCACTCACCGCACGGAGGTTCCGTACGCATGCCGTTCATCGACATCTCGTTGCCGATTCGTGAAGGGATGATCGTCTACGAAGGCGATCCCGGCATCGCCATCGGCTCGGCGGCCTCGACGGAGCGCGGTGATCCCGCGAACGTCTCGAGCCTGAAGCTCGGCTCGCACACCGGCACCCACATGGACGCGCCGCTGCACTTCATCGAGGGCGCGAAGAGCATCGACACGGTCCCGCTGGAGGTGCCGATCGGCCCGGCGCTCCTCCTCGAGGTCGACGCGGATCGTCTCGTCGAGCCGCGGCATCTCACCGACGCCGCGGATCGCGACGCACGAGCGCGTGCTGCTGAAGACGCGCAACTCGTCGCTGTGGGACCGGCCATCGTTCGCGCGCGACTACGTGTCGCTATCGCTCGACGGCGCGCGCTCGCTGATCGAGCGCGGCGTGAAGCTCATCGGCATCGACTATCTCTCGGTCGAAGGGTTCGGCGTCGAAGGTCATCGAGGGCCTCGACTTCCGCAAGGTCACACCCGGCATCTACGAGCTCTATTGCTTGCCGCTCCGCATCGCCGGCGGTGACGGCGCGCCCTGTCGCGCGATCCTGCGCGTGTGAGTCGCGGCGCGCTCAGCCTTGCCGTCGCGCTCACCGCGATCAACGTCGTCCTCGTCAACTGGTCGCAGCCGCTGTTCGGATCGTGGTGGAAGTACGTGATGTGGGAGGGCGGCGTGGTGGAAGATCTCACCGCGCTGCAGTTCATCGCGGGCGGCGTCGTCTTCGTGCTGTGCGCGCTCCAGCGGCATCATCCGCGCGCGCATCGCGTGTGGTTCGCGCTCTACGCGCTCGCCGAATTCGTCCTGGTCGGTGAGGAGACCAACTACGGCACCGGCACGCTCTTCCTCGATCTCGCGGATCCGAACTTCGCGCAGAACTACAATCCGCAGGCCCACAACCTGCACAACTACCTGATCGAGGCGTACATTCCGGTCCTCGCGCTCGGGATCATCTGCGCGGTGTTGCGCGTGGCGTATCGGCCGACGGTCTCGCGGCTTCGGCTGCCGATGAGCAAGGACTTTCTCGACGCGATTCTCGTGACCGCGGTCGCGCTGGTCTTCATGGTGCCGTCGTTCCGCGACGAGCGCTTCCTGTCGATCGACGAGGTCTACGAGTGGTCGTCGTCGCTGCTGCTGATGTGTCTCGCGCTCTATTGCCGCTTCGGGTGGGTCTTTCGCCGCTAGACGCTCCGGGCCGCGTCCCGTTTCTGCCGCTCGGCGAGCTCCTGCCGTTCGCGAGCGACCTTACCCCGCGTACTCGCCGCTGCCGCCGGCCTGGCGGTGGGCGAAGTTGAGCGTCAGCAGGCGCTGGGTGAAGGCGCCGTAGGTGGTCGGCTCGTATCGGGGCGGGTTGTCGGGGCCGACGCAGGTCGGGACCGGCTCGACGACCACGTCGTGGTTCGGCCCGAGGAAGAACGGGCAGGCGTAGCGCGAGCGATCGTTGCGATTGATGACGCGGTGAGGCGTCGCCCGGAAGCGATCGTTCGAGTAGCGCGCCAGCATCGCGCCGGTATTGACGACGAACGTGCCCGGCACCGCCGGCGGCCTGATCCAGTCGCCCTCGGCAGTGCGCACCTCGAGGCCCGGGAGCTTCGACTGCGCCAGGAACGTGATGAAGTTGTTGTCGGTGTGCGGCGCGAAGCCGAACTCGTTGTCCTCGGGCGACGGGTGCGGAGGGTAGTGAATCAGCCGAATCGTGCTGTTCGGCTCGGCGAAGGCCGCGGCGAAATAGTCGGCCGGCAGGTCGAGGGCCAGCGCGAACAGCGGCACCAGCCGCGTCGTCAGCGCCTCCATCGCCCGGTAGTACGCGGTCGTCGCCGCGCGGAGCGCGGGCATGTCCTCGGGCCAGCGGTTCAGCCCGACGAGCGGCTTTTCGTTGACGATGTCGGGGTGGTCGGGCGCGCGGTCGCGGGTGATGTAGAAGCTCTCGCTGAAATTCGGCCGGGTGTTCTTGTTGACCGGCGAGTGGCGCACGACCTGCCCGCCGAACGGCAGGTAGCCGATGTTGTACGTGCCGACCTTGAGCGCGAGCTTGTCCCCTTCGGGGCGGGCGAAAAACTTTTCGGCGACGCCGAAGGTGTCGTCGACCAGGCGCTGCGGCACGCCGTGATCCGCGACGACGAGGAACCCGGTGTCTTCGCAGGTGCGGGCGATGGCACGCGCCAGCGGCGGCGCCGCCCCCGCGTCGCCGGCGAGATACGCGCCGACATCGAGCACCGGAATGCGGCCCTGGCCCGCGAGGCTCATGTCATGTCCCAGACACGCCTACTGGTGCCGCGCCTCGAACTCGGCGAACTCGCCCATGAATGGCGCGGCGATCTCCGCGTTGACCTTGCAGTCGAGAAGAATGGGGCCGTCCGGCTTGCTCAGGACTGGACCGAGCGCGCGCAGCTCGCCCAGCGTGCGAATCGTGTACGCCCGGAACCCGAACGCCTCCGCGACCGACGCAAAATCCACGTCCGGAAACACCGACTTTCCCACCGGAAGCTTGCGCATCGCGAGGAAGTGCAGCTCGGCGCCATAGGCGCAATCGTTCATCAGCACGATGATCAACGGGAGATCCTCGCGGATCGCCGTTTCCAGCTCGCTCATCGTCATGAGGAAGCCGCCGTCGCCGATGATCAACACGGTCGGTGTGCCGGGGCGGCCCTTCGCGACGCCCAGCGCCGTGCCGAAGCCGAGACCGATGGAGGCGAACTCGCTCGTCATCTTCAAATGGCCGGGTGTGGGGACGGTGAGATAGGGCAGGACGCCGAGGAAATTTCCGGCGTCGTAGACGACGTTGCGGTCCCGGGGCAGCAGCGTGTCGAGCTCGACTCCCAGCGCGCGGGGATCCACGGTGCGCGCGGTGTGGGCCGCCTCGAAGTCGCGCGTGATATCGAAGGCCGCGATGCTGGCCAGGGTTTCCGCGCCGTGGAACGGCCTGTCGTCGGCGCGCCGCTCGGGGAGGGCGGCTCGCAGCTGCTCGGCCACCACCCTGGCATCGCCCACCACCGCCACGTCCGCCGTGGTCCAGCGGCCGATATGCGCTCGCACCGTATCGACCTGGATCAGCGGCACCGGCGGGATCGCCGCCCCGAAGCTCATGGTGAGAAAGTTCAGCCCGGCGCCGAACACCAGCACGCAATCGGCCTGATCCATCATGCGACGGCCCATGGTGTGCGAGAAGGACCCGAGGATGCCGAGGTTGTAGGGATGGCCATGGAACATGTCCTTGCCGCGAGCCGAGGTCATCAGCAAGGCGCCCGCTTTTTCCGCCAGGGCCACGAGAGCGGCCTTGGCGCCAGCTCGATGTGCTCCCATGCCGGCCACGATCAGCGGGCGCCGGCTCTTGCCAAGAAGAGCCACGGCGGCGGCGATCGATTGTCCGCGGGCTCCCGCCGGCTGGGCCGTGACGACGGGCGGCGGCGTGGCTTCGCCCGAGACCTCCACGTTCATCATCTGCACGTTGGTGGGCAAGAGCAGCGCAGCCAGGGAGCCTTGATTGGCGGCGGCGACGGCGTCGCGCAGGGTCTGGCGTGCGGTCGCCGGACTGGCGGCGGTGAAACACGTGAGCCCCGCCGCGCCGAGCACGGCCTGGGCGTTGAAGCCCTTGTAGTCGGGACCGATGGTGTTGACGGCCCCGCTCTGCACGGCGGCGTCGCCATAGATCACCAGTACCTTCGATCCCATGCGACTGGCCGCCACCGCCGCGTGTAACCCGTTGGCCGTCGCCGGGCCCCGACCGATGAGGGCCACACCGAGTTCTCCGGTGGCATACGCATAGCCCTCGGCCATGGCGATCGCGTTGTTCTCGTGCCGCGCTCCCACGAACCTCACGCCCAGGCCGTCCAGCGTCACGGCGAAGACTGCCGTGTCGTCGCTCATGAGCCCGAACACGACGCGCACGCCCAGGACGTGCACGTCCTCGGCCAGGGCCTGGAACACCGGGACGATCCGACTATCATGCATCGCTGTCCTCGGAGCGGCGCCGCTCAGCCGCTCTGTCAAGTGTTGATCGCGCGCCAGACACGCTCCGGCGTGACGGGCATGTCGAGGTGTTCGACGCCGAACTCGGCGAGCGCGTCCACGACCGCGTTGACGGCCGCGCCGAGCGCCGGCGTCGTGCCGCCTTCGCCGCCGCCGCGCAACCCGAGCGGGTTCGACGTCGAGGGCACCTCGCTGAGCTCGGTCACGAACGATGGCAGCGCGTCCGCGCGCGGCAGCGCGTAGTCCATCAACGTCGCGGCGGCGAGCTGACCGGTCGACTCGTCGTACGCGCAGAGCTCCCACAGCGCCTGGCCGATGCCGGCAGCGATGCCGCCGTGCGCCTGCCCGTGCAGGATCATCGGATTCACGGCGCGTCCGACGTCGTCCACCGTCGTGTGTCGCACGACTTCGACGACGCCGGTGTCGGGATCCACTTCCACTTCGCACACCGCGCAGCCGTACGGGTAGGACGGCACGGGCATGACCTCGGTGCAGGCGCCAGCGAGCGGCTCGCCGGCACGCACGGCGGCCGCGGCGGTCTCGAACAGATCGACGGAGCGATCGGTGCCCTTCACCGTGAACTTGCGCCGCGCGAACTCGATGTCCGGCTCCGCGGCCTCGAGGAGCGACGCCGCGATGCGCCGGCCCTTCTCGACGATCTGATCCGAGGCTTTCGCCATGACGACGGCGCCGAGCCGCATCGACCGCCCGGACGCGGTCCCGCCGCCGACCGGCATCAGATCCGTGTCACCGGTGATGAGCTTCACGTTCTCGAGCTCCACGCCGAACCACTCCGCGATGAGCTGGGGGAAGCTCGTCTCGTGTCCCTGGCCGGCGGACAGCGTGCCGAGGACCACGTCGATCCGGCCTTCCGGCCGCACGGTGATCTCGGCGCGCTCGCGCGGATCGCCGGTGTTCAGCTCGATGTAGTGCGCGAAGCCGATGCCGCGGTACCGTCCGCGCCGGCGCGCCTCGACGCGCCGGGACTCGAATCCCTTCCAGTCCGACAGCTCGACCAGGCGATCCAGGGCGGCGGCGTAGTCGCCGCTGTCGTAGACGAGACCGACGGGATTGCGATACGGCATTGCGCTCGATGGCACCAGATTCTTCCTTCGCAGCACGATTCGATCGAACCCGTGCCGTCGCGCGGCGAGATCGATGAGCCGTTCGATAACGTACATGATTTCCGGGCGACCGGCGGCGCGATAGGGAAAGGTCGGGGCCGTGTTGCTCAGCACGGCGCGGCCGCGCAGCGAGGCGGCGGGGACGTGATACACGCTGGTCGAGATCCCGATCCCCTTGGCGAGCGGGATGAAGGAGAGGGTGTGCGCGCCCACGTTGCTCGTGTTGAGTGCGCGGTACGCGAGGAACGTCCCGTCCGCGTCGAGCGCCAGCTCCGCGTGGACGAGGAGATCGCGGGCGTGGCAGTCGCTGATCTGCGACTCGCGACGATCCCCCGTCCACTTCACCGGCCGACGCACGCGCCTGGCCGCCCACGCGACCAGCGGGTACTCCGGATAGCAGGGATTCCTGGTGCCATAACTGCCGCCGACTTCGCGCGCGATGACGCGGACGGATTCCGCCGGCACGCCGAGGGCGGCGGCGACGTCGCCGCGAATCCGCCACGACCCGCCCGATCCCGCGTAGACCGTGTAGCGCCCCGTCGACGCGTCGAAGTCACCGACGGCGGCGCGCGGCTCCATCGGCACGCCGGTCACGCGGTTGATGCGCGTATCGAGCGTGACGACGTGCGCCGCGCGCGCGAACGCGGCGTCCGTGGCGGCGGCATCGCCGGCCACGGTCTCGACGGCGACATTCGACGCGCACGCATCCCACACGGCGACTGCTCCAGCCGCGCTCGCGTCCGTCGACGTGACGACCACCGGCAGCGGCTCCCACTCCACGGTGACCCGCTCGGCGCCGTCGCGCGCGGCGAGCGCCGTCTCGGCGACGACCATCGCGACGGGCTCGCCGACGAAGCGGGCACGATCGACGGGCAGGGGCAGGGGATCCGAGACGAAGAACGGCGAGCCGTCTGGGCTCTTGAGCGGGACTTCGTGCGGATTCGTCGGCACCGGGCGATGCGACATCGCCGTGAGTCCGTCCGCGACGAGATCCGCGCCCGTCAGCACGGCGAGCACGCCGGGGATCGCGAGCGCTGGCGCCGTATCGATGCGCACGATGCGCGCGTGTGCGTGCGGCGAGCGGACCATCGACGCGTACGCCTGGCCGGGCAGGTTGACGTCGTCGGTGTAACACCCGGCGCCGGTGACGAGGCGCGGATCTTCCCGACGACGTACGGGCTTGCCGACGCCTTCCGGCGCCGAACGCGTGCGCGAAGCGAGAAACGACACTAGCGGGCTCCTCGGATCAGCGCGCGCACGCGCGAGGGGCTGAGCGGCAACGCGCGGACCGTGACGCCGAGCGGCGCCAGCGCATCGGCCACGGCGTTTGCGACCGCCGCGCCGGCGCCGACCGTGCCGTCCTCGCCAGCGCCCTTCACGCCGAGCGGGTTGATCGGTGATGGATCGTTTTCCGCGTGGTGGACCTCGAGGGGCGGCATCGTGACCGACGTCGGCACCGCATAATCCATCAGCGTGCTGGCCAGCAGCTGACCGTCGGCGTCATACACAAGCTCTTCCATCAGCGCGGCGCCGATGCCCTGCGCGGTCCCGCCGACGATCTGCCCTTCGACGAGCATCGGATTGACCGCTCGCCCGATGTCGTGCTCGATCAGGTAGCGGAGGATCGTCACGGCGCCGGTCTCCGGATCGACCTCGGCCAGGACAAGGTGCGCGCCGTGCCCATAGGTCATCTTGCTCTGCTCGTAGAACTCGACGACGTCGAGACCCGGCTCGCGTCCCGCCGCCAGCGCGCGCGTGACCGTCGCCGCCTTCGCGACGTCGCGAAGCGTGAGCGTCCGGTCCGGCACGCCCTTGACCTGCACCCGGCCGTTCCGCAGCTCGAGATCCTTCGGATCGGCTTCGAGCTCGCCACCCGCAACGAGCAGGATCTTCTCGCGCACGCGCTCGGCCGCACGCAAGACGGCGTTGCCGCCCATCACCGTGCCACGGCTGGCGAACGCACCGAAGCCGTCGGGCAAGAGATCGGTGTCGCCGTACCGCACCGCCACGTCTTCGTAGGCGACACCGAGCGCGTCGGCGCAGATCTGCGCGAAGACGGTCTCCACCCCCTGACCGACTGACGGGACGCCGGTGGCGACGGACACCGCGCCGGACGGATCGACGGCCACGCGCGCGGACTCCCACGGACCGAGACCCGACTTCTCCACGACGTAGGCCAGGCCGATCCCGACGCACCGTCCCTCGGCCCGCGCCCGCGCCTGCTCCGCGCGGAGCGAGGCGTAGCCGAAGCGATCGAGCGCCCGCCCGAACAGGCGCGGAAAGTCGCCGCTGTCGAAGACGACCTTCTGAGCCAGCGTCGTCGTGCCGACCTCGTAGGGCATCGCGTCCGGCGGCACGAAGTTCCGACGACGAATCTCCGCGGCATCGATGCCCGTCGCGCGCGCCGCGACGTCGACGACGCGCTCGCGCACGAAGTTCGCCTCGAAGCGACCGGGCCCGCGGTATGTGCCCGACGGCGTTTTGTTGGTCACCACGCACACGGCATCGACGCGGTAGTTCGGTATCCGATACGGACCCGTCAGGTAGGCGGCGGTGTTGTTCGGCGCGGTCGCCCCGTGGGTCCGTACGTAGCCGCCCATGTCGGTCCAGAACCGGTCATGCAGGCCGAGAATCGCTCCGTCCTTGCGCAGCGCCACCCGCACCTCGTGGTGTTGCTGGCGCGAGTGGTTGGTCGCCATCAGGTGCTCGCGCCGGCCTTCGATCCACTTCACGGGGCGCCGCGTCCGCATCGCGAGCACCGGGACGATGAAGTCCTCCGGGTAGAGCTCGCCGCGCACCCCGAAGGCGCCGCCGACGTCGATCTGCACGACGTGCACGCTGTGCTCGGGCAGGCCGAGATGCTCGGCGATGATCCGCCGGCTGAAATACGGGACCTTCGTCATGCCCCAGAGCGTCAGCATGCGGCGCCCAGCGTCCCACTCCGCCACCAGACCGCGTGTCTCCATCGGCACCGCCGTGTGACGCTGGACGTCGAACGTCTCGGACGCGACCACGTCCGCCTCGTGCATCGCACGGCCGATGTCCCCGAACGCCTGACCGAAAGTCGCCACCACGTTCGTGCCGACAGCCTCGAAGAGCAACGGTGCGCCGGGCTCCTCCGCGGCCCGGGCGTCGACGACGGCGGGCAGCGCCTCGTACTCGACCTCGATGCGCTCGAGCGCGTCCTCCGCGCGGTAGCGGTCCTCCGCGACGACGACCGCGACGGGCTCACCGACGTAGCGGACCCGGTCGCGGGCGAGCGGGTGCTGAAGGAACCGGCTCATGATGCCGCGGTCCGACATGCGCATCGGGATCGGCCGGTGCAGCACGGGCGCGTCGCCGTAGGTGAGCACGTCGACGACGCCGGGCGCCGAGCGCGCGCGCGAGGCATCGAGCCGGACGATGCGAGCGTGGGCATGGGGGCTACGCAGGAGCGCGGCGTGGAGCATCCCGAGGCGGTTGACGTCCCCGACGAAGCAGCCGGCGCCCTGGAGAAGCCGCTCGTCCTCCCGACGGCGCACGCTCCGGCCGACGTATCCCATGGTAGCCTCCGATCCTCGCATACTGGCGGGCACCGAATGAGGTGCCGGAGGAGACAGCCGTGCCATTCTACGAAAAGGGTGACGTTCGCATCCGCTACGAGACGGTCGGCTCGGGCTTCCCGCTCCTCGTCACTCCCGGCGGGGGCTTGAACTCTTGCGTGAGCAAGTGGCCCACCGCGGTGTTCAACGCGATGGAAGTGTTCAAGAACGACTTCCGCTGCATCACGATGGATCAGCGCAACGCGAACGGCGGCGAGTCCACGGGGCCGATTCCCGCGAGCGACGCCTGGGGCGCGTTCGCGGACGACCAGCTGGGGCTGATGGACCATCTCGGCATCCGGAAGTTCTTCTTCATGGGGTACTGCATCGGCGGATGTTTCGGCCTCAAGCTGATCGAGCGGGCTCCCGATCGCGTCGTGGCCGCCGTGCTGTGCCAGCCCGTCGGACATCGGCCGGAGAACCCGGACGTCATGTACAAGTCCGGGCGCGATGTCTGGGCCCCCGAGCTGCGCGCCCGGCGGCCCGAGATCACCATGGAGACCATCGAGGCGTATCTGCACGACCTCTATCGCGCGCGCCCGGACTTCGTGTACAGCGTGTCGCGCGAGTTCGTCCGCTCCTGCCGGACGCCGATGCTCGTGATGCCGGACGACACGCCGGCGCACCCCTATCAGACGGCCGTGGACATTGCCGCGCTCGCGCCGAAGTCCCAGTCGACGGTCTTCCCGTGGAGGGAGCCGAAGGACTTGCTCGAGAAGACGATCGACCAGGTGCGCGTCTTTCTGCGATCGCACCAGCCGTGACGCCGCGCACGTGACCCGAATCGCCAGCGTCGAGCCTCATCCGATCTCGGTGCCGTTGAACGACGTGCTGTGGACGGCGCACGAGGAGCTGAAAGCATCGAGCGTCATCGTGGTGGAGGTGCGTACCGACGACGGCCTCACCGGCTACGGGCAGATCCACGGCTCGCCGATGAAGGCGATCTGCGCCTGGGTCGAACGGTTCGGAGAAATCATCCGCGGCATGGACGCGCTCGCCCACGTCGCGGTGTGGGACCGGCTCTTTTCCCTCACGTGCCCGCGCCCCGGAGGCATCGCCGGAGCCGACGGTTTGCCGCCGCCGCTTCCCCGCGGCGAGCGGCCGCAGATCATGGCCGCCATCGGGGGCATCGACATCGCGCTCTGGGACATCAAGGGAAAGCACGCTGGCCTGCCGGTGTGGCGGCTGCTGGGAGGCGACAAGCGCCCGATTCCGACCTACGCGACAGGGGGCTACTACCGTCCCGGGGCGCCGGACACGGTCTATGCCGAAGAGCTCGCCGGCTTCGTGAGGGCGGGCTATCGCGCCGTCAAGCTCAAGACCGGGGCCGGAAGCCCGGCGGATGAGGCGAAGCGAGTGCGGACCGTGCGCGAGGCTATCGGCAAGGACGTCTCCCTGATGCTCGACATGAACGCGCCCTACGACGTCGACGGCGGCATCGAGTTCGCCCGCCGCGTCGAGCCCCTCGACATCTACTGGCTCGAAGAACCGCTGCACTGGTATCTGCAGCCGGCGGACTTCGTGCGGCTCGCGGCCGCCACGTCGATTCCGCTCGCGCACGGCGAGCGCGAGCTGACGCGCTTCACGGTGCGCGACTTCATTGCCAGCGGCGCGATCCGTTACGTGCAGTTCGACAGCACGCGTGCCGCGGGGTTCACCGAGGGGCTGCGCGTGGCGGCGCTGGCCGAGCAGCACGCGGTCATGATCGCGCCGCACACCGCGCCCGAGCTGCACGCGCATCTCGTCGCGGCCCTGCCGCGCTGTGGCTTCGGCGTGGAATCGCACGGCGATACCGCGCGGAATCCTCTGTCGCACCACCTGCTCGTCGGAGGCGCCGAGACCCGCGACAGCTTCGTGCACCTCAACGACAAGCCAGGCTTCGGGGTGGAGATCAACTGGGACTACGCCAAGCGCTATGCCGCCTGAAGGACAGAGTCGCCGTGTCGTCGAGGGCGGCGCTTACAGCGCCGCCTGGACGCGCTTGCGAAAATCCTCGGCGCCGAGGCGAAGGAGCCCCAGCGACGAGATCGTCACGAAATTCGCTCCGAGCTTGATGAACTCCGCGATGCCCGCAGCGTCGCTCGGGGCATTGCCGCCGACCCCCACGAGCTTGCCGCCTGCCCTGATTCTCGGAATGACCTCGCGCATGACTTGCCTGACTTCGTGCGCGGCGGGATTCCCCATGCTCTGCCCGAGGTCGCTGGATGCGACGTGCAGCACGTCGACCCCGGACACTTTCAGGATCGCGTCCAGATTGTCGACGGCCTCGGTCTCTTCGACCATGGGAATGACGAGCAGCTGCGAGTTCACCCATCGCGTGGATTCGTCTCGCGTCGTTCCGACACCGTAGTCGTGCGCGCGGCCCCCGGCCGCCATTCCACGATGGCCGTGGGGATGATATCGGGCGGCCCTGGCCACGCCCTCGGCCACCCGAGCGGTGTTGACGTGCGGCACGATGATCCCCTGCACGCCGCGATCGAGAAACCGGAGGATCGTCGAATCCTCGTGGTCGGGAATGCGAGTGATCGGCGTGATGCCGAACACCTCGGCCGCCCGGACCATGTGCTCGACCTCGTCGAGGCTCATCGGCCCGTGCTCGCAATCGATCATGACGAAGTCGTACCCGATCGCTCCGAACAGCTCGACGAGATCCGGCGCATGGCGGCTGATGATCGCGCCGAACACCACCTTGCCCCCGGCCAGCTTCGCCTTCGTCGTATTCGTCCGCACGGCTCGTTACGATAATCCCGATGGTCTTCATGAGCCAGAGCGGCCTGACCGATCCGAGCCGCGAGAACGCGTGGGCCGTCTGGTACGCCGATCACCTCAGGATCATGGTGACGGTGCCGGGCATCACGTCGGCGCAGCGGTTCACGACCGCCACGCCGGGGCATCCGCCGTCACTCGCGATGTACAGCGTCGCGTCGGCCGCGGTGTTCGACGATCCGTATTACCGCAGCATCCGCGGCATGGGCGAGTGGCAGCCGCTGATCGACACGCGCCGCTACCATCGGAACCTGTTCTCGGGTCTCGACGTCGCGCCCGACGTGCCCGAGGGCGCGGTCCTGATCGTGGCGGACCGCGATCGCCCGACCGAATTCCCGCGCCTCGCGCTGACCTGGCTCACGGCGGTCGGTCTCGACCGCTCGACCCCATATCGCGGCATCGCGGTTGTCGACACGGCGACCGCCGACGCGCTCGCGTCTCACGACGTCGCCGTCTATCGTCCGAACACGGGAGGAGGCACCCATGTCTGAAATCGGCAAGCCCCAAGCGCGCTCCTATTTCGCCCCTGCACAGGCGTTCAGGGATGGCACCGACACGCCGCGCGCCTTCCTCGAACGGTGCATCGCAACGATCGAAAAGCTCGATGCGCAGGTGGGCGCCTTCGTCGCGACCAATCTGCCGGCGGCCCGCGCCGCGGCGGATGCCGCCACCGCACGGTGGAAGTCGCGCACCACGCTGTCGCTGATCGACGGCATGCCGGTCGGCATCAAGGACATCATGGAAACGGCCGACATGGTCACCGAGCAGGGCTCGCCGCTGTTCGTCGGCTGGCGCGGCCGGCGCGACGCCGCGGCGATCGCCGCGCTCCGCGAGGCCGGCGCGGTGATTCTCGGCAAGACCGTGACGACGGAGTTCGCCGCCACCCATCCGCGCGGCACGCGCAACCCCTGGGACCTCGAGCGCACGCCGGGCGGATCGAGCAGCGGTTCGGCCGCGGCGGTCGCATCGGGCATGGTGCCGGCGGCGCTCGGCACGCAGGTGATCGGCTCGATCGTGCGGCCGTCGAGCTTCTGTGGCTGCATCGGCTACAAGCCGAGCGTCGGCGGCATCAACCGTGGCGGCAGCTTCGACGAGTTCAGTCAGAGCTGCACCGGCGTGCTCGCGGCGAGCCTCGCCGAGACGTGGACCGTCGCGCGCGCGATCTCGGCTCGCGCCGGCGGCGATCCCGGCTTCCCGGGCGTCTCGGGACCCATCGAGCTACCGCCGGCCCGGATGCCGCGGCGGATCGCGCTCCTCGAAACCGCGGGCTGGCAGAAGGCCACGGAGGAGGCGAAGCAGGCGTTGCGGCGGGCGCGCCGCACGCTCGCCGCCGCCGGCGTCGAGATCGCCGATCGTACCAGCGACCCGGCGATCGAGGCCGTGGAAGGCGCGATCGCCAACGCGTGGTCGCTGTCGATGGACATCAACGCCTGGGAAGGGCGCTGGCCGCTGAACACGTACGCGCGCGACATGGACCGGTCGGCCCTGAGTCGCTCCGCGCAGGACCGTCTCGCCAAGGCCGAGTCCATGACGCAGGAGCAGTACCAGGCGCGGCTCGCCGAGCGCCAGCGCGTTCGCGCGGTGCACGCCGCGCTGCACGACCGCTATGACGCGTGCATCACCCTGCCGGCGACGGGAGCCGCGCCGGTCGGCCTCGGATCGACCGGCGATCCGATCTTCGCCGTTCCCGGGTCGCTCCTCGGGACGCCGTCGATGTCGCTGCCCGTGCTGCAAGCAGAAGGACTGCCGCTCGGCCTGCAGGTGATCGGCTTCATGAACGAGGACGCGGCGTTGTTCGCGGCGGCGGCGGCGATCCTGCCGATCCTGGAGCGGACCTAAGCCCGGGTGACCTCGGCGCCCGCCGACGGCACCGCCGCCGAAGACGACGACCCGGATCGGTGCTGTCTCAAGGATGCGGTCCCCACGGGGCCGCTGTCAGCAGCTTGACCTCCTGCGACGCGAGCAGGGGACGGAACTTCACGGCGAAGCCTTCGATGAAGTCCTTGTTGGCGAATACCGCGGCCCAGTGCGCCCTGCGGTCGGCATCGTCGTCGAACTTCCACAGGTGGACCAGCTGGTTGATCGTGCCCGTGTCCGACTGAAAGTAGCCGATCAACTTCTTGTCCTGGCCGCCCTTCTGGAGCGCCGGGTAGCCGAACTCGCTGTACAGCTTGACCGCCTCGCCCATCTTGCCGACGTGGAGCGTGTACGTTCGCAACTCGTAGACCGTCATCCTGATCCTCCTACGATTGTTCCAGCCCGTAGAGCGCCGCGGCGTTGTCGCGCGTCAGCTTGCGGCGCATCTCCGGCGACAGGTGACGCATCTGCCGCTCGATCGCCGCTCGAGAGTTGGGCCAGACGCTGTCCGGGTGCGGATAGTCCGAGGCCCAGAGAAGATTCCGATCGCCGAAGAACGGGACGAGCGCCATCGCGACGTGGTCGTCCTGGAATGTCGCGTAGATCTGTCGCTTGAAGAGATCGCTCGGCTTCGTGACGAGCGCCGCGCCACCCTTGTCGGCCCAGAATTCTTTCGCTTCCCACAGCCGCCAGTGACGGTAATCGAGCTCTTGCACGAGCCACGGGAGCCATCCCGTGCCCGCCTCGGCCATCACCATGCGCAGCTTCGGATGCCGTTCGAGAATGCCCCACGCGAACAGGTCGACGAACGGCTCGAGGAAATTCGCGAGGAAGCCCTTCGTGTTCTCGAAGACGCTCGCCGCCTTGCCCGCGAACCGGTCGGTCGGCTTGGCGACGAACACCGTGATGTGCCACGAGAGAACGACGCCGCTCGCCTCGAGCGTTTGCCAGAGCGGCTCCCACGCCGGATCGTCGAGCTTGGGGTTGACGTTGGCGATCATCAGATTGACCTGGCGCACGCCGCCTTTCGCGATGACGCGTTCGAGCTCGGCGAGCGCGGCCTCGGGCGTCTCCGGCAGCATCGGCAAGCCGATGAGCCGGTCCGGCGCCGCCTTGCAGAAATCGAGCAGCCAGTCGTTGTAGACGCGATAGCAGGCGGAGCGCAGGACGGGATCGTCGGTCGAGATCTGGAAGATCGGTCCGAAGATCACCTGGGCCTCGACGCCGTCGCGGTCCATGTCGGCGAGACGCAGCTCCGGGACGGCAGGGCGGCGCGCGCTCTGGTCGTGGATCGCGGCACGGTCGAAGGCGTTGTAGAGCGCCTTGACCGGACGCGCCGAACCCGTCGCGGGCGGCTTGCCGTCCCAGCGGCCCCAGACCTTGCCATCGCATATCCACATCGCCTGTCCGTCCCGCTCCTCGACGTGCGGCGCGCGGTCGAGCAGCGAAGCCGGCAGCCGCGACGTCCACAGATCCGCGGGCAGCTGGCTGAGGTCCATGTGGTCGTCGCAGGAGATGAGCCGGTCAGTCATGTGATCCTCCCAGATAGCGGAAGACTACCCGATCATCGAGCTGAGTTGCACACGCCCGAGTGGTGGCGGAAGATCGCGCCATGGCGACGCTCGACCTGATCATCCGCGTCGCGCTCGCAGCCGCCGTCGCCCTCCTCGCGGCGCCGCTCGACGTCAGGGCGCGGCAGCCGACGAACGTCCGCGGATCGGATGGCTGGGAAGCTATTCGCTTGAACATCCTCTGACGCGACAGACAGTCGGCGCCTTCCGGCAAGGACTACGCGAACGCGGTTACGTCGAGGGGCAGAACATCATCATTGAATACAGGTTTGCGGAAGGTAAGCTCGACCGGGCTCGTGGCCAGCCTCTCTCGCCCGGGTGGAAATATCACCGGGAACACCTTCCTCGTGCCAAACGCGACAATGGGAATCGTGGTGGTCGCGTGCTTTAGAGCGATGGCCCCCGGCGTACCTCCCCCGAGGATGAGGTCCGGCTTGAGGCGGACCAGGTCAGCACCGGCTGCCCGCGATCTACGACACCAGGGAGTACGCCGACGTGGGCGGTCTCCTCTCTTATGGCCCCAACGTCCGTGAGCTGGCCCGGCAAGCCGCAAGTCTATGTCGACAAGATACTCAAAGGCGCCAAGCCTGCCGACCTCCCCGTCGAGCAGCCGACGAAGGTCGAGTTCGTCATCAACTTGAAGACCGTCAAGGCGCTTGGTCTCACGCCCCCGCCGTCAGTGGTGACACGCGCCGACGAAGTCATTCAGTGACTCGACCAGGAACGTTCTGCGGCCACGGATGCTGTCGTCAGCGCAAGTGTATGGAGGACGAAGCGAGCTTCCCGGATGTCGCGGACGATGTCCGCCGGGCGCGCGAGCGTGCGGAGCTCCTGCACGCAGGTCTCGATGGCGGCGAGCTTCTTCGCGAGGAGGTCGGCGTCGGTCACCGCGCCGGGACGGGGCGGCGCCGATCGCGGTCGAGAATGGGCTGGAGGTCGAAGAACTCGTTCCGCGCCCGGACCTCGAAGCGAATCCGGGCGCTCGGGTCGCGATCGAGAAGCAGGATGCCATCGCGAAGGACGCGATGGACGAGGTCCGCCGCCGCCGTGTTCAGCACGATGACCTGTACCGGGCGCTTCACCAGATGCTCGATGCGGCCCGCGAGGCCGAGCGGCAACCCCTCCAGCGTGGCGGGTGGCGTAGCCGCGTAGAGCACCGCCACGTCCACGTCGCTCCGGGGCCCGACGTTCCGCGCGCCACGCTGCCAAACAGATACGCGGTAATGATCTCGCCGGTCTGAGCCGTGAAAAACGCCCGGAGGCTCCGCTCGATCTCGACGCCACCGCTCGTCATGCCGAGATTTTACGCCGTCGGCGATTCAGCTCAGGCCGTAGAACCCGAGCGCGCCGCCGGCCAGCACCTGGTGCTTCGCCTCGGGGGACAGCGGCCCGAGCCGGTCGCGGAGCATCTGCGGCGCGCCCGGGAAGAAGCCGTCCGAGTGCGGATAGTCCGTCGCCCACATGATCTTGTGCGGCCCGATGTAGTCGGCCAGCACCGCGATGCTGCTCTCGACCGGCTCGAACGAGATCCAGCAATTGCGCTGGAACAGCTCGCTCGGCCGCGTCTTCGGCGCGGTGTGGTTGAAGCCCTGGTCGTCGAAGTGCCGGTCCATGCGATCGAGCCACGGCGCGATCCAGCCGCCGCCCGACTCGAGAAACGCGATGCGCAGCCGCGGATGACGGTCGACGACACCGCCCCAGATCACGCTGAGCGCGACCAGCATCATCTCCATCGTGTGCGAGATCATGTGGCGCGCAGCGCGGTCGTCCTCGAAGCGGTCGACGCCGACGGTCGGCATCGCGGTGGTCGAGCCCTCGTGGAAGCCGATCGAGAAGTCGAGCGCCTCGGCCATCGACCAGAACGGCTCGTACATCGGGTCGTTGATCATCTTCTTGCCGTGATACGGGTTGGGCCGGAGGAACCCGCCGCGCATCCCGAGCTTCTCGCGGGCGAAGCGCATCTCGTCGATCGCGAGCTCGACCGACTGCATCGGCAGCATCGCGACCCCGAACAGGCGCTCGGGATACGGCTTGCAGTAATCCGCGAGCCAGCGGTTGTAGGCGCGGCACATCGTCGCGGCCAGGCCCGGATCCTCGACGGCGCCGGCGAAGAGGCCGAGACTGGGATAGAGGAAGGCGGCATCGATGCCGTCGGCATCCATGTCGACGATGCGCGCGTGCGGGTCGAACCCGCCCTTGCGCCCGTCCGCGTATTTGCGGGTGGCGGGGTCGACGAGTCCCTGCCGGGCACCGACCGAACCCAGGCTGCCGATCCCGCGCGGATTGCCGAGCAGCTTGCCTTCGACGCTCAGGCGCTCCTTGCCGTTGTCGTCGATGACGAACCGCGGCCGGCGCTCGCGAAACTCGGGGTCGATGTACGTGTCCCACAGGTCGAGCGGCTCGAGGATGTGGCCGTCCGCATCGATGGCGTTGTACGCGCGTGTCATCGGCTATCCCTCCGAAGGCAATCGAACCGGGGCAATACTACTCCTTACCAGACCGCCGCGGATAGAGGCCCATCCGCCGCGCCTTCTCGATGACCAGCGCGGTGATCGCGTCGAGCGTCGGGGTCCCGGTCAGGGCGCAGATCGTGCTGGTGCTGAGGTTACGCACCAGCTTGTCCCAGATGTCGACGCGGATCGTCGCGGTCAGCGGGGTCGGGATGCCGGCGCGCTCGAAGGCCTGCGAGATCGTCTGCAACCGGCGCGAGATCGTGCCGTCGGGCTCACCAAGAGTGAAGCGGTTCTTGGTGCCGGGGGAATTGCGGATCACGCCGGGCTCGGCGATGGCGTTGGCTGAATTGATCATGCGGCCGACGACGCGCTCGAGCCCGACCGCGCGTTCGAGCACGCCCGCGGGGTCGAGGTGTGACAGATCGGGGCGCGGCACGCCGCCGTCCTTGAGCCGGTAGAGATACCACCACGGAATCCCGTTCATCGCGAAGATGACGGCGGTCTCGAGTCCGATCAATGTCTGCGGCTGTCGCGCGACGCCGGGCAGGACCGAGGATTTCATCGTGACCAGGACCACGTCCTGGTGGCCCAGGGTCTCGGGCCGGTCCGTCGCGTGGATCGGCGCGGAGGTACGCTCCTCGCCGATCCACAGCGTGATCCCGCGCTGGTTCATCGCCGCGAGCTGAGCGCCACGCGCGACCGCCGCGACCTCGATGCCCGCCGACGGGCCATGCGCGGCGAGACGCGCCGCAAGGTGCCCGCCGACGGCACCGGCGCCGAAGACGACGACCCGCAGGGCTACCTCGCGGCCGCCGGGAACGCCGGCAGGCCGATGAGAACGTAGGCGAACAAGCCCACCGCGAACAGGATCGTGGCGCTCAGCATGGCGTCGTCTCAGCTCTTTTTCGGAGACCAGCCATACGCTTTCGCGCAGGCGCCGCCCATCAGCATGGCGCGCTCACTCTCGCTCAGGCGATCGGTTCGTCGGAACGGCTCGACGGCCTGCTCGTAGTTGACGACCGCGAACGCGCGCGTCCAGTCGGTGCCCCACAGGCAGCGCTCGAACCCCCACGCGTCGAACACGCGCGCGAGCGGGTCCCAGATGTCCTGGAAAGGATACGGCTCGCGCGAGAGCGTGCACGCGCCGCTGACCTTGATCACCGCGTTGCGGCGCGTGGCGAGATCCAGCACCTTCGGCAGATCGGCCCACGGCTGCGGCGCGCGGTCGGCCGGCGTGCGCGGCTGCATGATCGCGAGATGGTCGATGATGAATCGCGTGTCGGGATGGCGGTCGATGATCGCCGCGCCCGCGTCCACGTTGCCCCAGCACAGCATGTTGACCGGAAAGTCGTGGCGAACCGCCGCGCGCAGGATCCGGTCGAGGCCCGGGTCGCTCGGATCGCGTCCCGCCTCTTTCGTCATCATGATCCGGATGCCGACCGTGCCCGGCGTCTTCTTCCAGTCGGCGATGACGTCGGCCACGTTCGGATCATCCGGATCGACCGGCTTGACGAGCCCGAACCGGCCGGGATGCGCGCGTTGCACCTCCACCGCGTAGCTCGCGTCGTAGCGGTACATGGAAAAGGCGGAGATGAAGATCGCGCCGGCGACGCCGACCTTGTCCATCGCCGCCACCATCTCGTCCCCGTTGACGTGATCGGGCCAGTTCGGGACGGTGTGCCAGGGCCGCTTCGGTGTGTTCGCCTCGTAGACGTGGACCTGGGAATCGATGATCGCCATGGGGCCGCTCCTCCGTGGTAGATACGAAAGACTACCCGACCGAGGAGAGGCGCAGATGGCGAAGTTCGACCTGATCGTCCGCGGCGGCCGCGTGATCGATCCCGCCCAGGGCATCGACGGCGTCCACGACGTGGCGGTGAAGGACGGAACGATCGCGCAGGTGGCGCCGCGGATCGCGGGCAAGACCGCGCGCACGGTCAATGCGCGGAGTCAGCTCGTGATCCCCGGCATGATCGACACGCACGCCCACATCTACCAGCACGTCACCGGCGACTTCGGGATGAACCCGGACGAGGTCGGCATTCGCTCGGGCGTCACGGCCGTCGTCGACCAGGGCGGCGCGGCGCCGCTCACCATCCAGGGCTTCCGGAAGTTCATCAAGGACCCGGCCGCCACGCGCGTCTATGCCTTCGTCTCGAACTACCTCGTGGGCGGGCTGCTCGGGCATCGCCACGTCGGTCTCTATGGGCCCCACGGCATCAACGTGCGGGAGACGATCAACGCGATCGAGAAGAACCGCGATTTCGTGAAGGGTATCAAGTGCCATGCGGAGGTCGGCGGCTACTCGCGCTGGGGCATCGAGACGCTGCGTCTGGGGAAGGAAGCATCGCGCGCCGCCAAGGTGCCGGTCTACGTGCACCTGGGCCGCCTCTGGGCGGAGGAGAACGGGACGGCGATCGATCCCGACCGCGTGATCGGCGACACGCTACCGCTGCTCGATCCCGGCGACATCCTCGCGCATCCGTTCACGAAGCATCCCGGCGCGTTCGTGTCGCGCGAGGGCAAGGTGCACCCGCTGATCTTCGAGGCCATGGCGCGTGGCGTCCGCATCGACGTCGGCCGCGGCGGCCACATGAGCTTCGACGCGGCGCGAATCGCGCTCGACGCCGGCGTCATGCCGTTCACCATCGGCAGCGACATCCACGGCTACACGATCCGGCGGCGGGACGAGAGCCGTGTGTGGGGCGAGGGCGCGTTCGGAGGCGAGCAGGGTGAGCTGACGACGATCGGGGGCACCGGCGCCTTCTCGCTCGTCCAGGTGATGAACGAGCTCATCGCGCTGGGCGTCGAGCTCGCCGGCGTCATCCGCATGGTGACGGTCAACGCAGCGACGATGCTTGGCCTGACCGACGAGCTGGGCTCGCTGGCGCCGGGACGCGTGGCCGATGTGTCCGTCCTCACGATCGACGAGGACGACTGGACGCTGCAGGACAGCCTGGGCGTGCGCATCAAGACCGCCAAGCGTCTGCGGCCCGTGCTCGCGCTGCGCGCGGGCAGGGTGCATCACGCGGAGTCGCCGCTGCTCGAGGAGCGGGTTCCCGAGGTCGCGTGATGTCCGCGCCTTAGATCACTCCGTCCGCCTTCAGCTTCGCCAGCTCGTCAGCGTCCAGCCCGCACACCTTGCCGAGAACCTCGGCGTTGTGCTCGCCGAGCAGCGGCGCGCGCGTGACTTCGGTCGACGACGCCGAGAGGCGGATCGGGCTGGCCGGCGTCGCCATGCGCCCGCGCGTGGGATGCTCGATGTCGACGATCATGCCGCGGCCGCGCAGGTGCTCGTTCGCCATCACCTCGTCGGAGTCCAGGACGGCGCCGCACGGGACGCCGGCGGCGCCGAGCAGCGCCATCACCTCGTGCTTGTCGCGCTTCGACGTCCAGGCTTCGACGATCGCCTCCAGCGCGTCGCGCCGGTTCATCCGCTCGGCGCGGTCTGCGAGGCGCGGATCCTTGAGGTCCGGATGGTCGATGACGCTGACGAGCCCCTTCCACATCTCCGGATTGGCGACGTGGATGAAGACGTAGTCGTTCGGACCGAATGGATGGCAGCGATAGAGATTCGAGGGCGCCGCGTTCGGCGAGCGATTGCCCTTGCGCGGAACGGGGGAGACGCCGAGCCAGTGGTCCCGGAAGTGGATGCGCGTCAGGTTCACCACGACGTCCTGCTGCGCGACGTCCACGCGCTGCCCGACGCCCGTCACTGAGCGCTGGACGATCGCTCCCAGGATGCCGATCGCCGCGTGGAGCCCGGTCGCCGTATCACCGATGCCCGACTCGATCCGCATCGGGGGCCCGTCGGGCTCGCCGGTGAGGCTCATCACGCCGCCCATCGCCTGCGCGATCATCTCGAAGCTCTTGTAGTTGGCGTACGGCCCGTCGCTGCCGAATCCTTTGACGGACGCGGTGATGATGCGCGGGTTGATCTTCGCGAGCGCGTCGTGCCCGAGGCCGAGCCGCTCCATCGCGCCGGGGCCGAGGTTCTCGATCACCACGTCGGCCGTCTTCGCGAGCGCCTGGAACATCTCGCGGCCGCGCGGCGACTTGAGGTTGAGCGTGACGCTCTTCTTGTTCAGGTTCATGAGGCAGAAGAAGACCGAGTCCACGCCCGGCTTCTCGCTGAACCCGTAGCGAGCCGGCTCGCCCGTCGGCGCCTCGATCTTGATGACCTCGGCGCCCAGCCACGCCAGCGACTCCGCGCAGCTCGGCCCCGCCTCGTAGAACGAAAGATCGAGGACCCGGATTCCCTCCAGCGCCGTACCCATTCGTCGGCCTCCTATGAGGCTGCTATCTTGACGAGCGTGCTGTGTCGAGACGCCACCGGGCTCATTGCTCCCTCCGGATCCGTGCTCGGTTGAGTCGCGGGGGGGATTCTAACGGCTTCCCGGCCAGAACCGAAGCCTTCCCATAGGGAGTCGCCGCGCCGGGGCCCCCAAGGCATCACGCCGGCCATCCCGGAAGGGTATGATCGGCGCCTCATTCTCCGGAGGTGCGACCAGTGGATTCCGATCTCTCTCTCGAGTTCTTGCGGGTCGTCGAGCAGGCCGCGATCGCGTGCGCGCACACCATGGGCCAGGGCGATCGTCACAAGTCCGACGACGTGGCGGTCGAGGCGATGCGGCGCGAGATGGACTCGCTCGCGATCGACGGCACGATCGTCATCGGCGAAGGCGAGCGTGACGACGCGCCGATGCTCTACATCGGCGAGAAGGTCGGACGCGGCGGCGGGCCGCGCGTCGACATCGCGGTCGATCCGCTCGAAGGCACCAACCTGTGCGCGACCGGCTCGCCGAACGCGATCGCGGTGCTGGCGGCCGCGTCAGCGGGCGGGCTGCTGCACGCGCCCGACCTCTACATGGAGAAGCTGATCGTCGGGCCGAGCTCGAAGGACGCCGTCGACCTCGACGCGCCCGTCGCCGACAACCTCAAGGCGATCGCGCGCTGCCTCGACCGCAAGGTCGCGGATCTCGTGGTCGTCGTCCTGGACCGCGAGCGGCACGGCGGCCTCATCGCGGAGATCCGCGCCGCCGGCGCCCGCATCCAGCTCATCACGGACGGCGATCTGTCCGCGGGCATCTCCGCGGCGGTCCGCGGCAGCGGCATCCACGCGGTCATGGGCACGGGCGGCGCGCCCGAGGGGGTCTTGACGGCGGCGGCGATGCGCTGCCTGAACGGTGAGATCCTCGCCCGGCTCGTCGTCAAGAAGCCCGAGGACGAGGAGCGGTGCCACGCGATGGGGATCACGGACGTGCGCCGCGTCTATCGCGCGCGGGATCTCGCGTCGGCGGAGTCGATCATCTTCGCGGCGACCGGCGTGACCGACGGCTCCTTCATGCGCGGCGTGCGCCTCTTCGGCGACGGCATCCGCACGAGCTCCATCGTGATGCAGACCGCGCCCCACCGGGTGCGTTTCATCGACAGCATCCACGTGGACACGCGGCCGGACGTGAAGATTCGCTTCGAGCGGTGAGCGTCACCGCACAGAGGAGACCGCATGACCACTGGTCCCACGCCCGAGCTCATGAAGGAGATCAACGCCGCCTTCAACAGCCGCGATGTCGACCGGATCATGTCGTTCTTCGCCGAGGACTGCACGTTCCTGATGGCGCGCGGACCGGAGCCGGACGGGCGGCGCGTGCACGGCAAGGCCGCCGTGCGCAAGGTGCTCGGCGAACGCTTCGCCGTCATCAGCGATATGCGCTGGGACCACGTGGACGCGTTCATCACCGGCAACCGCGCGGTCACGGTGTGGATGGTGACCGGCACCGGCTCCGACGGCGAGAAGCTCAACTATCGCGGCTGCGACCTCTACGAATTTCGCGGCGACAAGATCTTGAACAAGGACACCTACTGGAAACTGGTGGAGCACCGGGCCCGTCTGTGAGCGCGCCGTCGCGGCGGCTGCGCCGCCGTCCCTACCACGGATCGATGCACGGGTACTTCTTCGCGGTCCTCGGCGGCGTCGGCGGGAGCCGCTTCAAGCCCCGCGCGATCCAGTCGCGTGTGTCCGCGGGGTCGATCACGTCGTCGAGCCCGCCGCCGGCGGCGGCGTTGACCGCCTTCGCGCTCTCGTAGGCCTTCGCCGTCCGGCGCTCGAACTCCGCGAGCCGGGCCTCCGGATCCTCGATCGCCATCAGCTCCTTGCGGTAGCCGAGCTTCACCGCGCCCTCGATGTTCATGCCCGCGAACTCCGCGGTGGGCCACCCCACGCAGAAGAAACCGACCAGCGTGCCCGCGCCGCACATGGCCTGCGCGCCGAGGCCGTACGCCTTGCGCACGATCACCGTGAACAGCGGCGTCGTCATGTTCGCGCCGACGTTGAACAGACGCGTGCAGTGGCGGACCAGCGCCGTCCGCTCGACGTCGGGGCCCACCATGATGCCGGGGCAATCGATGAGGCTCAGCACCGGAAGGTCGAACGCGTCACAGAGCTGCAGGAACCGTGCGCCCTTGTCGGCGCCGTCCGAGTCGACGGCCCCTGCCAGGTGATGCGGGTTGTTCGCGATGACCCCCATCGGCCGGCCCTCGATACGGAGCAGCGCGGTGATGATGCCGATGCCGAACTGCGGACGGAGCTCGAGGACGGAGCCGGTGTCGGCCAGCGTCTCCACGATCGCACGCATGTCGTAGAGCCGGAGCCGGTTCTCGGGCACGGCGTGTCGCAAGCGGCGCTGGTCGGGCGCCTCCCACGTCGCGAGCGATCCCTGGAAGTACGACAGGTACGTCTTCGCGACGTCGACCGCCTCGTCCTCGTCCTTCACCAGGACGTCGACGACGCCGTTCGGGACCTGCACCGACATCGGCCCGACCTCCTCCGGCGTGTAGATGCCCAGGCCGCCGCCCTCGATCATCGCGGGACCGCCCATGCCGAGCGTCGAGCGTTCGGTCGCGATGATCACGTCGCTGCACGCGACCAGCGCCGTGTTGCCGGCGAACGTCCGGCCGTTGACGATCGCCACCAGCGGCACGTGCGCGCTGAGCTGCGAGAACGTCGTGAACGTGTGCGTGTCGACCGCCACGCGCGGCCCGATGTCGTCCTCGCCCGGCCGGCCGCCGCCGCCCTCGCCGAACAGGACGACCGGCAGCTTGAAGCGCTGCGCCAGCTCGAACATCCGGTCCTGCTTGTAGTGGTTGCGATGCCCCTGCGTGCCGGCGAGCACCGTGTAGTCGTAGTGGATGACGATCGCGCGTGCCCGCGTCTCGTCGAACAGAGAGCCGTTGATCGTGCACATGCCCGCGACGACGCCGTCGCCCGGCGTGTTCGCGCGCAGCGCCTCGATGGTGTTCCGCTGGTGCTGTCGCGCGACGACGAGCGGCCAGTATTCCTTGAACGATCCCTCGTCGACGAGGCGCGCGATGTTCTCGCGCGGCATGCGATAGCCCAGCGTGTGGCGCCGGCCGACCGCATCCGGCCGGTTCTCGTCGAGCCCGAGCGCGTGGCGCGCGTTGCTCTCGCGCAGGTCCTCGCGGATGTGATCCGGGTCCGGCGCCGCCGCGGCCGCGACGTCGCCGCCTCCGACCTCCGCGTCCTCGATGAAGACGATCGGATACCCTTCGCGCACCACGTCGCCCGGCGCCATCGTGATGCCGCGCACGATCCCGCCGCGCGGCGCGGTGATGACGTGCTCCATCTTCATCGCCTCGACGACCGCGACCTGCTGGCCCCGCCGCACCTGGTCGCCGACGGCGACGTCGATGGTGACGATGGTACCCTGGATCGGCGATGCGATCCCGGCCGCGCCGTCGGGCCCGGCCGGCGCCACGGGCGCGTCGACGTCCGCCGCCGAGCGCTCCGCCTTCACCCGCGCGTCGTGCGCGAACAGCGCGAGGGGATCGCGGCTCTTGACCCGCGCGCCGGCGAATCCGTCGTCGCCCGCCGCAGGGGCCGATGCCTCGGGCGCGAGCGCGCCGATGTGTTCGTCGACCCAGCGTGTATGCAGCGCTCCGGCCGCGAAGTCGGGATGCGTGAGGATGCTGCGGAGGAACGGCACGTTGGTCGGCACGCCTTCGATCCGGAATTCACCGAGGGCGCGCGCCGTTCGCCGCACCGCGCCCGCGAAGTCCGGCGCGTGGACGATGACCTTCGCGAGCAACGAGTCGAACGCGCTGCCCGTGCGATAGCCCGCGTACCCGAAGCCGTCGGTGCGCACGCCAGGCCCGTCCGGAGCCTCGTAGACCGTGAGCGTGCCGCCTCCCGGACGCACGGAGCCGTCCGACCCGATGGTCTCCATGTTCACGCGCGCCTGGATCGCGTAGCCGCGCGGTTGCGCGACCGCGTCGACACCCAGGTCTTTCAACGTCGCGCCCTGGGCCAGCCGGATCTGTGCCTGCACGAGGTCGACGCCCGTCACCGCCTCGGTGACCGTGTGCTCCACCTGAAGCCGCGCGTTCGCCTCGATGAAGACGAACCGCGCCGCCCGCGAGGCATCGACCAGGAACTCGAACGTCCCGAGGTTGGTGTAACCGACGTGCGTCGCGAGCCGGACGGCGGCCTGGATGATGTGACGGCGCAGCTCGTCGTCGAGCGCGGGGGAGGGAGCGATCTCGACGAGTTTCTGGAAGCGGCGCTGGACGCTGCAGTCCCGCTCCCAGAGATGCACGATGCCGCCATGCGCGTCGCCCAGGATCTGCACCTCGACGTGCCGCGCACGCGGAATGAACTCCTCGACATAGACGTCGGCACGGCCGAATGCGGCGCCGGCCTCGGACTGGCAGCGCCGGAACGCCGCCTCGACCTCGTCCGCCGACCGCACCACGCGCGTGCCGCGGCCGCCGCCGCCGGCCAGCGCCTTGATGATCATCGCGGCGCCAGGGCCGAGCGACCCGAAGAAGGCGCGCGCCTCGTCGAGCGTGATCGACTGATCGTGCCCGCGACTCACCGGCACGGATGCCGCGACGGCCGCGGCCCGGGCTCGCGCTTTGTCGCCGAACAGCTCCAGGGTCTCCACGGACGGCCCGACGAAGGTCAGCCCTGCTTCGGCGCACATCCGCGCGAAGTCGCCGCGCTCGGCGAGGAATCCGTAGCCGGGGTGGATGGCGTCGCAGCCGGACGCCGTCGCCGCCGCGATCACGGCCTCCGCGTTCAGGTAGGCGGCCGACCCCCGTCCTGGCAGCGCGCGGGATTCGTCCGCCGCGCGCAGATGCAGGCTGCGGGCGTCGTCCTCCGAATGGACGGCGACGGTGGGTATGCCGAGATCGGCCGCCGCGCGCGCGATGCGGATGGCGATCTCGCCCCGGTTGGCGATCAAGAGTCTCGTCATGGTCATCGCTGGACGAGCTCCACCATCACGCCCTCCGGCCCGCGCACGAACGCGAGATAGAGGCCCGGGCTGCGCATCACCGGCCCGACGGCGATCTCCGCGCCCTTGGCGCGCAGCTCCGCCACCGCCGCGTCCAGGTTGTCCACGGTCAGGCCAAAGTGCTCCAGCCCGTAGTGCGGAAACCCCGGGGCCGAACCGGTCTGCTCATGCGGATGCGGTGGCGCGATCAGCACGGTCTGCCCTCCCACCTTCATGCGCACCCGCATCTGCCCGGGATAGAGCGTGCCCGGCGGATAGATATCCCGCTTCACCTCGGCCCCGAACATCGCCTCGAAGAAGTGCGCCGTCGCATTCGGGTCCGGGCTCCGTAGATGAAGATGGTCGTAGCGGTACTCGGGCATACTTGTCCCCCCAACTCATCACCGAAGAACACGCGCTGCTCGGCTGATCCTCACGACCGCGCGCAGTGGTCGTGCGCGTGCCCCGCGGGCGGCGCGACGTCCAGCGCCGGATTCCCGTCGAAAAATCCCGCGGGCTTGAGCGCGAACCCGACACACGCGACCGGCATCACGGGCCAGTCCTCCGGGCGCGCCACGTGGTGGGCGCCGAGGCTGTACCAGAGCACGACGTCCTCGTTCTCCAGCGGCCGATCGGCGGCGACGTACGCCGGGAGGCCGGCGCCGCCGGGGTGCTGGTTCGGATAGTCGCCCGCCGCGTACCGCTCCGCCGGGTCGTGGCGCGTCACCCAGAGATGGTGCGCCATGAAGCCGGCCCGCCGGGCGACGCTCGAGTCACGGTGCGCCAGCGCGCGTACGTTCTCGCCGGGCACGAGCTTGTACGCCGTCGGCTCGCCCAGCCCGTTGCGCGCCTCCGCGCTGGTCACGAGCCAGTAGCGTCCGGCCAGCGGGTCGGCGTCGCGGCACGCCTCGGACTCGCGCCCGAGCAGCCGGCGATTCACCACCCACGCGTTGCCGCCGGGATTCTCGGCGCCGAGCGGCACCGCGGCGCTGTCGACCTCGTGGACCGCGTTGCGCACGCCGTCGACCATCATGTCGAGCCGGAAATTGAACCAGTGCTGATGGTTCGGCGCGTAGAGGCCCGGCGCGACGAGCGCGCCGTGCGTGGGACGCTCACCCGGCGCGATCGCGCCCGTGGAGACGATGCCGGTGAGCTTGAGTTGTAGCTCGAGTGTGCCGTCCTGATAGAAGTACCAGTAGAAGCCGTACTCGTAGTTGCCGACGGTGGCGATCGACGACACCACCAGCCGGCGCGAGCGGCGGACCTCGACGTGGCCCGTGCGGAAGTTCGTGTGCTTCCACAGGATGCCGAAGTCCTCCTCGTGCATGCAGATCGCGTTGCGGAGCACGGTAGGCACGCCGCTCGCATCGGCGACCACCGCGTCGAAGTAGCGGATCTCGCCGAGGCAGTCGCAGCCGAGCGTGAGCGCGTTCGCGAGCATCCCGATGCCGTACTCGCCCTCGTCGAACGCGTTCTTGCGCCAGTGCGTCGGAGCCGGATCTCCGTAGGGAACGACCATCTCGGCCAGCGAGGCTCTATAAAGGATGGGGCGCCGGCGGCCGCGATCGTCGTAGGCGACCGTGTGCAGCACCAGGCCCTCGCGCGGCGTGAAGCCGATGCGGAAGCTCCACTTTTGCCAGCTTACTTCCCAGCCGCGCACCTCGAAGCTCGGGCCCTCCGGCTGCGTGATCGAGACCGCGCGGAGATCGTGCCGGACGCCGTCGGGAAAGTGGGGAACGTTCTTCGGATCCTGGAGCGCGGCAGGGGAGTAGTTGCCGGCGTGAGGAGGCAGCGGCACCACGCCGTGGTCCTCGATCTCGACCACCGTCATCGCGTCCATGTCGACGATCGCGACGACACCCTCGATCGGCCGCGCGTAGCCGTTGTCGTCCGGCTGCGCGCGGATCCAGGTGAGCGCACGGATCAGGCGGCGCTTGGGATCGTCGGCGACGCCGTAGTAGCCCGCCGACCACGGATCCACCATCGCGAGCTCGAAGTCCTCCACGCCGCGCTTGCGAAGCGCGGTCTGCCAGGCGGGACTCGCGCGCACCAGCCGCTCGCACGCGAAGAACTCGTCGATCGTGATGGACGGCTGCACGCCGGGCACCTCGCGCCAGGAGACGATCGCGCCGGTGGTGAGCGACACCACCGCCTCGCACGTGGCGCGCATCTTCCGGTCGCGCAGCACGAGGAACGCGCGCCGCTCGATCGGCCCACCCTCACGGAACGCGAGCACGACATCCTTCGCCGGCTCGTGGAGCGCGACGCTGACGAACAGCACGTCGTCGCCGGGCGCGCGCTCGCGGCGCACGATCGCCACGGCGGTCTCGATCTCGGCCGGGGTCAGCGGGTCGAGCGGGTGGTTCACCGGGCGGCTCGCGCAGCTCGTCGTCTCCATGATCCTAGCCTCCGTGCCTCGCGTTCGGTCTCGCCGGCGACCGTAGGGCCGGACCGGCGCGCCGTCAAGTGAGCACGGCGTAGAATCGTCGTCCGACGCGCGGAGACGGAGGACGACATGCTGAAAGATCGCTTCGGCAACGAGCACGCCCCCGGAGTGCCCTATGCGCGCGGGAAGATCCTCACCGGCACCGAGGACGACTTCCGCAAGGTGCGGCAGGCGTGGCGGCACATCGAGGCGCGCGTGGCTGCCGGCGGGCTCGGGGCCGTCTTCAACTTCTCCGGACTCGAGCACGGGCTGCCGCTGGAGCCCTCGGAGCTGCCCATCGCGGACGACTTCATCGCGCCCGCCCTCTACGTCGAGAAGTTCACGCGGGCCGCGCTCGACCACTTCGGCGGCGATCCCGCCCGTCACGACGCCGCCTTGTTCAACCGCCTCACCGGTGCCACCTACGCCACGCACCTCACGCTGGTGAAGCCCGGCGACGTGGTGGTCGGCGTGTCCGCGAGCTACAGCCACCCCTCGGTCGTGCGCGCCGTCGCGCAGGCCGGCGCGAAGCTCGTCGACACGCGCGGCGTGGAGGCGTTCGCCGAGGCGATGGAGCGAGAGTCGAGCGTGTCGCTCGTGGCGCTGACGCGGCTCGCGGTCACCTACGAGATCCTGTCCGTCGACGAGCTCCGGACGATCGTGCGGCTCGCCCACGACCGGGGCGCGCTCGTGTACGTCGACGATGCGGGGGGCGCGCGGGTGGGGCCGGCCGTGTTCGATCAGCCGCGGACGCTCCAGCTCGGCGTCGATCTCGTCGCCACCGGGCTCGACAAGTACGGCACGGTCGGGCCGAGGCTCGGAGTCCTGGCGGGCGACAGGATCCTCGTAGGGAGGATTCGCGGGCGCGCGTACGAGATGGGGCTCGAGGCCCGGCCCTTCCTCTATCCGGCCGCCTTCCGCTCCCTGGCCGGATCGACGCCGGAGCGCGTGCAGCACCTCGTCGAGACCTCGCGCGAGGTCGCCGCCGCCGTGCGCACGCTCGTCGGCGATCGCGTCCACGAGACACCGGTGATCGCCGAGCTGCTGGGCGAGGACATCCTCGAGATCGCGATGGAGCGCGCCGGCATCACGACGCGGCCGGTCGTGCCCTACGAGGCCGCCTCCGCGCTCGCGATGCTGCTGCTGCGCGACCACGGCATCATCACCGTGCAGATGGTGGGTGTGCCGCCGGGCACCTCCGCGGTGATGCTGAAGTTCATCGCGCCGGAAACGCTGGCGCGGTTCGGCGGCGCCGAGGCCTACGCGCGGGCGATCGACGACGGCCTGACGAAGCTGGGGCGGATGCTGGCGCGGCCCGAGGACATCGCCCGGCTGCTGCTAGGCGAGTGAAGGCGGCGACGCCGCGAACTTCGAGCCCGCCAGGCAGTGGCGCCCGACCGGGTCCTGCCACAACGCCTGCGCGGCGTGAAGCTTCCCGAGCGCGCGGGTGACCGAAGAAAATCCGGCGTTCGGGAACCGCTCCGCGATCTCCGCGAAGTAGAGCGGCGTCGTCTCGAGCACCGCGCGGATCTGTTCGGCCAGCGCCGCGACGTCGACGCCCGGCGCGGCCTCGGACGTCCGCTCGACGCCGTTCGCGAGCACGTCCTCCAGCTTCACCACGCCCGCGTACGCGTACGTGATGCGCTCGTAGCGCTCGCGCGGAACGTTCTCGGGAATCGTCGCGTCCACGCCGCACTTCGCGGTCGTCGGGATGTGGCCGTGCGACCGAGGCGGGGCCAGGCTCGGATCGAGCGGCTTCGAGCGCGCATCGCTGATGATGACCACGTCGCGGTCCGCCTGCACGCGCGTCGAGATCGCCCACTCGACTTCCGTGCCGTCGAAGACGTCGATGTCGTCGTCGACGATCACGACGTGCTTCATGTCGGCGACGGAGAGCGCGGCGAGGATGGCGTTCTTGCCGTCGCCCGGATGCTTTCTGATGGCGATCACCGCGTGCCAGTGGCAGCACCCTCCGGGCGTGACGTTGATCGCGGTCACCTGAACGCCGGCCTCCTTGAGCACCCGGCGCAGCGCGGCCTCGTAGATCGGCGCGCTCACCCAGATGTTTTCCCACGGCATGTGGAGCGCGTAGTAGATGGCGTCGCGTCGCATCGCGATGGCCTTCACGCGCACCTGGGGGTTCCAGTGCAGCCCGCCCATCAGGCGCGTGAACTCGCCGAAGCGCCCTTCGGGCTTCGTCCATCCCGTCGGAAGGATCTCGGCTTCCAGCACGATCTCGGCGTCCGCGATCGCGAGCGCGTCGACGGTCTCGCACGGCGTCAAGGCCACGGGCGCGCCGCGGAGGCCGCCCGCGATCGCCATCTCGCTGGTCCCGATCGGCGCCTTGTACGTCGACGCGATCAGCTCGAAGGGGTGCGTGCCGATGTTGATCGAGATCGGGAGCGGCCGGCCCGCGGCGTACGCCCGCTCGGCGAACTTGCGCAGGTTGTTCGGCGTGACGATGTCGATGCCGGTCAGATTCTGCTCTTTCACCTGGAATCGATAGATGCCCGCGTTCAGCCCGTACTCCGGATCGCGCGCCAGCGTCACGCCCGCCGTGATCATCGGCCCGCCGTCGTAGACCGAGAAGAGCGGGATCGGCAGCGCGAAGAGATCGACCTGGTCACCGGTCCGGACGATCTCGCGAGCCGGACCGCTCTGGACGATCACCGGCTCGATCGGGCGATCCATGCCCTGACGGAGCCTGGCCTCGGCCTCGGAGAAGCGACAGCCCATCGCGATCGCGATGCGCTCGCGGCTCTTGATCAGCCCGGAGAGCACCGGCATCTCGTAGCCGATGACGTCGCGGAAGAGCAGCGCCGTCTTCGCCTGGTCGACCAGGGTCGCGATGTGGCGAATGTCCACCGGGGCCTTGATCTCGGTCAATTCTCCGGCGGTGCGAAGATCGTCGAGGAGCGCGCGCAGCGTCATCGTCTCCTCCCGGTACAGCGAGGACACCCAGCGTGTCAACGGATTGTCTCCCAGAGCGGCGCACCCGATCCAGAGAAACGCGCCCGCGGCGCCCACGGCGCCAGTCCTTCATCGGAGGTTGATCGGGGCCTCCATCCGCTCCGCCATCCGGCAGAGATCGAGAAGGCGGCCGAGGATCGGTTGGCCCCCGGCGTCGATGAACACCTCGTAGAGGTTCGCATACGATGCGCCCGACCCGGCCGCGCGGCTCTCCCAGTGGGAGTCGAACGGCTCGGGCGGAAGTCTCTTGAAGGCCTCCACGATCGTCTCCAGCTCGCGTCGCAGCGAGTCGAGCTCGTCGACCTTCCATTCATCCGGCTCGAAACGGCACAGGAAGACGGGGAATCTGGAGCCGAACTCTCCGTCCTCCAGCGCGTTGTGGATGCTGTCCCGCAGGTAGTAGAAGTCGTCGATGCTCGCAGTCTCCACGCTCCCGATCTTTTGTGCCCCGCGTGCGATGAAGAATTCCACGAGCCCGCCGCCGTTACCGCTCCACGATCAGATCGAAATCGCCGTCGAGGACACGATCGAGCCGGCCCGTACGCCAGTGGCGGACGCCGTCGCGGACCAGCGGCGAAGGCTGTTCGCGATAGCGCCGGACGATCACCGGCGCAGCGTTACGCCGCGCTTGCAGCGCGGCAGCCACCTGCGCGCGCGCGCCCTCGTCCCCACCGGCGGGTGGATCGGTCGGCTGCGGCACGACGGTCACGCGCGCGCGGGCACGCGCGTACCCGCGATCGTCGCTCGGCATCTCGAGGACGTGGACGCCGTCCTCGGGCTCGAGGATCGGATACGCGGCGAACCCTGACACGGCGAGGACGAGCCGATAGGGCGTCACGCCGTCCGCGCCGGTCTCCTCGATGACCTCGAGATGCATTCGCCGCGCGTGCGCCCACCGTCGATACATCCGGCCGATCCGGACCGCGAACGCGTCCGCGTCCGCGTCGGCAGGACCGGCCTCCGCCCCCGCGGCCACGGCGAGGAAGGCGTCGCGCGGCCCGCCCTTCTCGAGCGCGCCGAGCGCGCGCTCGATGAGGTAGAGCTGTTGCGCGAGCCGCCGGACGAGGTCGAGTGGGAAGCGGGACCGGAGGTCGCGACGCCGCGTCGACCCCAGGCGCGACAGGAGCGACCCGGCCGTCTCGACGGCCGTCTCGAGGCGATCCATGTATTCGGCGATCCCGAGGATGGCGAACCGGTCGGGCGCTTCCCAGAAGCTGCTCGCCCGCATGCGTCCGAGGTGCGCCCCCTTCTGCTCGCGCCACGTCTCGGCACCGATCTGTCCCAGCAGACGCTCGTACAGTCCCTGCAGGAACCGCATCTCCGGCAGAGTGCCGCGCGGGTCGAGCACGGCCTCCTCCACACGCCGCTCCGGAGGTTCGGCCGTGACGACCGATGCGGGCACGGGGCCATCGCTCTCGGGGGCGTCCGGGTCGACGAAGACCGCGTCGATCCGCCCGCCGTCGCTCCGCAGGAACAGGAACTGATCGCCCGCCGGCGCCTCGCGATTCACGATCGCGAGCGCGAGCGGCGCCAGGACGTAGCGCTCGATGGCTCGCCGGAGGGGTCGTGCGCCGAGATCGGGCGTGAAGCCACGATTCAGCAAGAACTCGATCGCCGACTCGTCCCACTCGATCGCCCATGCGCGGCGGCGAAGCCCGGGGCGCTGGAGCATCGCACGCAGCTCCTTGCGGAGGAGCTCACGCATCACGGTGCGGTCGAGGGGGCGGAACACGACGACACGGTCGATGCGATTCAAGAGCTCCGGCGGGAACGACTGGCGGACCGCGCGTTCCACCACCGCCGGTGCGAATTCGGCGCTGGCGCTCGCGAACCCGATGGACGTGCCGGTCGGGACGGCGGCGCCGAGATTCGAGGTCATCACGATGAGCGCGTGACGGAAGTCGGCGACGTTGCCCCGCCGATCGGTGAGCCTGCCGTCATCGAAGATCTGCAGGAACAGGTTCCAGACGTTGCGGCTCGCCTTCTCGAACTCATCGAGCAGCACGACGGAGAACGGCTGGCGTCGGATGGCGTTGACGAGCGCGTGCGACTCGCTCATCACCTCGCCGTCGCCGAGGATGCGGCTGATCGACTCCCACGTCTGGAACTCGCTCATGTCGAGCCGGATCATCCGGTCCGGCGAGCCGAAGAGGAACCACTGAGCAGACCGGGAGTCGCAGACCCGGGAGTGAGCGGGGCGACGACGATGTCCTTCCTTGCGGCCGCTGCGGCGGCTGCGGAGCGGGACATGAAGGCGGCAACGGCCGCGTCGGTCAACGCCTGCGTCTCCGCGCGCGTCAAGCGCTGGCAGACGGGCTGGACGATGATCTCCTTCGCCGTCGCGGTCCTCTTCTCGCCGATCTTCTTCGTTCCGACCGGACAATCGCTGGCGGCCAGCGTGGGCGGAAGAGCCACGACGCCCGCGACGATGATCGCGATCGTAAGGCCGCGCCGCGTCCTCATCGTGCGTTCTTCTCGTCGGGAGCTTCCTTGATGATCGCTCCACCCGGGTCTGACGCGGGTCCGAGCCGGGGACGGCGCGATAGCCGTCCATGAGCTCGACGTGGACCTCGCCGGGCGCGCGGTTCTTCGCCCATCGAAAGCCCTCGGCCGGACGCAGTTGCCCGTCTGATCCGAAGACGACGTTCGGATGTCGTGGATGCGGCGTGCCGCCGGGGACGCGCTCGACGCGCGGAGCAGTCGGGTCAGAGCCGGCACCGATGCGATAGCCTTCCTTCGGCTCGACGCGCATCTCGCCGGGCGCGCGATCACGACCCCACGTGAATCCCTCGGCGGGACGCAGCTTGCCATCGGCGGTGAAGACGACGTTCGGATGACTTGGATGCGGCGTGCCGGCGGGCACGCGCTCGACGCGCGGCGCGTCCGGATCAGACCCCGGAACGATCCGGTAGCCCTCCTTCAGCTCGACGGCGAAGCTGCCCGCAGGTCGGTTGGGTACCCACCGGAAGCCTTCCGCGGGGCGCAGCCTCCCGTCGGCCGTGAACACGACATTGCGATGCCGCGAATGGGGCGTGCCGTCCGGTACGCGTTCCACACGCGGATCTTTCGACCCCGCACCCTGCGCCCACTGGAAGCCTTCGGCGGGCAGCAGCGTCGCGTTCGGGCCGAAGACGACGTTCGGATGGCGCGGATGGCGGGTCCCGGCCGGCACGGGCTCGGCGCGCGGCGGATGCAGTGACGTGATGCGGTAACCCTCGGCGGCCGCGAAATCGCCGGTCGGCGTGATGACGAAGGTCGGATAGCGCGGATGCGGACCGGGCGGGGTGCGGCGGTACGTGTAGCCACGCCCGAGAGATGGGCCATGGACCCGCTCCCATAGCGCTTCCGATTCGAGGTGACCGCCGACTCCATACACGTAGTGAGGGTTGCCCGGGACCGGCGTGCCGGGCGGCACACGACGAACGCGGAAGCTCCCGCTCGCAGGCGGCGTAATCTCCCACTCCCATCCGTCCGCCGGACGGATACCGCCGTTGCCGTCGAAGACGACGTTCGGATGCCGAGGATGCCGAGTGCCGTCACGGAACGGTCGCACCTTGAAGGTGCTCGCCGACGGGGGGTCAGTGAGCCACGCGTATCCCTCGGCGGGCCGGAAATACCAGTTCTCTGCCCACACGACGTTCGGATAGGTCGGGTGCGCGGTCCCGACTTTGGGCGGCGCTGGCGGCGGCGGTTGCGCCGCCCCGCCCGAGCCGCCGCCGGGAGCACCGTGCGCTGTCGTTTCGGGGCCCGACGGACCGGACGACCCGGGCCGCGGGCAATTCCCATCAGGACCCACGGGGGTCAAGTCGCGGCACTGGTACCCCTGGGTCTTGGTGCTGGCGGATTGCTCGAGCTGCCGCTGCTACTCGATCCGAATCCCGTGCTGGGACCGAAGCCTGTGTTCGGGCCGAACCCCGTGCCCGACGAAGGCTGATCGGGCTTCGTCAACCGGGACCCGCCGGGGCCCAGCCCGGATTTGTTCTGTGCCAGACCGTTTGCCGGCGCGAGCCCCGCGACGAGGAACACCAGCAGGGCGATACCGCCGAGCCACCCGAACGATCCGATGGAAGGCATGCATCCACTCCTTCTGGCCCGCGCATAGTAGGGCGACTCGCGCCCGATAACAATCACGCGGCCGGAGTGCGAAGCGACAGACGGGACGTTGGCGCGCGTCTTCGTCGAGCACCTGGCGGCGCGAGACGGAGAAGAACTTCGCGTGGGCGAAGCACGAGCCCGACAACGTCTTCCGCCTGGACCAGAACGTTCCGCCGGCTACACCAGCTCGAATTCCTCCACGCTGACTTCCCCGCCGAACCACGCGCGGCGGAACGCGTCGACGTCCGGATAGCTCGCCTGCGGCAGCCGCTTGAGCGTGAGCTGCACGCGCAGCGGCCGCACGTCGAACGGGTACGGCGCGAACTGGACGCGGCGAGGCCCGACGGGCGTCATGGCCATCCGCACACCGTCGTCGTCGCCGCCCGTGTAGCTCACCGGCACGGGCTCGACGAAGTCCTCGTACGGCTCCTGGCAGCAGAAGTAGAGGCCGAGGAGATCCCAGATCTGCATCAGCCGATAATTGATCCAGCTGCCCTTGGCGTCGAGCGAGGCGCGCAGCTCCTCCTGCCGCTTCTCGTTGCGCGCGATGAACGCCTCGACTTCCGGCGAGAGCGCCGTGAGGTTGTAGCGGCCGGCCGGATGCTTGATCTTGCCGTAGCGGCCCTTCCACAACCCGGTGCGGTGCATGCTGACGACGAGGCCGGAGTACGGATCGATGTCCGTCATCCAGTCGAGCACCCACTGGTAGCCCGCGAGCTGCCGGTCGGTCATCGGGACGCCGAGGAACGGATACGGCTCGCCCGTCTCGGGATGCGTCAGCGGCCGAGTCTCGTACTGGAGCCACCCGTAGTCGTGATACGTCGCGGCACGCACGACCGAGTCGTACGGCGCGGGTGCCGCGAAGTCGCGGTTCCCCCAGTGCGCGGCGAGCTGCCCGACGAAGCGGGAGTGATCGGTCTGGCCGATGAGCGTGAGCGATCCGGCGGGATCCTTGCGGACGATCATGGCCGCCCTCCTTGCCGTGTTCGGGACGAGGTTCGCATGATTTCTCCGGAGCGCGCAATCTCCGGGAGCGCCTGAGGGCCCGAGAACCAGATCGCGAGCTCCGTCACGCCGGCCTCTCCATACGCGCGGCACTGCTCGAGACATTCGCGCGCGGTCCCCGCGATCGCGTACTGGTGGAGCAGGGCGTCGTCGATCACATGGGCGGCCGGCTCGCCTGCGATGAGTCGTTGCACCGTGTGCTCGAACTTCTCGGGATCGACGCCGTTGTAGTCGCGCAACGCGGACTTGGTCGCCGCGGACGTGCCGGTGCTCTGCCAGAACGCGCTCAGCATTCCCCCGACCATCACCTTCGCCCGCCGGCGCGCCTCGGTGCCGTCGTCGCCGACCGCGCACGGGACGTACTGAATGGTTTCGCGGGGCGTCGACCGTCCTGCCGCGGCCGCGGCGCGGGCGACGATGTCGACGGCGCGACGCGTGAACGCGCGCGGCGACAGGTTGGAGATCATCAGACCGTCGGCGAGCTCGCCGCAGAGACGAAGCGCGCGATCGCCCATCGCCGCCATGAGGATCGGCATGCCGGGACGTCTCAGCGGAAACTCGAGGCGCACGTTGCGCGCGGAGAAGAGCGTCCCCGCATGGCTCACCGCCTCGCCGCGAAGCAGCCCCCGCACGATCGCCATCGCGTCCCGCATCGCGGCCATGCGCCGCTCGCCCGGCAATCCCATCTGCGCGACCCTGGTGCCCGAGCCGATGCCGACCACGGCGCGTCCACCGCAGAGCTCGTCGAACGTCGCCATCTCCATCGCGATCAGCGTCGGATGACGGTTGAAAGGGTTGAAGACGCCGGCGCCGAGCCGGATCCTGGTCGTCGCGAGCGCGCAGGCCGTCAGGGCGGGAAGCGCGCCGCGCCCGAATGGATTTTCCGCGAACCAGAGCGTGGTGAATCCCGCGTCCTCCGCCGCGCGTGCCTGCTCGACGCATGCGCGCGCCGGCACGCTCCCGGGCACCCGGAGCGCGATGCGCGGCAGCTCAGACATCGCCCGGCCGCGGCCCCGCGGAGGCTTCGGAGAAGTGCCCGTGCCTGGTCTTCCAGGCGCCGGACTCCTTGACCATCACCATCGTGGACCGTGAGACGAACGACGCCTTGTCGGCGTCGTACGCCAGCCGTTCTTCCTCACGTCCTTTCCATCGGCGCTGTGTCTTGCGATGACACGTCACCAGCGCCATGTCGCCGCGGATCAGCACGTTGACGTCGTACGGCTCCCACACGCCGGTCTCGACGCGCTGGCTGTAGTACTGCCAGAGCCGCGTCCACTGGTCCAACCCGACATACGTGTGCCCGTTCATGTTGAAGAACACGTTCGTCGAATCGTGGCTCCAGGTCTGCGCAAGCTTCTTCCAGTCGTACGTCGCGTTCGCCTCGATGTAGCCGTGCAACGCCTCGATGACCAGGGCGCGGTCGGCGTCCGACCCGCCGTCGAAGACGATTGTCTGGGACATCGGCATTCTCCTTTGCCGTCCTCTGGCGCATGGCTCCGGGTGGGCATATCCTCGCGCCACTCCGCCCAGCGGTGCCCGTGAAAGGTGAAGGAGGATCACCATGCACAGGACACGCGTGTTGTGCGTCATCGCGGCGCTCCTTGCCCTGGCCGCGCTCGTCATCACCCCGGCTCGGCTCCCCGCGCAGCAAGCCGCCGCCGTCGCCATCGACAACGACGACATCGGAGGTGTCGTGGGGAGCCCGAAGGGCCCGGAAGCCGGGGTGTGGGTGATCGCGGAGACCATGGACCTCCCCACCAAGTACGCCAAGATGGTCGTCACCGACGACCGGGGGCGGTACGTCATTCCCGACTTGCCCACCGCGAACTACAGCGTGTGGGTGCGCGGCTACGGGCTGGTGGACTCGCCGAAGATGCGCGCCAAGCCCGGCCAGCAGGTCAATCTCACCGCGGTGCCGGCGCCGGACGACCGCGCGGCGGCGCACTACTACCCGGCGATCTACTGGTACTCGATGCTGAAGATGCCTCCCGCGAAGGACTTCGGCGGCACGAGCGACATCCCGAAGAACGTCACCCCCGAGCTCTGGCGCATGCGGATGGGGAACACGGACTGCATCGGCTGCCATCAGCTCGGACAGGAATCGACGCGGACCATCCCGGCCCAGTTCGGGGTCTTCAAGACGGGGGCGGAAGCGTGGGCGCGCCGCATCGCGTCCGGGCAGACCGGCGAGCTGATGATGAACCGGCTCGCCGTGCAGCTCGGCGGCGTGCCGTTCAAGTACTTCGGCGACTGGACGGATCGCATCGCGAAAGGTGAGCTGCCCAGGACGAAGCCGCCGCGTCCTCAGGGCGTCGAGCGCAACGTCGTGGTGACCTCGTGGGAGTGGGGCTCGCACAAGACGTTCCTGCACGACCTGGTGTCGTCGGACCGGCGCCATCCCACCGTCAATGCCTACGGGCCGCTCTACGGCTCACCCGAGTATTCGACCGACGACATGCCGATCCTCGATCCGAAGAAGCACCAGGTCACGGTCTTCAAGATGCCGGTCGCGAATCCCGAGGCGCCGGAGTCGTTCGGTCCGCCGTTCCACGCCTCGGCGATGCCGAAGATCATGCAGCCGTCGGCCTACTGGGGCGACGAGAAGATCTGGAGCCAGCGCGCGAACAACCACAACGGCATGTTCGACCGGAAGGGCCGCGTGTGGTTCGCCGCGGCCGTGCGCGGCATCGAGAACCCCGGCTACTGCAAGAAGGGCTCGGACCATCCGTCGGCCACGGTGTTCCCGGTCGAGCGCTCGGGACGCCAGGTGACGATGCTCGATCCGAAGACGATGAAGTACCACTTCCTCGACACCTGCTTTGGGACGCACCATCCGCAGTTCGGCTACGACGCCGACGAGACGCTGTGGCTCTCGGGCAGCGGTCCGGTCGCGGGCTGGGTGAACACGAAGGTGTGGGACGAGACCGGCGACGCGGCGAAGGCGCAGGGCTGGGCGCCGTGGGTGCTCGACACGACCGGCAACGGCAAGGTCGACGCGTGGACCGAGCCGGACAAGCCGGCGGAAGCGGGCAAGGACATGCGCATCGCGGGATCGGGCCCGTATGCCGTGATGCCGCATCCCACCGACGGCTCGGTCTGGTACACGTTCAACGTGTTCGTCGGCCGTCCGGGCTTCCTCCGCTTCGACCCGAAGACGAAGCTGTCCGAGTACTACGTCGTGCCGAAGGAAGGCATCGGCGTGCGTGGCGGCGACATCGACAAGAACGGCGTGCTGTGGGGCTCGGGCGCGAACGGCACGATGGTCAGCTTCGATCGCCGCAAGTGCAAGGCGCCGCTCAATGGTCCGAAGGCCACCGGCGATCACTGCCCCGAAGGCTTCGCGTACTACAAGTATCCGGGGCCGAGCTTCGAAGGCTTCGAGAGCGGCAGCGCCGAGGGGAGCTACTACAGCTGGGTGGACCATCACAACACGGCGGGCCTCGGCGAGAACATTCCGATCTCGACCGCGAACCTGAACGACGGATTCGTCGCCTTGAAGGACGGCAAGATGGTGCTGATGCGCATCCCGTACCCGATGGGATTCTTCGCCAAGGGGTTGGACGGGCGCATCGACGACCCGAACGCCGGCTGGAAGGGCCGCGGGCTGTGGAGCACGAGCGGCGACCGCACGCCGTGGCTGATGGAAGGCGGCAAGGGGTCGAAGCCGCGCGCCGTGCAGATCCAGGTGCGGCCCGATCCCCTGGCGAAGTGATCGGCTGATGCCCCGGCGCGGGGCGCTCGCGAGCGCTCCGCGCCGAAGGGAACCCGGAAGGCGTGGATCAGCGTGCCCAGCATGATGTAGGACGCGTGCGGCCCGCTGCTACACTCCACCGTGCTTTTCTCACGGGGAGCTTCCCGATGATCGACGCCGCGACGTGGTGCTGTGGCCGCGCGGGGTCGCGATGGCCCGCGCCGATCGCCGGCGCATCCGATGCGCCGTCCGACGCCGCGCTGCGTCGGCATGCGCGCCGGCCGGGTGGCGATCGTCTGTCTCGCCGACGTGGCCGACGCGCCGGTCCTCGAGCGCGATGCGAGCAACGTGCTGCGCGCGCTCCGCGTCCCCGCGCCCGGCGAGCTGTACCAGCATCATCTCGCGCGGCTCGCGTGGATCGACGCGCTCGTCGCGCGCCGCGGGATTCGCCGCGCGCTGACGCCCGCCGACGTCACGGCCGCGCACGCCGCGGGCGCGCCCGCGATCATCCTCGACAGCGAGGGACTCGACTTCCTCGAGATGAAGCTCGAGCGCCTCGAGGAGTCGTATCAGCGCGGTGTCCGGACGATGCAGCTCGTGCACTACACGCCGAACGACATCGGCGACTTCCAGACCGGCGCCGTCGTCCACAAAGGCCTGACGCCCTTCGGCGCCGACGTGATCCGCGCGTGTCACCGGCTCGGCGTGGTCGTCGACGTCGCGCACGCGACGGCGGAGATGGTGACGCAGGCGGTACGCGCGGCGACGAAGCCGCTGCTGCTCTCGCACACCGCGTTGCGCGGATCGAGGGCGCAGGGCGAGACGTCGCTGGTGGAGCGGCAGATCACGCCGGATCATGCGCGCGCCGTCGCCGGGACCGGCGGCTCGATCGGCATCCGGCACTTCTTCCCGACGCTCGAGCGCTACGTCGACGGCCTCAAGGAGATGGCCGAGATCGTCGGCGTCGACCACGTCAGCGTCGGCACCGACACGTCCGGCGCGCGCGGACTGTTCCCCGAGTACGACCACGACCCGCGGTTCGTGGACGCGATGCTCCGCGGCGGCTTCACCCCCGCCGACGTGGCGAAGATCATCGGGGGCAACTACCTCCGGATCTTCGCCGCGTCGGTCGGCCAGGCGTTACCTTCGAAGTAATTGCTGCTCATCCCGCCTCAGCCGAGGATGCACCCATGAACGTCAGTTCCACCGCGATGACGGAGTCCCTCCGCGGGACGCTCGGCGAGCTGCTCGGCATCCGCTTCGTGGAGACGAGCGCCGAGCGCGTGGTGGCGGAGCTCACGGTGCGCGACGACCTGCGCACCGTCGGCGGCGCGCTCCACGGCGGCACGCTGATGGCCTTCCCCGACACCGTGGGCGCGGCGGCGACGATCGTCAACCTCCCCGCGGGCGCCGGCACCACCACGCTGGAGTCGAAGACGAACTTCTTCGCGGCCGGCCGCGCCGGCGTCATCCGCGCGGAGTCGACGCCGCTCCATCGCGGCAAGCGCACGATGGTGTGGCAGACGCGCGTGACCGACGACGCCGGCCGCCTCCTGTCGCTGACGATCCAGACGCAGATGGTGCTCGCCTGAAGACGCTGCGCCTCGCGTTCGCCGGCACGTTCGCCGCCCGCCTCGAGCCGGCGGTGCGCGCGCGGCTCGAGGCGCCGTGCGACATCGTCGTCGTGCCCGAGACGGAGATCGCGGCGCACCTCTCCGACGTCGACGTGCTCGTCACGATGGCGTTCAGCGCCGAGATGGCCGCCGCCGCCAGGCGGCTCAAGCTCGTGCAGGTGCCTGGCGCGGAGCTCGATCGCATCGATCGCGCCGCGCTTCCCGAAGGCGCGTGGCTGGCGAACGCCTACGGGCACGAGATCGGCATCGCGGAGTACGTCGTCGGCGCGATGCTGACGCTGACGCGCGAGTACGGACGTCTCGACGCGGCGCTGCGGCGGGGCGTGTGGGAAAGCCAGTGGGCCGTCGGCGCGACCACGCGCGCGCTGTGGCCCGAGCGCGCCGGCAAGACGCTCGGGATCCTCGGGTACGGCAGGATCGGTCAGGCGCTCGCGCTCCTCGGCGGCCCCGAGACGCTCGACGACGTCCTCCGTCGCGCGGACTACCTCGCGATCACGCTCTCACTCAACGAGTCGACGCGGAATCTGCTGGGCGCGCGCGAGCTCGGCCTCATGCAGCCGACGGCGTTCCTCGTCAATGTCGCGCGCGCCGAGCTCGTCGACGAGACCGCGCTCTATCGCGCGCTGGCGGACCGGACGATCGCGGGCGCCGCGCTCGATGTCTGGTATCGCTACCCGACCGCGCCCGGTGCGACGCCGCCGGCGCACCATCCCTTCCACGAGCTCCCCAACGTGCTGATGACCCCGCACGTATCCGGCTGGACGGAAGGCATGCTTACGGCGCGCGCGAAAGTGATCGCTGAGAACGTAGGCCGCGCCGCCCGCGGCGAGCCCCCGCTGAACCTGATCCCCTGATCCTCGCGGCTCAGTAAGCGCGGAGGCGACGCGGGTGAGCGGGGCTGCGGGCGGGGTGTCCGGCCGACATCCGCAGGCTCTGCGAGGACAGGAGGCGGGACACCCCGCCCGCAGCCCCGCTCACCCGCGTCGCCGGTTAAGCGATCGCGATCGCTTCGATCTCGACCCGCGCGTTGGCCACGAGCCGCGAGCACTCGAACGTCGTGCGCGCGGGCGGATCGGCGGGGAAGTACTGGCTGAACACGGCGTTCATCGCCATCAGCTCGTTGAGGTCCACCATATAGATGGTGACCTTCACGACCTTCGCGAGCGACGCGCCCGCCGCCTCGAGCACGGCCTTGAGGTTCTCGCAGACCTGCCGCGTCTCGGGGCCGATCCCACCCTCCGCCAGCGTTCCGGTCTGGGGGTCGTTCCCGAGCTGACCCGACGCGAAGACCCAGTCGCCGGCCTTGATGGCCTGCGACAGCGGCACACGTGCCGGCGGAACTTTGTCGGTGTGGACGACCTCGCGCTTCATGAACCCTCCCACGGGGGATACGTGGGCGGCGAGAGTCCGTCGACGTCGCGTCCCGCCCAGTCGTGCTGCGCGATGCGCGGCCACATCCGCTCGCCCGCCGCCTGGAGCGCGGCGAGAATCGCGCGCTCGTCGGCGGCGAGCACGCGGCCGCCGTCCACGACCAGGCGGCCGTTGACCCACACGCGGTCGATGTCCTCCGCCGTCGCGTTGTAGACGATGTTCTTCACGGGATCGCGCAGCGGCGTCATGCCCCACGACGACGCCTTCCACAGCACCAGATCGGCCTTCGCGCCGCGGGCGACGCGGCCGAGGTCGTCGCGGCCGAGTGCCGCGGCGCCGCCGAGCGTCGCGGCGTCGAAGACGTCCGCGGCGGTCGTCGCGTGCGTGCCGCGCTCCACGACCTTCGAGCCGACCGCCGTCCACCGCATCGCCTCGATCACCGACTGAGGATTGGTGTCGGTGCCGAGCGCCATCGTGATCCCCGCGGTGCGATAGAGCGCGAAGGACTCCATGAGGATGCCCCGCCGCGCGAACACCCACACCGCGTGCGCGACCGAGCAGCCGGCCTCCGCCATCGTCTGCACGTCGCCCGCGGGATAGTTCGTCCACGACGAGCCGCCGATGATGATCGCGTGCCCGAGCAGGGTGTTCGGGCCCAGCACGCCGAGGTCGTCGAGCCACGCGATCGGCGTCTTGCCGTGCCGCGCGAGCATCTCGTTGAATTCCACGACCGACTGCGACGTGTGCACGGTGTAGGGGCGGCGCGCGTCGTCGGCGAGGCGCTTGGCGTCGCGAAGCAGGTCGCCCGTGCACGTGTCGACCTGCGCCGGCGCGATGGCCGCGCGCACGAAGTCGCCGTGGGCGCCGTCGTGCTCCTCGATGAACTGCGCGGCGCGGCGGAGGCCCTCGCGCCCCGCCTCCTCGTCCCACTCCCACGTCACGCGCCGGCCGTCGCGCGTGAGCCACCGGCCGGAGCGGAACGTCAGTCCTTCGTAGACCCGGAGCCCGAAGCGCTCCGCGCGCTCGGCCACGGCATCGCCCTGGCGCCCGATGTCGAGCACGGTGGTGACGCCGCCGCGCAGCAGCTCGGCCATCGAGAAGTCGATGCACGCGAGCGTGCCTTCGAGATCCTGCGCGCCGTCGCGCACGGGGAGGAACTCGAAGAGGCCGGAGTACCAGAACTGCGGGCTGCCGCGGTCCTCGACGAACGAGCGATCGAGCGGCGAGCTGCCGAGATGCGCGTGGGTGCTGATGAGTCCCGGCGTCAGCACGCGATCGCGCGCGTCGATCGTCTCGTCGACGGGGTCGGTGACGGCCGCTCCGACGTGCACGATCGTGTCGCCTTCGATCACGACGACGCCGTCACGGAGCAGGCGGTGGCTCTCGCCGTCGAACGCGATGATCCAGCCGGCGCGGATCGCGGTGCGGCGGGCGGTGCTCATGGCGCGCGTAGTGTACCCTCCTTGCGCGATGAAGGTCGGCGTCGTGCTCGACGGGCGACGATCGGCGGCGGAGATCGCCGAGCTCGCGCAGCTCGCGGAGGCGAGCGGGCTGTCGCACGTGTGGGTCGGCGCCGGCGCGCGCACGAAGGATCACTTCGTGCGGCTCGCGGTGGCCGCCGCCGCCACGCGCCGTGTTCAGCTCGGCCCGATCGCCGTGAGCCCGTTCGAGATGCACCCCGCGCAGCTCGGGCTCGCGCTCCTCACGCTCGACGAGGCATCGCGCGGCCGCGCGAGCGTGGCGCTCGGCAGCGGCGGCGATCTCGCGGCCACGCTCGATCCGCCGCGGACGGGACGCGTCGACGCGGTGTCGGAGAGCCTCGACATCATCCGTGCGCTCGCCGCGGGCGGGGAGGTGCGCTACACGGGCCGGCGATATCGCGTGGACGGCTTGTTCTCGCCGTGGTCGGGCGTCACGATGGATCGCGTGTATCTCGCCGCGAACCGTCCGCGCATGCTCGCGCTCGCCGCGCGCAAGGCCGACGGCGTGATGGTGACGGACATGCCGCTCGCGGCGCTCGGGCCGATGGTGGCGCGGATTCGTGGCGAGCTGGCGTCGTCGGGCCGCGCGAGCGCCCGCTTCGCGCTGAGCAACTGGTTCGTGTGGAACGTCCAGGACACGCGCGAGGAGGCGATGAGCCTCGCGCGCCGCCAGCTCGGCTTCCGCCTCTACTACATCCGCGACGTCGCCGCGGCGATCGGTCTCGCCGAGGAAGACGCGCGCCGGCTTGCCGACCGGCAGCGCGAGATGGTGCGCGCGATCTTCCTCGGCACGACGCCGTGGCTGCCGCGGCCGGAGGTCGCCGACCGCATCATCGAGCACCTCACGCTGACGGCCGACCGGCGCGGCCTCGATCGCTGCGTCGAACGCCTCGTCGAGTTCGAGCGGTGCGGCTTGACCGAGATCGCGCTCGCGCCGCACGGCGATCCGGCCGTGGCCATCCGGCTGATGGGCGAAGCGGTCGTCCCGCAGCTCGAGCGCTCCGCGTAGATGACCCGCGAGCTCGTGCGGCGGAGCGGCCTCGCGCTCGGCCTGGCCGCGCTGCTGGCGGGTCTCCTCCTCCCCCCACTCTTCGACGGGCTCTCCGGCCGTGGGCAGCAGGCGATCGTGGTGACGGTGCTCACGGTCGTGCTGTGGACGTCGAATGTGCTCGAGTCGGGAACGACCGCGATGGTGGCGATCGCGCTGCTGGCGCTCAGCGGCGCCGCGCCGAACATCCGCGAAGCGCTCCGCGGCTTCGTCAATCCGGTGCCGTACTTCCTGATCGGCGTGCTCTCGATGGGCCTCGCGGTCGCGCGCAGCGGGCTCGCCGAGCGGATCGCGCGCCGGATCCTCGCGCACGCGCGCGGGCGCAGCCTGTCCGTCTACGTCCACCTCGTGACCGCGATGCCGATCCTCACCTTCCTGCTGCCGTCCGCGACCACGAGGTCCAGCATCCTCGTCCACATCTACGAGGAGGTCTTCTCGCTCGCGCGGCTGCCTGCCGACGCGCCGATCCGGAAAGCGGTGATGCTCGCGCTCTCGTCGATCAATCGCCTCGCCTCCACGGCGCTGCTCACCGGCGGGATCACCCCGATGATGTCGGCCGCGATCATCGGCGGCGGTATCTCGTGGAGCGCGTGGTTCACGCTCATGGCGGTGCCGTACTGGGGCTTCCTGCTGCTCGGCGCGCTGCTCACCGCCGTGCTGTACCGCCGCGGGCTCACGCGGACGCTGCCGGCGACCGATCCCGGCCGAGCCGGTCCCTGGACGGGACGCGAAGCGAGAACGTTGGCGATCGTCCTCGGCGCCTCCGCGCTGTGGCTCACCGACGCGCTCCATCGCCTCGACCCCGCCATTCCGGCGCTGCTGGCGCTCATCGCGCTGCTCACGCCGGGCCTGGGGCCGTTGACGTGGAGCGACGTCGACCGCGGCGTCGGCTGGTCGAACTTCGTGGTGATCGGGGCCTCGATCTCGCTCGCGGGGGCGCTCGGCGACAGCGGCGCGGCGGCGTGGCTCGCGCGCGGCCTGGTGGGAACGGTGCCGGGCCTGAGCGGCAACGCGCTCGCCACCGTGGTCCTGCTCATGCTCGGCGCGACCGTTCTACGCGTCCTCATTCCCAACATCTCGGGATTCCTGGCGCTCGCGCTGCCGGTCGCGACGTCGGTCGGACGCGAGGCGGAACTGAACCCGCTCCTCTGCGCGTTGATCGTCATGATGACGGGCGATGCCGTCCTCTACTATCCGGCCCAGAGCGCCTCCGCGCTCGTCATCTACGAGCGCGGCCACGTCACCGCGGCCGAGATCCTGACATTCGGCGTCTGGATGACGCTGGTCGCCTACGTCGCGATCCTCGCGGTCGCTCTGCCGTACTGGACCCTGATCGGCCAACGTCTCACGCCGTAAACGCGGTGCAGACACGCTACAATCGTCGCGGTCGGGCCAGTACCACCCTGGAGGGAGTTCGCATGCGTCGATTCATGGTCGCCCTGTGCGCCGTGCTCACCGTCTGCCTGTTCGTGAGCGTGGCATCGGCTCAAACCCCGGCCCAAACGCGTCCGGCCGAGCCCGTTCGTGTCGCTCCTGGCGACGAGATCAAGCTCGACGAGTCCGGTTCGCTGAAAGCATCAGCGGTCCAGTCTCGGATGGCCGCGATCCTCGCCAACCTCGCGCTACTTCAGCGTCAGTTCCAGGACCTTCAGACGGAGTGGAACAAGTCCCTTGAGGAACGGAAGAAGCTCCTTGAGGAGTCGGCCCGAAAATCGCGGGTCGAGCTCCGCGATCCAACGGAGTGGGTCTACGACGAGGCGGGTCACCGCTACGTCCGCTCGCCCAAGAAGCCGTAGCGAGGAAATCTTTTCCGTATTTTCGACCCACACACGCTGGCGCGCGTTGCAGACTCCCGCGCTAAGTCCGCGCCGCGACGACTCGCGGTCGGGGCATACCCATTGCACTTTCTGCCCCGCGATGCTGATCGGACGCTGCGCGTGGCACGTGCTCTACCACGGACACCCTCGCTGGGAGGGGGTCGCGTCGTGGCAGGGCTGGGGCGTGCGGTTCACCGATGGCATCTGCCCCCGCTGTCTCGAGCGCTTCCGCGAAGAGCATCAGGCCGCGCTCGCGCGTCGCTCCTCTCGGGCGAACACGCTCGCACCGACTGCACTGACGCCTGAGGAAGCCGCCTAGAAGCCGCGCCGCCGGGCTGGGTCCCACGGCGCTCAGGGCTCAGGTTCCGCCCGTCGCGCCGGCGGCACCCGTCGGGCCGGACACCGATGCCGTGATGGAGGCCCGCAATCTTGGTATGCTCGACCCGGGAAACCGTCCCGCCAGCCTGCGAGAGTGGCGAAATTGGCAGACGCGCTGGATTTAGGATCCAGAGGGTTCACGCCCGTGCGGGTTCGACTCCCGCCTCTCGCACCAAAGCAAATCGCGCACTCCCGTAGACACACGACGGGCCCGGCGACGGCCACCGAGCCCGCGTGTGACACTTTTGTGTCAGGGCGTTAGAGGGCTACGTGCCGGGGTCCCGTTCCCGCCCGATGGGGGTCCCGTTCTCCGGCCCGTTCCGGGGCGCCTGGACCCGTTGCAGCGCGGCCTTCACGTCGTCGTCGGACACGATCCGGTAGCGCTGGAACACCGCGATGGTCTGGTGGCCGGTGACGGCCATCGCCACGCGCTGGTCGATGCCGGCGCCCACGAGGTTCCGCTCCGCGCTGCGCCTGAGGTCGTGGAACAGCAGACCGGGCCGCCCAGCCGCCACGCACGCGGCCTCCCACGCCCCCCGGAAATCACGAAGACGCCGGCCGTTCCGGTGGAACACGAACCGGGCCCCATCCCCCGCCACCGTGCGCGCCTTCACGCGCTTCGCTACCAGCTCACCAAGGGCCCCGAAGATCGTGAGCCCGCCGTCGTCGGGGACCACGAGGAACGGCACCACGCGCGGCTGCTTGTTCTTCGACTCCTCGCGCCGGAGCGTGATGGTGCCGGCGTCGAGGTCGACGTCCCGCCATTCGAGCGTGGTGATCTCGCCCCGGCGCCATCCCGTCAGGTAGCCGAACCGGGCGACGTCCCGCAGGTGATCGGGGAGCGCGGAGACCACCGACTCGAATTGCGCGGGCGTCACGAACCCCTGGCGCACGTTGTCGGACTCATCGAGCAGCTTCACGACGGGCGCCACCGACAGGGCTTCACGCTCGACCGCGAGCGCGAAGGCGCGGCGCAGCGCGGCCAGCTCGCGGTTGACGGTCGCCGGGGCTTTACCCTGGGCCAGTCGATCATCCCGGTAGCGCGCGATCCGGGCCGCCGTCACGTCGAGCGCGCGATCGGCGCCGAACGCCTCCCTCAGCGCGGCCAGACGGAACGCCAGCGTCTCCGCCGAACGGCGCCGGTTGTTCCGGTAGTCGGCCTCGAGCCCGTCGAGCAGGGCGGCCATACGAACCTTGTTCTCTGACACCGGATCGCGGCGCCGGCCCTTGCCTACTTCCTCGATCCGCTTCCGCAGCAGCTTGACTGCATCGGACTCCCGCGCGCTGTAACTGGACTCCCGCACGCGCTTCCCGCGGAAGGAATAGGAGACCCACCAGACGTGTTTCCGGAGGTAGATCGACCCGAGACCGGGCAGGTTCCGACCGGTGACCGCCTTGCCCACCTTCGCGAGATCCGGCGCTAGCTCGGCGAGCAAGGTATCGGCGACGACGGCCGGCGCGACCGTGTTGGACTCGTGATCGTTAGCCATTCTTGCCTCCCGCGACCTTCGCCGCTTTCTTCGCCCGCGCAATCGCTTCCGCGACGGCCTCCCGAATCAAGTGCGCCGGATTGATCCCGGCCGCGCGCAACTCGCGCAACTCGGCCGTCTGCTCATCCGTGAGGTAGACGCCCCACCGTGTTCCCCTGGGACCCTGAGCCTTGCCCTTCCCTAGCCTTCGCCATGTCGTGCACCTCCATCGTGGTGGTCATGCCGTGCCTTCCGTGTGGATCGTGAATCCGTAGACGTGCGCCCACTCCGTGAGCGCCCGGAGCCTGGCGGCGCGGCCCTCGCATGCGACGGGCCTTCGACATCGATGTTCTCGCCTGTCCGCGCTGCGGCGGTCGCCTCCGCCTGGTTGGCCTCATCGAGGATCCCGCGGCGATCCGCGCCATCCTTGCGGAACGAGAGATGCGCGAG
>VGLJ01000009.1 GCA_016866775.1 Candidatus Rokuibacteriota bacterium | reverse complement strand
CGTGCGCCGCGCGAAGAAGATCGCGCTCAAGCGCTACATCGGCGGCGGCGCCAAGGGCATCACCGAGGACGACCTCCTCAACGCCGTGCGCGAGGAGTTCAAGGAGAACGAGGACCTGCCGAACACGTCGAACCCGGCCGACTGGGCGAAGATCGCCGGCCGCAAGGGCGAGCGGATCGTCTACATCAAGCCGATCTTCGCGAAGGACGACGCCAAGCCGAAGGACGTCGAGCGCGTGGTGACGACCGGCCAGTATCTCTAAGGAGATGGCGGGCCGCCTCTAGCGGCCCCCCAAGCCCCCCGCTCCGGCCCCGGAATGACTCCGGGGCCTTCGCGAGTGCCGTCCGGACAACTCTCCGAGCCTGATCGCGCTCACGCGTCCGCCCGCTGGAACGCGCTGCCACGGCCCCACGAGCGAAGGATTGACGCCCCCCTTGCGGGGGTGATATCGATGTCTAGACAACCAGACATCAGGAGGAGCGCGGTGAACTACCGCCCAGGCATCCCCCGCTACCTGCAGATCGCCGACGACATCCGCCGTGACCTGCGGGGCGAGGGCGAACAGATCCCCTCGGAGCACGCGCTCTGCGCCCGGTACAAGGTCAGCCGTCCGACGATCCGCCAGGCCCTCGACGTGCTCGTCCAGGAAGGCCGCATCTACCGCCACGCGGGACGCGGCACGTTCTCGACCGCGGTGACGGGCGACCCCCGCATGCGCGTCATCGGCTCGCTCGACGACATGATGGCGCTGGCGGCGGAGAACTGGTTCAAGATCATTGGCCGCGAGGCGTTGCGCGTGCCGCCGAACATCGCGCAGGCCCTCAAGCTGCCGCCGGGCTCGCTCGGGTACCGGGTCATCGGCGTGCGCCACTCGGAGAACGGGCCCTTCCAGCACGTCACCGCGTGGATGCCCGAGCCCATCGGCCGCAAGATCGCCGAGGACGATCTCTCGAAGACGTCGCTGGTGGCCTCCATCGAGCGCCACCTCGGCATGGAGGTGAAGTTCCTCGAGCAGGTGGTGGACGCGGCGCTCGCGCCGCGGAACGTCGCGGATCTGCTGCAGCTCCGCCCGCGCACGCCGCTGCTCCGCTTCGAGCGCACGTACATCGCCGCCAACGGCGAGCCTGTCGAGCACGCGATCAGCTACCAGACCGGCCGCCGCTATCCCTACCGCGTGATCCTGTCGCAGGCGGATCGCCGGGGATAACCCGCGGTGAGCTACCGCGTCGGCTTCGACGTGGGCGGGACGTTCACCGACTTCGTGCTGCAGTCGTCGACGGGCGAGCTCCACACCGCCAAGCGGCTCACCACGTATCCCGACCCGTCGGAGGCGTGCCTCGCGGGACTCGACGAGCTCATGGAGCGCGCCGGGGTCCCGTGGACGCAGCTCACGCAGGCCGTGCACGGCACCACCCTCGGCTCGAACATCGTGATCGAGCGGAAGGCGCAGGGAATCGGGCTCCTCACCACGCGCGGCTTCCGCGACGTGCTGATCATCGGGCGCGAGAAGCGCTACCAGGTCTACGACCTTCAGATCGAGAAGCCCGCGCCGCTGATCCCCCGGCGGATGATCGCGGAGGTGCGTGAGCGCGTGCTCGCCGACGGCTCGATCCGCGATCCGCTCGACGAGGAGGACGCGCGCCGCGCGATCCGCGCGCTGGCCGCGCGGGGCGTGACGACGCTCGGCATCTGCCTGCTCCACGCCTACAGGAACCCCGCGCACGAGCGGCGGCTCGCGGCGCTCGTCGCGGAAGTCGCGCCGGAGATCGCCGTCACGCTGTCGCACGAAGTGTCGCCCACGTTCCGCGAGTACGAGCGCACGTCCACGACCGTCGTCAACGCGTACGTGATGTCCGCGGTCCGCGAGTATCTGCAGAGCCTCCAGGCCGCGATGCGCGAGCGCGGGTATCGCGGCCGGCTGTTCGTCATGCAGTCGTCGGGCGGTGTCGCGACCGCGGACGCGATGGAGCGGTACCCGGTGCGCATGATCGAGTCCGGTCCCGCCGCCGGCGCGCTGATGGCCGCCGTCTACGGCGAGCTCACCGGCCACAAGGACCTGATCGCCTTCGACATGGGGGGCACCACCGCCAAGCTCTGTCTCGTCGAGAACGGGCGGCCCGGCACGACGACGGCGTTCGAGCTGCATCGCGTGAACAACGCGCCCGGCAGCGGGCTGCCGATGAACATCCAGGCCATCGACCTCGTCGAGATCGGCGCCGGCGGCGGATCGATCGCGCGCGCCCGGCTCGGCGTGATCGCCGTCGGGCCCGAGAGCGCGTCGTCGACGCCGGGCCCGGTGTGCTACGGCCGCGGCGGCCACGAGCCCACGGTGACGGACGCGAACCTCGTGCTCGGCTATCTCAACCCCGCGTACTTCGCCGGCGGGACCATGAAGCTCGACGTCGGCGCCGCGACGCGCGCCATCGATCAGAAGCTCGCGCGCCCGCTCGGCCTCGAGGTCGAAGAGGCGGCGTGGGGCATTCACACCATCGTCAACACCAACATGGAGCTCGCGACGCGCGTGGTCTCGATCGAACGCGGCCGCGACCCGCGCGACCTCACGTTCGTCGCGTTCGGCGGCTCGGGGCCCGTCCACGGCTGCCGGCTCGCGCAGGCGCTCGGGATCCCGCGCGTGATCCTGCCGGCGGCGGCGGGCGTCACGGCGGCGATCGGCCTCCTCGCGGCCGAGGTGAAGTTCGACGTCGCGCGCACGTTCGTCGCGCGGCTCGACACGCTCGATCCCGCGACGGTGAGCGCGATGTACGACGACATGGCGGCGCAGGCGCTCGACGTCGTGCGGCAGTCCGCCGTGACGGCGCAGCTCACGGTCGTCCGCTCCGCCGACGCGCGTTACGTCGGCCAGGGCTACGAGCTGACGGTGCCCGTGCCGGGCGGCAGGCTCGACGCCGCCGCGCTCGCGGCCGTCCGCACGCGCTTCGACGAGATCTACGCCGCGCGCTACGGCTACTCGTCGCCGGGCGAGCCGGTCGAGATCGTGACGTGGAAGCTCTCGGCCGTCGGCGGCACGCCCCGGGTGAACCTCGCGAAGGCCGCGACGGCAGGCACCCGCGATCCGCGCAAGGGCGAGCGGCCGGCGTACTTTCCCGAGCGCGGCGGCTTCGTCGACACGCCGCTCTACGATCGGTATCTGCTCACGGCCGGCGCGAGCATCGTCGGGCCCGCGATCGTCGAGGAGCGCGAGTCGACCACGGTCCTGCCGCCCGGCGCGGCGGCGACGGTGGACGCGTACGCGAACCTCATCGTCAGGCTCCCGGTGGCCGGCACGCCCGACGAGCCCGTGCTGGAGCTGATCCGATGAGCAGGCGCCGCGTCGATCCCATCACGCTCGGCGTGATCTGGGGCGCGCTGCAGTCGATCGCCGTCGAGATCGGGACGACGGTGCACAAGACCGCGTACTCCGAGCAGGCGCGAGAGGGGCAGGACTTCTCGGTGGCGGTGTTCGACGCCGAGGGGCGCATGGTCGCGCAGGGGCCGTACAGCCCGGGGCACATGGGCGCGATGTCGTTCGCGGTGCAGCACGCGCTCGCCGCGCACCCCGCGCGCACGCTGAAGCCGGGCGACGCGATCCTCCTCAACGACCCGCTGCTCGGATCGGGCCACCTGCCGGACTTCTTCATCACGCAGCCGGCGTTCCACGACGGCGCCTTGATCGGCTTCGCCGTCAACATCCTCCATCACACCGACGTGGGCGGCTCGCGCCCGGGCAGCCAGGGCGTGGAAGGCATCTTCGACTATTTCCAGGAAGGGCTGCGCATCCCGCCGACGAAGGTGTGGTCGGCATACCGGGAGAACGACGCCGTCGTCGGCGTCATCGCGGCGAACACGCGCACGCCTTCGAGCGTGCTCGGCGACTTGCGCGCGCAGCGCAGCGCGCTCCGCGTGGGCGAGCTCCGGCTGCAGGAGCTGGCCGCGCGCTACGGCCGCGACACGCTTGCCGCCGCGATGGACGAGATCCTCGCGCGGACCGAAGCGAACATGCGCGCCGCCATTCGCGAGGTGCGCGACGGCGTCTACACGTTCGAGGACTTCATGGACGACTGCGGCCCGGGCACGGAGCCGCTGCGCGTCGCCGTCACCGTCACCGTCGAGGGCGACCGCATGGACATCGACTACGACGGCTCGAGCCCGCAGACCGCGTCCGGCATGAACTCCTACATCAACTACACGCGCTCGTACTCGTACGCGGCGGTGAAGTGCCTCACCGACCCGTTCGGCCCGATGAACGAGGGCGCGCTCAGGCCGGTGACGGTGTCGGCGCCCGAGGGCTCGTTCCTGAACCCTCGGCCGCCGGCCGGCGGCGGCCCGCGGGCGATCATCTGCTATCGCACGTTCGAAGCGGTGATCGGCGCGCTCGCGCCCGCGTTGCCCGCGCGCGTCTCCGCTGCCGCCTCGCACATGGCGAATCCGACGTTCGGCGGCTGGGACCGCGCGAAGCGCCGGCGCTTCGTGGCCTACGAGCTGGTGCTCTCGGGGACGGGGGCGCGCGCGGCGAAGGACGGCTGCGAGGCGATGTCGTGGGCGTTCAACGCGTCCAACATCCCGGTCGAGGCGCAGGAGGCGAACCAGCCGATCGTGATCGAGCGCTTCGAGCTGATCCGCGACTCCGCCGGCCCGGGGCGCTTCCGCGGCGGCGCGGGCATTCGACGCGACATGCGCTTCCTCGCGGACGAGGGCAAGCTCACGAACCTCTCCGATCGCCAGCGCTTCGCGCCGTACGGCCTCTTCGGTGGCAGGCCGGGCGCCGTGGGCCGGACCGTGTTCAACCCGGGGCCGGGCGAGGAGGTCGTCCACGGCAAGGCGTCGCGCGAATTCGCGTACGGCGACGTGATCTCGTTCCAGCAATCCGGCGCGGGCGGCTACGGCGATCCGTTCGAGCGCGACCCCGCCCGCGTGCTGGAGGACGTCCTCGACGACTACCTCTCGACCGAGGCCGCGCGCGCGCAGTACGGCGTGGTGATCACCGGCGAGGGCGCCGCCCTGCGCGTGGATGTCGCGGCAACGGAACGGATACGCCGACAAGAGAAGAGAAATCGGTGAGGAACGCGAAGCCAGGGGCCGTTTGGCCAGGCCACCCACGGCGCGAGGCGGGTACGCGGCACCCGCTACAACATGCCGGGATGCGGACGCCCCGATGGTGAGATTCACCGAAACGCAGGAGGCGTTCCGCCGCGCGGTGGCGCGGTTCGTCGACGCCGAGGTCGTGCCCGCCGCGGACGCGATCGACGAGAGTGCCGCGTTCCCGCGCAAGCTCTTCACGCGCCTCGGCGAGCTCGGGTACCTCGCGCTCCGCTATCCGGAAGCGTACGGCGGCGCGGACGCGGACGCCGTGACCTACTGCCTCTTCGCCGAAGAGCTGGCGCGCGGCTCGCTCTCGGTGGCGGCGGCGGCGGCGATGCAATCGCTCATGGGGACGTACTTCATCTACAAGTACGGCGGCGAGGACCTGCGCCGGCGGTACCTCGTCCCCGCGCTGCGCGGCGAGAAGGTCGCGACGTTCGCGCTCACGGAGCCGAACGCCGGCTCCGACGTCGCCGGCATCACCACGCGCGCCGAGCAGCGCGGCGACCGCTGGGTGCTGAGCGGCACGAAGACGTGGGTGACGAACGCGCCGGTCGCCGACGTCCTCACGGTCGCCGCGAAGACGTCGGCCGAGCGCGGCATGAAGTCCATCGCCCTCTTCCTCGTGGATCGCGCCACGATGCGCGGCGTGAGCCTCGGCAAGAAGATCGAGAAGATGGCCGTGCGCGCCTCCGAGACCGGCGAGATCGTGCTGGACGGCGTCGAGGTGCCGGCCGAGCACCTGCTCGGGGGCGAGACGGGCGGGGTGGAGAAGATCGGCGGCATCCTGTCGGAGATCCGCGTGATGACCGCCGCGCTGTCCGTCGGCCTCGCGCGCGCGGCCTACGACGCCGCGCTGAAGTACGCGCGCGAGCGGCAGGCGTTCGGCAAGCCGATCGCCGAGCACCAGGCCATCACGTTCAAGCTCGCGGACATGCTCACCTCGCTCCACGTGGCGACCGTGATGACGTATCAGACCGCCGCCGCGCTCGACGCCGGACGCGCCGTCACCCGCGAAGCCGCGATGGCGAAGTACGTCGCCTCGGAGATGGCGGTGAAGGTCACCGACGAGGCCGCGCGGATCTTCGCGTCGTACGGGCTCGCGAGCGAGTATCCCGTCCAGCGCTACTTCCGCGACGCGCGGTTCCTCCTGCCCGGCGGCGGCACCTCGGAGATCCTCCGCGTCGTCATCGGCCGGGACCTCGACTGGGACCGCGGCCAGGTGCTCTCGTGACCGGTCACGGGCCAGGTCCTCGACGTCGACGGCGGTCTGTCGGTGGCGGCCTGATGCCATGAGGAGCCTATGAAGAAGGTCGCGCTGGTCGGAGCGGGCGTGTCGAAGTTCGGCGTGCGGAAAGCCACGTACCGCGATCTCATCTGGGAGGCGGGCAAGGCGTGCTTCGATTCGGTCCCCGGCCTCAAGCCGAAGGACGTCGAAGGGCTCGTCGTCGGCTCGGTGATGCCGGAGCGCACGGCGTTCCAGAGCCACATCTCGTCGCTCGCGGCCGAGGCGCTCGGGATCAAGCCGACCGCGCTCAGCGCGCGTACCGAGCACATGTGCGCCTCGGGCACGGTCGGGATCCGCTACGCCTACGCGTTCATCGCCTCGGGCCTCGCCGACCTCGTGATGGTGCTGGGCGTCGAGAAGCTCAACCAGCCGAGCGGCGACGAGGCGATCCTCAACATGGGCACCGGCGTCGACCGCGAGTGGGAAGCCGCGTTCGGCCTGACGGCGCCGCCCTGCTTCGCGCTCGCGGCCCAGCGCCACATGGCGCAGTACGGGACGACGGAAGAGCAGCTCGCGCGCGTGGGCGTGAAGAACCACAACCACGCGGCGAAGAATCCCAACGCGCACTTCAGCAAGGGCGCCACGCTCGACCAGGTGCTCTGCTCGAAGATGATCGCCACGCCGCTCCGGCTCTTCATGTGCTCGCCGATCACCGACGGCGCGGCCGCGGTGCTCGTCGCGTCCGAGGAGCGCGCGCGCACGCTGACCGACACGCCGGTGTGGATCCGCGGCACCGGCCAGGCGCTCGACGGCTTCCAGCTCACGTCGCTCCACGATGACTACGCGCACTGGCCGGCGATGAAGCGCGCGGCGGACGCGGCGTACGCGATGGCGGGCGTCGGCCCGACGGACGTCGACCTGGCGGAGGTCCACGACTGCTTCGCGATCGCCGAGCTGATCGCGTACGAAGAGCTCGGCTTCTGCAAGAAGGGCGAGGCCGGGCGGTTCGTCGCGGCGGGGCGCAGCGACTACGGCGGCGACGTGGTCGTCAACCCGCGCGGCGGACTGATCGGCTGCGGCCATCCGCTCGGCGCCACGGGCGTCGCCCAGGCGGCGGAAGTCTTCGCGCAGCTGCGCGACGAAGCGGGCCCCCGCCAGGTGGCGAACGCCGACATCGGGCTCACGCACAACAACAGCGGGATGGGTGAGCACGTCGTGATGATCTACGGCCGCGAGGCGACGTGATCCACGACGTCGCTGTGCTCGGACCGGGGCGGATCGGGCGGCAGATCGCGCTCGCGTTCGCGGTCGGCGGGTGCCGGGTGCGGCTCGTCGATCTCAAGACGCGCACCGCGGCGGAGACGCGCGCGGTCTTCGACGACGCGCGGCGAGAGATCGCGCGGGATCTCACGCTGATGGCGGAGGAAGCGGTCATCGCGCGCGCGGAGGTGGACGCCACGCTCGCCCGCATCAGCGATCACGCCGGGCTCGACGGGCTGCGCGGCGTCGGCTTCGTGCAGGAAGCGCTGCCCGAGCTGATCGACCTCAAGCGCGAGACGTTCGGCCGGCTCGGCGCGGCGATCGACGACGACGCGATCATCGCGTGCGGGAGCTCGACGATCTCGCCGCAGCACCTGGTCGCCTCGGTGAAGGGGCGGGAGCGGTTCGTCGGGACGCACTGGCTCAATCCCGCGCACATCATCCCGCTCGTCGAGGTCGTGGCGGGGCCGGGCACGTCCGAGCGCACCGTCGAGCGCACGCTGACGCTCCTCGAAGGGCTCGGCAAGACGCCGGTGCGATGCGGCGACTCGCCGGGGTTCATCGGCCCGCGCTTGCAAGTGCTGCTCATGAACGAGGCCGTCCGGCTCGTCGAGGAGGGCGTCGCCACGCCGGAGGACGTCGACAAGGCGTTCAAGGCGGGCATGGGCTTCCGCTACGGGACGATCGGCATCTTCGAGTTCATCGACTGGGGCGGCGTCGACATCCTCCACCGCGCGAGTGGGTTCCTGACGAAGGCGCTGAACGACGACCGGTTCCGCGCCGCGCGGCTGGTGGACGAGAAGATCGCGAAGAACGAGCTCGGCCCCAAGACCGGCCGTGGCTTCTTCGACTACTCCGGCGACAAGCGCGACACCTTCGAGACCGCGAAGGTGCGCGCGCTCCTGCGCCAGATGAAACGGACCAGCACGCCGTGATCCTCATCGAGCACGCGGTGGTCATCACGATGGATGCCGAGCGGCGCATCTATCGCGACGGCTCGGTGCTCGTGGACGGTCGCGACATCCTCCAGGTCGGGCGCGCCGACGACGTGCGGCCGCCCGGGCCGCCGGATCGCGTGATCGACGGGCGCAACCGGCTCGTGCTTCCCGGCTTCGTCAACACGCACGTGCATCTCTCCGAGCACGTCAACCGCGGCGTGCTAGCGGACGAGATCCCCGTCGACCGCTACATGGCGGACTGGCTGCTGCCGCTCTACTCGGCCATCACGCCCGAGGAGGAAGCGTACTCGGCGCGGCTCGCGTGCCTCGAGATGATCCGGACGGGCACGACGACCTTCTGCGAGGCCGGCACGCTGTTCGACGTCGCCGCCGTCGCGGATGCCGTCGAGGAGACCGGCATGCGCGCGGTCCTCGGGCGGTGGACGTGGGATCCCGCCGGCCACGACGGGCGCATGAACATGGCGACCGACGACGTGCTCCGGGTCAACGACGAGCTCATCGCGAGCCTGAAGGGACGCGCGGGCGGGCGGATCGGCGCGTGGCCGCTCCTCATCGGATTCGGGACGTGCTCCGAGGCGCTGATCCGCGGCGCGCACGCGCTCGCCGAGAAGCACGGCACCGGCTGGGGGATGATGCACTTCGCCTCGCATCCCTCGCGCAAGACCGCGGACACGATCCCGCTCGACACGTTCGACGAGTGGGGCGTGCTCGGCCCCCGCACGAAGCTCACGCACATGGTCTACGTGGGCGGCGACGACATCGTGCGGCTCGCGCGCCGGCGCGTGAAGGTCGTGCATTGCCCCACCGCCGGCCTCAAGCACACCAAGGGACTCTTCGAGCGCGGCAAGTTCCCGGAGATGCTGCGCCACGGCATCTCGGTCTCGCTCGGCGGCGACAGCGGCAACGGCTCGAACCACTTCGACATGCTGCGGCTGATGCACCTCGTCGCGCTCATCTACAAGGACGCGCGCCTGGACACGCGGATCATGCCGCCGGAGACCGTGCTCGAGATGGCGACGATTCACGGCGCCGCGGCGCTGGGCTTGGAAGACACCATCGGCTCGCTCGAGCCGGGCAAGCGCGCGGACCTGGTGACGTACGACCTCGACGTGCCCGAGTGGCGTCCGCTGCTCGATCCCGTCAACAACCTCGTGTACGCCGCGACGGGCGCCAGCGTGCGGACCGTCCTCATCGACGGCCGCGTCGTGCTCGACGACGGCCGCATCACGACGCTCGACGAGACCGACGTCTATCGGCGGATCGAGACGCTCTCGCGCCAGCAGATCGCGCGCGCGCACCTCCACATGGCGCCGCGCTGGCCGGTGGTCTCGTGACGTACGTCCGCGCCGTCGATCCGTTCCCGCTCGAGTCCGCGGATCACACCAAGCTCCACGAGTTCTACGCGCGGCTCGCGCGCGGCGTGCTCGCGACCACGCGGTGCACCGCGTGCGGCACGCGCGCGTGGCCGCCCCGCGGGTTCTGCGGTGAGTGCGCGTCGGATCGGCTCGAGTGGGTCGATCTGCCCGGCGACGGCGTCGTGCACGCGTTCACCGTGCAGGAGACCGGGCTGCCGTCGGGCTTCGAGGGGCCCCGCGTGTTCGCGATCGTGAAGGTGGACGGGCTCCGCGTGTTCACGGTCCTCACGGGGGTCGATCCCGCGAAGGTGGAGATCGGCCAGCGTGTACGCTTGGCCCCGCTGCGCGTGGCGGACGACCCCAAGGGCAATCCCCGGTGGCTTCCGGCGTTCGCCGCGGCATGAAGGTCCTGATCGCGAAGCCCGGGCTGGATGGCCACGATCGCGGCGCGAAGGTCGTGGCGCAGGCCCTGCGTGACGCGGGCGTCGAGGTGGTGTACTCCGGACTCAAGCGGAGCCCGGAGGAGATCGTCGCGGAAGCGGTCCAGGAAGACGTCGACGTGATCGGACTGTCGATCCTGTCCGGCGCGCACGTGCTGCTCGCACGGAAGGTTCTCGAAGGGCTGCGCGCGCAGGGGGCCGGGGACATCAAGGTCGTGGTCGGCGGCATCATCCCGCCGCGCGACGTCGAGCCGCTGGGCGCGCTCGGCGTCCATCGCGTGTTCCCGATGGGCACGCGGCTGCCGGAGATCGTGAAAGCCTTTAAGGAGACGACGGCATGAGAGACGCGAGGCTCCACGCGGGACCGCCGATCAAGCCCGTCTACGGCCCGGACGACCTCGCGGGCCGCGACGCCGCGCAGGACATCGGGCAGCCGGGCGAGTACCCGTACACGCGCGGCATCCACAAGACGATGTACCGCGAGCGCCTCTGGACGATGCGCCAGTACATCGGCTTCGGCACGCCGGAGGAGACGAACGCGCGCTTCAAGTACCTGATGGCCCACGGGCAGGACGCGCTCAACGTCGCGTTCGACCTGCCGACCCAGCTCGGCCTCGACTCCGACGACCCGCGTGCCGAGGGCGAAGTCGGGCGCGTCGGGATGGCGCTTGACACGCTCGCGGACATGGAGCAGGCGTTCGCCGGCATCCCGCTCGACCGCGTGAGCGTGTCGCTGACCATCAACGGCATGGCCGCGCCGATCACCGCCATGTACTACGCCGTCGCCGGGCAGCAGGGCGTGGCTCCGGATCGCGTGGTGACGACGCCGCAGAACGACATCCTCAAGGAGTTCGTCGCGCGCGGCACGTGGGTGTACCCGGTCGAGCCTTCCCTCCGACTCGTGGCGGACCTCATCGAGTTCTCGGCGAAGCAGTACCCCCGGTCGAATCCCGTGTCGGTGTGCGGCTACCACATCCGCGAGGCGGGCTGCACCACCGCGCAGGAGATGGCGTACGGGCTCGCGATCGCGAGGGCGTACATCGAGCTCATGCTCGCGCGCGGCATGGCCGTCGACGACTTCGCGCCGCGCATCTCCTTCAACTTCACGTGCTGGGGGAAGATCTTCGAGGAGGCCGGCAAGTTCCGCGCCGGCCGGCGGCTCTACGCGCGGATGCTGCGCGAGCACTTCGGCGCGAAGAACCCGAAGTCCTGGATCTTCCGCAGCCTGATCGGCGGCGGCGGCTCCGCGTTCACCGTGCAGGAGCCGGAGAACAACATCGTGCGCGGCGCGTACATCGCGCTCGCCGCCGCGCTCTCCGGCGCGCAGACGATGGCGCTGCCGACGTACGACGAGGCGTACACGATCCCCTCGGCGAAGGCGCAGCTCATCGCGCTGCGGACGATGCAGATCTGCGCGGAGGAGTCCGGCGCCGCGGACACCGCGGATCCGCTCGGCGGGTCCTACTACGTCGAGGCGCTGACGAACGAGATGGAGCGGCTCATCCAGGAGGAGCTGGCGCACGTCGACCGCATGGGCGGCATCGTCGAGGCGGTGAAGTCCGGCGCGATCCAGGCCGAGGTCGCGCGTCAGGCCTACCTCTTCGAGCGGAAGCTGAACTCCGGCGAGGTGCCGAAGGTCGGCGTCAACTGCTACGTGGCGGACGGCGCGGCGGAGGCCGACCACGCGGTCGAGCTCTACGCGTTCGACCAGACGGTGGCCGACGCCCAGCTCGCGAGGCTCGCGAAGATCCGTCGCGAGCGGGACGATCGCGCGGCGCGCGCGGCGCTGCGCCGGCTGAGCGACGAGGCGCGAGGGACGACGAACCTCATGCCCGCGATCATGGAAGCGGTGACGGCCTACGCCACGCTGGGGGAGATCAACCGCGCGATGAAGGACGTGTTCGGCGAGCACAAGGAGCCGGTGAAGTTTTGAGGCGCGGTCGATGATCAAGCTCGACCACCTCGTCATCCCGGTGCGCGACCACGCGCGTTCGCGCGACTGGTACGTGCAGACGCTCGGCTTGAAGGTGGAGTTCGAAGTCCCCGCCCGCAAGACGACGGCCTTGCAGGACACGGAAGGATTCACGCTCTTCGTGGAGCAGTCGACGGGCCCGATCGGCGCCGGCACCGCGCTCTACTTCTCGGTCGAGAACGTCGACGACGCGCACGCGAAGCTCGCGGCGCGCGGCGCGGTGTTCTCGCACCCGCCGCAGAAGACGTACTGGGGCTACGGCGCCGAGCTGATCGAGCCCGACGGATATCTGATTCGTCTCTGGGACGAGACGACGATGAAGACGAAATGAGTCGCGGGCGCGGCGCTCGAGTAAGCGGCGGCGGGTGGCAGGGGCAGTGGTTCCGCCGAGTCGGCCGCGGAAGGGCCCCACTGGGGGATGGGTGGAGCGGCCGACTCGGGGGGACCACTGCCCCTGACAGGACCCGCCGTTTCGCGGGGGCTCGCCGGTGACCGACTTCGCCGTCATCGGCAAAGGCGTCGCCAAGCGCGACGGCGCCGAGAGGGCGACGGGCCGGACCCGGTTCCTCCACGACCTCGAGCTGCCGCGGATGGCGCACGGCGCGATCCTGCGCGCGCGCCATCCTCACGCGCGCCTCGTCCGCATCGACACGACCCGGGCGCGGGCGCTGCCGGGCGTGCTCGCCGTGCTGACCGCGGACGACGTCGAGCAGCACCCGTTCGGCTTCGCGAAGGACCAGCTCGCGCTGAAGCGCCAGAAAGTGCGCTCGATTCGCGACGAGGTCGCCGCCGTCGCGGCGGACTCCCGCGAAGTCGCGCAGGCGGCCCTCGAGCTGATCGAGGTGGCGTACGAGGAGCTGCCGGCCGTGTTCGATCCGCTCGCCGCCGTCGACCCCGGCGCGCCGCTCGTGCACGACGAGATGGCGACGAACCTGTCGACCATACGCTTCCAGTTTGCGCACGGGGACGTGGAGCGCGCGTTCGCGGACGCCGCGGTCGTCGTCGAGGGCGAGTACCGCCTGAGTTTCGTCACGCCGGCGTGCCTCGGCACGATGGTCGCCATCGCCGAGTGGGACGCGCAGGACGGGCTGACGATGTGGTCGACCACGCAGGTCCCGTTCCTCTACCAGCGGGACCTCGCCGGTGCGCTCGGGATCACCGGTGACCGCGTCCGCGTGCTGCAGCCGCCGGTCGGCGGCAACTTCGGGCGCGGGCTCGACCTCTACCCGATCGACGTCATCGCCGCGCTGCTCGCCCGCCGGGTCCGCCGGCCCGTGAGGATCGAGTTCGACCGGACGGAGGAGTTCCTCGCCTGTCCCACGCGCGAGCCGTGCCGCATCCGGCTCCGCACCGCCGCGGACGCCTCCGGACATCTGCTCGCGCGGGACGCGCACGTCGTCATCGACAACGGCGCCTACACGTCGTGGGGCTCGACCACGCCGTACGTGATGCTCGCGACGGTGGCGGGACTGTATCGCTGCCCCGCCGTCCGCTTCGACACGACGATCGCCTACACGAATCACCCGTCGTCGGGGTCGATGCGCGGCTACGGCAACCTCGAGTCGACGTTCGCGGTCGAGTCGCAGATGGACGAGCTCGCGGAGCGCCTGCGGCTCGATCCGCTCGAGATCCGCCGCCGCAACGTCACGAAGCCCGGCGACGCGAACCCGCAGGGCTTCGTCATCACCTCCTGCGCGATGGCGGAATGCTTCGACGCCGTCGCGGACGACATCGTGGGCGGGGTCCCGCCGCCGCGGCCCGGATGGAAGCGCGGCGTGGGGTACGCGGGCATGTTCCACGTCGGGGGCGGGGCGAGGATCTACCGCTCCGACGGCTGCGGCGCCATCGTGAAGCTCGACGACTTCGGCACGGTCTCCGTCATCACCGGGGCGACGGAGATCGGCCAGGGGTCGGAGACGGTCCTCGCGATGATCGCGGCGGAGACGCTCGGCGTTCCGCTCGAGCGCGTGCGGGTCGTCAACGCCGATACCACCATCACACCGTGGGACGTCGGCGCGCACGCCAGCCGCACCACGTTCATCGCCGGCAACGCCGTGCGCCTGGCCGCGGAGAAGGTCCGCGCCGGGCTCCTCGCGCTCGCGAGCGTGGAGCTCGAGGCGCCCGCCGAGGCGCTCGGCATTCGCGACGGCTGGGTGTTCGCGCGTGACGAGCCGGGCCGCCGGACCGCGTACGACCGCGTGGTGCGTGCCGGACATCTGCGCGAGCAGGGACGTCCCCTCGTCGCCGAAGCGTTCTACGATCCGCCGACCGCGATGCTCGACAAGGACCTGCGCGGCAACGTCTCCGCCACGTACGGGTTCGCCGCGCAGGCGGCGCTCGTGGACGTCGACGAGGCGACGGGCAAGGTCGAGGTCGTGAAGCTCGCGTCGGCGCACGACGTCGGCCGCGCGCTCAACCCGCTCGCCGCCGAGGGGCAGATCCACGGCGGCATCCACATGGGGCTCGGCTACGCGCTGAGCGAGCGGCTGGTGATCGAGGACGGCCAGGTGCTCACGCAGAGCTTCATGGACTACGCGATCCTGAAGGCCGAGGACATGCCGCGCCTCGCGGTGCGCTTCATCGAAACCGTCGACGCCGAGGGCCCGTTCGGCGCGAAGGGCCTCGGCGAGTCGGGCGTCATCCCCGTCTCGGCCGCCGTCGCGAACGCCGTGAAGAACGCGATCGGCGTCCGCTTCACCGAGCTGCCGATCACTCCCGCGCGCGTCCGCGCGGCGCTCGAAGGACGCCGGGCGTGAGCCTCTTCGCCGGCGTGCGCGTGCTCGACCTCTCGCGGATGCTCGCCGGGCCGTACGGCTCGATGCTGCTGGCCGACCTGGGCGCGGAGGTCATCAAGGTCGAGGATCCCGACGGCGGCGATCCGATGCGCACGATGGGCCCGCCCTATCTGCCGGACGGCGACTCCCCGTACTTCCTCGCGATCAACCGGAACAAGAAGTCGGTGGTGATCGATCTCACGCGCGACGACGGGCGCGCGGTGCTCCTCGACCTCGTGCGCGAGGCCGACGTCGTGTGGCACAACTTTCGCCCCGGGATCATGGAGAAGCTCGGCTGCGGCTACGCGAAGCTCGCCGCCGTGAACCCGCGCGTGATCATGTGCTCGATCTCGGCGTACGGCCAGGACGGGCCGTACCGCGAATATCCGGCGTTCGACCTCGCGCTCCAGGCCATGGGCGGCGCGATGAGCGTCACGGGCGAGCCCGGCGGCGCCCCGATGCGCATGGGACTGCCGATGGGCGACCTCGCCGGCGGGATGTTCGGCGCGTTCGCCGTCGCCTCCGCCCTGTTCCACCGCGCGCAGACGGGGAAGGGGACGCACATCGACCTCGCGCTGCTCGACTGCCAGGTGTCGCTCCTCACGTACATGGCGCAGTACTTTTGGACCGACGGCCGCGTGCCGGGCCCGCAGGGCACCGCGCACGCGTCGGTCGTGCCGTACCAGGCGCTGGCCACGCGTGACGGGCACCTGATCGTCGCGGTGTTCGCGGAGAAGTTCTGGGCGGGGTTCTGCCGCGCCGCCGGCCGTGCGGACTGGGAGCGCGATCCGCGCTTCGCCACGAACCGCGACCGTGTCGCGCATCGCGCGGAGTTCGGCGCGGAGGCCGCCGCGCTGTTCGTGACACGCACGACCGACGAGTGGCTGGCGCGCCTGCACGCGGAAGGCGTGCCCGCGGCGCCGATCCTCTCGATCGATCGCGTGCTGACCGATCCGCAGGTCAAGCACCGCGGCATGGTGGTCGAGCTCGCGCATCCGAAGCACGGCACGGTGCCGACGCTTGGCACGCCGATCAAGACCGCGGACGCCGCGCCGTTCACGCCGGCCCCGCCCGCCGCGCTCGGCGAGCACACCGAGCCGATCCTGCGCGATCTCCTGAAATATCCCGCCGACCGCATCGAGGCGCTGCGGCGCGGAGGAGCCATTCGATGAACGTCGCCGTCCTCGGAGGGAGCAACGGCGGGCTCGCCGCCGCCGCCGATCTCAGTCTCGCCGGGCATCGGGTGCGGCTCTGGCGGCGTGCGGCAGGTGACGTCGCCGCCGTGCGCGACGGCATCACGCTCCACGCCGAGGTCCGGAGCGGCCGCGCGAAGCTCGATCGCGTCACCGTGGATCTTCGCGAGGCCGTCGACGGCGCGGAGCTCGTTGTCGCGGCGGTGCCCGCCACCGCCCACGACGATCTCGCGAAGCGTCTCGCCCCGCTGCTGACGGAGACGCAGATCGTGCTGCTCACGCCGGGCACGCTCGGCGCGTTCGCGATGGCGCGCGACGTCGCGCGTCTCGGCGGGCGCCTGCCGCTCGCGTTCGCCGAGACCGGCACGCTCCCGTATCTCGCGCGCAAGACCGGCCCCGCGGACGTGAAGGCGCCGGTCCGCGCGGCGAATCTTCCGACGGGCGTGTTCCCGGGCGAGCGCACCGACGCCGTGCTCGCGAAGCTCGCGCCGCTGTTCCCGGTGCGGCGCTGCGTCGACGCGCTCGACGCGGCGCTCGCGAACGCCGGTCCCATCATCCATCCGGCCCTCGTGCTGCTGAACCTCGGCGCGATCGACGCGGGACGCTTCGACGTGCACGCGCAGGGCACGACCGCGAGCGTGCGCCGCCTGATCGACGCCGTCGACGACGAGCGCATGACCACGCGGCGCGGCTGGGGTTATCCCGTGCCGCACTACGAGATGGCGACGTACTACGACGAGTCGCGCGGGGCGGAAGGCCTCTATGGGGCCGGCGCGAAGGCGAAGCTCCTCGCGAGCGGGCTCTGGAACGAAACGGTGACCATGGAGCATCGCTACGTCACCGAAGATGCGGTGCTCGGCCTGAGCCTCTTCGAGTCCGCGGCGCGGACGGCGAGCGCGCCGTCGCCCGCCGTGTCGGGGCTGTTGCTGCTCTACGGCGTCCTGCTCGGGCGCGAGCTGTCGAGCTGCGGGCGCGCGCTCGAGGGGCTCGGCCTCGGCGATCTCGCCCTGCGCGAGATCAAGACCCTGCTCCAGGAAGGCTGGACCTCGAACGTCTGGGCGCGCGTGTTGCGCGCATGACGAACGCGGTCATCTCGGAGCTCAGGGACGACGGCGCGGGCCGGCTGAGCTATCGCGGCGCGCGCTACCTGCTCATCCGCCCCGAGACGCTGGCGGCCGTCTATCACGCGCTGGAGGCGGCGCTCGGCGGCGGCGCGGCCGAGTGTTTCGTCGCCGGCGGGCGCGCGGGCGGCGGCAAGGCGACCGCCTCGTTCACGGGCGCGGGCCGCGAGCGCGTCGAAGCCCTGCTCGCGATGGGAACGCGGATCGGCTGGGGGCGCTTCGCGCTCGAGCACTACGCGCCCGGCGCGCTCGTCGTCACCGTGACCGGCTCGCCGTTCGCGGAAGCGCACGGCAGCGCGCGGGAGCCGGTCTGTCATCTCACGCGCGGGGTGCTCGAGGCGCTCGCGGCCTCGGTGCTGAGCGGCCGCGCGCGGGTGACCGAGACCGCGTGCGCCGCGATGGGCGCGCCCGCGTGCCGTTTCGAGGCGCGTGCCGCATCGTCACCCGAGCGGGCGGGCGCTTGAGCGCCCGGGCGCCCGCGAGTGCAACGGCGGGCGCTTGAGCGCCCGGGCGCCCGCGAGTCCAGTCGAGGCCATGGAGCGCGAGCCGCTCGAGGCCCTCGTGCTCGAGCGGATGCGCGCCACGCTCGCGCACGCCGGCGTCAACCCGGCGTGGCGGCGCCGCCTCGGCGACGCGCGGCCCGAGGATCTCAAGCGCGTCGACGACTGGCAACGGCTGCCGCTCCTCACCAAGAGCGAGCTGCGCGACAGCTACCCGTTCGGCCTCGCCTGCGGCCAGCGACCCTACGCGCGCGTCCACATGTCGAGCGGGACGACCGGCAACCCGATCCTCAACCCGTACACCGCGCGCGACGTCGCGCAGTGGGCGGAGGTGATGGCCCGCTGTTACGTCGCGGCCGGCGTCACGCGCGACGACGTGATCCAGATCACGCCGTCCTTCGGTCTCTTCACGGGCGGCTTCGGCTTTCACTACGGCGCCGAGCGCCTGGGCGCGATGGTGATTCCCGCGGGCGCCGGACGCACGAGCCTCCAGCTCAAGCTCATGCGCGACCTCCGGGCGACCGTCGTGACGGCGATCGCGACCTATCCGCTGCGCCTGATCGAGGTCGCGCACGAGGAGCGCTTCGACCTGGGATCGCTCGCGCTGCGCGTCGGGATCTTCGGCTCCGAGATGTGGTCCGACGATCTGCGCGGGCGCATCGAGCGCGCGCTGGGCATCCGCACCTTCGACATCATCGGGATGACGGAGACCGGCGGGCCCGGGCTCGGCATCGACTGCGCCGCGCGCGCCGGCATCCACGTCTGGCAGGACCACTATCACGCGGAGATCGTCGATCCGGCGACGGGCGCGGTGCTGCCGGACGGCGTCGAGGGCGAGCTCGTGGTGTCGACGCTCACACGCGAGGGACTGCCGCTCATTCGCTACCGCACGCACGACCTGACGCGCGTCGTCAGCCGCGCGCGCTGCGCGTGCGGCCGCACCGCCCTGCGCATCGACCGGCTGCGCGGACGCACGGACGACATGGTGATCGTCAAGGGCGTGAACTTCTATCCGCGGCAGATCGAGACCATCGTCCTGCGGCAGCCGGGCGTGGGCCACGAGTACCAGGTCGTGCTCGACTCGGACGCGGGCGGCGATCGCGTGACGGTCGTCGTCGAGACCGAGCCGGGCTGCGATCCCGGCGTCGGCGCGCGTATCCGCCGCGAGGTGCACGACGCGCTCGCGCTGTCACCCGAGGTGCGGCTCTGCCCGATCGGCACGATCGAGCGGCCGCAGGGCAAAGCGGTCCGCGTCGTGGACCGCCGCGCGAGATGAGTCTCGCCGCGCTGTTCGCGCCGCGCGCCGTGGCGGTGCTCGGCGTGTCCCGCAATCCCGCGAAGCTCGGATTCCGCCTGCTCGAGAACGTGAAGGCGCGCGGCTTCACCGGCGCCGTCCATCCGGTGAACCCCGCGGGCGAGGCGATCCTCGGCTACGAGACCGTGCGCCACGTCGAGGATTTGCCGTCCGGCGTCGACCTCGCGCTCGTGAGCCTGCCGGCGCCCGCCGTGCCCGACGCCATCAAGGCGCTCGCCGCGCGCGGCGTCCGCGCGGCGGTGATCCTCTCGTCGGGCTTCGGCGAGGTCGACGCGGAAGGCCGGACGACGCAAGCCGAGCTGCTCGCGACCGCTCGCGCAGCCGGTCTGCGTCTCGTCGGCCCGAACTGCATGGGCGTGTACTCCGCGCCCGCGCGGCTCAACGGCACGTACTTCTGGGATCTGCCGACGACATCGGGCGGCATCGCCGTCGTCTCGCAGAGCGGCGCCTATGGGGGGTTGATCTTCCGTCACCTCGGCGGGCGCGGGCTCGGCGTCGCGCGCTTCCTGTCGATCGGCAACCAGGTGGACGTCGACATCGCGGAAGTGATCGAGTACCTCGTCGACGATCCCGACACGACGCTGATCGCGTGCTTCGTCGAGGCGCTGCGGGACGGGCGACGCTTCGTGCGCGCGGCGGAGCGCGCGGCCGGCCGCACGCCGGTCGTGGTCTTGAAGGGCGGCCGCTCGGACGCGGGCCGTCGCGCCGCCGGCTCGCACACGGGGTCGCTCGCCGGCTCCTACGACGTTTTCCGCGCGGCGTGCGTCCGCGCCCGGATCGTGCTCGCCGACGAGACCGAGGAGTTCTTCGACGCGATCGAGACGCTGACGATCGCCGGCGCGCGGCGGCCGGCCGCACCGCACGTCGCCGTGGTGACCGTCTCGGGGGGACCATCGGTCGTCGCCGCCGACACCGCCGAGCGCGCGGGCCTCCGCGTGCCGGCGCTCTCGGAGAGCGTGCGGACGACATTGCGGGCCCAGCTGCCGTCGTTCGCCGCCGTCGGCAATCCCGTCGACCTCACGCCGCAGGTCGACCCCGCGCGCGTCGACGCGGCGGTGCGTGCGGTGATGACCGAGAGGGACATCGCGGGCGCCGTGGTGGTCGATGTCGGCCTCGACATCCCCGCGTTCGCCGACGCGGTGGTCGCGGCCGTCCACGCCACGGACAAGCCCGCCGTCGCGTTCGCCGCCGACGCGCCGCGGGTGATCGCGACGCTCGTTGCCGGTGGCGTCGCCGTGCTGCCGAGCCCCGAGCGCGCCGTGCGCGCGTGGCGGGCCTTGTGGCAGGCGCGCGCGTCCGTGCCGCCGCGCGTCGCGCAACGAGCGGCGATTTCCGCGCCCGTCGCCGCCGCGCTCGCGCACGCGCGCGGCGCGCTTCCGTACGTGGACGCCCGGCGCTTGCTCGAGGCCTACGGCGTTCGCTTCTGCCGCGAGGCCGTCGCGGCGTCGATCGACGAGGCGGTTGCGGCGGCGCAGACGATCGGCTATCCGGTCGTCATGAAGGCCGACGTGCCCGGCCTCACCCACAAGACCGACGCCGGCGGCGTCGTGCTCGACGTCGCCGGCCCGGACGCCGTGCGTGCCGCGTGGCGCGGGCTCGCCGCACGCACCGGCGCCACGCGCTTCGTCGTGCAGGAGCGCGTCGGTCCCGGCGTGGAGCTGCTGGTCGGCGCGCGGCGCGACGACGTCTTCGGTCCCGTCGTCGTGCTCGGCATGGGCGGTGTCCTGACGGAGGTCGTGCAGGACATCTCGGTGCGCCTGGCTCCGGTCGCCGACGACGAGTGCCACGCCATGCTCGAGGAGGGCGCGCGTCCGCGCCTCCTCGCGGGACCGCGCGGCCTGCCGCCGGTCGACCGGACGGCGCTCGCCACGCTCGTCGCGCGCGTGAGCGATTGCATCAGCGTCGAAGCGCGCGTGCGCGAAATCGACCTCAATCCCGTCATCGCCACCGGTGCCGATCTCGTCGCCGTCGACGCGCTCGTCTTCGCGGAGGAGTCATGAACGATCACTTCTATCTGACAGACGATCAGCGCATGATCCGCGACCTCGCGCGCAAGATCGCGCGCGACCGGGTCGCGCGCCACGCCGCGGACGTCGACGAGCGCGAGCGGTATCCGGAGGAGTCGATCCGCGCGCTGATGGAGGCGGGCCTCTACGGCATCTGGGTCCCGGAGAAGTTCGGCGGCGCCGACATGGGCTGCCTCGCGCTGTCGCTGGTGGCCGAGGAGGTCGCGTGGGCCTGCGCGGCGACGGCGACGCAGTGGCTCGACCAGCCGCTCGGCGGCCTGCCGATCCTGCTCGCGGGCACGGAGGCGCAGAAGGAGAAATACCTGCCGCGCCTCGCGACCGGCGCGCTGCTCGCCGCGTACTCGCTGTCCGAGGCGGGCGCAGGCTCGGATGCCGCGTCGCTCGCCACGACGGCCGTCCGCAAGGGCGATCACTACGTGCTGAACGGCGCGAAACAGTGGTGCACGAACGGCGACCACGCGGACGTCATCACCGTCTTCGCGACGGTCGATCGCAGCAAGCGCGCGAAAGGCGTCACCGCGTTCCTCGTCGAGAAGGAGTTCGCCGGATTCTCCGTCGGCAAGAAGGAGAAGAAGATGGGGATCCGCGGGTCGCCGACGGTGGCGCTCCACTTCACGGACTGCGTCGTCCCGGCGGACCAGCGGCTCGGCGAAGAGGGCGAGGGCTTCAAGATCGCGATGCAGACGCTCGACATCACGCGCCCCGCGACGGGCGCGATGGCCGTCGGCATCGGTCAGGCCGCGCTCGATGCGGCGGTGGGCTACGCGAAGGAGCGAAAGCAGTTCGGCCAGCCGATCGGCGCATTCCAGGGGATCCAGTTCATGCTCGCCGACATGGCGATGCAGGTTCACGCCGCCCGGCTGATGGTGCACCACGCGGCGCGCCAGGTCGACGTCGGGATCCGGGGCAACACCTACGAGGCATCCATGGCCAAGTGCTGGGCGGGGGACGCGGCCATGAAAGTCACCACCGACGCCGTCCAGGTCTTCGGCGGCTACGGCTACACGCGCGAGTTTCCCGTCGAGCGCTTCATGCGCGACGCCAAGATCATGCAGATCTACGAGGGCACCAACCAGATCCAGCGTCTGATCATCGCGAAAGCCCTTCTAGAAACCCTGTAGGGTCAAGGACTAACAGAAGCCAAAAAGAGTTCCACTGTCATCCACCGTCGACCTGTGCGTCATTTAGGGACCCCGCTGTGGCCGGAAGCTTGTGAAGAGATTGCCCACTTTGCACCTTTCTAGAATTTGCCCTTGACTTCGGGCAATAAATTGGAACAAAAACGGGATCGCGGCCTACTGCCATCCGGACAACAAGGTCGCGCTCGGCTTCGTCGAGGGACTGAACAACAAAGTCCGGGTCCTCCAACGCCGCGCGTACGGGCTGCGGGACGAGGAGTACCTCCGTCTCAAGATCCTCACGTGCATGCTGCCGACGATCTGACCATGTCATCACACCCAAACGTGGCCGAATTCACCCACACGACTTCACGAAGACCTTGAAAATGGCAAGTATTGTGAGACGTCGCGAGGTGCTTTCGCGGGCGCTCGGCGCGCTCGCCGCGGCCGTCCTGCACGTCCCCGGATCCGTTCGCGCGCAGCCGCGCGTCGTGCGCATCGGCGCGATCCATCCGGTGCGAGGACCCCTCGCGGACGTGGGGCTGACGTGCCGGCTCGGCGTGCAGCTCGCCGTCGACGCCATCAACGCCGCCGGCGGCATCGCGAGTCTCGGGGCGCGGCTCGAGCTCCTCGTCGGCGACAGCGCGTCGGCCGCGGGCCCGCGCGCCGCGGCCGAGCGCCTCATCGATGCCGGCGCGCGCGTGCTCACCGGCGCGTTCCACTCCGGTCACACGGCGGCGATCGCCGCCGTCGCGCGGCTGCGCAAGACGCCGCTCCTCGTCGACACCGCGGTGGCCGACGCGGCGATGCTCGCCGCCGCGGAGCCGTCGTACGTCTTCCGCAACTTCCCGACGACGTCGTCGTTCGCGCGGCGCGCGGTGCAGTACCTCGTCGAGATCTTCGCCGACGCGCAGCGTCCGATCACGCGCGCCGCGTTGCTGCACACGACGGACGCGCTCGGCACCACGCAGGCGCGCCGCTTCGAGGCGGCGTACACCGCGCTGCGCCCTCCCTTCGAGATGCTCGAGTTCGTCGCGATGTCGCCGCGCGCGACCGGCGTGACGAGCGAGGTCTCGCGCCTGCGCGCGGGCGCGCCCGACGTCCTCATCCTCGCGATCCGTCCGTCGACCGTCGGTCCGCTCTTCCGCCACCTCGCGCGCGATCCGCTGCCGCTCGCGGCGATCCTGAGCCTCGGGACGCCGGATCTCGCCGAGGTGGGCCGCGCCGCGGGACTGAGCACCGCGGTGGACCGCGTGATGGAGCTGGCGCCCGCGGCACTTCCGCGCAACGCGCGGACCCAGCAGCTCGCCGACGAGTTCCTGGAGCGGTCCGGCGGGCGGCCGCTCGACGCCGTGGGCGGTTTCGCGTCCGAGGCGATCTTCGTCGTCGCCGACGCGCTCCAGCGCGCGGCCAGCGCGGAGCCCGACGCGATCGCGGACGCGCTCCGCCGCACGAGCCTGCCGAACCCGCTCATGGTCTCGGCGGGACCGATCGTCTTCGACGCGACCGGCGAGAACCCGAACGCGAGCCCGGCGGTCCTCCAGATCCTCGGCGGGCGTCCGGCCGTGATCTGGCCGCGCACGGCCGCCGAGCGTGCGTACGTGCTGGGCGCGAGGGTGCCGTAGCGGTACTATGGCAGCCCGATGACGAGCCCCATCATCAGCGAGGCGGTCAAGACGCTGGTCGAGCGCCGCGACCTCACCCGGATCGAGGCCGCGGCGGCCATGGAAGCCATCATGTCCGGCGCCGCCACCAACGCGCAGATCGCCGCGTTCCTCACGGCGCTGCGCATGAAGGGCGAGACGGTCGAGGAGCTGATCGGCTTCGCGCAGGTCATGCGGCAGAAAGCCGTGCGCGTGCGCACCCGCGGCGCGGAGGCGACCGCGCTCACCGGCACCGACCGCGAGATGCTCATCGACACGTGCGGGACCGGCGGCGACGCTTCCGGGACGTTCAACGTCTCCACCGCGACGGCGTTCGTGGTCGCCGGGACGGGGCTGAAGGTCGCGAAGCACGGCAACCGTTCCGCCTCGAGCCTGTGCGGCTCCGCGGACGTCGTCGAAGCGCTCGGGGTCAGCCTCGAGCTGACGCCGCCGCAGGTCGCCCGCTGCGTCGACGAAGTCGGCATCGGCTTCCTCTACGCGCCGCTCCTGCACACCGCGATGAAGCACGTCATGGCGGCGCGGCGCGAGATGGGCATCCGCACCGTCTTCAACCTGCTCGGCCCGCTCACGAATCCCGCGAGCGCGAACGCGCAGGTGATCGGCGTCGCGGCGGAGGCGCTCACCGATCCGCTCGCGCGCGTCCTCGCGGAGCTCGGCACGCTCCGCGCGTTCGTCGTGCACGGCGCCGACGGGCTCGACGAGATCTCGAACACGGGGGAGAGCCGGCTCTCCGAGGTGCGCGAAGGGCTCGTCCGCACGTACGCGGTGCGGCCCGAGGACTTCGGGGTGCCGCGCGCGACGATCACCGAGCTCCAGGGCGGTGACCGCCAGCAGAACGCGCAGATCATCCGCGACATCCTCGCGCGTCAGTCGGGACCCCGGCGCGACATCGTGCTGATGAACGCCTCGGCCGCGCTCGTGGCGGGCGGCCGCGCGCGCGACCTCAAGGAGGGCGTGCAGATCGCGGCGGAGTCCATCGACTCCGGCGCCGCGCGCGAGCGGCTCGAGCGGCTCGTCGGCTTCAGTCAGAAGCTCGCTGCCGAGAAGAACTAGGCAACGCGTTTCCTGCATATCGCGGTAATCCGCGTCGCGTTCGGGCGGCGCCCGGCGCGATTTCCCCGGCACTTTCGCCCGTCTTCGCGTGGTCCAGGCCCGGTACGCGGCTTGCTGCTGCTGCATGCCCGAGCGGGGCGCGCGGTGCAGCGCGTTCCCAGCCGGCGCCACGCTCGGGCCGCGCCCACCCGCCCCTGTGGGCGCGGCCCCTTTTTCTTGGGCGAGGCCGTTGCTAGAATGGGGCTGCTCGGGTCGTTTCTTTTCCCTGATCGTGCGCGTGGCGGCCGTCGTTTCGGCCGAGAGTTCTAGAACACCGGGAGGTCGGAGCACGGATGAGAGCACGGGTGCCGCGTTACCAGGAGATCGCCGAGGATCTGCGCGCGCGGATCCAGGACGGCGGGCTCGCGCCGGGCACCCGTCTCGACACGCAGCGGCAGCTCGCGGTCAGCTTCGGCGTGACGCTCATGACGCTCCGCCAGGCGCTCGACGTGCTCGAGCGCGAGAAGCTGATCGAGCGGCGTCACGGCCTCGGGACGTTCGTCGCCGCGCCCTCGATCGACTACGACATCCTCCAGCTCCGCCGCTTCGCCGGCGATCTCTCCGCCAAGGGCGAGCACGTGACCACGCGGCTGCTCGGCTGCGGCTTCGTCGTGGGCGCCCGGCGTGTGACGACGGCGCTGGGCCTCGGGCACGGCGCGCGCGTGCTCGCCGTCGAGCGCCTGCGGCTCGTCGATGAGCGTCCGCTCAGCCTGCAGCGCTCGTTCCTGCCGGCACGGCTCGGCGAGGACGTGGCGCGCGCGGACCTCGCGCTGACGCCGCTCGCGCAGATCCTCGAGTACAAGCTGGGCATCACGGTCTCGCGCGCGCGTGAGGTCGTCTCCGCGGTGCGTCTCGGACAGCGCGAGGCGGGGGCACTCGACGCGGCGCCGGGCGCGGCGGCGTTCGAGTCCGAGCGCGTGTCCTTCGACGCGGCCGGCGCGCCCGTCGTCTTCGATCGCGTCTTCATTCCGGGCGATCGCTTCCGGATCACCCGCGAATTGTCTTACACGGACGGACCAATGGGCACGGATCGACCCATGGGGGTGGGGGGTGAGTCTCTCACGCCCCCAGTTCCAAAGGAGACCGAATGAAGATTCTCGTGGCCATCAAGCAGGTGCCCGACACGGCGACGCAGGTGAAGATCGCCGGCGACGGACGGTCCATCGAGACCGCGGGCATCACCTGGATCGTCTCGCCCTACGACGAGTTCGCCGTCGAGGAGGCGCTCCGGATCAAGGAAAAGCGCGGGCAGGGCGAAGTGGTGGCGGTGACGCTCGGGCCCGAGCGCGCGAAGGAAGCGCTGCGCTCGTGCCTCGCGATGGGCGCCGATCGCGCCATCCACGTCAACGATCCCGCGTTCAACGACGCCGACACGCTGACGACCGCGCGCGCGCTCGCCGCCGTCGTGAAGCAGGAGCAGCCGGGCCTCGTGCTCGTGGGCCGGCAGGCGATCGACGACGACATGGGCGCCGTCGGCGGGCAGCTCGCCGAGGTGCTCGGCTGGCCGTGCGCCTACTGGATCATGGAAGAGACGATCGACGCCGACGGCCAGACCGTGAAGGCCGCGCGGCAGGTCGAAGGCGGTCTCGAAGTGTTCGACGTCCCGCTCCCCGCGGTGCTCGCGGCGCAGAAGGGCCTCAACGAGCCGCGCTATCCGACGCTGAAGGGGATCATGGGCGCGAAGAAGAAAGAGATCAAAGACGTGAAGGCGGGCGATCTCGGCCTCGGCGCCGACGCGCCGCAGCTCTCGATCACGAAGCTCGAAGCGCTGCCGCCGCGCCCGCCGGGTCGGATCATCGACGGCGACATCGCCACGGCCGTGAAGGAGCTCGTGCGCTCGCTGAGGGAAGACGCGAAAGCGATCTGAAGGGGTGTGGGGTCCTCCGGGTGCGGGGCCCCATGTCCAAAGGGGAGACGGGGATGGCAGGGGCGTTCTGGACGATTGTCGAAGACGATCGGCAGGGCATGCCGAAGAAGGTGATGGCCGAGGCGCTCGGTGAAGCCGGTCGCCTCTCGGGCGGGAACGTCGAAGCCGTGTGGCTCACCGACAAGGCGAGCGACGCGGGCGTCAAGCAGCTCGGCGAGTGGGGGGCGAGCAAGGTGTGGATGGTCGAGAACGCCGCGCTCGCGCCGTATCGCGGGGAAGTGTGGGCGCCGATCATCGCCGAGCTCGCGGGCAAGGAATCGCCGAAGGCGATCTTCGGTCCGGTGACGAGCCGGCAGCGCGAGCTGCTCGCGCGCGTCGCCGCGCGGCTCGGCGTGGGGCTCTGCGCCGACGCGGTCGGCTTCGCGATGGAGGGCGACGCGCTCGTCGGCACGCGGCCCGTGTACGCCGGCAAGCTGCTGTCGAAGGTGAAGTGGGCGAAGGGGCCGTGGGTCGCCACGCTCCGCCCGAACGTCTTCCGCCCCGCCGACGCCGGCGTGGCGAAGACGGCGCAGGTCGAAAAGCCCTCCGTGAGCATTCCGGACGCGAAGCTGAAGTTCGTCGAGCGTCGCGAGGAGGCGGCGACCGGCCTGCCCGAGCTCACCGAGGCCGAGATCGTCATCTCCGGCGGCCGCGGCATGAAGGGTCCGGAGAACTACGTGATCCTCGAAGCCATGGGCAAGGTGATCGGCGCGGCCGTCGGTGCCTCGCGCGCCGCCGTCGACGCCGGGTGGCGTCCGCATCGGTTCCAGATCGGCCAGACGGGACGGACGATCTCGCCGAAGCTCTACCTCGGCTTCGGCGTGTCCGGCGCGATCCAGCACCTCGCCGGCATGCGCACGTCGAAGGTGATCGTCGCCGTCAACAAGGATCCCGAGGCGCCGATCTTCAAGATCGCCGACTACGGCATCGTCGCCGACCTCTTCGAGGTCGTGCCCGCGCTGACGCAGGAATTCAAGAAGCTGCTGGAGACATGAACTTCGACCTCAGCGACGAGCAGCGGATGATCCGCGAGGTGGCGCGCGACTTCGCCGAGCGCGAAGTCCGCCCCATCGCGCAGGAGATCGACCGCGACGCCCGCTTCCCGCACGAGACGATCAAGCGGATGGGCGAGCTCGGGCTGATGGGGATCCTGGTCCCGGAGCGGTGGGGCGGCGCGGGCGGCGACACCCTCTCCTACGCCGTCGCCATGGAAGAGATCGCCCGCGTGTGCGGCAGCCACGCGGTCGTGATGTCGGTCAACAACTCGCTGTTCTGCGATCCGATCCACAAGTACGGCACCGACGCACAGCGCGGGCGGTTCCTCCGCCCCGTCGCGTCGGGGCACGAGATCGGCTGCTTCGCGCTGACGGAGCCCCAGGCGGGCTCCGACGCCACGAACCAGCACACGCTCGCCGTGCGCGACGGCGGCCACTACGTCGTGAACGGCCGCAAGGTGTTCATCACCAGCGGGCGCGAGGCTTCGGCCGCGCTCGTCTTCGTGCAGACCGACCAGGCGAAGGGAAGCCACGGCATCTCCGCGCTGCTCGTCGAGAAGTCGCGTCCGGGCTTCCTCGTCCCGAAGACCGAGGAGAAGCTGGGCATCCGCGCGTCGGACACCGCCGAGTTCGTCTTCGAGGACTGCCGCGTGCCGGTGGAGCACCGGCTCGGCGAGGAAGGCCAGGGCTTCAAGATCGCGATGGCGTCGCTCGACGGCGGGCGCATCGGCATCGCCGCGCAGGCGCTCGGGCTGGCGGTGGGCGCGTACGAGCGCGCGCTCGCCTACGCGCGCGAGAGGAAATCGTTCGGCGTGCCGATCGGCCAGCACCAGATGGTGCAGTGGATGCTCGCCGACATGGCCACGGCGATCGAGGGGGCGCGCCTCCTGATCTGGCAGGCCGCGTCGCTCAAGGACGCGCACCGGCCGTTCTCCCTGCAGTCCGCGATGGCGAAGCTCTTCGCCGCCGAGATGGCGATGAAAGTCACGACCGACGCCGTGCAGATCCACGGCGGCTACGGCTTCATCAAGGAGTACGAGGTGGAGCGCTTCTTCCGCGACGCGAAGATCACGCAGATCTACGAGGGCACGTCCCAGATCCAGAAGCTCGTCATCGCGCGCTCGGTCCTCGGAGGCAAGGCATGAGCGAGACTCCTGAGCGTGACGTGCGCTTCGAGACGCTGTCGGGGCTGCCGATCCAGGCGCTCTACACGCCGGACGACGTGACCGGCTCGTACGCCGAGAAGCTCGGCGCGCCGGGCGAGTATCCGTACACGCGCGGCGTGTATCCCACGATGTACCGCGGACGGCTGTGGACGATGCGGATGTTCGCGGGCTTCGGCCGGCCGGAAGACACCAACGCGCGCTTCAAGTACCTCTTGAAGGAAGGGCAGACCGGTCTCTCCACCGCCTTCGACATGCCGGCGCTGATGGGCTACGACGCCGATCATCCGCGGGCCCGCGGCGAGGTCGGCAAGGAAGGCGTGTCGATCTCCACGCTGGACGACTTCGAGCGCCTGTTCGCCGACATCCCGCTCGGCGACGTGACGACCTCGATGACGATCAACTGCACGGCGTCGATCGCGCTCGCGATGTATCTCGCCGTCGCCGAGAAGCAGGGCGTGTCCTGGCGTCGTGTCGGCGGAACGATCCAGAACGACATGCTGAAGGAGTTCATCGCGCAGAAGGAATGGATCTGCCCGCCGGAGCCCGCGGTCCGGATCGTGACCGACATGATCGAGTTCACGGCGGCGCACGCGCCGCGCTGGAACCCGGTGTCGATCTCCGGCTACCACATCCGCGAGGCGGGCTCGACCGCCGTGCAGGAGCTCGCGTTCACGCTCGCGGACGGGCTCGCGTACGTCGAGGCCGCGCTGGCGCGCGGGCTCGACATCGACAGCTTCGCCCCGCGGCTGAGCTTCTTCTTCGACGTCCACAACGACTTCTTCGAGGAGATCGCGAAGCTGCGCGCCGCGCGGCGGCTGTGGGCGCGCTACATGAAGGAGCGCTACGGCGCGAAGAGGCCGGAGTCGATGCGCCTGCGCACGCACACGCAGACGGCCGGCGTCTCCGCGACCGCGCAGCAGCCGCTGAACAACGTGGCGCGGGTGGCGATGCAGGCGCTCGCCGCGGTGCTGGGCGGCGCGCAGTCGCTGCACACGAACTCCTACGACGAGACGTGGGCGCTGCCGACCGAAGACGCCGTCACCGTGGCCCTCCGCACGCAGCAGATCATCGCGGAGGAGACCGGGGCGGCGCTGACGATCGATCCGCTCGGCGGCTCGTACTTCGTCGAGTCGCTCACGGACCGGATGGAAGCGGCGGCCGCCGGGTACATCGCGACGATCGACCGCATGGGCGGGATGGTCGCGGCGATCGACGAGGGCTATCCGCAGAAGGAGATCGCGGACGCCGCGTACCGCTCCCAGCTCATGGAGGACCGGAGGGAAAAGATCACCGTCGGCGTGAACAAGTACGTGATGGCCGAGGAGAAGCCGATCCACTTCCTGAAGATCGACGAGCGCGTCGAGCTCGAGCAGATCGAGCGCACGGGCCGCTTCAAGGCCGCGCGCGACATGGCGAAGGTGGAGCGGCGGCTCAAGCAGGTCGCGGACGCGTGCCGCAACGGCCGGAACCTGATGCCGGTGCTCGTCGACGCGGTGAAGGACTACGCGAGCCTCGGCGAGATCTCCGACGTCTATCGCCAGGTCTTCGGCTTGTATCGCGAGCCGATCATCTTTTAGGGGAGACAGTGACCATGGCGTGGCTTGGACGCGGTGCGACGATCGCGCGACTGACGAGGGCACCCGGCTCACCGGATTCCGCATAGCAGGGGAGACACCATGAGTGGGGACGCGATCCACATCACGAAGGTGGCGCAGAAGAAGGAGAAGCCGAAGGACAAGGACCTGGCCTTCGGCACGGATTTCACGGATCACATGTTCCTCGTCGACTTCGAGGACGAGAAGGGCTGGTACGACCCGCGCGTCGAGCCGTACGGCCCGCTCGCGCTCGACCCGGCCACGGCCGTGCTGCATTACGGCCAGGGCCTGTTCGAGGGGCTGAAGGCGTTCCGCGGGAAGGACGGCACGATCCGGCTCTTCCGCCCGGACAAGCACGTGGCGCGCCTGAACCGCACCGCGGAGAAAATGTGCATCCCGCCGCTCGATCCCGAGCTGGTGATGAAGTCGTTCACCACGCTCGTCGACATCGACCGCGACTGGGTGCCGTCGATGGTCGGCACGTCGCTCTACATTCGCCCGACGATCATCGCGAGCGAGCCGTTCCTCGGCGTGCGCCCGGCGAAGAAGTACCTCTACTTCGTCATCCTCTCGCCCGTCGGCGCGTACTACCCCGAGGGCATGGCGCCCGTGAAGATCAAGGTCATCGACACCTACGTCCGTGCCGTCGTCGGCGGCCTGGGCGAGGCGAAGACGTCCGCCAACTACGCGGCGAGCCTCCACGCGGCCGAGGACGCGAAGCACGAAGGCTTCACGCAGGTGCTCTGGCTCGACGGCGTGCACCGGAAGTACATCGAGGAAGTGGGCACGATGAACATCATGATGAAGATCGGCGACGAGATCATCACGCCGCCGCTCGCGGGAACGATCCTCGCGGGCGTCACGCGCGATTCGGTGCTGGCGCTGCTGCGCGAGTGGAAGCTGCGCGTGTCGGAGCGGCCGATCACCATCGACGAGCTCGTCGGCGCCGCCCACACGGGCACGCTCCAGGAAGTGTGGGGCACGGGCACGGCGGCCGTCATCTCGCCCGTCGGTGAGCTCGCGTACAAGGGCGAGCGCATCGTCGTGAACGGCGGCGGCATCGGGCCGCTGACGCAGAAGCTCTACGACACGATCGTCGGCATCCAGTACGGCACGACCGCCGACCCGCACGGCTGGACCGTCACCGTCTAGGGGCGGCGTGATCACATCGGTCGCGGAGTTCGTGCAGTACTTCGACGGGGTCCGGCGGCGGACGCTCGCCGCCGTCGCCCGCGTCACGGAGGAGTCCGCGACCTATCGGCCGCGCGAGACCGAGTGGACGTGCGGGCAGATCGTGCGGCACATCGCGGGCGCCGAGCGGTTCTTCGTCACCAAGGTCGTGGAGGACCGGTTCACGACCGACCTCGACGTCGCGCCGTTCGCGGCGTGGGACGCGACGCGCGCCACGCTCGACGAGGTGCACCGCGTGGAGATGGCGCGGCTCGGGGCACTGCCGGACGCGCGGCTGCGCGAGAAGCTGCGTGATCTGGAGGGCGGCACCGTCAGCGCGTGGCGCTTCCTCATGGCGATGGCCGAGCACGAGATCCATCACAGGAGCCAGCTCGACGCGTGGCTCGCCCTCGCCGGGACGGAGCCGCCGCAGATCTACGGATACCGGATGGAGGACGTCGTGGCGAAAGTGGGGGCCTCCGCATGACTGGCGACTGCGTGTTCTGCAAGATCCGCGACGGGCAGATTCCCTCCGCGAAGATCTACGAAGACGAGCGCACCTTCGCGATCATGGACATCAACCCGCTCAACCCCGGGCACACCCTGGTGATCATCAAGGCGCACGAGCCGACGCTGTTCGACGCGGACGCCGCGGATCTGGCGGCGGCCATCACGGCGGCCAAGCGGGTGGCGCGGGCGCTGCGCGACGCGCTGAAGCCGGACGGCCTGAACATGCTGCAGGCCAACGGCGCGGCGGCCTTCCAGTCGGTGCCGCATCTGCACCTGCACCTGATCCCGCGGTTCGTGCGCGACGGCAAGGGCTTCGACTGGCAGCTCACGCCCGGCAATCGCGACGAGATCCTGGCGAACGCCGAGAAGATCCGGGTCGCGCTCGGAGGCAAGGGATGACGGAGCGATCCGTGCGCGTCGTCGTCGCCAAGCCGGGGCTCGACGGCCACGACCGGGGCGCGAAGATCGTTGCGCGGGCGCTCCGAGACGCCGGGTTCGAGGTCATCTACACCGGCCTCCACCAGACGCCGGAGCAGATCGTGGCGACGGCGATCCAGGAGGACGCCGACGCCATCGGCCTCAGCGTGCTGTCCGGCGCGCACAACTATCTCTTCAAGCGCGTGCTGGAGCTCCTGAAGGAGAAGGGCGCGGACGACGTCGCCGTCTTCGGCGGCGGCATCATCCCGCCCGAGGACATCGCGGCGCTCAAGGCCATGGGCGTGAAGGAGCTGTTCACGCCGGGCACCTCCACCCAGGACATCGTGCGCTTCGTGCGCGAGCACATCCGCGCCGCGGTCTGACGATGGACGTCGAGCTGTCGGCAGACCAGCAGCAGGTCCGCGACGTCGCGCGGCAGTTCGCGGACGCGGAGCTCGGCGAGAAGATCGCGCCGTACGACGAGCGCCACGAGTTCCCGCACGAGATCTTCGCCAAGCTCGCGAGCCTCGGCTTCCTCGGCGTGCTCGTCGATCCGGACTACGGCGGCGCCGGCCTCGACTACGTCTCCTACGCGCTGATCGTCGAGGAGCTGAATCGCGGCGACGCCTCGGTCGGCATCGGGATGTGGGCGCACAACTCGCTCGGCACCAACCACATCGCCATGCACGCCTCGAAGGCGCAGAAGGCGAAGTACCTGCCGAAGCTCACGTCGGGCGAGATGCTCGCCGCGTGGGGCCTCACCGAGCCGGGCGCGGGCTCCGACGCGGCGGCGCTGCGCACGCGCGCCGAGGAGCGCGACGGCGGCTTCGTGCTGAACGGCGAGAAGGCGTTCATCACCAACGGCAGCGTCGGCGGCGTGGCGGTGGTGATGGCGCGAACGTCTCCCCGCGGCGCGAAGGGCGTGTCCGCGTTCCTCGTCGAGAAGGGCACGAAGGGCTTCACGCCGGGGCGGCCGTATCGCAAGCTCGGGCTGCACGCCTCCGACACCGCGCCGCTGATCTTCGAGGACGCGTGGCTTCCCGCCGGCAACCTCATCGGCGAGCGCGGCCAGGGCTTCATCCAGGCGATGCAGGTCCTCGAAGGCGGGCGCATCGCGATGGCCGCGATGGCCGTCGGGATCGCGCAGGCCGCCGTCGACCAGGCCGTGAGGTACATGAAGGAGCGCCACGCGTTCGGCAAGACGCTCGCCGAGTTCAACGGTTTGCAGGGGATGATCGCGGAGATGGCGACGGACGTGGAGATCGCGCGCCTGCTCACGCTGCGCGCGGCGTGGCTCAAGGACCAGGGCCGTCCGGCCATGCACGCGGCGGCGATGGCGAAGCTCTTCGCGTCCGAAGCCGCGATGAAGGCCGCGACGCGCGCCGTGCAGATCCACGGCGGCGCGGGCTACATCACCGAGTTTCCCGTCGAGCGCATCTTCCGCGACGCCAAGCTCACCGAGATCGGCGAGGGCACCTCCGAGATCCAGCGCCTGGCCATCGCGCGAGAAATCCTCCAGCTCTGAGCCGCGTTCGCGGCTGCGTCGAGTATCCTCTCGACGTGGCGGGCGCGCTCATCGTGGTCGACCGTGTGTCGAAGCGCTACACGACGCGCTCGGGCGTCGTCGAAGCGCTGAGAGACGTGTCGCTCGGCGTCTCCGAAGGTGAGTTCTGCACAATCATCGGGCCCTCCGGATGCGGCAAGTCCACGCTGCTCGCCATGATCGGCGGGCTCGCGACGCCCGATGACGGCCATATCAGCGTCGACGGCGCGGCCGTCGACGGGCCGGATCCCACGCGCGTCGCCACCGTCTTCCAGGATCCCGGGCTGTTTCCCTGGCGGACCGCGCTCGAGAACGTCGAGTTCGGGCTCGAGCTGCAGGGGACGCCACGCGCGGAGCGGCGGCGGATCGCGAGCGACCTGCTCGGCCCGCTCGGTCTCCGCCCGTTCGCCGCGAAGTATCCACGCGAGCTCTCCGGCGGCATGCGGCAGCGCGTGGCCATCGCGCGCGCGCTCGCGCTCGACACCAAGATCGTGCTGATGGACGAGCCCTTCGGCGCGCTCGACGAGCAGACGCGCGTGCTCATGGGCGAGTGGCTGCTCGAGATCTGGCGCCGCACGCGCAAGACGGTCATCTTCGTCACGCACAGCCTGCAGGAAGCCGTCTCGCTCTCGACGCGCGTGGCGGTGATGACCGCGCGCCCGGGACGCGTCAAGCTGGTGCTCGACCTGCCGATGGACTATCCGCGCGCGATCGAGTCGCCGGAGATCGTCGCCCTCCGCGCGAAGCTCTGGGGCGAGATCCGCGAGGAGTCGCTGCGCGCGATCGCCGAGTCGACGTGACCGTCGCCGCCATCCGGCTCGCGCTCGTGCTCGCCCTGGTGCTCGCCTGGGAAGGCGCCGCCCGCTTCAGCAACCCGCTGCTCTCGGCGCCACCTTCGGTCGTGCTCCCGGCGCTCGTGCGGGTGCTGACGCTCGACAGCTATCCCGAGCTGCCGCGCCATCTCCTCGTGACCGCGCGCGAGATCGCCATCGCCTACGCGATGGCCGTGCTCGCCGGCCTCGCGATCGGCTTCGCGCTCGGCCTCTACCGCACGCTCGGCCGCGCGTACGGCCCGATCCTCGCCGCGCTCTACGCCGTGCCCGCGGTCGTCTGGTACCCGTCGCTGATGCTGTTCTTCGGCCTCGACTCCTCGTCGAAGATCGCGTTCGGGTTCCTGCTCGGCTTCTTCCCGATCACGCTCGCCGTGCTGGCCGGCATCCGCCAGGTGAGCCCGCAGCTCGTCACGGTGGCCCGCGCGTTCGGCGCGACGCCGCTGACGACGTTCGTGAAGGTGATGGTGCCGGCGATGATGTTCACGCTCGTCGGCGGCCTGCGCACCGGGCTCGCCCTCACGGTCATCGGCGTGATCGTCGGCGAGATCCTCGGCTCGCGGCAGGGGATCGGTTCGCTGATCAACCACGCGTACGGCCTCCTGCGCACCGCCGACTACGTCGCGCTCGTGCTCGTCACGCTCGTGCTGATCGTCGCCTCGGACGCGCTGGCGAGTCTCGTCGAGCACCGCGCCCAGCGCTGGAGCGAGTGACGATGCGCGTGCGCGCGCTGCAGGTGGTGTCGATCGTCGCGCTCGTCGCGGCGTGGGAAGCCGCCGCCCGGCTCGGCTGGGTCGACGCCGCGTTCGTGCCCGCGCCGTCGGCGGTCGTGCACGCCCTCGGCACGATCGGCGACCGTGCGCTCGGCGGCCTCGGCGACACGCTCGCGAAGACCGCCATCGCCTACGCGATCGCGGTCGTCCTCGGCGTGAGCCTCGGGATCGTCGTCGGCTCCGTGCGCGTGCTGCGCGACGTGCTGAACCCGTTCGTCATCGCGGCCTACGGCATCCCGAAGATCCTCATCCTGCCGTGGATCATCCTGCTGACGGGCTTCGGCACGACGCCGGCGATCCTCTACGGCACGCTGCACGCGACGTTCCCGATCATGCTGCTCGTGATCGGCGGTGTCAGGGACGTCGACCGCACCCTGATCACCGTCGCGCGCGCGTACGGCGCGAGCACGTGGCAGCTCTACTGGAAGGTGATCCTGCCCGCGGTCGTGCCCTCGATGCTCGCGGGGATGCGGCTCGGCATCGTCTTCTGCCTGCTCGGCGTGCTGGTGGTCGAGATGTTCGCCGGCGTGCGCGGGATGGGCGCGGTCATGGGGGCGCTCGCCAACGGCTTCAAGGCCCCCGAGCTCTTCGCCGCCACGGCGCTCGTGTCCGCCGCGTCCATCGCGATCGTGCTGTCGCTCGACTGGCTGAACGACCGCCTTTCCCACTGGCGGGATCAGTGACGAATCCCGGCTCGAAGCCGGGGGCCTGACGCGCGCTGGACGGGCTCGACGAACGCGTGTCAGACTGCATCCGATGTCTGTCACGCCGACTCCGCTCGGCCCGTCCGTCGTGGCGTCCATGCTGCGCGGCGCGGCGGCCGCGTTCGCCGCCGAGGTCCACGCGCTCCCCGACGCGATCCTGCGCTGGCATCCCGCGGCGGGCGAGTGGTGTGTCAAGGACGTGCTCGGTCACATCATCGAGGCCGAGCGCCGCGGGTTCGCCGGCCGCATCCGGATCATCCTGGCGAACGGCCGCCCGAAGCTGGAGCCGTGGGATCCGGCCGAGGTCTCGAAGGCACGAAAGGACTGCGAGAAGGGCGCCGATGCGCTCCTCGTCGAGATGCTGCAGGTCCGCGAGCAGAGCGTCGCGCTCGTCGCCGCGCTGCGCCCCGACGCTCTCGCGCGCGTCGGCCTGCATCCGACCGTCGGCGAGCTCGGGGTCGCGGACCTGCTCCAGGAATGGGTGCATCACGACCGCAACCACCTGAAGCAGATCCTGACGAACGTCCAGCAGTACGCGTGGCCGCACATGGGCAACGCGCAGAGGTTCTCGCGCCCCTGACGAGCGCGGCGGCGGCGCGCGCTACGCGCGCGGCGTGTGCTTCGTCAGGAACTCCTTGACGCGCACGCGCGCGGAGTCGAGCGCGGCTCCCGTCTTCCACTCCTGAATGAACTCGGCCGTTGGCAGGATCTTCGCCAGCTCCTCCGAAATCGGATACGGGTGCGCCTCGTCGTTGCCGGCCATCACCAGGCACGGCGTCGTGCACGCCCCCGCCACCGCGCGGTCGGCGCTGTAGACGAAGCCCGGCGCGTAGAGGTTCTTGTAGAACGAGTCCAGCACCGCCTCGTTCACTTCGGGGTGGTCGGTCAGCGTCTTGGCCCACCCCTCGAAGCGCGGCGGACGCGGGGGCAGCGCGGGGGCGACGCGGCCGATCGGCTGCGCGAGGACCGCCGATGCGACGCGCCGGGGCGCGGCTTTCAGCATGCTCATGATGAACGAGCCGCCGATGCACTGGCCGTACAGGTGGCAGCGCTCGATCTTCAGATGGTCGAGCACCGCGAGGTGGTCACCGAGGTAGCTGTGCCAGCCGTCCTGCGCGCTGATCGGCGCGCGCGACTTGCCGCCGGCGTTCCGCTGATCCATCGCGATCACGCGGAAGCTCGACGCGAACTCCGTCGTCGGGTTGATGGGCGCCGACGGCTGGCTCCACACCGCGATGGTGGATTGCAGCCCCGCCGGGGCGAACGTCAGGATCGGAAAGCCCTGGCCGAACTCCTCGTAGTAGATGGCGGCGCCGTTACGCTCGATCGTGGGCATGGCTCCCTCCGGCGGTGACGATGCCGGAGTATAGCGAATCGAGCGCGGCGAAGGCGGCGCGGGCGAGGGCGGGGAGGTCGGGGTCGCGCGCGCCCATGATCAGCACGGTGTCGCCGGGCTTCGCTTCGCGCGTCACCCAGTCGACGACCGCCGCGTGGTCCTTCGCGTAGCCCGCGCGCAGCGCCGAGGGCAGATCGGCCGCGAGCTCGCGGCTCGAGAGGTCCTTCGCCACCGTGCCGCCCGCGTAGAAGATCTCCGCGTAGCACCACCGGTCGTCCGGCCGCAGCAGCCGCGGCAGCAGCGCGGCGAGCTCCGGACGCAGAAAGCGCGCCGGCCCGAAGCCGTGCGGCTGGAAGACGGCGACGACGCGGGCCGCCGCCTGCGCGGTGGTGACGGCGGCGCGGATCTTGTCCGCGTTGTGCGCGTAGTCGTCCACCACGCGGATACCGCGCGCGGTCGTGCCGACGACGTCGAAGCGGCGCGCGACGCCGGGGAACGTGGCCAGCGCGCGCGCGATGGCTGCCGGCGCGACGCCCAGCGTGTGCGCGACCGCGGCCGCGGCCGCGGCATTCTCGAGGTTGTGCCGTCCCGGCTGCGGAATGTCGAGCGCGATGCGCGCACCGTCGGCCACCAGCGTGCCGCGCGCGCGATCCGGCCCCGCGCTCTCCACGACCAGCCGCGCGTCCGCGTCGTCGGCCACGCCGAACGTGCGCGCGTCGACGGCCGCGCCGATCGCGCGCGCCTCCGCGCTCGCCGCGTTCACCCACAGCGTGCGCGATTGCTTGGCGAACGTCGTGAACTGCTCGCGGAGCGACTCCATCTCCGCGTGGTCGCGGCTCACGTTGAGGATGAGGCCGATGCCGGGGTGATAGCCGACCAGCGTGCCGTCGGACTCGCACGCTTCGGCGACGACCGGACCGTCGTGTGGACCGGCGGCGAAGCAGCCGATCACGCCTTCGCCGACGAGCGCGGCGCCGCCGAGGACGGTCGCCGGCACGCCCGCGTCACGGAGCATCCAGCCGATCATCCCGGTCACCGTGCTCTTGCCGCTCGTCCCCGCGACCGCGACGCCCGGATTGCCGCCGTTGACGACCTCGGCGAGCAGCGCGGGCCGCGGCACGCGCTCGATGCCGAGCGTGCGCGCCGCCCGTACCTCGGGCGTCTCCGCCTCGACGGCGGTCGAGTAGACGAACCGCTCGAGGCCGGCACCGATCGCGGTGCCATCCTGCGGCAGGAGGCGAATGCCGAGCGTGGCGAGCGTCGCCGCGAGCTCGCGCTGCTTGCCCTGATCGAAGGCGCGATCGGAGCCCTGCACGCTGTGGCCCCACGCGCGCATCAGACGCGCGAGCGGGTTCGTGCCCTGGCCCGCGATACCCGAGAAGTGATACGCGGTCATATACTCTCCCCATCATGCGACCAACCACCAGACTCCGCCAAATGCTGAACGAGCCCGGCATCATCGTGGCCCCCGGCGCCTACGACGGCATCTCCGCCCGGCTCATCGAGGCGGCCGGGTTCAAGGCCGTCTACATGACCGGGGCCGGCACCGCCGCGTCGCACCTCGGCCAGCCCGACCTCGGCCTCACCACGCTGACGGAGATGGCGACGCACGCGAGCCACCTCACGAGCTGCCTCACGGTCCCGCTCATCGCCGATGCCGACACCGGCTACGGCAACGCGCTCAACGTCGTGCGCACGGTCCGCGAATACGAGAAGGCCGGCGTGGCCGGGCTGCACCTCGAGGACCAGGTGGCGCCGAAGAAGTGCGGCCACATCGCGGGCAAGCAGATCCTCGACGCGAAGGAGTTCGCGCAGAAGATCCGCGCGGCCGTCGAGTACAGGACCGACCCGGACCTCGTGATCATCGCGCGCACGGACGCGCGCGCGGTCAGCGGGCTCGACGACGCGATCGCCCGCGCCAACCTCTATCGCGAGGCGGGCGCCGACGTGATCTTCTTCGAGGCGCCGCAGAGCCGCGAGGAGATCGAGCGCGTCGCGCGGGAGGTGAAGGCGCCGCTGCTCGCCAACATGGTGCAGGGCGGCAAGACACCCGCGCTGAAGGCGGCGGAGCTCGAGCGGCTCGGGTTCAAGATCGTGATCTTCCCCGGCGTCTGCATGCGCGCGGCGGTGCCCGCCATCGAAGGCGCGCTCGCGCAGCTCAAGGCCACGGGGACGGACTGGCCGAAGGACGGTCCGGTCATGGGACCGATGGACATCTTCCGCAAGGTGGGCTTCGACTGGTGGCACGACGTCGAGGAGAGGTTCGCGGGCGGTTGAGCGACCCGGAGGAGATCACCCTCGACGCTGCGGAGGCGCGCCGGCAGACGGCGCGCCGCAACCGCTCGCTCAACCTCGTCGTCTATCCGCAGGCTCGTCTCCTCGGCAACCTCATGGTGGTGGCGGCGGTCGGCCTCCACAACGCGTTCATCCTCGACACGTTCTCGTGGGCGGCGCTCTGGCCGGTCGCGACCGGCATCCTCCTCTATTCGCTCCTCTCCTGGCTCGCGCGCTCTCTCTGGTGGGAGAAGGTCGCCGCCGTCGATCTCGGCGTCGTGTTCACCGCGGCGGACGTCGTCGTGTGGACGTTCGCGATCTACGTCTCGGGCGCCGAGCGCAGCTGGCTCTTCTTCCTCTACGCGACGAACGTCTACGTCGCGCTCACCGCGCGCACCGCCGAGGTCCTGCGCGCGCGCATGGTGTCGGCGATCCGCGTCGCGCGGCAGGCGAGCCAGCGCCACGAGGAGGCGATGGCCACGCTGAGCCAGAGCGAGGCGCGCTGCCGGGATCTCTTCGAGCACGCGAACGATCCGATGGTGATGTTCGCGGGGGACGGCACGATCCTCAGCGTCAACCGCGCCGTCGAGACGTCCACCGGCTACACCCGGGACGAGCTGATCGGTCAGGGCCTCGCCATCCTCGTGAGCCCCGAAGAGGCCGCGCTCGATGGGCAACCTCCGCCGCATGATGGCGGGCGAGGCGATGCCCCAGCGCCCGCTGGTCGAGGTGCGGCGCAAGGACGGCCGCGTCGCGTTCGTCGAGCCGCGGACCCACATCGTCCGCGATCGCGAGGGCCGGCCGATCGGGATGCTCGGGATCTACCGGGAGATCACCGATCGCGTCCAGGCCGAGATGGCCCTGCGCGACGCCAAGGACGCGGCGGAGGCCGCGAGCCGCGCCAAGAGCCAGTTCCTCGCCAGCATGAGCCACGAGCTCCGCACGCCGCTCAACTCGGTGATCGGCTTCTCGAAGGTCCTGCTGAACCGCGGCGAAGGCGAGCTCACCGAGGCCCAGGCGCTCTACATCCGCACGATGTACGAGAACAGCACGCACCTCCTCAGGCTGATCGACGAGATCCTCGACATCGCGCGGATCGAGGCCGGGAAGACCGAGCTCCTCTCCGAGGACGTGCGCGTCGACGAGCTCGTGGACGAGTGCGTGCAGTCGTCGCGCCCGCTGCTCGCCGGCAAGCGGGTCACGCTCGAGGGCCGCGCGGCGCGCGACCTGCCGGCGCTCTTCGCGGACCGGACGAAGCTGAAGCAGGTGCTGCTGAACATCGTCGGCAACGCGATCAAGTTCACCGCGTCGGGCAGCAGCGTCGTGACCGCGCGCGCCACGGCCGGCGCGGTGCAGGTGAGCGTCGCCGACACCGGCCGCGGCATTCCCGCCGCCGAGCTGCCGTGGATCTTCGATCCGTTCCGGCAGGTGCCGGTCCCCGGCCGCGCGACCAGCGGCGTCGGGCTCGGTCTCGCCATCTGCAAGAAGTTCGTGGAGCTGCACGGCGGCCGCATCTGGGTCGAGAGCACCGAGTTCCGCGGCTCCACGTTCTATTTCACCGTGCCGTAATGTAGCCGGGGTTCGCGTACAGCACCTTCCGTCCCGTGATCGGATGCGTCATGAAGACGGGGTGCGTGACGGGCGGACGCTTGCGGCGCTGCTCGTCCGTCAACGCGGGTCGCGTGCTGGCCTAGTCGCGGCGCATGTGCTCCCAGAACTTCTCGAAGTCGTGGACGGCGGTCGCGTCGCGCAGCCGCGCCTTCACGTCGTCGGGAAGCCCGTCGTACGCGGCGTGCATGTTCGAGAACTCCGTCCCGCCGAGCACCCGGCCGTCGCGCCGGGGAATCGTCACGCCGTACAGCACGTTCACGAACCCCATCACCTCGCGATACGACATGTCGGTGTGCCAGTCCTGTCCGGCGTCCGGGGCGCCGATGTACCGCCCGTTCTCCTTGATGTTGGACAGGAAGCCGACCTCGGGCACCTCGGGATCGTGACCGGAGTTGCCGCTGATCGAGGCCTGGATGTCGCCGAACCGCTCGGCGAACTCCTTCAGCGCCCGGGACGTGAGGTCCTGGCCGGGGAAGCGCAGGACGCCGTAGCGCCCGAGCGCCACGAGCACGTCCGCGAACTCGCTCTCGCTCAGCGGCCGCGACAGATCGAGCCCGTCGACCGTCGCGCCGAGCACGGCGCCCGTCGGCGTGACCTTCATCACGCGCTACTCCAGCGCCAGCGGCGCGCCGTCGAGATCTTCCGCGCGCTCGATCTGGATGAGGACGGCGCACCCCTTCTTCTGCGGATCGCGCTCCTTCTCCGGCTGGACCAGGCGAGTCCAGACCTCTTCGTACACCGGGCCCGACGTGTGGAGCTTCGCGGTGCCGTAGAAGCGCGCAAGGCCGCCCTTCGGCAAGATGCCGGCTTCACGCAGCGCCGGCTTCCGGAAGAACACGGTGACTTTCGTGCCGTCCTTCATGTTGGCCGTGGTCGATCCCTTGCCCCGCTCCCAGAGCGCGAGGTGCTCATCGTTGAACACCATGGTGCTGCCGCGCGGGCTCACCTGCGCGAACCCGTTCGGCAGGACGGTGGCGACGAGGCACGGCGTTGCGGGAAAGGCGGTGTTGATGTGCTCGTGCAGCACTTTCGGGATCCTGGCCACGGGCTCCTCCTCAGAGATTCGCGTGCGCTTCCCGCTGGATGTCGAGATCGACGAGATCGAACGGCGACGCCGTCGTTTCCAGCATGCCCCAGCTCTTCAGCCAGTCGAACGTGCGCTGCATCTCGTCGAGGGGAATCGGCGCCGGATCGCACACCACGATGCGGCTCTCGCGCAGGTCGTCGACGGTGAGCGCGGCGACCTCGGGATCCTCGGCGCCGTGGTAGTCGATGAAGTAGTGGAGGTAGGCGCGCTTGTTCGCGTTGATGCGGCGCACGGCCTCGCGCACCGCGCGGTTGAACGCGGCGTAGGTCTCGGCATCGACGCGTTCGGAGCCGACCTCGGTCCCATGGAAGAAGCCGGCGCAGATCGTCCGGCAGCCCTTTTTCTCGGCGAGCGTGACGTAGGGCTCGGTGACCGTCGTCGCCTCGACCTCGCCGCGGAGCAGCGACGCGAGGCGAGGGCGGGAGCCGTTCGGCGCGTGGCACACGTTGATGGCGTCCCGCGGCAAGAATCCCTCGAGCAGCTGCAGCGCGAGGTAGTGCGTTCCGAAATAGAACGGGACGCCGACCCTCCGGTGCGCGAGCTGTTGCGGCGTGTAGACCGGCGAGTCGGGCGAGACGACGATCGCGCCGTACGCGATGATCGCGCGCCGGCCGAGCTGCCGGCTCTTGACGCCGGTGGCCTGCACGCGGCAGTAGTTGCCCCACTCGCACGCGTTGTACAGGTCGGCCTTGCCCTGCTCGAACATGCGGCCGTGACTCGTGAACGGGTCGAGACCTCGAGGGCTGGTGACGTCGACCGCGGTCTTCCTCTTCGGGGCGCCCTCGTCGCGGTCGACCCACTCGACGCGGACGCCTTCCTTCTCGAAGAGCCCCTCGTCGTAGGCGACCAGCTCGGCCAGGCCCTGGAACGGCGCGGTCGATTCGAGCGTCAGCGTCTTCATGGCAGCCACGCCGCCGTGCGGATCTCGCCGAACTCGCGCGGCACCTTCGTCCACGACTCGCCGGCGTCCTCGGTGATGAACACCTCGCCGAAGAGACTGAACGCGACGATCCGGTTGCCGTTCGCGGGATGGGTCGCGAGCCCCCACAGCGTGGAGTTGGCGCGATCCGGAAGCTTCAGCGTGTCCCACGTCTCGCCGAAGTCGCTCGTTCGCAACACGTAGCCCATCTCTCCGGTCGTCGTCTGGCCGCAGCCGGCGAAGAGCACGGAGGCGTCATCGGACTTCACCGCGAGCCCCCGCGCGTACGGCAGCGGCCACTTCTGCTTGACGCCGATCGCCGTCCACGTCTCGCCCATGTCGACGCTCGAGAACAGCTCGCCGTTGGTGCTGGCCCAGACGCGCTTCGGGCTCGTGCGCGCGATCGTCATCGCGTGCATGTCCGGATCGTAGAGGCCGCCCGCCAGATGCGTCCAGGTGTCGCCGCCGTCGCGACTCCGGAAGACGCCGTCGATCTCGACGCCGACGAAGACCGTGCGGTGATCGTCGGGATCGACCATCACGCTCGTGACGAACGGCGTGCCGATCGAGCACTCCTTGGCGATGTCGACGTTCAGATGCTCCCAGTGGACGCCACCGTCACGCGAGCGATACACGCCGGCCGGTCGGGTGCCCGCGAAGACCACCTGCGGGTCGACGGGATCGATGGCGAGCGACCAGACCGTCGGCAGGTCGCCTTGCCGGCCGAGGCGCTCCCACTTCGCACCGGCGTCGTGGCTCCGGAAGACGCCGGTATCTCCGGCCGCGTAGATGATCCGCGCGTCCCCGGGGTGGACCACCAAGGCCTGGATGCGCGAGTTGAGGGGAAACGGCTTCCGGTGGCGCGTCCACGATTTTCCAGCGTCGGGACTGTGCCAGACGCCCCAACCCGCGGTTCCCAGGCAGATGTTGAAGTCCACGGGCATGGGCGCCCCCCTCTGGCGTTGTCGCTCGTGAAGTATAGTCTCTCGCGCCGCCATGAAGCCGCCACGCTTCGACTACCTGATTCCGCGGTCCCTCGACGAGGCGCTCGGGGTCCTGGCGCAGCACGGCGAGGACGCGAAGGTGCTGGCCGGCGGCCAGAGCCTCGTGCCGCTGCTCAATTTCCGCCTGGTGCGGCCGGCGCACCTGCTGGACTTGAACGACGTCGCCGGCCTCGCCGGCATCCGTGTCGACGATGGCCATCTCACGATCGGCGCGATGACGCGTCAGCGCGCCGTCGAGACCTCCGCGCTCGTGCGCGAGCGCTGTCCGCTCCTCGCCGAGGCGATGCCGCAGATCGGTCACGTGCAGATCCGCAACCGCGGGACGATCGGCGGCAGTCTCGCGCACGCCGATCCGGCCGCGGAGCTCCCGGCGGTGGTCGCGGCGCTCGATGGCGAGCTCGTGCTGCGATCGGCGCGCGGCGAGCGCGTGCTGACGCCTGACCGCTACTTCGTGGCGTATCTGACCACCGCGGCCGAGCCCGACGAGCTGCTCGTGGAAGTGCGCGTTCCGGTCACGCCGCCGCGCACGGGCGTTGCCTTTCTCGAAGTGAGCCGCCGCCACGGCGACTTCGCGCTGGTCGGCGTCGCGGCGACCGTGACGGTCGACGAGGCGGGTGTCTGCACGGCCGGCGCGCTCGCGCTGACCGGTGTGGGGCCGACGCCGGTCGTCGCGCGCGACGCGGTCCGCACGCTGGTCGGCGCCAGGCCGACGCCCGCCGCGTTCGAGGAGGTGGGCCGCCGTGTCGTCGCGGGCCTTCGACCGGATGGCGATCTGCATGCGTCGAGCGAATACCGCGCGCAGCTCGCTCGCGTGCTGAGCGCGCGTGCGCTCGCACGGGCGGCCGAGCGCGCCGCGGCCGGCGCGGAGCGCGCGAAGAGCGACCGGCGATGATCGAGCGCACGGTCCGCGTCACGGTCAACGGGCGTCGTGTCGAGAAAACCGTCGAGGTGCGCAAGACGCTGGCCGACTTCCTGCGCGACGACCTCGATCTCACGGGCACCCACCTCGGCTGCGAGCACGGCGTATGCGGCGCGTGCACCGTCATCGTCGACGGCGCCGCCGTGCGCTCGTGTCTCCTGTTCGCGGCACAGATGGACGGCCACGAGATCGAGACGGTGGAGGGCCTGGCGAACGGCGAGACCCTCGATCCTTTGCAGGAGGCGTTTCGCGAACATCACGGCCTGCAGTGCGGCTTCTGCACGCCGGGCTTCCTGATGACGTTGACGTGCCTGCTGCGCGAGTGCCCGAACCCGTCGGACGCGCAGGTCCGCGAGGCGATCTCCGGCAACCTGTGCCGCTGCACGGGCTATCGCAACATCGTGACGGCGGCGCTCACCGCCGCGCGGTCGCGCGCCGCCTCGGCGAGACCCTGACGGTCATGCCGGCGATCGGACGAAGCGTGCGACGCCTCGAAGACCGGCGGCTGCTCACCGGCCGTGGAAAATACGCCGCCGACTTCCGGCTGCCCGGGCTGCTGCACGGCGCGGTGCTGCGATCGCCGCACGCGCACGCGCGCCTCGGCGAGATCCGCTCGAAGGCCGCGCTCGCGCTTCCCGGCGTCGTCGCCGTCGTGACCTTCGACGACCTCGGCGACGTCGGCCGCATCCCGACGCGACTCGGCCACCAGGCCGGCAACGTCGTCTGCCTGCAGCGGCCGCTCGCGAGCGAGAAGGTTCGCTACGTCGGCGAGCCCGTGGCGTTCGTCGTCGCCGAGAGCCGCTACCTCGCCGAGGACGCGCTGGACGTGATGGAAGTCGACTACGAGCCGCTGCCGGCCGTCGCCGACGCGCGGCGCTCGGTGGAGGCTGGCACGCCCGTGCTCCACGACGCCGTCGGCGGCAACGTGGCGACCACGCTCCACACGCGCAAGGGCGATGCGACCGCCGCGATGGCCGCCGCGCACGTCCGCGTGCGCGAGCGCCTCGCCGTCCAGCGGCACACCGGTATCCCGATGGAGACACGCGGGTTGACGGCGGCGTTCGATGCGGGCACCGGGATGCTCCGCCTGTGGGGCGTGGCGAAGATCCCGCACTTCAATCGTCGCGTGCTCGCCGATCTCCTCGGCCACCCCGAGCACCTGATCCAGTTCACCGAGCTCGAGGTCGGCGGCGGCTTCGGCGTGCGCGGCGAGTTCTACCCGGAAGACTTCCTGGTGCCGTGGAGCGCGAAGCGGCTCGGCCGGCCGGTGCAGTGGATCGAGGACCGCCGCGAGCACCTGATGGCGGCCAACCACTCGCGGCAGCAGTACCACGACGTCGAGATCGGCTTCGATCGCGACGGCCGGATCGTGGCGCTCGTGGACCATTTCATGGTGGACCTCGGTGGATACATCCGCACGCACGGCGTCGTCGTGCCCGAGCTCACCGCGGCGTTGCTGCCGGGACCGTACCGGATTCCTCACTACACGGCCGAGGCGCGGTGCGTGCTCACCAACAAGACGCCCACGGGGACGTATCGCGGACCCGGCCGCTACGAGGGCACGTTCGTGCGCGAGCGGCTGATGGACATCGCCGCCCGGAAGCTCGGCGTCGATCCGCTCGAGCTCAGGCGCCGCAACTTCATCACGCCCGACGAGATGCCGTACGACGTCGGCGGCGGCGCCCTGGCCCAGCGCACGGTGTACGACTGCGGCGACTACGCGTCGGCGCTCGACAAGGCGCTCGCCGCGCTCGACTACGAGTCCGCGCGGCGCGAGCAGGCGGAGGCGCGACGCCAGGGCCGCTCCATCGGGATCGGCGTCGGCTTTCTCGTCGAGAAGGCCGGGCTCGGCCCGTGGGAGTACGCGCGCGTCGAGATCGATGCGACGGGCCACGTCGTCGTCTACTCCGGCGTGGCGTCGGTGGGGCAGGGGATCGAGACGACGCTCGCGCAGGTGTGCGCCGACGAGCTGAACGTCTCGCCGGAGAAGATCACCGTGGTGCACGGCGACAGCGCGCGCGTGCCGTTCGGCGTCGGCGGCTTCGCGAGCCGCGGCGCTTCGGTCGCGCTGCCGGCCGCGCTCGAAGCCGCGCGCAAGGTGCGCGCGAAGATCTTCCGTGTCGCGTCCACGCTGCTCGAGGCGGCCGCCGACGATCTCGTGCTCGACGACGGCGCGGTGCACGTGCGCGGCGTGCCGGACCGCAGGGTGACGTTCCGCGAGCTGGCGCGCGCGGCGGTGCCCGGGCCTCCGGACATGGAGCCGGGGCTCTACGCCGCGCACTTCTTCGAAGCGCCGATGATGACGTATCCGTACGGATGCCACGCCGCGGTCGTCGAGGTCGACGTCGCGACGGGGACCGTGAAGATCCTCAAGTACGCGATCGCCTACGACATCGGTAAGGCGATCAATCCGATGATCGTCGAAGGCCAGCTCGTGGGCGCGCTCGCGCAGGGCATCGGCGGCGCGCTGCTGGAGGAGCTCGTGTATGACGAGCAGGGCCAGCTGCTCACCACCACGTTCATGGAGTATCTGGTGCCCACGGTGATGGAGATGCCGGAGTCGACGGAGGTCCGGATCCTCGAGGAGACGCCGACGCCGCTCAACCCGCTCGGCGTCAAGGGCGCGGGCGAGGGCGGCAGCTCCGGGTGCGGCGCCGCGGTCGCGAATGCCGTCGCCGACGCGCTGGCGCCGCTCGGCGTCTCGATCACCGCGCTGCCGCTCTCACCCGACCGCCTGTCGGCGCTGATCCGAGCGGCAGGCGATTCTCGATAGCTTGACCGTCCGCGAGCGATAAGCTCTTGACGATGCCGAAACACGCGGTCGCCGTCTTTCTGCCGGCCGCAGGCCTGGGCGAGCGGCTGAGACCCGTCACGAAGCACCTGCCCAAGCCGCTGGTGCCGATCCTGGGCAAGCCGATCATCGAGCGCACGCTGGAGAAGCTCGCCGCGGCCTGCGGCGGCGAGATCGGTATCAACCTCCACTGGAAGGCGGAGCTGCTGCGCGCCTGGGCCGCGGCGTCGCCCTGGCGCGACCGCATCGTCTTCTTCCCCGAAGATCCGATCCTCGGCACCGGCGGCGCGCTGAAGAACGCCGAGGCCTGGCTGTCGCGGGGCCCCTTCATCGTCCACAACCCGGACATCCTGCTCGACATCGATTTCTCCCGTCTGATCGAGGCCCATCTGTCTTCGGGCAACACCGCGACCCTCGTCTGCCACCGGCTGCCGCACCTGAGCAACGTGGTCGTCGACGAGCACGGCCAGGTCCTCGACGTGGAGAATCCGGGCGCGTCGAAGCCGGACCCGTCGACGGTCGCCGACAAGGTCGCCTATACCGGCATCGCGGTCTATTCGCCGGAGATCCTGACGTTCCTGCCCGCGGGCGTTTCCCATGCCACGGTCGCCTGGATCGCGGCCTCGAAGGCCGGACACAAGATCCGTGCATTCGACGTCACCGGCTGCTACTGGAACGACGTGGGGGATCCCGCGACGTACACGCGCGGCGTGCTCGATGCGCTCCGCGATGACGGCGAGACGGTCTATCTCTCTTCCGCTGCCCGCTGCGGTCGCATCGAGATCGACGGATACGTCGTCGTGGAATCGGGCAGCACGGTGCGCGACGGATCACGCCTCACGAACTGCATCGTCATGCCGGGCGCCGACGTCTCGGGCAGTCACGAGAACGCGATCATCGGGCCGGACTACGTGGTCGCCCTCGCGGAGTCCGACGTGCAGCCTGCGCTCGCCGCCGTCGAGAAAAAGCAGGTGGCCCTGAGCGATCCGCTGCTGCGAGCCCATTGGGGAAGTGGCGCAAGGAACGCCGGATGGTGCGACGCCATCCTCATCGGCCTCGGGGGATCGGAGCGGCGGTACTTTCGCGTCCGGCACGACGGCCGCACGGCGGTGATGATGGAATGCCGCCCGGAGGATCCGGACTTCGAGCGGCATCTCGTGTACACCGAGTTCTTCGCCCGTCACGCGGTGCCGGTGCCCGCGCTCCTCGCGGCCGACCCCGACAGCAAGCGCGCGCTCTTCGAAGACCTCGGCGATACCCCGCTGTACGCGTATCTCAAGCTTCCCCATGACAGCCGGGGCATCGAGCAGCTCTATCGGAGCGTCCTGCGAAGCCTCGTCACGCTCCATGCGACGGCGACGCAGCACGTCGACACGTGCCTGCCGCTCAAGACGCGCGTCTTCGACTACGACTATTTCCGGTGGGAGACCACGTATTTCCTGGACCGCTTCGTCATGGGGCTCCGCAAGCGCGAGGTCGAGAACCGGCCCGCGCTCGATGAGGAGCTCCACTCGCTCGCCACCCGCGTCGGTGGCGTGGCGAAGACCATCATTCACCGGGACTTCCAGTGCCAGAACATCATGATCCACGCCGGCGTCCCGCGCTTCATCGACTACCAGGGCGCGCGCATGGCGCCGCCCGCCTACGACGTGGCCTCGGTGCTCTGGGATCCCTACTATCGTCTCGACGACGGTGTGCGTGAGCGGCTGCTCGGCTATTACGTGAGCGAGATGGCGAGCCACGCGGCGTTCGACGCACAGAGCTTCACGCGGAGCCTCATCCCGTGCCGTCTCCAGCGTCACATGCAGGCGCTGGGCGCCTACGGATTCCTGTCCGCCATGAAGGGCAAGACGTACTTCTTGAAGCACGTGCCCGAAGCGCTCCGGCTCCTCAAGGCCGAAGTGGTCGAGGTCCGGCAAGAGTATCCGGTGCTGGCGCGGCTGATCGCTCGGCTGTGAGCCCGTCCGTACGCACGCTACACGAGCAGTCGATCGTCATCGACCTCGTCTGCCCGCTCGCCGGCACGGAGCGCTACCTCGACGAGTGGATCCGCGGCGGCGTCACCGCCATCGGGCCGACGGTCGCGGCCGACGACGATCTCCCGTCGACGATGACGAAGCTCGCGACGTGGCACGCACGCCTGTCGCGGTTGCCGGACACGCTGCTCCACGTGACCACCGTGGCGGACGTCCGCCGTGCGAAGCGGCAGAGGAAGCTCGGCATCATCTTCCACTTCCAGAACACGCAGCCCTTCGAGCGCAACCCCGAGCTCGTCGCGCTCTACTACCGGCTCGGCGTCCGCGTCGCCCAGCTCACGTACAACACGCGGAACTGGGTCGGTGACGGGTGCGAGGAGCCGGCGAACTCCGGCCTGTCCGACTTCGGGCGCCGCGTCGTGCGCGAGATGAACCGGGTCGGCATGGTGGTGGATCTCTCGCACACCGGTCATCGCACGACGATGGAGGCGATGGAGGTGTCGAGCGCTCCGTGCATCTTCTCGCACGCGAACGCGTACGCCGTGCACGACTCCGGCCGGAACATCCGCGACGATCAGATCAAGGCGGTCGCGGCCAGCGGCGGCGTCATCGGGCTCGTCGGCTTTCCCGCATTCGTCAGCCGGCGGCGGTGGCCGACCGTCGACGAGCTGGTGCGGCACGCGGACTACATCGCGGGCAAGGTCGGTGTCGACCACGTCTCCGTCGGCATCGACTACTACCAGGGCCAGTGGCCATTCATCAAGGCGGCGGAAGGGAGAGCGATGTACGCGCGGCTCGTGCGCGAGGGCCGCTGGAGCCCGAAGAACTACCCGCCGCCCCCGTACAAGTATCCGAAGGGGATCGAGGTGCCGTCGAAGCTCCCGGCGCTCACGGCCGCGCTCCGCCGCGCCGGGTTCTCGGCGGCCGACGTGCGCAAGGTGCTCGGCGAGAATCTGCTGCGCGTGTTCGGGCGCGTGTGGAAGTGACCGAGCTCACCCCAACAGTGTCCCCCGTGTCCGCGTCTCCACTCGATACACACTCGTGCGCGCCGTGACGTGAAGGACGCTGCCGTCCTCCGCCCACCCGAGATTCGCCGGCAGCTCGGGCAACACGAGGCGCCCGAGGAATGCGCCGTCGGGACGGCACACCCACACTCCCCCCGGGCCCGTGCAGAAGACGTTACCCTGCACGTCGATCTTCAAGCCGTCGGGCACGCCGGGATCGTTCGACGCCATGTCGAGCAGGACGCGACTGCCGGTCAGCGTGCCGTCCGGACGGACGTCGAAGGCGCGGATGTGCTTGTGAGCCGAGTCGTCGATGTAGAGCACCGACTCGTCGGGCGAGAACGCGAGACCGTTCGGTAGGGCGAAATCGTCCGCGACGAGGTCGAGCCGGCCGTCCGGCGAGATCCGGTACACGCCCTGAATCGACTGCTCCTTCCCCGGGATCGGGTGTTTCCACCAACCCTCGGGTCGTACCGTGCCCGGCCTGCTCGGCTGTACTCCATACGGAGGGTCGGTGAAGTAGATCGCGCCGTCGGACTTCACCACGATGTCGTTGGGGCTGTTGAGCCGCTTGCCCTGGAAGTGCTCGGCGAGCACCGTGCGCGTCCCGTCGTCGGCGACGCGAGTCACGCGGCGGCCGTTGTGCTCCGCCGCCAGCACGCGCCCCTGCAGGTCCAGCGTCAGGCCGTTCGACATGCCCGTCGCGAACGTGGTCAGCTCGGGTCCCTCGGGCAGCCGGCGCCAGCGCGCGATGCGCTGGTTCGGGATGTCGCTGAAGAGCAGCGCGCCGCGACGCCACACCGGTCCTTCGGTGAATGTCAGGCCGCCGGCGATGCGGTCGACGGCGGCGTCAGGGGCGATGAGATCGTGCACATGCTTGTCACGAACGTCGAGCTGGGCCATCGAGTCCTCCGGGTCAGGTTCCGATTACCGCGCCGCCGCTCTCGCCGGACCGCCTGTCTGCGATGATCCGAGCGGCACGGGAACGCCCGGAATCTTGACGTTGAGGGCACCCAGGTGGTTGCGGCTCGTGAAATAGAGCGTCGTCCAGTCGTCGCCGCCGCACGCCCGGCTCGTCGCCCTGCAGGTCGGCGAAGATCCGGTCGGTCTGCTTCGCCAGCGTGCCGTTCGGAAGGAGATCGAAGGCGCGGATGTGCTTGCGGCGCGTGTCGTTGATGTAGAGCACCGTCTCGTCCGGCGAGAAGGCGAGCCCGTTCGGGAGCACGAAGTCGGAGACGAGCAGGCTCATCGTGCCGAGATCGGGCGTGATGCGATACACGCCGACGATGTTCAGATCCCACTGCTCGGGCGCCCGGGGACTCGTCCACGGATCGGTGAAGTAGATGCAGCCGTCGGACTTCACCACCACGTCGTTGGGGCGGTTGAGCGGCGGCCCTGGAAGCTGTTCGCGATCACGGTGAGGCGGCCGTCGAGCTCTTGCCGGGTGACTCTCCGGCTGTCGTGCTCGCACGCGAGCAGCCGACCCTGGAGATCGCGCGTCAGGCCGTTGGCGCGGTTCGTCGGGCCCTTGAACACCGTCACGCCCTGGCCGGGCACGTCTGCCAGGTGCTGAATCGTCTGCGAGACGTCGATGATCTTCTCCATCTCCGGCGCGAGCGGCTCGATCTTCGTGGCCATCGGTGAGACGCCTCCGTGAGGACGATGTGTCGCGCATGGTATCCCAGGGCAGGCTCGGGTTGCGCGGGATGGACGGCTGACCGAAGATCCTCGCCATGCTCAGACGTGCCGGGCTCACAGCCGCCCTCGCGTTCGGCCTCCTCGCCGCACCGCTCGCTGCCGGGGCACAGCCGGCGCAGAAGATCCCTCGCATCGGGTTCTTGTCGGTCGGCGCGACGGCGCGCCCGGAGGCCTTCGTGCAGCGCCTCCGCGAGCTCGGCTATACCGACAGGCAGAACGTCGTGATCGAGTACCGGTTCGGTGAGGGCAAGCACGACCGGATGAACGCGCTCGCGCGGGAGCTCGTCGATCTCAACGTGGACGTCATCATGGCCTTCGGCGACGAGGCGATCTCATCGGCCAAGAAGACCACCGCGACGATTCCCATCGTCATGTTCGCCTGCGATGCGCTGGCCGTCGGGTTCGTCGCGAGCCTCGCGCGGCCGGGCGGCAACGTCACCGGCGTCACCTGCGTGACGACGGAGCTGAGCCCGAAGCGGGTCGCGCTGCTGCGGGAGGCCGTGCCCAAGGTGTCCAGGATCGGCATCCTGTTCAATCCGGCGAACGTGAGCAAGCCATTCGAGGCCGACCAAACGCGGGCGGTCGCGCAGGGCATGGGCCTGAAGGTCCACACGCATGTCGAGTGGCGCAAGGTGCTCGGGGAGTCCGCGCTGCAGAAGCTGATGTGGGAGAACGCGGCGCGCTTCTTCCGGCTGTCATCGACCCCCTGGTAGGAGGACACATGGGCAAGGCCCTCGACGGCATCCGCGTGCTCGATCTCACCCAGTACGAAGCGGGGCCGACGTGCACCGAGATGCTCGCCTGGCTGGGCGCGGACGTCGTGAAGGTCGAGCCGCCCGGTGGAGAGGTCACCCGGACGACGATGTCGGACCAGCCCGACCTCGACTCGTGGTACTTCGTGCTGCTCAACGCGAACAAGAAGAGCGTCACGCTGAATCTGAAGTCGGAGCGCGGACGCGTGATGTTCGAGAAGATGGTGGCAGGCGCCGACGTCGTCGTCGAGAACCTCGGGCCCGGGGCGATGGACCGTCTCGGACTCGGCTACGAGCGCCTCCGTCAGATCAACCCGCGCGTCGTCGCGGCGTCCATCAAGGGGTTCGGCAGCACCGGGCCGTACGCCCAGTTCAAGAGCTTCGAGCCCGTCGCGCAGGCGATGGGCGGCGCGATCAGCCTCACGGGCTCCCCCGAGGTTCCGGTGCGCATCAACGCCGGCATCGGCGACACGAACACCGGCATGCATTGCGCCATCGGCATCCTCGCCGCGATCGTGCAGCGGCAGGCGACGGGCGAGGGGCAGCGCGTGGAGGTCGCGCAGCAAGACGCGGTCGTGAACCTCATTCGCATCCGCTTCCGCGACCCCTACGTGACGGGGAAAGCGACGCCGCGCCTCGGCACCAAATCGCAGGTGACGGCGCCGTCCAACCTGTTCCGCTGCCGGCCGTTCGGGCCGAACGACTACGTGTACATCCACTGCGCCTCGATCGAGATGTGGAAGGCGCTCGTCGGCGTGCTCGGACGTCCCGAGCTCGCCGACGATCCGCGCTTCAAGACCCCGCGCGGCCGCGCGCAGCATCAGGACGAGATCGACGCGATGGTCGAGGCATGGACCGAGAAGCGGACGAAGCACGAGGCGACGGAGATCCTCGGCGCCGTCGGCGTCCCGTGCGGCGCGGTCCTCGACACCGCCGAGCTCCTGGCCGACGCGTCGCTCGCCGAACGTCAGATGATGGTGCCGCTCGATCATCCGACGCGCGGACGCGTCATGTTCCCCGGGAACCCGGTGCGCCTGTCGGCGTCGCCGACGACCGTGACGCCGGCGCCGCTGCTCGGCGCGAACAACGAGGAGATCTACGGCAAGGAGCTCGGCTGCACGTCCGAGGAGCTCGCCGCCCTGAAGCGCGACGGCGTCATCTAGGACCTCAGCCCGCGCGCACCCTCGGGAAGACGTCCTCGGCGAGCATCCGCAGCTCGTCGAGGACGAGACTCTGCGGCATGCCCGGCCTCTGCACGCTCATGATCAGGTGGTTGATGCCGGTGGCGCGGTGGAGCTTCAGGATCGCCTCGGCGACTTCGTCCGGCGATCCGAGCACGAAGCGATCGCGGAGCAGCTCCTCGAACTCGGCGCCGAGGTACGGCGCGCAGACGCGGATCGCCTCCTCGCGCGAGCGCGCCACGAACACCTCGCGCCGCGCGGGAAACTCGCGCGGAAACGGCTTGCCGGCCTCGTCGAGCGCACGCTTGTAGACCTCCACCTGGCGCACGATCGTGTCGATGCGGTTGTGCGGGTTGACGTACCAGCAGTCACCGAGCCGCGCCGCGCGGCGGATCGCCGGGTCCGCGTTGGCGCCGATCCAGATCGGCGGATGCGGCTTCTGCAGCGGCTTGGTGCCCACCGGCGCGCCCGCGAGCGTGAAGTGCGAGCCGGTCATGTCGACCGCGTCTTCGGTCCACGGGCGCTTGATCGCCGCGAGATTCTCCTCGAACCGCCGCACGCGCTCCTTCTGCCCGGTGCCGAACGCCAGGTACTCGACGTCGCGATAGCCGAGCGCGACGCCGAAGATCACGCGCCCGCCGCTCATGACGTCGACGGTGGCGATCTGCTCCGCGATGTCGAGCGGCTTGTGGAGCGAGAGCAGCGCGAGCCCGAAGTTGAGCCGCACGCTCGGCGCCTCGGCCATGATGCGCGAGAGGAACGGGAACGGCTGGAGGTCGCGCCACGGCGCGGCGCTGTGGTGCATGCCCTTGGTGATCGACGCGTAGCCGAGGCGATCCGCGAGCCGTGCCTGCTCGACGAGCTCGGCGAAGCGCTTCGGCGGCCCGTCGAGCGCCGTCACGGCTTCTTCAGCTTCACGTCCTCGTACGGGGCGGAATACGGATAGCCCGGGATCAGCCCGACGGCCGGCACGTCGACGCGGGGACCGATCCCGGTGATCGGGCCGATCTCGCAGACGGGCGCGTGCACGATGCGGTCGTGCAGGAGGCGCTGGATCTGGTGCAGCAGGGCTTCGCGCTTTGCGCGATCCATCTCGCGCGCCTGCCGCTGGAACAGGTCTTCGACTTCGGGAATCGCGCCGCCCGCATAGAACCCCGCGCGCGTCGCGAACGCTTCGATGCGTGTCGCCGCGTTCCCGCCGGTGCCGTTCAAGACCATGATCACGCCCTTGAGCTTCCGCTCGCGCCACGCGGTGAAGAACGCCGCGCGCTCCATCGTCCGGATGCGCGACCGGATGCCGATCGCGGAGAGATAGCCGGCGAGCGCCTCGCCCATGGAGGTGAAGGGCGGATACGGATAGAAGTCACCGGCGTCGAACCCGTTCGGATACCCGGCCTCGGTGAGGAGCTGCTTCGCCTTGCCCGGATCGTACGCCGGAGGCTCGAGCGCCAGCGCGAACTCGAATGCGCGCGGAATGATCGAGCCCGTCGGGCGCGAGAGGCCGAGCGACTCCGCCTGGCTCACCGCCTGACGATCGATCGCGAGACTCGCCGCCTGGCGAACACGTCTGTCGTGCCACGGCGATTTCGGATCCCACTGGTCGGGAAGATCGAGCCAGACGACGCCGTAGGTCCGCGCGGACACGATCCTGAGACTCGGCGTGCGCCGGACGTCCTCGGCCACCGGTCCCATCAGCTGGAACACGATGTCGACGTCGCCCTTCTTCAGCGCCGCGGCGCGCGTGGTGTCCTCGGGCATCACCTTCAACACGATCCGCTTCACGCTCGGCGTTTTCCGCCAGTACCCGTCGACCGCTTCGGCGACGAGCTCCACACCGGGCGTGAACGAGACGAACCGGTACGGCCCCGCGCCGATCGGCGCCTTCTTGAACCCCTCGTCGCCGACGCGCTCGACGTACTTCTTCGGCACGATCCAGCCGGCGCCGGACGCCGACGTCCCGTAGAACGTCATGAAGTCGGGCCACGGCTCCTTGAGGTGGAACCGCACGCGCGCGGCGTCGACCACCTGCACCTCGCGGACCTTCTCCTTGAGCAGCTTGGCGGCCGCGCCGCGATAGCGCTCGAAGGAGAACCTGACGTCCTCCGCCGTCACCGGATCGCCGTTGTGGAACTTCGGGCCCTTGCGCAGCGCGAACTCGTACACGAGCCCGTCCTTCGACATCGACCACGACTCCGCGAGGCTCGGCGTGCTGACCCCGCCGGGCATCGGCTTCACCAGCGCGTCGTGGAGCGCGTAGAGCACCATGAACGGGATGATGACGGCTTCGGTCTCGGCGGGATCGAGCCAGCGTGCGGCGAGCGACACGTGCGCGCCCCACGTCACCGTGCCTTCGGGCGCCGCGTGGAGCGGGCCGGCCGACGCGAAAAGGAGAAGCGCGACCACGGCGAGCCTTCGCATCGGCGCTATCGTGGCACGAACGTGAGTCGCATAGAATCCCCGGTGTGGAGAGTCCCATGAAGGGTCCGCTGACCGGCATCCGCGTCATCGAGCTGGCCGACGAGCAGGCGGAATACTGCGGGCTGACGCTCGCGGGGCTCGGCGCCGACGTCATCAAGATCGAGCCGCCCGGCGGGAACCCCACGCGGCGCCTCGGCCCCTTCTACGAAGACCGCGAGGATCCCGAGCGCTCGCTGTTCTTCTGGCAGTACAACCGCGGCAAGCGCTCGCTCGTGCTCGATCTGCATCAGGAGCGCGACCGCGAGCGATTCCGGGCGCTCGTCGCCAGCGCCGACATCCTTCTGGAGTCCACGCCACGCGGGGAGCTGGATCGTCTGGGGTTGAGCGCGGACGCGCTCATGCGGCAGACGCCCGCGCTGATCGTCGCACGCGTCTCGCCGTTCGGTGATCACGGGCCGTGGGCCGACTTCAAGGGCTCGGACCTGATTCACCTGGCGCTCGGCGGCGTGATGATGAATTGCGGCTACGATCCGGCGCCCGGCGGCCAGTACGACCTGCCGCCGATCGCGCCGCAGATGTGGCACGCGTTCCACATCGCCGGCGAGCAGCTCGCGTTCTCCATCGTCGCCGCACTGCTCTACCGCTGGCGGACGGGCCAGGGGCAGAAGGTGTCGTGCGCGATCCACGAGGCCGTCGCGAAATCCACCGAGGTCGACCTGATGACGTGGGTGATGCGGCGCGCGCTCGTGATGCGGCAGACGAGCCGGCACGCGCGCGAGGGCGTGACGCCGCATCCGTCGATCGTGCACACGAAGGACGGGCGCTGGGTGATGGCGAACCTCGGCACGCGGCCGGGCGAGACCAAGGCGCTCGTCGCGCTGCTCGAGAAGTACGGCATCGAGGCCGGTCTCGACGCCGAGAAGTCGACGCTCCCGACCAGCGGCCGGTTCGTTCCCGGCACGGGCCCGAGCGTGGCGAAGCGCGACCACGCGATGGAAGCGGTGCAGCGCTTCGTGCGCGCGTTCACCTACGAGCACGTGCCGTGGCGCGAGGCGCAGGAAGCCGGGATGCTCTGGGCGCCGCTCCGCAAGCCGCACGAGAACGCGATGGACGAGCACTGGCTCGTGCGGAAGAGCTGCACGGACATCGAGCATCCGGAGCTGGGCCGCGCGTTCCGCTACGCGACGAGCAAGTGGCTGGCGACGCGCACGGCGTGGACGGTCGGCCGACGCGCGCCGCTGCTCGATGAGGACGCGGCGACCGTCACGCCCGAACGGACGCGCGAGCTTCCGGTCGCCGCGCCGGACGCGCGTCCGCCGGCCGGCGAGCCGCTCTCGCCGCGCGGCAAGCCGTTCCCGCTGCACGGCATCCGCATCCTCGACTTCACGTGGTTCCTCGCCTCGGCCGGCGGCACGCGATTCCTCGCCGCGTTCGGCGCGGAAAGCATCAAGGTCGAGCTCAAGAGTCATCCGGACACGCGCATGGCGGCGATGGCACCGATCGGCGGACGCGCCGCGCGCGACGCGGCCACGGGGCCGCTCCAGGGTGTCACCGATCCCGACATGGGCGGGCAGTTCAACAACAAGAACCCGGGCAAGCGCGGGGTCTCGCTCAACGTGCGGCATCCGAAGGGGCTCGAGATCGCGCGCCGCCTCGTCGCGATGTCCGACATCGTCGCGGAAGGCTTCTCGCCGGGCGTGCTCGACAGCTGGGGCCTCGGCTACGACGCGATGCGCGCGATCAAGCCCGACATCATCTACGTCCAGCAGTCGGGCATGGGCGCGCAGGGCACGTACGGGCGCTTCCGCACCGTCGGTCCCGTCGCGAACTCGTTCTCCGGCCTGTCGGAGATGTCGGGACTTCCCGAGCCCGCGCCGCCGGCGGGGTGGGGCTACTCGTATCTCGACTGGATGGGCGCGTACAGCTTCGCGCTCGCCATGCTGACGGCGCTGTTCCATCGCGAGCGCACGGGCGAAGGGCAGTGGGTGGACGCGTCGCAGGCGGAAGTCGGGCTGCTCATCAGCGGCACCGCGATCCTCGACTGGTCGGCGAACGGGCGCATCTGGTCGCGCTACGGCAACCGCTCGCCGCACAAGCCGGCGGCGCCGCACGGCGCGTATCCGTCGCTCGGCGTGGATCGATGGATCGCGATCGCCTGCTTCACCGACGCCGAGTGGCGCGCGCTGGCGCAGGTCGCGGGACATCCGGAGTGGGCGAGCGACGTCCGGTTCAAGGATCTCGCGGGCCGCCTGAAGCACCACGACGCGCTCGACGCGCTCGTGGCGGGCTGGACGACATCGCGCGACGGGTACGAGACGATGATGGCGCTGCAGCGCGCCGGCGTGCCGGCCGGCGTCTGTCAGACGGCGGGCGACCGCTGCGACCGCGATCCGCAGCTCGCCGCGCTCGAGTGGCTGACCGAGGTGACGGGCACGAAGATCGGCCGCTGGCCCATCGCCGAGGTGCCGATCAAGCTGAGCGCGAGCCCCGCGTACATCGGCGGCCGCATCGACCGCGGCGCGCCGTGCTACGGCGAGGACAACGACTACGTCTACGGCGAATTGCTCGGGATGTCCTCCGCCGAGATCAAAACCCTGACCGACGAGGGAGTCATCTGAGATGAAGAGCGCGACCAACGCCGCCATCGCCTTCACCGAGTGCGACCTCATCGCCGCCGCGCGTGCGCGAGGCAAGGCGCGGTCGAAGCCCGCCGGGCGTGGCGCGAAGCTGTCGGTCGTCGGGCGCCGGCGCGAGGTCGTCGTCGGCGGCAAGCGCGCGAGGACGATCGACGTGCACGCGCACTGCCTGATCCCCGAGGCGTACGCGCTGCTGGGGCTGGACCCCTCCGATCATCGCGGGCCCGGCATCGAGGAAGTCGGCCCGCGGCGCATCGCCGAGATGGACAAGCAGGGCATCGACATGGAAGCGCTCAGCATCAACCCGCGGTGGTACCGGGCCGAGCGCGACGTCGTCACGCAGGTCATCAAGATCCAGAACGAGCGGCTCGCCGAGTTCTGCGCGGCGTATCCGGACCGCTTCGTCGCCTTCGCGTCGGTCGCGCTGCAGTTCCCCGACCTCGCCGTGCAGGAGCTCGTGGACGGCGTGAAGACGCTCGGGCTGCGCGGCGCCGCCGTCGGCGCGAGCGTCGCCGGCGACGAGTTCTCCCATCCGAAGTTCCATCCGTTCTGGGCGAAGGCCGAGGAGCTCGGTGTCCTCATCTTCATCCACCCGCAGAGCACGCCGGATCTCAAGCGGCGGCTGCAGGGGCAGGGGTGGCTCGAGAACACGATCGGCAATCCGCTCGACACCACCATCGCGCTCTCGCACCTGATCTTCGAGGGCACGCTGGACCGCTTCCCCGGCCTCAAGATCTGCTCGGCGCACGGCGGCGGGTTCCTGCCGTCGTACGCGGCGCGCTCCGACAACAGCCTGCGCGTGGCGCCGGACATGGACACCGGCGTGAAGCTGAAGAAGAAGCCGACGGAGTATCTGAAGCAGATGTATTACGACACGCTGGTCTTCACGCCCGAGGCGCTGCGCCACCTCGCGGCGGAAGTCGGCGTGAACCGGCTCGTCATCGGCACCGACCATCCGATTCCCTGGCAGGACAAGGCCGTCGATCACATCCTGAAGACGCCGGGCTTCAGCAACGCGGAGCGCCGGGCCATGCTCGGCGAGACGGCCGCGAGGTTGCTCGGCGTCAAGCGCTAGCGCGTGGCCGAGCCGCCGCTCACGTGGTATCGCAGCGCGCCGGTGACGCCGTCGCGCGCGTGGCGCACGTGGCGGTTCGCGACACGGCGCGAGCACACGCTCGACGCGCTCGCCTGCCTCGCGCTGTCCGCGCTGTGCTTCAGCCAGACGAGCAAGGAGACGCTCTTCCGCGCGGACCGGGACTTCTATAACCAGCCGCTCGGCGCGCCCACGCTCCTCGCCTTCATCCTGAACGTCGTCGCCGTCGCCGCGGTCGGCTTCGTCGGCGCGCAGGCGAGCCGGCGCGTCCGCCACCGCGTCGTCCGTCGTGTCGCCGCCGTTCTCGCGGCGACGATGCTGCTCGTCGCGCTCAACTTCGCGCGCATCACGTACGACGCGCTCGGCCGATGGGTGGAGACGCTCGGCCCGCCCGGGCTGCTGGTTCTCGCCGCCGCGATCGTCGCCGCGTCGTTCCGCTGGCCGCGGCCGATGCTGCGCGTGATTCGCGGGAGTGCGCTGGCTCTCTCGCCGGTCGCGATCGTCACCCTCGCGCACGCGCTCTGGATGTTCCTCGAGCTGGCCGGCGGCCCGATGTGGCGTCTGGTCGAGCCGACACCGTTCAAGACGGCGCCACCGAGCCTCCGCCGCGTCGTGTGGGTCCTCTTCACCGCGCTCGATCACGGCGTCACCTTCGAGTCGCGTCCGCCCGGGCTCGAGCTGCCGGAGCTCGATCGCCTCCGGCGCGAGTCGGTGTTCGCCGATGCCGCGCGGCCGCCGGCCGGGACGGCCGAGGTCTCGATGCCGGCCCTCATCACCGGCCGCCCCGTCGTCGCCGTCGCTCCGCTGAGCCCGAACGATCTCGAGCTGACCATGGCGGACGGCAAGACCGCGCGATGGAGCACCCACCCCAACGTGTTCGCGCGCGCGCGCGTGTTCGGCTACGACACCGCGGTGGTCGGATGGCATGTGCCCTATCCGCGCGTGCTCGGGAGCGCGCTGGGGCTCGCGGAGTGGAGACCGTCCGTCGCCTACGAGCAGACGCGCGGCCACACGGTCGGGCAGGCGCTCCGCAACCAGTGGGGAAGCCTGCTGCCACCGGTGCACGTCCGCCGCCTGGCGATCGCGCGCTTCGCGGAACTCGGCGACGTGGGGCTCCGCACCGCGACCAACGGCCGCTTCGGCCTCGTCCTGCTCCATCTGCCGCTGCCGCAGCCGCCGGGCATCTACGATCCGGCCACGGGACACATCACGCCGTGGAACTTCACGGGCGCGGAGGCGGAGTATCTCGACAACCTCGCGCTCGTCGATCGCCTCGTCGGCGAGCTACGGCGCGGCCTGGAGCGCGCGCGCCTCGACGACCGCACGTGGCTCGTGGTGAGCTCCGATCGCTGGCGCCGCACGTCGGATCCGCGCGTGCCGTTCCTCGTGCGCCCGCCGGTCGGCGGACGCGCGGCGCACATCGACGACCGGTTCAACACGCTCGGCACGCATGACCTGGTCCTGGCGATCCTCCGCGGCTCCGTCGCCGACACGGACGGCGTGGTCAGGTGGCTCACGCGCTATCGCTCGGCGCCGCCGAAGGACTACACGAGCCTGGGCCGGCCGATCTATTGACGGCACCGCCGGTATGACGAGCACCGCCACGGCTCCGCCGGGGCGGTTGCAGCGTGGGGGGCGTGGGGGGGCCCGGAGCCCCCCATGCAATCAGTACGGCTCGCGGACGAAGATAAAGGTGGTGCCCGTCACGATCGGTGCGCTCGCGCCGACGAACGAGACGTTCACGTCCTTCACCTGGCGCTCGCCCGCGCGTCCCGACGCCTGCAGCGCGCCCTCGATGATGTGCCAGAGCCCGTGGATTCGCCCGGTGCTGAGGCTGCCCCCGAACGTGTTCAGCGGCAGCTCGCCGTCGAGCTCGATGCGCCCGTTCTGGATGAAGTCGAGCGCTTCGCCTTCCTTGCAGAAGCCGTAGGACTCGAGGCCGTAGATCACGGACGCGGAGAAGCCGTCGTAGATCTGCGCCACGTCCACGTCCTTCGGCGCGAAGCCCGAGCGCTCCCACGTGAGGCTCGACGAGCTGCGGCCGCCGTCCATGTAGCTGCTCAGGCTGCCGATGCGTCCCGTGACCTCGAACTTGAGGCGCTGCCCGTAGCCCGCGAGGTACGCGGGGCGCGGCTTCAGATCGCGCGCGCGCTCGGCGGTCGTCAGCACGACGGCGACGGCGCCCTGCACGGGGATGTCGCAGTCGTAGAGGCAGAAGGGATACGCCACCATGCGCGAGCTGAGATAGTCCTCGCGCGTGAGCGGCTGCTTGTGGAAGTACGCGTGCGGGTTCATGTGGCAGTGCCGGCGCTGGGTGACGGCGAGCGTGGCCATTTTCTCGCGGCTCTGCCCGTGCGTTTCGAGCCAGCGCGTGTACGCGACGGCCATGCCTTGCCCGGGACCGCCGAAGCCGTACGGCGCGGTGAACTGCGCCGGTCCTTGCGCGTACGTGCCCGGCAGGTTCTGGTACGTGCCTTTCGGATTATGCATGGCGCGCCAGACCACGGCGTACTTGCAGACGCCGGCGAGCAGCGCGTTCACGGCTTGCTGGAAGGCGCCGCCGATGTTCACGGTCTCGACCTGGATGTGCCAGCTCAGGTTCGGCAGCTTGAGCATCGCCATCATGCAGTTCACGGACACGATGGTGACGCCGTCGATGACCGCGTGGCCCGTCGCGGGCAGCTCCGGATACGTCGCGAGCCCGTCGACGTCCGACATCGACAGCCCGGAGTCTTCGACCGCGGCCTTCACGGCTTCGAGCGCGTGCGCGGCGAGGGGAATCTCCGCCGAGCGCGTGACTTTCGAGAAGCCCACGCCGCTCACCGCGACCTCGCAGCGATGCGCCCACATCACGCCGACTCCTCGGACATGGCGCCCCGCGACTGGCGGACCCCAAACCCCTCCAGCCGGAACTGCGGCAGCGTGATGTCGTCGTTCAGCCGCTCGAAGGTGACTTCCACGCGCCGCCCCACCTTCGCCTCGGTGTAGGGCGCGTCGAGGAGATTCGCGGCCATGAGCGCGCCGGGCGCGTCGTCCAGCTCGACGATGATGCTCGCGTACGGCACCGCGGCGGCGAACCGCTTGTCACCCGCGTGATACATGATCGTGTACGTGTAGATCGCGCCCTTGCCGCTGACGGGCTCGAACGCGAGATCGATCGCCATGCAGTTCACGCACGTCGGGTAGGGCGGGTGCTGGAAGCGCCGGCACGCCTGGCAGCGCTGCAGCGACAAGACGCCCTGCTTCGCCGAGTCCCAGAACGGCTTCGTCCACTCGTTCGGGACGGGAATCGGCCGGGCGACCTTGCTCCAGTCGCTCAAAAAAAGACGCTCACGTTCTTCGGCAAGAGCACGTTCTGGTCGAGGATGAGCTTGCGGCCGGCGATCTTCCACGCACCGTCGACCGATCGAAGGACGTCCTGCCGCGCGCCGACGTACAGGTCCTGCTCGGTCTCCGCGCGCGTCCGGTAGACGAGGAAGTTCGAGTACACCGTCAGCTCGGAGGCGGTGGCGCCGGGCTCGACCTCGACGTTGGTGATGATGTGGCGCGTGCGCGACGGCGGATCCTCGCCCCACGCCATGCCCGTGTCGATGCGCGCGACGCGCCCGATGAGCGTCGTCTTGGTCTCGTCGAGGAGTGGCAGCTCGTCCTCGATGTCGCCGTCGTCGCGGCGGGTGCCGGCAAGGACCGTGATGGCCTTGCTCGACTGTGGATAGCGCGTCCGGCGGCCCGCCATCCAGTACCGCACGTCGTCGGTGAAGAGCTCGAGCCACTCGTGGAAGCGCCGCTCGTCCAGCAGTCGCGCTTCGCGGTAGAAGAACTGCTCGACGTCGCGGAGAAGGTCGTCGGCCATCAGCTCTTGAGCTCCGACCACTTCTCGGCGGCCATGAGCTGCGCCCAGCGCTGGTAGAACTGGCGGTGGTTGCTCTCGCTGAAGCGGTAGTCGCTGGCCACGGCCTTGAGATCGTCGTTCCAGCGGTCGTGTCCGAGCCCCATCTCGTAGTTCAGCGGATGCCTGCGCGCGACGACGCCGCGGCCGGTCTGCGTGCACGCCTGCCAGTTGTCCATGTCGTCCTGCTCGAACACGCCGGCGGGACCGAAGACGCGCACGCCCGCGAGCCGGTTGGCTTCCTTCACCTCGGGCGGCGCCGCCTTGTCCACGTAGACCCACGCCCACACTTCGGTCTTCTCGGGACCGCGGGGATGCCAGACGCGGAACGTGCGCGACGTCGGTTTGAGCATGGAGAAGTTCGGAAACACCGTGCCCGCGACGGGCTTGAGGGTGCCCGCGCGCGGTCCGAGACGTTGCACGATCTCGGGGAAGATCTTCTCCTCGTACGCCTGGATCTCGGGCGCCGGCGGGTCAGCGTTCATGTTCGCGCCGACGGTCATCACGCAGTGGCCGTTGCCCGGCGAGAGCGCTACGCCCGTCGGATCGGCGCCGACGCGAAAGTCACCGCCGAACCCCGCGCGAATCGCCGAGACGTGACTCCAGGTGACGTGATAGCCGTCGCCCGCGAAGTTCTCGGCGGGCAGCTTCCAGTTGCACGGCATGATCCACTTGTGCAGCCCGCCGACGACTTCGATGCCGCCTTCGCGGCGGTCGAAGAACGCGTCGAGGTACCACGCCATCTCGCCGAGGTATTCGCGCAGCGGCGGTGCCTCGGCATCGAACGTCGCGAACACGAGGCCCTTGTAGCTCTCGACCTGCGCGACGGGGATGAGACCCCAGCGCTCGCGCTCGAGCGCGTTGTGGTACGCCTCCTTGATGAACGGCACGCCGACCAGCCGCCCGTCGTTGCGGTACGTCCACCCGTGATAGGCGCACGTGAAGCTCGCGGCGTTGCCCGCCTCGGCGCGGCACAGGCGATTGCCGCGGTGCCGGCAGACGTTCAGGAACGCGCCGACCTGTCCGTTGCCGTCGCGCACGACGAGGACCGGGTCCTCGCCCATGTAGGTGGTGAAGAAATCTCCGGGCCGCGGGATCTGGCACTCGTGGCAGAGGAAGAGCCAGCACCGGGCGAAGATCCGCTCGAGCTCCTGCTCGTAGATCTCCTGCTCGATGAAGATGCGGCGGCTGATGCGGCCGTTCTCGGCGTCGACCAGCCGGCTGACATCGGTTGCCATGAGCGACCCTCCCTCAGCGGCGGCGCATCCGCAGCATGCTGCCCGCATCCACGGTCACGACGGTCCCGGTCATGCCGCGCGCGCTCGGGGACGCGAGGAACACGTACGCGCCCGCGAGATCGTCCGGCTCGAGCATCATATGCAAGGGATTGTTCGCGCGCAGCCGCTCCTCGACATCGGGATCGGCGAAGTGCGTCCGATCGTCCTGGCCGAGCACGGCCAGACCTCTGAGGTCGGTGCGCGTGCCGCCGGGCGCGACGCCGTTCACCCGGACCCGGGGCGCAAGCTCGGTGGCGAGCTGGCGGATCAGCCCGATGACGGCGTGCTTCGACGCGGTGTAGATCGCGCCGCCTCCGCCCGAGTTCATGCCCGCCACGGACGCGGTGAAGATCATGCAGCCGCCGGTCTTCTGAAGCTCGGGGAGCGCGGCCTTCGCGCCGAAGAGGCATCCCTTCACGTTGACGGCGAACAGCTCGTCGCACGCCGCGGAGAGCTGGTCGTCGGGAATGTCGGCGAGGGGCACCGCGCGGTCGAACACGCCGGCGTTGCCCACGAAGATGTCGAGCCGGCCGAAGGCGTCCACCGTTGTGGACACCGCTCGCTTGTTGTCGTCGAGCCGCGCCACGTCGCCGCCGATCGTCGTGACCAGCTTGCCGTACTCGGCCTGCAGCTTCTCGGTCCGCGCGCCGACGCGATCCATCACGCCGACGCGCGCGCCTTCCTGGATGAAGCGCGTCACGATCGCGCGTCCGATGCCCGAGCCGCCGCCCGTCACCAGCGCCACCTGCCCGTCGAGCCAGCCCATCGTCGTGGCCTCCTCGTCGAAGGGGCTCCGATTATAGGCGCAGCGCCGGCATGACCTCGCGCGTGAAGAGCTCCATCGACGCGCGCGACGCGTCGGCCGGGATGCCGGCGACCGACATGCGGCAGATCAGGTGCGTGAGCCCGAGCTCCCTCCCGAAGCGCTCGATCTGGCGCGCGCAGCTCGCGGGGTCGCCGAGGATGATGCGGTCCTCGGCGAGGCGTTCGATCGTCAGGTCGCCCGGCGGGCGCTTGACGACCGGGTGCGGCCACCGGAAATAGGTCGCTTCGAACGACCGGATGAACGCATCGCCCGCGACGGCGCGCGCGCGTTCGAGGCTCTCGGCGACGAAGACGTACCGCATCAGCGCGACCTCGCCGCCGTCCCCGCGGCCCGCCGCTCTCCGCGCGTCGCGATACATGCGCGTGCAGGCGGCGAGCTCGTCGAGCTTCGCCGATGGGCCGCCGAGCCACGCGTCGCCGAGGCGCCCCGCGCGGCGCAGCGCGGGCCCGACCCAGCCGGCGAACCACATCGGCGGACGCGGCTCTTGCACCGGCTGCGGCCGCAGCGTCGCGCCTTCGATCCGATAGTGCCGGCCCGCATGCGTGACGCCGTCCTCCGTCCAGAGGCGGTGGATCAACGGCACGGCCTCGTCGAGCCGGCTGCCGCGCTCCTTGATGGAGACGCCGAACGCCGCGAATTCTTCGGGCGCGTAGCCCGCGCCGACGCCGAGGATCAGGCGGCCCCGTGAGATGACGTCGACCATCGCCGCTTCCTCCGCGACCGCGAGCGGATGGTAGAGCGGCAGTAGCAGCACGCCGGTGCCGAGACGCACGCGCCGCGTGCGCGCGGCGATCGCGGCGAGCCCGACGAGCGGTGCCGGATAGAGCAGGATGCTGTTGTGATGCTCGCCGAGCCACACGGAGTCGAAGCCCGCGGCCTCGGCGCGCTCGCACTCCGCGATCGTCGCGTCGAAGTCGCCGCCGCTCTGGAGCGGGCTCAGCCCGACGTGCATCACTCGGGCCACGGCTCCAGCAGGCGATAGCTGACCTGCCCGAGCGCGACGAGCTGACCGGACGTCGCGCCGGTGACGTGCACGGTGCTGAAGAGCAACGACTCGGACCGTTGCTGCACGTGCGCGTCGGCGACGACGCCTTCGCCGGTCGTGGCCGGGAAGCTGATCTGCATGGCGATGGTGGAGCCGCGCGTACCGGCGCGGCGGGGGATGAGCGACCACGAGGCGGCGACGGCCGCGATGTCGACGATGGAGGCGATCGCGCCCGCGTGCAGCTGCCCGGTCTCGTCGGCGTGCGCGGGCGTGCACGGCATCCGCACGCGCGTGCGTCCCGGCGTCTCGTGGACCGGCGTCATCTCGAGCTTCTCCACGTAGCCGTCGAACAGGCGGTGCTTGCCGGGAGCGGCCGGCGGCGCCGGCGGCGGCAGCAGCCTGGGATCGGCGCGGAGCCGCGGCGTGCGAGCGCCGTGATCCGCCGTCTGGTAGGTGAGCAGGCCCTTCGAGATCGCGACGCCGGCGCGCGAGCGCGCTTCCACCTCGAGGAACACGACGTCACGCCCGCGCCGCAGCACGCGCGCGTCCGCGATGACGTCGTCACCGTCCCGCCCGGCGTCGAGATACTGCAGCGACAGGTCCACGCAGCGGAGGTCGGTCTTCGTGTCGAGGTCGACCCCGGTCCAGGCCGCGAGCGTGCCCGTCATCGTGAGGAGCGACGCGCTCGCGCCGCCGTTGAGCAGGCCGCCCGCGTTCATGTGCTCGCGCCGGTACGGCAGGACGAGCACGGCACGATCGCGCGCGAGCTCGGCGACACTGATGCCGAGATGCTCGGCGAAGGCCACCTTCGAGAACCGCGCGCGTGCCTGCTCGACGTGTTGCGGGGTCATCCCGACGGATTATAGTGACGAGCGGAGGGGGCTTGATGACCGAGCGCATTTCGTTCGTGTCCGACGGCCTGAAGCTCGCCGGAATGGTGCACGTGCCCGAGGGTGGCGCGCGCCGCCGCCCCGGCTTCCTCGTCCTCCACGGCTTCGGGAGCAACAAGGACAGCGGCGGGTCGGTGACGACGGCCACGATGCTCGCGGAGCTCGGCTACGTCGCGCTGCGGTTCGACATGCGCGGCTGCGGCGAGAGCGAGGGCCCGCGGGGGCGCGTGATCTGTCTCGAGCAGGTCGAGGACACGAAGCACGCGCTGACGGCCCTCGCCGGGCGGGCCGACGTCGATCCCGATCGCATCGGGGTCATCGGCCAGAGCTTCGGCGCGGCCGTCGCCGTCTACGCCGCCGGCGGCGACGCGCGCGTCGCCGCGTGCATCTCGAGCGGCGGCTGGGGCGACGGGGTGAAGAAGTTCCGGAAGCAGCACGAGTCGCCCGAGGCGTGGGCGCGCTTCACCGCGATGATGGAGGAAGGCCGGCGCAAGCGCGAGCGCGGAGAGACGCTGATGGTGCCGCGCTACGACATCGTCCCGATCCCGTCGCACCTGAGGGGCAACCTCTCGACGGGCTCGATCATGGAGTTCCCGTTCGACGTCGTCGAGAGCATGTACAACTTCCGCGCGAACGACGTCGTGGGCCAGATCGCGCCGCGGCCGCTCCTGCTCCTGCATCCCGCGAGCGACTCGGTCACGCCCACCGAGCAGTCGATCGACCTGTTCCTGCGCGCCGGCCAGCCGACCGACCTGCACCTCGTCGCCGGCGTCGACCACTTCCTGTTCTCGGAGAAGAACCCGCTCGTCGTCAGCCTCGTGCGGCACTGGCTCGACCGCTACTTCCCCGCGTGACCGTCGCCGCCGCGGCGCTGCGGCGGTTCACGCGCGACATCTTCGTCGCCGCCGGCCTCTCGGACGATCACGCCACGACCATCGCCGACGTCCTCGTGTGGGCCGACCTTCGCGGCGTCGAGTCCCACGGCGTGGCGCGCATCCCGATGTACGTACGGCTGCTCGACGCCGGCGATCTCAATCCCACGGCCACGATCACGGTCGCCACCGAGACACCGGCGGCGGTGATGTTCGACATGGACCGCGCGCCGGGGCCGGTCGCGATGACGACGGCGTGCGCGGCGGCGATGGAGAAGGCGCGCGAGGTGGGCATCGGCTTCGCGCTCGCCCGGCGCACCACGCACACCGCCGCGCTCGGCTACTACACGTCGGCTGCCGCTCGTGGAGGGATGGCGGCGATCGCGTTCGCCGCGTCGGTGCCGATGATGGCGTACCACGGCGCGCGCGCCGCCGCGGTCTCGACCAGCCCGGTCTCCATCGCGGTGCCGGGAGGCGCGCGCGGGCCGCTCGTGCTCGACATGGCCACGAGCGTCATCTCGGCCGGCGGCCTCGCGCAGGCGCGCCGGGCGGGACGTCCGATTCCGCCCGGCCTCGCGCTCGACGACCAGGGGGCGCCGACGACCGATCCGGCGAAGGCGACGATTCCGCGTCCGCTCGGCGACTACAAGGGCTCGGGCCTCTCGCTGATGATCGAGTGCCTCGCGAGCCTCGTCGCCTCGAATCCGATCGTCGCCGAGACGTTCAGCCGCGCGCCGGCCGAGCGCCGCCACACGCAGAACGGGCTCGTGCTCGCGATCGACGTCGCGCGCTTCGCCGACCCGGCGGTGTTTCGCGCGGAGGTCGAGCGGCTGGTCGCGACGATCAAGGCATTGCCGCGGGAGCCCGGCGTCGAGGAGCTCCTCGTGCCGGGCGAGCGCGGCGATCGCGAGCTCGCTCGGCGGAGCCGCGACGGCATCCCGCTCGCGCGCGGGACGCTCGACGACCTCGCCCGCATCGCGGCCCGCTTCGAGGTGCCGATGCCCTGACCCGCGCGCCGCGTATCATAGGCGGCGATGCCGGCACGCACGGGCCAGCAATACCTCGACGGGCTGCGGAGCCAGGAGCGCCACGTCTGGCTCGGCGGCGAACGGGTCAAGGACGTCACGACACACCCCGGGCTCCGCAACGGCGCGCGGACGATCGCCGCCCTCTACGACATGCAGCACGATCCCGCCCTGCGCGACGAGATGACGTACGTCGCGCCCGCGACCGGCGAGCGCGAAGGCCTCTCGTTCATCATCCCGCGCACGAGGGAGGAGCTCGAGCGCCGGCGCGTGATGATGCTGCACTGGGCGCGCGCGACGTGCGGGATGATGGGCCGCACGCCGGACTTCATGAACGTGAACTTCGCCGCCTGGGCGGGCGCGGCGCCCTACTTCGCGCAGGCGCGGCCGGAGTTCGCCGACAACGTCCGGCGCTACCACGAGCACATCACCCGGCACGACCTCACGCTGACGCACGCGCTCATCAACCTCCAGCGCAGCCGCGACACGGCGGGCACGTTCAAGCTGGAGGAGGGGACCGCCCTCCGCGTCGTCCGCGAGACGGACGCCGGGCTCGTCGTGCGCGGCGCGCGCATCCTCGCCACGCTCGGGCCGCTCGCCGACGAGATCGCCGTGTACTCGCCGCGCCTCGGGCGGATGGCCCCGGGCGCGAGCCCCTTCGCGATCAACTTCGCGATCCCGTGCGGCACGCCCGGGCTCCAGTTCCTCTGCCGCGAGAGCTTCGACCTCGAGCGCTCGCGCTTCGATCACCCGCTCGGCTCGCGGTTCGAGGAGATGGACTGCGTCGTGTTCTTCGACGACGTGGTCGTACCGTGGGAGCGCGTGTTCCTCTTCGGAGACGTCGACCTCGTCAACGGCACCGGGCTCAAGACGCACTCGAACGTCCACACCGCGCACCAGGGCGCGGCCAAGAACCTCGCGAAGTGCGAGTTCGTGCTGGGCGTGGCGCTCCTGATGACGGAGACGCTCGGCAACGCGCAGCTCCCGCACGCCGAGGAGCGCCTCGGCGAGCTGATGCTCCAGACCGAGCTGATCCGGGCGTGCATGCGCGCGTCGGAAGCCGACGCGACGCTCGACGAGTGGGGCGTGATGTGTCCGGCGCAGCTTCCCGTGGAGAGCTCGCGCAACCTCTTCATGACCGCGTACCCGCGGATGATCGAGATCCTGCAGCTCCTCGGCTCCAGCAGCTTCATGATCACGCCGAGCGAAGCGGACTTCCGCGGACCGCTGGCGCCGGCCATCGAGCAGTACCTCGCCACCGACGCCGCCACGGCGCGGGATCGCGTGAAGCTGTTCCGTCTCGCGTGGGACGTGGCGGGGAGCGCGTTCGGCAGCCGGCAGGTGCTCTACGAGCGCTTCTTCGCCAGCGACCCGCTCACGCGCGCCCGCATCCTGAACGCGCTCTACCCGAAGCGCGAGGCCGCCGACCGCGTCCGCGACTTCCTGGGGCGGGACTAGACGAGCGCGGCGACGTCCGCCATGTCGGCCACCTTCTCCAGGCGGCTGACGGCCTCGATGAGCGCTGAAGCCCGCGCCGGGTCGAGGATCGAGGCGGTGTAGCGCCGGAACTTCTCGCAGGCGTCGTCCCAGGTGAACGGATTGGACGGCGCGCCCTTGTGCGGACGCGTCCGCCGCGTGTGGCGCTCGCCCGCGCACTCCACGAGCAGCTCGGCCGGCCAGAAGTGGTGCGCGTCCGCATGATCGTCCGCGACCGGCTCGAGCTCGATGCGCCGCGCGAGGTCCCGCACGAGCGGATCGTGCACGGCGGCCTCGTCGTACGCGAGCGGGTTCGAGAGATCGCGCGTCAGCGCGACCGCCGTGGTGAACGGCAGGCTGTACTGTCCGCCGAGGACGTCGTGCGGCGCGCGCTCCATGTGCCGCTCCTCCATGATCCGCGGCGCGCCGCGGATCAGCACGCGCGTGATCCTCGCGGGATCGAGCGGATGCTCGCGCTTGAGATCCTGGATCGCCGCGACCACGGCCTGCTGCGTGACGTGCGTGGCGTATGACTTGAGCGACGGAGGCTCGATCGCCCAGTCGGCGCCCAGCCTCTCGACGAGCTTCTCCATGCGCGGCGGCGTCGAGAACGCGTTGAAGTAGCCGGAGCGGCCTTCGAGCACGGTCGCCGGCCCGCGCACGCCGTTGCGCGCCAGCAGCGCGCTCTCGAGCCCGAGCTGGCTCGCGCGGCCGAGATGCAGGCGCTTGGTGTCGCCGCCGCTCCACGCGAACTCCAGGAGACCCGCGCTCGACGAGCCCGCGATGCCCATCGCGCTGGTCAGCCGATCCTGGTCGAACGCGTACAGCTTGCCGACCGCGGCGGCCGCGCCGAACGGTCCCTGCGTGCCCGGGTTGTGGAAGCCGCGAACCGTTTCGAGGCCGACGGCGGTGCGCGCGATCCGCGCCGACACTTCGAAGCCGAGCGCCAGCGCGGTGAGGAACGACGCGCCGTCGAATCGCTCGCGCTGACAGACGGCGAGCGCGGCCGGCAGCACGGTGCCGCTGGCGTGCGAGCCGGTGAGCGGCTCGCACTCGAACGCGCCGATGAGCACGCCGTTCGCGAGCGCGGCACGCGACACGTCCGTCCGCCAGTCCTGATGGATGACGGATGCCTCCGGCGTGCCGCCGAGCGACCGGACGACCGTGACGATGCGCTGCGCCCACGGTTGCACGGCGCCGACGAATCCGGCGCCGAGGGTGTCGAGCACGGCGATCTTGCAGTTCTCGACGAGCCCGCGCGGCAGACCGCCGAACGTCGTCTCCGCCACGAACCGCGCGAGCGTCCGTGTCTCGTTCATGCTGCGCTTATACTCTCGCCCAGAGGCATCTTCAAAGGAGGCTGCCATGCTTCCGGCGCCGGGCTTCCATCACCTCCACCTGAACTCCGTCGATCCGGACGCCGCGATCGACTTCTACGTCCGCCACTTTCCGAGGAGCACCAAGACGACGTGGGGCGGCCTGCCCGCGCTCGCGGCGCCGAACGACGTGCTCGTGCTGTTCACGAAAGTCGGCACGCCTCCACCGACGTCGCCGCAGACCGCGATCTGGCACTTCGGCTGGCACGTGACCGACACGCACGCCAGCCTCGCCACGTACACGTCCCGCGCGGACGTCACGTTGTTGCCGCTGTACACCACCGACGAGGGCGGCTCGGTCTTCGTCAGCAGCGACACGTGGCCGAGCGTGAACCGCACGCCGGGCCTCACGAAGGCGCAGATCGCCGACGCGATCGCGAAGGGCGTGCAGCCGACGCGGAAGGGCGGCTTCGGCTACATGGCGGGGCCGGACAAGGCGCTCGTGGAGTACGCCGGTAACTACCCGGCGGAGCGCTTCAACCACGTGCACTTCTTCCACGACGATCCGTTCTGCGCACAGCTCTGGTACCAGACGCATCTCAACGCGGGCGTGCCCGCGGGACGCACGAGCGACACGCCGCTCACGGAAGCGACCTGCAAGGTGGCGCGCGGTACCGAGCGCAGCTGGCCGGCGCTCGAGCGCGGAGGGATGTTCCGCTCGCCGTCCGCGGCGGTCATCTTCGGGGATGTGATGTTCCCGGCGTACATGCGCCAGGCCGATCAGCCGATGGTGAGCTCGCGCGGGCACCTCTACGATCACATCGCGCTGAGCGTCGGCGACCTCGACGCCTGGATCGCCAAGCTCCGCGGCGAAGGCGTCAGGCTCCTCGAGGAGCCGTACAAGCTCGGCACCGCGCGCGCGGTGATGATCGAGGGCCCGAGCCGCGAGGCGATCGAGCTGGTCGAGGTCGCGTGACCGCGCTCGCGATCAAGGCCGGCGGCTACCAGCCGCCGGCGTCGATCCACAACCAGGCGGCGCGCCGGCTCGGCGAGCTCCTCGCGCAGAAGCTCGGCGACCGGATCGGCTTCGAGCTGATTCCGAGCGTGCTGGATCTCGGACGGCCCTCGGCCGATCTGCCGGTGATGGTCGAGAAGGGCGAGCTCTCGCTCTGCTACATGTCCACGGTGCGGTTCAGCAGGGACGTCCCCGAGCTCGCGCTCCTCGAGCTGCCGTTCGTCGTGCGCGACCGCGCGACGGTATGGCGCGCGCTCGACGGCGCGCTGGGCGACCGGTTCGTGCGACGCATGCACGCGACCACGCCGTTCCGCGTGCTCGGCCGCTGGGACAACGGCTTTCGCCATCTCACCAACAAGGTCCGGCCGATCCGCCGGCCGGACGATTGCCGCGGGCTCAGGATCCGCACGCAGGGCAGCGCGCTGCACGGCGAGGTGTTCCGCGCGCTCGGCTTCGTGCCGATGGCCATCGACATCAAGCGCTTCGTGCAGGAGGTCGGCGGCGACACGGTCGACGCCCACGACAACCCGCTGACCAGCATCTACGTCTTCGGCGTGCACAAGTACCATCGCCACATCACGCTGACGGGTCACTTCTTCGGCGCGAGCTTCCTGCTCTGCAACGCGAGCCACTACGAGTCCTGGCCGGACGACGTACGGCGCGCTGTGGACGAGGCGGCGCGCGAGGCCACGACGCTTCAGCGCCGCCTGGCGATCTCGGAAGATCAGGAGGTGCTCGCGAAGCTCGATCCGCGCGAGAACGAGGTCGTCCACCTGACGCCCGCGGAGCACGCCGCGTTCGTCGACGCTGTCCGGCCTGTGCGCGCGAGGCTCGAGCGCGACTTCGACCCGACCCTGCTCGCCGGCCTCAGCTGAGGACCATGGCTTCAACCGGCCCGTTCGTCCCCGGCACGTCCGTACGGGTCGCAGGTGCGCCGAGCGGACCGCTCGCGGGTCTCACGTTCGCCGCGAAGGACCTGTTCGACGTGGCCGGCCACCCGACGGGCGGCGGTAACCCCGACTGGGCGAAGCAGCATCCGGTCCCCGCGAAGCACGCGTGGGCGGTGCAGCGGCTGCTCGACGCCGGCGCCACGTTGATCGGCAAGACGATCACCGACGAGGTGTCGCTCGGCATCCTCGGCGAGAACCCGTTCGAAGGCACGGCGCTCAACCCGAAGGCGCCCGACCGCGTGCCCGGCGGCTCGTCGTCCGGCTCTGCCTCGGCCGTCGCGCAAGGCCTCTGTGACACCGCGCTCGGCACCGACACGGGCGGCTCGGTGCGCGTGCCCGCGAGCTTCTGCGGGCTCTACGGCATCCGTCCGACGCACGGCCGGCTCGATCTCACCGGCATGCTGCCGCAGGCCCCGAGCGCCGACACGACGGGATGGTTCGCGCGCGACGCGGCAACGTTCGCGCGCGTCTCCGCGGTCATGCTCGGCGAGTCGCTTGCCGCGGGCCTGCCGCTCCGGCTCGTCATCGCGGTCGACGCGTTCGGCTTCGCCGATCCCGAGACAGCGGCCGCCCTGCAGCCGATGGTGAAGAAGCTGTCGACGCTCGTGCGCGACGTTCGCGAAGACCTGCTGGCACCGCCCGGCCTCTCGGTGTGGGGCAAGGCGCAGACGACGCTGCAACGCCACGAGGCGTGGCTCACGTTCAGGGACTGGATCGAGCGCGACAACCCGCGGATGCAATTCAGCGTCGCGCGCAACCTCGCGCTCTCGACCACGGTCTCCGAGAGCGAGCGGCAGTGGGCGGCCTTGATGCGGATGGAAGCGCGCGCACGGCTCGCGTGGCTGCTCCCTCCCGGTACGGCCCTGTGCATGCCGACGACGCCGTGTCCCGCGCCGAAGAAGGGACTGCCGCTTCCGACGCTCGACCCGCTGCGCTCCCGCATCCTCTGTCTCGCCGCGCACGGCGGGCTGACGGGCGTGCCGCAGATCACGATCCCGGGGGCCGAGGTCGACGGTGTTCCGGTAGGCCTCTCGATCCTCGGCGGGCGCGGCAGCGACGCCGCGCTGATCGCGGTGGCGAACGCCCTTGCCGGTTGTGCGCCGTGATGACACGATGGACATGACTCCCAACATTCCGGAAGTCGTCGCCGAAGTGCGCGCGCTGTTCGAGCGCTACGAGCAGGCGCTGATCGACAAGGACGTCGACGTCCTCGACAACACGTTCTGGCGGAGCCCGCACACGATCCGGTACGCGATGACCGAGCACGGCTACGGCTTCGACGAGATCCACGCGCACCGGGTCGCGCGCCCGCCGGGGCCCGGCATCAAGGAGAAGCGCATCCGGCTGGAGATCCTCACGCTCGGCCGCGACTTCGCGACCGTGAACCTCGAGTTCAAGGTGCGGGGCCGCGATTTGATCGGCCGGCAGAGCCAAACTTGGGTACGATTTGCGGACGTCGGCTGGAAGGTGGTCTCCGCCCACGTTTCGGCGATGAACACCACCCCGCTGTGGTAATGGGGGTTTGGGGGTCCTCAGCTGTGGGGGCCCCATGTTCAAGGAGAGGACCATGACGCCCACGGAAGCTGCCGTCCTCCAGGCCGACGACCGGCGGTTCGAGGCGATGCGCAAGGAAGACTGGCCCGCGCTCGACGCCGCGCTCGCGGACGACCTCACCTACGTGCACTCGACCGCGCGCCAGGAGACGAAGGCGGAGCACGTCGCCAACCTGCGTGGCGGCAAGCCGCACTATCGCGGCATCGCGCCGCGCGACCGCGCGGTGCGCGTCCACGGGGACGTCGGGATCGTGAACGGCACGTCCGAGATGCACGTCGAGCGCGACGGCAAGGACAACCGGTTCACCGTCCGCTACCTGGCCGTCTACAAGAACAGCGGCGGAAACTGGCGCATGATCGCCTGGCAGTCCACACGCATCCCTGACGCGTAGAGAGGGCGCTATGTCGACGCTGGTGCTCGGCGCGACGGGCTTCATCGGGCCGCGGCTCGTCAGGAAGCTGGTCGCGCGCGGCGAATCGGTGATCGGGGTGGACCTGAACCCCGGCGCCGCGGCGTTCGCCGACGTCCCGATCGGCGCGCCGGTCATCCGCGGCGACATCACGCAGTTCGAGGACGTCATCCGCATCATGCTCGACGTCAAGCCCGAGCGAGTCATCAACCTCGCGTACGGGCTCGGCGCGGGCGAGGGCAATCCGCACCAGGTCATGCGCCTCGACGTTCTCGGCATGGACAACTGCTTCGAGGCGGCGCGCCTCACCGGCGTCAAGCGCGTGGTGTACGCGAGCTCGATCGCCGTGAGCGGGCAGCAGAGCAAGTTCGGCGACCGGCTCGCGACCGAGGACGATCCTCACTACGGCACGAGCCAGTACGCGATGCACAAGATGTTCAACGAGTTCCAGGCGCAGAAGTACATCAAGAACTACGGCATGTCGATCGTCGGCGTCCGTCCCGCGAACGTGACCGGGCCCGACAAGGTGCGCGGATCCGTCGATCACGTGCAAATCATGGTGGAAGCCGCCCGCGGGAAGCCGGTGCATCTTCCGAAGAAGGGCCTGATGCGCACGCTCATCCACGTGGAGGACATTGCGGAAATTTTTCTCCGCGTCCTCATGGCCGAGGCGCCCCGCCACCATCTCTACAACTCGGGCGGCATTCCCGTGAGCCTCGGCGAGCTCGCGGAAATCGTGCGCGGATTCCTCCCGGATGCGAAGATCACGTTCGCGGAGGACGGCGGGCGTGAAGACTCCGGCAACTACCTGGTCGACAACAGCCGGCTCACCAAGGAGTTCGGCATCGAGTTCCCCGGCCTGCACACGCGGGTGCTCGAGGTGATCAACGACGTGCGACGTTCCGAAGGGCTCCCGCTGGTCACAGGAGGAAGGGCATGAGGGAATACCGGCGCATTTCCGCGGACTGTCACCTCGATCTCATCTGGCTGCCTCCCGATCTGTTCACGTCGGAAGCGCCGGCGAACCTCAAGGACCGGATGCCGTATGTCGACCCGCAGCCCGACGCCAACGGCGACAAGTGGTGGGTCGCGAAGGGCGGCGCCATCAAGTTCGGGATCGCCGGCGGTGTGGGCGCGTCGGGCACCAAGTACCAGCCGGGCAAGCAGCTGCGCGTCGACGTGATGGCGTCGACCGGCCTCTACACCGACGGCAGCAAGGGCATCCGCCGCCCGGGCGATCCGGACCTGCGCATCAAGGAGATGGATCGTGACGGCGTCGACGCCGAGGTCATCTACGGGATCCTCGCCGCCGCCGCGAAGCTGAAGGACATCGAGGCGTCGAACGAGATGGTCCGCATCTACAACACGTGGATGGCGGACTTCATCGCGCAGTATCCGGACCGGCACATCGGCCTCGCGAACCTGCCGTACGGCGACATCGATGCCGCGGTGAAGGAAGTGCATCGCGTCGCCAAGATGGGCTTCCGAGGCATCGAGCTCTCGTGCTCGTGGGAGATGGAGCCGATGTGGCACGACCAGTGGGAGCCGCTGTGGGCGGCGATGAACGAGGTCAACCTGCCGCTGCACTTCCACACGTTCCCGTCGGTGTCGCCGGACCTGCGCAACAAGTACACGGGCCTCACCCAGCGCGCGCTCACGTACAGCGGCCTCTGCATGTTCCAGATCACGCTCGCGAACATCCTCACCTCGCTCATGGGCAAGGCGGTGTTCGAGCGCTATCCAAACATCCGCGTGGTTTTCGGCGAGAGCGGCATCGGCTGGATCCCGTACGTTCTCGACCGCATGGACTTCGAGTTCCAGGACCAGTACCACGACCTGCCGCTGAAGATGCTGCCGAGCGAATACTGGCGCCGTCAGTGCAAGGCGACGTTCCAGTACGATCGCGTGGGCACGAAGCTCATCGACGAGATGGGCCTCGAGACGCTGATGTGGGGCTCCGACTATCCGCATCCGGACGGGGTGTGGCCGGAATCCGAGAAGTACATCAGCGAGCAATTCAAGCACCTGCCCGAAGCGGTGACGGAGGCCATGACCTGCGACAACGCGGGGCGCTTCTACGGCCTGATCAAGTAGTCCGATGCGCGGGCTGTTGACGGCGGCTCTGGCGGTGGTGCTGCTCGCGAGCACGGCACCGGCGCTGGAGCCGCCGACCTTCAGCGAGCACGTCGCGCCGATCCTGCAGCAGCGCTGTCAGACCTGTCATCGCCCCGGCGAGCACGCGCCGTTTTCGCTGCTCACCTATCGCGACGTGTATCAGCGGCGGGACGACATTCGCGACGCCGTGCAGGGACGGGCGATGCCGCCGTGGAAGCCGGTGCCCGGGTTCGGCGACTTCCTCGGATCGCGCCGGCTGTCCGAGACCGAGCTCACCACGCTCGTGCGCTGGGTCGCGGCGGGCGCGCCCGAGGGCGATCCCGCGAAGCTGCCGCCGCCGGTCGTGTTCCCAAAGGGATGGACACTCGGGGCGCCCGATCACGTGCTCGAGATGGCGGAGACGTACACCGTGCCCGCGCGCGCCGGCGACGTGTACCGCTGCTTCGTGATCCCGACGAACTTTCCGGAGGATCGCTGGGTCACGAAGGCCGAGTACGCCCCGGGCGATCGGAAGCTCGTCCACCACATCCTCTCGTACATCGACACGACGGGTGCGGCGGAGCGGCTCGATCACGGCGAACCCGGTCTCGGCTACACGTGTTTCGGCGGTCCCGGCTTCGCGTCGGCGGGTGGGCTCTCGGGGTGGGCGCCGGGCATCCGGCCGCGGGTGCTGGAGGACGGCGTCGGCATGCTGCTGCCGAAAGGCGCGAACGTCGTGCTGCAGATGCACTACCACAACAGCGGACCGACGACCCGCAGCGATCGCACGCGCATGGCGCTCCACTTCGCCACGGGGCCGATCGACAAGCGCCAGCGCAGCATCCCGATCCTGAACCGCACGTTCACGATCCCGCCCGGCGAGCGCCGCCACGAAGTGCGCGCGTCGTGGACGGTGCCGTTCGGTCGGGACCTCCACGCGAACGCGATCTCGCCGCACATGCACCTGCTCGGGCGCGCGATGACGGTGACGGCGACGTATCCCGACGGCACCGTCCGCCCGCTGATCCACATCGACGACTGGGACTTCAACTGGCAGGGGGCCTACATGTTCGCGAAGCCCGTCCCGCTGCCGCAGAACACGCGGATCGACATGGTCGCGGTGTTCGACAACTCCGCCGAGAACCCGCGCCAGCCGAACCGGCCGCCGCGTCCGGTGAGCTGGGGCGACGGCACGACGGACGAGATGGCGATCGTCTTCCTCAGCGTGACGTTCGACGCTGAGCGGATCGGCTGGAAGCCGTCGCGCTGAGGGCGGTGTTCAGTCGACGCCGGGGAGCTTCAGCTCCTGCGCGCGGTGGCACGCGACCACGTGGCCGGGAGCGATAGGCTGCTGCACCGGCACCTCGGTGCGGCAGCGATCGATCGCGTGGGGGCAGCGCGGATGGAAGTGGCAGCCGCTGGGCGGCTTCGCCGGGTTCGCGACGTCGCCCTGGAGCATGATGCGCTTGCCACGCGCGCGCGGGTCCGGCTCCGGCACGGCAGCGAGGAGCGCCGCCGTGTACGGATGCTTCGGCGCGCTGAAGATCCGGTCGGTCCCGCCCAGCTCCACGATGCGCCCGACGTACATCACCGCCACGCGGTTGCTGATGTGGCGGACCACACTGAGGTCGTGCGCGACGAAGAGGTAGGTCAGTCCGAAGTCCGCCTGGAGATCGAGCAGCAGGTTCAGGATCTGTGCCTGAACCGAGACGTCGAGCGCTGACACCGGCTCGTCCGCCACGACGAGGCGCGGATGCAGCGCGAGCGCGCGCGCGATCCCGATGCGCTGGCGCTCGCCGCCGCTGAACGCGTGCGGAAACCGCCGCATGTACTCGGGCCGGAGCCCGACGCGGCGCAGAAGATCCGCCACGCGGTCTTCGCGCTCGCGGCGGCTCTTCATGCCGTGGACGAGCAGCGGCTCGCCGACGAGGTCGAGCAGCGTCATCCGCGGGTTCAGCGACGTGAACGGGTCCTGGAAGATCATCTGCATCTGGCGCCGGAGCGCGCGGAGCTCCGACCGGCCGAGCGCGCCGATGTTTACGTCACCGCCGTTCACGCGCATCGTGATCGTGCCGGCCGTCGGCTCGATCGCGCGCAGCAGACACCGCGCGGTCGTCGTCTTCCCGCAGCCGCTCTCGCCGACGAGCCCCAGCGTCTCGCCCTCGTCGATGTGGAAGTCGACGCCGTCGACCGCACGCACATGCCCGACGGTGCGCTTGAGGAAGCCCTTCCGGATCGGGAAGTGCTTGCGAAGCCCGCTGACCGTGAGCAGCGGCGCCGTCATTCGTAGAGGAAGCAGCTCACGGCGTGGCCGGGGCCGGCCGGACCGAGCTCCGGCGCGCTCGCGTCGCACCGGCCCGCGATGAAGTCCGTGCAGCGCGGATGGAACGAGCAGCCGTGCGGCCGGTCGAAGGGATGCGGCACGCTGCCCGCGATCGGCGTCAGCCGCTCGCGCGTCCGCGAACGAATACGCGGGATCGAGCGCAGCAGCGCGCGCGTGTACGGGTGCTTCGGGTCGTGGAAGATCGCGTCCACCGGCGCCTGCTCGACCACGCGCCCGAGGTACATCACCGCGACGTCGGTCGCCATCTCCGCGACCACGCCGAGGTCGTGCGTGATCAGCATGATCGCCATGCCGTCTTCCTTCTGCAGCTGGCGCATCAGCTCGAGGATCTGCGTCTGCGTCGTGACGTCGAGGGCGGTCGTCGGCTCGTCGGCGATCAGCAGCGTCGGCTGGCAGGAGAGGGCCATGGCGATCATCGCGCGCTGCCGCAGGCCGCCGCTGAGCTGGTTCGAGAGCTGGTCGACGCGCTCCTCCGGCGACGGCACGCCGACGCGCCGGAGCATCTCGATGGTCTTGTCGCGCGCGCCGCGCCGGCTCACCGCCTGGTGGAGGAGGATCGCCTCGTCGATCTGGTTGCCCACGCTGTGCACGGGGCTGAACGACGACATCGGCTCCTGGAAGATGAGCGCGATCTCGGCGCCGCGGATCGCGCGCATCTCGGCGCCGTTCGCGTCCAGCGTCGCGAGGTCCGTCGCCGCCTCGCCGCGGCGGAAGAGGATCTCGCCCTCGACGATGCGCCCCGGCCGGTCGACGATGCGAAGGATCGACCGCGCCGTCACGCTCTTCCCGCATCCGCTCTCGCCGACGATCGCCATCGTCGAGCCCGGCGCGACGTCGAAGCTCACGCCGTCGACGGCCTTCACGAGACCTTCGTCCTGGGCGAAATAGGTCTTCAGGTTGCGCACCGACAGGAGCGGCTCAGCGGCCATAGGGGTCCGCGGCGTCTCTCAGCCCGTCGCCCAGGAAGTTGAACGCCATGACGGCGATGATGACGGGGACCGCGGGGAGCATCAGCCACGGCGAGATCGCCACGGTCTGCACGTTCTGCGCCTGCTGCAGCAGCACGCCCCAGCTGATCGCGGGCGGGCGCAGGCCCAGGCCGAGGAAGCTCAGCGCGGTCTCGCTGATGATCATCGCGGGCAGCGCGAGCGTGGTGGCGGCGATGATGTGGCTCATGAACGACGGCACCATGTGCACGAAGATCGTGCGGAGCTGGCTGCAGCCCACGAGCCGCGCGGAGACCACGAAGTCTTCCTCGCGCATCGCGAGGAAGCGCCCGCGCACCACGCGCGCGAGCTCCGTCCACCCGAGCAGCGAGATGATGATGGTGATCGCGAAGTAGACCTGCAGGATCGTCCACTCCCGCGGCAGCGCCGCGGCGAGACCCATCCACAGCGGGATCGTGGGGATCGATCGCAAGATCTCGATCGTGCGCTGGATGATCGTGTCGGTGATGCCGCCGTAGAAGCCGGAGAGCCCGCCGAGGACCACGCCGAGCACGAGGCTCATGGTCACGCCGAGGAGCCCGATCGTGAGCGAGATGCGCGTGCCGTACATCAGGCGCGACCAGAGATCGCGCCCCTGCAGGTCGGTGCCGAGCAGGAAGATCGTCGTCGACGCGTCGCGGCCGCGGTCGACGCCGATCAGGTGCCGCGTCGTCGGGATCAGCCCGAGGAATCTGTACTCGAAGCCCTCGGCGAAGAACCGCACGGGCACTTTCTGCGTGGGATCCGCCACGTAGACACGCTTGAACGTGTTCGGATCGCGCGCGCCCTTGAAGCCGTGGACGTACGGCGCGAAGCGCCAGCCGTCGAAGAAGTAGACGCGCTGCGGCGGCATGAGCGAGCGCTGCGCCTCGGACCTGTCCGGGTCGGCGTAGGCGAGGAAGTCCGCGCCGAGCACGACCAGGTAGAAGCCGATGACGATCACGCTGCTCACCATCGCGAGCCTGTGCTTGCGGAAGCGCCACCACATGAGCTGCCACTGCGACGCGACGAAGATCCGCTGCTCGGGCAGCGCGAGCGGCGCGGGCTCGTGCGCGGGCGTGGTCGGCGGCGCGAGGACGGCCACTTACGTCTCCTCGAGGCGGATCCGGGGATCGATCCACACGAGGAGGATGTCCGAGATCAGCGTGCCGATGACGGTCATCAGGCCGAGGAGCAGCACGATCGTGCCCGCGAGGAACATGTCCTGCGCGATGAGCGCCTTGAGCAGCAGCGGCCCCACGGTCGGCAGCCCGAGGACGAGCGAGACGATGATGCTGCCCGACACGATGTACGGCAGCGTGTAGCCGATCGTGCTCGCGAACGGGTTCAGCGCCACGCGCACCGGATACTTGAGGATCAGCCGCAGCTCGGTCAGGCCTTTCGAGCGCGCGGTCACGACGTACGGCTTGCGCAGCTCGTCGAGGAGGTTCGCGCGCATGATGCGGATCTGCTGGGCCGTGCCCGCGAGCCCGAGGATCAGCGCCGGCATCGGCAGGTGCTTCATCAGGTCCCACACGCGCGCCCCGGACCACTCCGCGTCCTGCATCTCCGGCGAGAAGAGCCCGCCGACGTGCGCGTTGAGGAACACGAACCCGAAGTAGAGCAGGACGAGCGCGAGCAGGAAGTTCGGGACCGCGAGGCCGATGAAGCCGACGAACGTCGCGGCGTAGTCGCCGGGTGAGTACTGGCGGACCGCGGAATAGATGCCGATCGGCAGCGCGAGCACCCACGTGAGCACGAGCGCCGCGAGGGAGACGACCATCGTCAGCCACAACCGGTCACCGATCACCTCGGTGACGGGCCGGCGCCACTCCATCGACATGCCGAACTCGCCGCGCACGACCAGGTTCATCCACTTCAGATACTGGACGTAGTACGGCTGCCCGAGGCCGTACTGGATGCGGAGCTGCTGCGCCTCTTCTTCGGACACGACGCTGCCCGTCGACGCCATCTGCGCGATGTACGACGTCACGTAGTCGCCGGGCGGAAGCTGGATGATCGCGAACGAGAGGACGGAGATCGCCCAGACGGTGAAGACGGCGAGGAGGGCACGACGGCCGACGTACGCGAGCACCGTCGTGCCCTCCGGTTACCTCAGTTCTTCCAGAAGAACGTCGCCGGCCGCGAGATGCCCGGCGTCTTGCCGTCCGGGCTGTTGTACATGCGCGCCGGGATGTTGCCCATGCTGTTCTTGACGACACGCACACCCATGGCGGCCGGGGCCTGACCGACCACGCCGATGATGTAGACCTCCTCGGCGGCGATCTTCCAGACCTCCTTGCCGAGCTGGATGCGCTCCTTCTCGGGCACGCCGAACGCCTTCCTCCACTTGTCCATCAGCTCCTTCATCCGCGGCTCGGGCTCCTTCCCCTGCGTGCCGCCGGACTGGAACCACCTCGCGTAGAGCGGCCCCGAGGACGCGACGGCGTCGACCTCGAACGGGAACACGTGGAGCGGGAACGTGAAGAGGTGCTCGCTGCCGTCGTTGTTCCAGGCGCCGAGCTGCTGCTCGTTCGCGGCGGTGCGCTTGAGCGCGAGGCTCCGCTCCACTTCCTGCACCCTCAGGTCGATGCCGATCTTCTTCCACTGCTCACGGATCATTTCGGAGATCTGCGTGTACTGCACGAACTGGCCGCCGAGCGTCATGATCTCGATGCGCAGCCGGCCCTTGCCGTCGGCGCGCATGCGATAGCCTTCCGCGTCCTTCTTCGAGAGCCCGATCTTGTCGAGCATCTCGTTGGCTTTCTTGACGTCGAGCGTCGACCAGAGCTTCCGGTACTGCGGCCCGGGATTGTACTTGTTGTGATCCGCGGGCACGACCGAGCCCGGCGTGCCCGTGCCGAGCCAGAACGTTTCGTTGATCTGGGCCCGGTCGATGCCGAGCGAGAGCGCGCGCCGGAAGTCGGCGGTGTTGAACCACTTCCCGATCTCCGGGTCGGCGTCGTAGTTGAGGTTGAACTTGATGATCAGGTCGCAGTAGTCGCCGGGATCGAGGTGGACCTTGTAGTTGCCCTTCTGCTGGTTCTCGATGAAGACGGGGAGCTTGCCCAGGTCGACGTGGCGGGAGGCGTAGTCGTACTCACCCGCGATCGCGCGCAGGTTGAGCACCTCGAGGTTCTCCGCCAGCGTCAGCACGACCTTGTCGATGTACGGAAGCTGGTTCCCCGCGGTGTCGACGAACACGCTGTACGGGTTGCGTTCGAGCGTCCACGTGGGCGTGTTGATCGGCGTCGCGGTCTTCCACGGCGACAGCACGGGAAGATCCGGGTTGCGGGCCCAGTCGTTCTGGGCGACGAACAGGCGCACCCAGCTGTCGAACTTCGCGTCCTTCGCCTTCTTGTCGAGCTCGGCCTGTCCCGCGTACTTCGGAAGGAACTGCTTCATGTAGTGCGCCGGCGCGAAGCCGCCCAGCGCGCGATACCCCCACATCTGCCCCGCGAGCTCCGTGGAGCCGGCGAGCACGTCGGGGAACATGAAGTACGGCTCGGGGAACCTGTAGCGCACCGTGTGGGTGTCGACCTTCTCGATCGATCCCTGCTTGCCGTTGATCGCCATGGCGGATGACGGCGTGGGGACGAGGTCCTTGTTCTTGTAGATGTCCTCGTACCAGAACACGAAGTCGTCGGCGGTGAAGGGCTTGCCGTCGCTCCACTTCATGCCGCGGCGCAGGTGCAGGAGCCACGTCTTGCCGCCGTCCTGCATCTCGAGGCCCTTGGCGAGGTTCGGCACGACCTTGTCGCCCGTGTAGTCCCAGAACATGAGATGGTCGGGCCCGGAGCAGCAGCGGAAGCCGTTCCAGAAGTCCGCCGGGCCCGTGAAGCCGGCGCGCCACGTGCCGCCGTATTTCCCGATCTCCTTCAGCGGCTTGAGGACGAGCGGGTCCTGCCCGATGCGCTCGGCGACGGGCGGCAGCTTGCCCGCCTTCACGAGGGCCGCGAGCTGCGGCGCTTCTTTGAACGTCTTGGGGAACTTCGCGGGATCGGTGACGACTTCCGGGCCTTCGAGCTTGCCGATGTAAGCGTTCTTGCTCTGCGCCACCGCGCCGACCACGACGACGCAACTGACGACTCCCGCGACGAGGGCGACTGTGAGTCGGGATCGGACGGTACGCTTTCTCATGACGCCTCCCTGTTCGAAGCGGCGCGCTCGGGCCCCTCTCCGGAGGGCCGATTATCGTGAGATTCGCGAGGCAAGTCCAGACGTGACCGACGGCGGGCGGCCGGGGAAGTGATATCGTGGCCGGAATCATGAACGAGGCGTTGAGCGGCCAGACCGTCGAGCTGCTGCAGCAGCTCATCCGCAACCAGTGCGTGAACGACGGCAGCATCGCGTCCGGCCACGAAGTGCGCAACAGCGACACGCTGCGCGCGTACCTCGAGGGCAGCGGCCTCGACGTCCAGGTGTTCCAGCCCGACGGCGCGCCCGGGCGCACGAGCCTCGTGGCGCGCATCGAGGGCAGCGATCCCACGGCGCCGACCCTGTGTCTGATGGGCCACACGGACGTGGTCCCGGTCACGCCGCAGACGTGGAGCCGCGATCCGTTCGGCGGTGAGCTCGTGAACGGCGAGGTGTGGGGTCGCGGCGCCGTCGACATGCTGAACCTCACGGCGTCGCAGGCCGTCGCGTTCAAGACGCTGGCGAAGAAGGGATGGAGGCCGCGCGGCACGCTGGTCTATCTCGCGTGCGCCGACGAAGAGGCGGGCGGGCTCCACGGGGCGGGGTACGTCTGCAAGAAGCACTGGGACGCGCTGCGCGCGGACTACGTGCTGACCGAGAACGGCGGCACGGTCAGCGCGCACGGCGGCACGCTCAACGTGGTCGTCCACGTCGGCGAAAAGGGCGTCGCGTGGCGGCGCCTCCGCGTGAAGGGGACGCCGGGCCACGGCTCGACGCCGTACCGCGCGGACAACGCGCTCGTGAAGGCCGCGCAGATCATCACGCGCCTCGCGGACTACCGCCCCGCGCCCTACGTCGACGAGCTGTGGCGCGGGTTCGTGGGCTCGCTCGACCTCGATCCCGGGATCAAGCAGGCGCTGATGGATCCGGTGAGCGTGGAAGAGTCGATCGACGCGCTGCCCACGGCGCTCGCGAAGATCCTCTGGTCCAACACCCACACGACGTTCTCGCCGAACATCTGTCACGCGGGCCTGAAGACGAACGTCATCCCCAACATCGCCGACATCGAGGTGGACATCCGCACCGTGCCCGGCGACACCGAGGACGAGGTGCGCCGCCACCTCGACAAGGCGCTCGGCGACCTGATGGAGCACGTGACGATCGAGAAGCTGTTCTCGAAGAACGCGTCGTCGTCGCCGACGGGCACGCCGCTGTGGGACGTGCTCGCGACGGTCGTCGACGGCCACTATCCCGGCGCGAAGCTCTTGCCGAAGCTCATCCTCGGCTTCACCGACGCGCCGTACTTCCGCGAGCACGGCGCGGTGGCGTACGGGTTCGGCCTCTTCTCGCGCGCGGTCACCGCCGAGGCGATGGGCTCGCGCGTCCACGGCAACGACGAGCGCGTCGACGTGGAATCGCTCGGGCTCACGACGCAGGCGTGGCTCGACACCTGCGAGCTCTTCCTCGGATGAGCCAGCGCCAGGCGGAGACGCTCCGCCTCCGCAAAGCGGTACGCGCCGCCTGCCGGCACGAGGACGTCGACCGCGCGCTCGCGACGGTCCTCCGCCTGTTGTCGGAAGCGCACGCCTGGGCCGTCGCGGAGGCGTGGCTCGCGCGGCCGGACGGCGCCACGCTGGAGATGGTGCCGGTGTCCTACTGCCGCGACGAGGCGCACCGGCCCTTCGTCGACATCGTGCTCGGATTCGTCATCGACCGGGGCGTCGGGCTCCCCGGTGCCGCCTGGGAATCACGCGCGCCGATCGTCACGAATGACGTCCTCGAGGAGCCGCGCTTCGCGCGCGCGTCGTTCGCCAGGGATTTCGGACTGCGCTGCGCTCTCACGCTGCCGGTGCCTGGGGAGGATCCCGCGGTGATCCTCTCCTTCTTCGACACGCGACCCCGCGAGCTGGACGTCGAGCTCGTCGAGGACCTTGCGAACCTCGGCCCGTCCATCGCGTCGCTCGTCCGCCGCCGGCGCCAGGGCATCGACCTCGAGCACAAGCTCAGGATCACCGAGCAGCGGTATCGCGCGCTGTTCGATCGCAGTCCGGCCGGCACCTTCGTCGCGAGCATGGACGGCCGGACCATCGACGGCAACCTGTCGCTCGCGAAGATCATGGGCGCCGACACGCGCGACGCGGTCCTGGGCCGGCGCTTCGCCGAGCTCCTCGCCGATCCTCGCGAGTGGGAGCGGCTCGTCACGCGCCTCGGCTCCGAGGACGCGGTGAGCGACGTCGAGCTGCGGCTGCTCCGCGCCGACGGGCGGCAGCGCTGCGTCCTCGCGACCGTGGCGAAGTTCGAGGACGAGCCCGGCGTGTGGCGCGTCGAAGGTGAGCTGCTCGACCACACGGAGCGCAAGCGGAGCGAGGACGCGCAGCGCGAGGTCCTGCGAAGCGTCGCCGCGCTCGCGCGCGCGACCGCGCACGAGATCCTGAACCCGCTCAACCCGCTGCTCGGACAGCTCGCGCTGCTCGCGCGCGAGGTCGAGGACCCCGCGCACAAGACCCAGATCGACGACGCCATCCGGAACGCGGAAGCCGTCCGCGAGATCGTGCGCCGCATGATCAACATCACGCAGCTCGCGTTCGAGCGGCGCGGGGAGAGCATGGACGCGCTGCTCGACCTCCGTCGCTCGGCTCCGGAGCCGCCGTCGCCCTAGCGCCGTGACCCGGACACTGTCGCGGACGCTCGAGCGCTTCTGCGACCTCTGCGATCGCGCCGCGCAGTACGGGCTGCAGGTCTGTCTCGAGTTCGCGGTCTACACGGGCGTGCGCACGCTCACCCCCGCGGCGCACGTGGTCGCGCGATCGAAGCGGGCGAACGCGTCGGTATTGATCGACGCATTGCACTGGAGCCTCTCCGGGGGGCTGCCCGCGCACGTGGCGGCCGTCGATCCCGCGCTGCTGCGGTACGCCCAGATCTGCGATGCCGGGCCCG